>JBNGDI010000005.1:0-126852 GCA_049975425.1 Bacteroidales bacterium
CTAATGTTCTTTGTTTCATCAATACCCGTTGCACTAAATTCTTGAACCTGCCTAGATAACTACGTAGTCTTTTACATTCCCGAATTCACAAGCCTTTATTATACATTTTCTATTAACTAGTTATTCAATCAATTTTAAAAAATACATCACCTGTCGGATGAAACAAAAATTCATTCCTTCAACTTTATATTTGATATATTCACCCTACCGGCCCCTCAGGCCGGTTGTTTTTCCAATGGATTTTCATTATCTTTTATTCTCCAATGAACCACAGGTTCACTGGTTAACAATAAAAATTAAGGAGGACAAGACCATGATCAGCACCACCATTTTCCCCGGAAGGTATGTCCAGGGCAGGAATGCCCGCAACCGCCTGGGCAGAGAACTCAGCCGGTTCGGAGACAGGGGGCTGGTTCTCTGCGACCCATACGTACACGATCATCTGCTCGGTGAATTCAAACCGGGAATGGAAAAAGATATAAAAATCAGTCTGGAAGTCTTTACCGGCGAATGTTCCGATGAAGAGATCGGGCGACTGGTAAAAAAGGTGGAAAAGGAAAAATCCGGATTCGTAGTAGCCCTGGGGGGCGGCAAAACCATTGATACGGCCAAAGCAGTGGCCCATGAAGCCCGTCTCCCCGTTGCCGTGGTTCCCACCATTGCCGCCACCGATGCCCCCTGCAGCGCCCTCTCGGTGATCTACACTCCCGAAGGAGAATTCAAGCGCTATTTGTTCCTGCGCCGGAATCCCGACCTGGTACTGATGGACACCCAGATTATTGCCATGGCCCCCGTGCGTTTCCTTGTTTCGGGCATGGGCGATGCGCTGGCCACCTGGTTCGAGGCGGAATCGTGCATGAAAAAATACGCCCCCAACATGACCGGCGATATAGGCTCCATGTCGGCCTATGCCCTGGCCAAACTGTGTTATGAAACCTTATTGAGATACGGCGTATCGGCCAGAACTGCCTGCGAAGCACATGTGGTGACCCCTGCCCTGGATAAGGTTGTAGAGGCCAACACCCTGCTGAGCGGGCTGGGATTCGAAAGCGGAGGGCTGGCCGCTTCACATGCCATACACAACGGGCTCACCCGGCTGGAACCCACCCACGCATACTATCACGGGGAGAAGGTAGCTATCGGGACCCTGGCCTCCCTTTTCCTGACCGACAAATCATGGGAGGTGATACGCGAAGTATATGGCTTCTGCGAATCGGTTGGGCTGCCTACCACCCTGGCCGGGATCGGCCTGGAAAATGTAAACGATACCGACCTGATGAGGGTGGCCGAAGCATCCTGTGCCGAAGGGGAAACCATTCACAACGAACTTGTGCCGGTCACACCCGAAAAAGTATTCGCCGCTCTGAAAGCAGCCGATGCGGAGGGTAGAAGGAGAATGAAACAATCCTGAGAACCGGATTCTCAGCCTGCGTCCCAATCCCCATGATTCCTGCAGGCAATTGATTATATTTGCAGGGTAACCAGCAAACAGCACCCTGCATGAAAATAGCACTGATCGGATACGGGAGAATGGGGCACGAAGTGGAAGCCGTTGCCCTGGAAAAGAAGCACGAAATCGTGCTTCGTGTCGACAAAGACAATCCCTCTGACATGGAAACGCTGAAATCCTCGGGAGCGGATATAGCCATGGAATTCACCACCCCCGCTACGGCTTTCGAAAATGTCAGGAAATGCCTGGAACAGGGCGTTCCGGTGGTATCGGGAACCACCGGGTGGAACGACCGGATGGATGAAATACACCGGCTGTGCCTTTCCCTGGACGGAGCCTTTTTTCATGCCGCCAATTTCAATATCGGTGTCAATATTATGTTCCACCTGAACAGGGAACTGGCCCGGATCATGAGTCGGTTTCCCCGGTACGAACCTTCCATAGAAGAAACCCATCATACCCGGAAACTCGATGCGCCCAGCGGAACGGCTGTGGTGCTTGCAGGCGACATGCTGGAAAGATACCCCCGAAAAAAAGCATGGGAGTTGAATGAAACATCGGGAAAAGACAAACTCCTTGTCAGGGCATTCCGTGAGGGCGACGTACCGGGCACCCACGTGGTAAGATATGAATCGCCCAACGACCGGCTGGAACTGATCCACACCGCGTTCAGCCGGAAGGGTTTTGCCGAAGGAGCCGTAATGGCAGCCGAGTTTCTTCGCGGGAAAAAGGGAGTGTTCGGAATGCACCATCTGCTGAAGCTGGATAACGCCGGTAGATCATGAAGAAGATACCCCTGCTCCGTTGGGCAGGATTGCTGGCAACCCTTGCCCTCCTGGCTCTGTTCATCTGGTGGCTGGAAAACCCCTGGCTACTGATCCTCGTCCCTCTACTGTTCGATATGATCATCACCCGCAGGGTGAGGTGGGCTTTCTGGAGAAAAAAACACAACGGCAGACCGGGACCGGCAGCCGAATGGGTAGAAGCCATCCTGGGAGCGGTCATAGTGGCTTATCTCATTCGTATCTTTCTGGTGGAAGCATTCACCATTCCCACACCGAGCATGGAAAAAACCCTGTATACCGGTGATTACCTGTTTGTCAGCAAACTGGCCTACGGACCACGTCTACCCAACACCCCCCTGGCGTTTCCATTCACTCACAACATTCTTCCCTTCACCCGGAATACTCCCTCATACGTTGACTGGCCGGATCTTCCGTACAAACGCCTGAAAGGATTCGGTGAAGTCAGAAGGAACGATATCGTGGTGTTCAATTTCCCTGCGGGCGATTCCGTAATCCTGGAATATCCCGAATACAATTACTACGACATGGTACAGGAATACGGAAACACGGAGGTTTCGAAACGTTTCCGCGTACTTACCCGGCCGGTTGATAGGCGTGATCATTATGTCAAACGATGTGTGGGATTGCCCGGCGATACCCTTACCATACGTGCAGGAACGGTGTATATCAACGGGAAACCCCTCAAAGAGCCTGCAGAGATCATCCACCGGTATCTGATAGAGACCTTCCGCAGGCCTCTCAGCCCCAGCCTGTTCAGTGAATTGGGCATAGAACTGTCTCCCGGTCAGCGCATCCGGCAAACCGGACCCATGCTGTTCCAGATTTCCCTGACCAGGGAACAGGCAGCCACATTGTCGGGAAAGGAACACATTATACAGATCAAACCCATGATTACCCACGACAGTATTTCAAATCCTTTTGTATACCCGCATGATATCGCCTATCGGTGGAATTCCAATCATTTCGGCCCGTTGCTGATCCCTGCCCGTGGAGATGTTATCCCGCTGAACGATAACACCTGGCGTTTGTACCGGTTTCTTCTGGAACATCATGAAGGACTCGAAATACAAAAAACCGGCAAGGGTTTCACTGTGAACGGAAAACCTGCCAGCAGTGTGATGTTCAGCCAGAATTATTATTTTATGCTGGGTGACAACCGTGATAATTCATCCGATTCCCGGTTCTGGGGTCCCGTGCCGGAAAATCACCTGGTGGGGAAAGCCGTGCTGATCTGGCTGTCACTTGACAGATCGCAAAAGTTCCCGGGGAATATCCGCTGGGAAAGAATGATGAGAACACTGTAATAAAAATGAAATTTTTTCCCCATTTTCGCGTTGGGAAAAAAACCATTCTTCATGAAAAATTTAATCAGAAACAAATATTTCAGGTTCGGCATTGCCGGCACCCTGTACCTGCTCTGGGTTATATGGGTGGGAAATTTCTGGCTGCTGCCCGGACTCCTTATCGTATTCGATATTTATGTTACAAAAAAAGTAAACTGGGCTTTCTGGAAAAGGCGGGGCAAACCGGCCAGCGCCCTGATGGAATGGATCGACGCCCTGATTTTTGCCGTGATTGCCGTCACCTTCATCAACATTTTTTTCTTCCAGAATTATAAGATCCCTACCGGATCGATGGAAAAATCGCTGCTCATTGGCGATCACCTGTTTGTAAGCAAGCTGTCGTACGGACCCAAAATTCCCAACACCCCCCTCTCCTTTCCCTTCACCCAGCATACCATGCCGCTGATTAAAACAAAGTCATACCTGGAATGGATCCGGTGGGATTACCATCGTTTGAAGGGATTCAGAGAGGTTCAGCGCGATGACGTGGTGGTATTCAACTTCCCGGCAGGCGACACGGTAGTGGTAGAACAGCAGGCGCAGAGCTACTATGCCATTATGAGAAGTTATGCGGAAGAGTTCAGGAACCAGGATAGAAGAGCAGGCCAGCCCCTGCGGCATGACAGCTATTATGAAAAACTGAGCCGTGATTTTGTGCGGAACAATTTTACCATCACGGTAAGGCCGGTTGACCGTCGCGATAATTACATCAAGCGCTGTGTGGCCCTCCCGGGAGACATCCTGGAAGTAAAGGCCGGTGAAATTTCAGTAAACGGAGAACCACAGAAACCCATTCCCGGAAAACAGTTCCGTTACCGGGTAAAAACCAACGGGACACCGATCAATCCACGTTCCCTTGAAAGAATGGGAATTTACCGCGACGATGTGGCGATTGATATGAACAACCACTACATCATGCCCCTTACAGCAGAAAATCTGGAGAGGGTCAGGGCATACCGCAATGTGGAATCGGTGGAAAAAATTCTGAGGGAACCCGGGGAATACGCTTATTATATTTTTCCTCACGATACGGCCTATCCCTGGAATGAAGATTATTTCGGGCCGCTGCAGATCCCGTCGAAAGGGCAGACCGTTGAACTCAACCTGCATACACTGCCCCTGTACAGACGGATCATCGAAGCATATGAAAAACACAGCCTGCAGGTTAAGGGTAATACCATTCTGGTAGACGGAAAACCGGCCGACCGGTATACCTTTGAAATGGACTATTACTTTATGATAGGCGACAACCGGCATGATTCTGCCGATTCACGATTCTGGGGCTTTGTGCCGGAAGATCACGTGGTGGGCAGTCCGGTTTTTATCTGGCTCTCTCTTAACAAAGATAAAAAGTTCCCGGGCAATATACGCTGGAACAGGCTATTGAAAGCAGCCAACCGGTAAAACCTGACAGGCGAATCAATGGGGGTTCAGAAAGGAAAATCGTCTTCCAGCTCTATTTTTGCTTTTTCCTCTTCGGCCGGGGGATCAGCTTTCAGATGAAGGGGATTACCATCGACAAAAATTGCCTTGTAGGGTATGGTAGGACATGCGTATTCACAGGCTCCGCATCCGATACAAATAGCGTCGTCCACCTCGGGAATCACCAGCGACCCTTCATACGGAACCATATGAACCGCTTTGGTGGGACAATGTTCTGAACAGGCGCCACAGTCGGTTTTTTCCGTATGGACTATACAATTTTCTTTGATAAAATGGGCAATACCCAGCTGGGTCAGCTTTTTCTCCCCCAGTTTGAGTGGCAGCAGGGCTCCGTTAGGGCATATCTCCGTGCATCTGGTACATTCAAAATTGCAGAAACCGGCGTGGTAATCCATCCGTGGCTGAAGCAGGCCAACCAAACCGTATTCCAGGAATGAAGGCTGCAACACACCGGTGGGACACACGCTAACGCACAGTGAACATGCGGTACAGGTCTTGTTGAATACTGTAAATCCGGATGATCCCGGAGGGCAAACCGGGTGATTCCGGGGTTCGGGAACCGTCGATTTTTTGGTTGGCTGGGGAATATCCTGCGCTATACCGGCCCCTGCCAACCCCAGAAGCCAGGCAATGGAACCGGTGATAAATTTTCTTTTACTCCCGTCCACCGCCATGGCTGGTTTGGCCTCAGCCGCAACAGGGGTTTTTACGGGCCGCACCAGATCAAATTTCACAGCCCCTTCCCGGCAGGAATTGATGCAGTTAAAGCAGGCAACACACCGGGAATAATCAATGAAACCCTCTTTATAATCAATACACTCTGCCTTGCACGCTTTTTCACACAGGGAGCAACGGGTACATTCCGATGGCTCGATCCGGATGCGGAACAGGGAATAACGCGACATGATACCGAGCAGGGCGCCCACAGGGCAAATGGTATTGCAGAAAAGCCTTCCCCGTGTAACCGACATTATGAACACTACCAGCAGGGTAACTCCGGGTATGGCCATCAAGCCGGCAGATACCGGATAAAGGTCGACACGGTATAGAAAATAAAGATTCAGATTTTTTAACAGACCGGCCGCCGCATTATTGATGCCAACCACCACGGGCTTGAACAGGTAGGTGAATATCCGGCCGAAATTACTGTACGGATCAAGGAGGGTAAGCAGCAGGGTACTTCCAAAAATCAGGACAAGGGCCGTCAGACCCAGGATGACATACCTCAATATATTATACGGTCGGGAAAACCGGTTCCAACGCTTCTTTTTTTTCTTGAAAAGGTTGGACAGGCGGATAAAAACATCCTGCAAAATCCCCAGGGGACAGATGGCTGAACAGTATACCCTTCCGAACAGTGCGGTAAGGAGCATCACAATAAAAAAACCAGCAGAAGCCAGCGACAGGGTGGTGAGGAATTTCATCAGGGAAGGGGCAAACTGCAGGTACAGGGTGGTGGTGATCAGTTCTTCCGGAACCTCCAGCCGGAAATCAAGGAAGAACAAACTGATCAGCAGCAGGAACACCAGAGCAATTCCCACCCTGATCTCCTTCAGTACAGTATATTTCATCAGGGTATTCTTAAACAGAGATGCGGTTAATATTCAGTTCCTCCAGATTCATGTTCCCCAATCCCATTTCATGAGCATGCCTGATATACAGAATATCGGAAGGCTCACTCCCGAAAAACCGGGCGGCAGCGGCATCGGCCGCCACGATATTGGCAGAAAGAACCATGGCCTTCATGTTTACCACATCCTGCAGGGAAACACCCCTGGGGCCGTTTCTTTTCAGAACATTATAGGCATCCACCACGTTCAGGTGGGGTTTGCGGTAAGTGGCAAAATCGGCAATGCACTGGTGCAGGTTGTTCCTGTGCCAGTAACCCCGGTCCCATACATTGCCCATGAGATTTTTCATGCAGCACGACATATGGGTAGACGAATGATGTTTCAGAACCGGCACGTTGATGAACACATCGGCTGCCAGGATCGTTTCATGTTCCTTGGTACTTTTCAGGCTCTTCCCGCCGGGAATAGTAACGGTCTGAAAATATGACTCCGAATGTGCAGGCACCACTTTCGCACCGGCATCCCTGGCTGACTTTTCAATACCACTGCTTCTGTAACATTTGCCCCAGTCGTCACAGGTATGATCCAGCACATACACCTCACTTGCCCCGGCTTCCAAGCATCGTTTCACAATGTGGCCCACCAGATCCGGATTGGTGTTGGCCGCCTTTTCGGGAATCACATCCCATCCTATGTTGGGTTTGATCACCACGGTCTGTCCTCTCTTCACAAAAGCCCTCATTCCTCCCATGGACTGAATGCCACGATCGAACATGATCCCGGGCTCTCCGCCACGAACAGCCACCACATCCCATTCGGATTCCTGAGGAAACGGACCGGCTATAAGCCTGCCCAGACTTCCGAAACCCGCCAGTGCACTGGCCGTTACACCGGCTCCAATCGACTTTCTGACAAATTCTCTCCTTTTCATCTTATACGGTTAGATGGTTTTCATGTTTCTTTTATGCCCGAAATTTAATGAATTTCAACGGATCAGATAAATATATGCGGGAAATTTGAAACTAATCTAAATAAATATTATATGTTTATATGTATATATATGAAATGTTTATTCGGACCGGAATAAAAAATTTGGTTTATCTTTGGCACACATGGATCATAATGAGGAAGCAAAGGCCCACATGAAGATTTTATACTACGATTGTTTTTCAGGCATCAGCGGGGATATGAACCTGGGAGCCATGGTCGACCTGGGGATTTCTCCCCGGCATATCATTGACCAGCTGAACCTGCTGAATATCCGGGATGAGTATACACTGACGTTTGAAAACAGCAAAAAAATGGGCATCTCGGGCACGAAAGCAGTGGTTAAGCTGCACCACCGTGATCAGACTCATCCCCACCCCCACCGGCACCTTTCCGACATTGAACATCTTATTAAGAAGAGTAAGATAGCTGAGCCGGTTAAGCAGCTCAGCCTGCAGATTTTTCAACGCATTGCCCGGGCCGAAGCCCGTGTTCACGGAACAACTGTTGAACAGGTACATTTCCATGAGGTGGGTGCCACCGATGCCCTGGTAGACATAGTGGGAGCGGCTGTTTGTTTTCAACTGCTGGATGTGGATGAAGTATGGTCACGTCCCCCCGAACTGGGAGGAGGTTTTGTGCAATGTGCCCACGGCCGTATGCCGGTTCCGGCACCGGCAACCGCCGAGCTGGTCAGGGACATACCCACCACCTCAGGAGCTGTTCAGGCAGAAACCACCACCCCTACCGGAGCTGCTATCCTCACCTCGCTGGCACATCGTTTTACCGGCCATCCTTCGTTTACCATAAAAAAAACAGGATACGGACTGGGACATCACGATCTGGAAATTCCGAATGTACTCAGGGTATACCTGGCTGATACGGGAGAAAATGCCACATGGCCTGTCATGGTGGAATGCAACATCGACGATATGAATCCCGAACAATACGAACTGGTTATGGAAAAACTCTTTCATGCCGGTGCCGATGATGTGTTCCTCACCCACCTGATCATGAAGAAGGGGCGTCCGGCAGTGAAAATATCGGTACTCTGCCACCGGGAAAACCTGTATTTGATGAAAGACATTCTGTTTACGGAAACAACCACACTGGGAATCAGGCACTACCCGGTGGAAAAGGAGATGCTGGAAAGAACCATACGGGAATATGACACACCGGTGGGAAAGGTTCGGGTTAAAGAAGCCCGGTACCGGGATATGCTTATTCGGCGTAAGCCGGAATGGGAAGACTGCAAAAGAATTGCTGCAGTAAAAAATATACCTGTACAGCAGGTTTACCTGGAAATAGAACGCTGGCTGAACAGGGAATGATGCCGTGCTGTCAGCCATGGTTTCCTGAATAAGGCAAATGGAAAACCACCCGCAGAGATCCATGAAAAAAAAGCAGGAAAGAAACACGTTAGAAGAAACATACCGGGTACTTCTGGAACACATCCGCAGTACCGGTTCCGCCGCAGTTGCTTTTTCAGGAGGCACCGACAGTTCCCTGCTTCTGGCTGCAGCAGCGGAGGCCCTGAAAGGGAAGACCCTGGCTATAACCATACGCACACCCTACATGGTGCAGAAGGAGATTGAAGAAGCCCTCCGCCTGACGGAAAACCGGGGCATACCTCATGTGGTGATCGATCTGGAAATCCCGTCTGAAATCCTGAACAACCCCCCTGAGCGGTGTTACCTGTGCAAAAGCCGTTTGTTTGGAACCATGCTGAATACGGCCAAAAAACATGGATATGAAACCATCCTGGAGGGGACCAATCGCGACGACCTGGCGGACCACCGGCCGGGCCTGAAAGCGTTGCAGGAACTGAACATCAGAAGCCCTTTAATGGAAACCGGTCTGGACAAGGAAACTGTCAGGAAGCTGGCCAGAAAGAAAAACATTCCCGTATGGAACAAGCCGGCTTCCGCCTGTTTACTCACCAGGCTTCCACATGGAACAAACGTTACTCCCACCCTGCTCAGGAGAATTGAAAATGCCGAACGCAGGCTGCTGGAACTGGGTTTCAGCGGTGCACGCGTGAGAATGCACGGAAATCTGGCCAGGATTGAACTCAGGGGGGCAGATATGAACCGGATCCTGGTGGCAGGTGAACGTGAAAAAGTAATCACAAAATTGAAACAGGCCGGTTTCGAATTTGTAACCCTTGATTTGGAAGGATACCGTATGGGAAGCTTCAACCGGAAAAACAAAGGCACATCATCATGAACAGAGAAATGCTGGAAGAAATGCTCGAACGGTTCAGGAAAGGAACCCTCAGCCGGGAAGAGTTGATGGAAACCCTCAGGCGGCTTCCCTATGCCGACCTGGGATATGCGAAAGTAGACCACCACCGGGAGTTGAGGGTAGGATTTCCCGAGGTGATTTTCTGCACCGGGAAAACCCTTGATCAGGTGAAGGGGATATTCACCGAAATGCAGTTGCGGGGGAGCAACATACTGGCCACACGAGCCACATTCGAAATGTTCGAAGCCATTAAGGAATACACCCCTGAGGCGGAATATTTCGAGCAGGCCCGTATCATCAGGCTGATTCAAAAAGAAATGCCTTCCCCCAAAACTTCCGTTGCCGTGATCAGCGCCGGCACTTCCGACATGCCCGTGGCCGAAGAAGCGGCCATAACCGCCGAAACATTCGGGAACCGGGTGGAAAGAATCTACGATGTAGGAGTGGCCGGCATCCACCGGTTGTTCGACAGGATGGACCTGATAGGCAAAGCCAGGGTGATTGTGGTAGTGGCCGGAATGGAAGGAGCCCTGGCCAGTGTGGTGGGCGGGCTGGTAGACAAACCGGTCATTGCAGTACCCACCAGCATAGGCTACGGGGCCAGTTTCGGAGGGTTGTCCGCTCTGCTGGGCATGCTGACCAGCTGTGCTTCAGGCGTTACCGTGGTGAATATCGACAACGGATTCGGTGCGGGCTATACGGCCAGCCTGATCAACCGTTTGTAGAATGGCAGGAGAGCAGGACATACTTCTTTCAACGGCATACCTGGGACCGGTGCAGTATTTCTGCAAAATGTTGCCTCCCGCCAGCGTATGGATCGAAAAACATGAAAACTATACAAAACAAACCTACCGCAACCGCTGCATTATTGCCGGGGCAAACGGCCCCCTGACACTGACGGTACCGGTCAGAAGGGGAAGTTTCCACAAAACCCCCATCAGAGATCTGGCAATTGAATACGGAAAGTCCTGGCAGGCGTTACACTGGCGTTCCATCACGGCAGCTTACCGCAATGCTCCCTTCTTCGAATATTACCGGGACATTCTGGAGCCGTTTTACCGTCGAAAGATCCGGTTTCTGATTGATCTGAACATGGAAATGACACGAAAGCTCATGGAAGAAATGGGGTTCGCGTGCCCTCTCCGTTTCACCCGGCATTATCAGTTTCCCGGCAAAACCGGCGATATGAACGATTACCGGGACATTATCCGGCCCAAGCATCCTCCGGCAGATCCGGAGTTCAACCCTCCTGGCTACATCCAGGTATTCAATGACCGGTACGAATTCCTTCCCAACCTGAGCATAGTGGATGTCATTTTCAATCTGGGACCGGAATCACTCCGTTACCTGGAAAGCTGTGTGGCCCGTGATACGTTCAGAAACGGAAACCCACGGTAGCCACCAGCCGGGTGTTCCGGTTTTCAAGGAATGATCCGTTGGTTTCACCCTCATACAGGTAATGCATTTCTCCGTAGCTTGAATGTATGAGTCCCAGGTCAATAAAATAATTCCGTTCCTGAATACCCAGTCCTGCAGAATAACTGGTGGTGTGGGCATCGTCATTCTCAAGGCCTTCCTGGTAAGGGCTCTGGTACCAGGCAAATCCTCCGCGCAGGGCAAATACACCGAGTTTGAACTCTCCTCCCAGTCGCAGGTTGGATACCGGCCGGTAGGTGTCGGCTATCAGATCGTTGTGATAATCGAACTGAGCCTCGGAATCACCTACCCTGAAACGCATGGCTGAATAATCCACAAACTCGTAATCGGCACTGAGCATTCCCACCTTACCGAACTGCAATCCCACGCTCACCATGGCCTTAAACGGGGTGATCAGCCGGTAATTGAAATAATCGGAAGGCAACTGGTACCCTTCTTCATCGGTAGGCACAATGAGTCCGCTCACAAAGCTCGATTCCATGGTATTGTAAATCTCATCGTCTACATTGAAAAAGGTTGGCGTGTGAAAAGCCGCACCGATGCGGATCAGGTCAATAGGCCGGTAAATAAATCCCATTTTGAAATTGTACCCCGTGGCCGAAGTGTTCAGTTCCCTCATAAAGGAGAAATAATCGTTGTATTCTCCGTCCACCCAGTCCTCCACATGTGTTAAGGAAGCACGGTACGAGAAAGATTGTATTCCAAGGGAAGCCCCAAGGTACAGCCGGTGCATCAGATTTGCCCCGAGAGAAATCACCAGCTCCCCGTTTCTTCCGTAGCTGTCTATTTTTTTCATCATATCCACCCCGTAGGGAACGGGGGAAGAATATTCATAATTGGTACCGGGAATGGTATCGATCACATAGGCATCGAAAGCAAGCCGTTCCCAGAAAGGATCGAGATCGTCGGGGTGAGTACCATTAATGTTTCCTCCCTCATGATAATCATTGAAGAAGAAATAATCCACCAGAGATCCGGTGGGGTTAAACGCTTCTATCCGGGTATACTGATCGAAATCATTCAGCTTATTGTATCCCAGACCCACATTCACATTTTTCACTATTCCCCCGCTTTTGGGCTGGAAAGCCAGAATGGTTCCCAGGCTGCTGAAACCCACGTTGTATGTGTAGTCGCTGGTGGTATTGTTCAGAAATTCCGCTTCCGTTAAGTTGCGGGACAATCCCGGAGAAAAGGAAACCAGGGAACGCTGGATAACCCCGATACCTCCCGGGTTATAGCTCAGTGTGGTAAATTCACCACCCAGGGCGCCGAAAGCACCCCCCATGCCGATAAACCGGGCCGTTCCCCATAAGCTGGTGCCGGCCATGCGGTAGGCATCGTCAATACTCTGACCCATAAGTGCAACCGGAAAGAGTAACAGAGCAATATGCAGGATTATTCTTTTCATAACGTTTTAATTTAATTGGAACATATACTTATTGCCTGACGGAATATTTCCGTTCCATGGCAGACAAACGAAAAAGCCCCTGCAGGTATGCCCTGCAAGGACTTATCATGTATTTATCTTCTGGATCCACCCGAACGGCCGCTGCTTGAGCTACTGCTGCTGCGAACCGAGCTTGAGGAACTCGACCTGGACACCGATGAGCGGCTACCGGAACTAACCGAGGAGCTTCGGATGGAAGAAGAACTGCTTCTGCTCACCGAGCTCCGGGTCGGTGTGTATGAATTTGACCTCGTGGTAGTTGGCCTGGTATAGGTGGACCGGCTGGTTGAGGCAGCCGACCGTGTAGTCACCGTTCGTCCGGCATTGGCAGGCCGCGAATAAACTGAACGGCTTTGCGACTGTACCGGGGCTGTATAGGTCCGGGTACTCCGGTTATACTCGGGTCGTGCAGTTGTTCTCGGGGCCGTATAGGTAGGTGAATACCTTGTGGCCGGGCTTCTTTGTTCGGCATTCCGTGGACTGATTCGGGTACCGGTAATTCTTTCGGTACTGCGGGTTTGTTCAGCCGTTCGCGTAGTAGTATTTCTTGGGGAAATGTTCGACCTTTCCACTGAAGCCGCTTTGGTGGTTGTCCGGTCGCCCCTGCTGCGAACATCGGCAGTTGCTTCACTCCTTCCGGAAGACCGGGCGGTACTTCCGGCAATTTCGCTGCTGGTTCTTCTGGCAGGTAATGTTCCAGCCAGAGAGCCGCCGGTGGATGTGGTTCCCATACGCCGGCTGGTCACCATGGAGCGCCGGTTGCCGTATATGGGATCTTCGCGCACTGCGTGATAACTTCCGTATCCGTACCTGGAATAAGGATATCCGTAATAATAATATGGATTGTAGCCTATGTAATACGGTGAATAAAAGGGAGAATAGTAATCCCAACCGTAATATGAAGGATAATACCAGGGATCATAATATCTCCACGAATAGTAGGGCCAGTAATGGTAACCGAAGGATATGGAGGTACCCCAGTAGAACGGATCGTAGAACAGGTCGTAGTAGAACGGGCTGTAATAGCTGAATCCTACATACGGTCTGTAGAAACGATTGATGCGGGATGTATAGGGCATGTAATCGTTGTAATAATAATTATTCACCACCACATCCTCGTCTTTCGAACCCGATTCATAATCGCTGTAATACAGGGTATCATCGTCCAGCACTACTTCGCGGGCATCTGAACCCCCGGTTCCGTAATTCTCAACCGGCTGATAATACTGGTTATCGCCCACAGCCATACGGTCAGGGACCGCACGTTCTGTAACCACAACCACCTCATCAGCAGGCGTGTAGTAAATATCGTCGTACCCGGATGACACCAGGTATCGGCTTGAGCAGGAAGACATCAGAATGCCGACGGCTGCCAGGGTTGTAATGATCAGGGTTCTTGTTTTCATGACTGTACCTCCTAAGGTTTTTTCTGTTCAGAATCCACTCTGAATACATGCAAATATCATACCATAACACACGCAGAGTCCAACAATATTCACAAGAAAAATAATCAATATTCCATGGAATTGCAAGCCGCAAAAAAATAATCAAGATTAGCCGGATAAAATTTACCAGGCACTTCGTCACCCGGAAAAAACCATGCCATTAAACAGAGGGATAATTGCACTGACGTTATTGTTTGTTCCCCTGACCGTTGTAATCATTTCGTGCAAAGGGCAACAGAGCAACCGGGATGGGGAGAACATCCTGTTTCAACCTACCGATGTGGTAGGATTGGGTTTATTTGAAGCGAATGAGACCGGCCTCATAGCTGGCTTCCCATACCGGAAAACACCCCGTTCATACAATAGGAAACTGCGACTGGTCCCACCTCTCACGGCTTTTATTCATCTGGAAGGCGGGGAACAATATACCCTTAATAGATAAGAGGCCGGTTGAAAAACCGGCCTCTTTCTCGGGAGGTCATAACCTGCCGTTTACCTTCTTCTTCTGCCGGAACCTTCATCCGATCTTTCCCTGGTGGCAGAACTCCTGGTTTCTTTGCGGGATGTCCGGGTAGCAGCCCTTTGTGTGCTGCGGGTTTCCGTCTTTCTCACCGCGCTTCGGGAAATCTGGCTCCGTGTATTGCCTTGAACAGCAGTTCTTCCAGATCTGGCAGAAGATGACTTGATGGACCGGTTCACAGCCGGAGGCGTGCTTCTTCGAACTTCTTCTGAACGGGTGGTTACCCGGGTAGTGGTACGCGTTTCTGTCCGGGCAGGTATCACAGCTCTCCGGCCGCTTTGACTGCGGGTTTCCGTACTCTGCCGCGTAACCGGGGTAGCAGTTGATCTTTCTCTCCGGGCTGCAGGGGGTGTCAGCACCGAACGGTGGGTATCGGTGGTCGAGCGGTTGGTAATCCGGTTACGGTTTCCTTCTCCGGCAGAAGTACCGGCTCGAACCGTTTCCCGGTTCCTGTACCGGTTCATATTCCCGTTCTGAGCCCTGTTGGCTTCCCCGCTCCCTCGCCGGGTTGTGGTGGTTCGTGCATATTGCGGATCGCGGGTATGATACGTTTCACGCGAACGGTAAACCGGATTTTTCCTTATGTAGGAATTATGCGAATAATAAACGGGGCGGGCGTTGTACCAGGTATGGTAAACAGCCGGGCGGGCGGGAATGTACCGGTAATGAATACGGGTACGGTAAACCACCCTGGAAGCAAACAGACCGCCATATCCAACATAGTACACTTCCCTGAAAGGTGTGTAATAACGGGGATAACCAATATGTAACCGGATATGCGCTCCCCCGTACCAGGGATCATAGTAATCGTTCCAGTAAAACAACGGAGTATGGTACACCACCTGAACATAGTTGGGTGAATAATACCAGTAAGGCAGGCCCCAGTAAATACTGGTTCCGGCATAAAAACCCGACCCGTACCAGTACATGTCGGTAAAGAAAGGATCATAATACCCCACCCTCACGGAAACCAGGGGCCGGTGGAACCGCCTTATCCTGGAAGCATAATGGAATCCGTCATGACCGGTATAATACTCGCTGATCATAACCTGGGGAACATGTTTGAATGAAGAGCTCCCGGCAGCATCAAAGGCTCTGTCCCTGTCGGTAATGGCAGGGGCCGCCTTCATACTGGCTGCAAAAAGAAAAGCGACCAGAAAAGATATGTTGCGTTTTGTTTTCATGACGACCTCCCTGTTTTTTTAATTATCAAATTAAATTTGTTTTTTTGTGTCGTTTTACACTTCGTTAAGATAAAAACAAATTCCATACCAAAACATTTTATGGCCAAGGAAATAACAAGCAGGAGCGAAAACTATGCCCAGTGGTACAATGATCTTGTGATAAAGGCCGACCTGGCAGAAAACTCATCGGTTCGTGGTTGTATGGTGATCAAGCCCCACGGTTATGCCATCTGGGAAAAAATGCAGTCGGAGCTGGATAAAATGTTCAAGGCTTCCGGTCATTCCAATGCCTATTTCCCGCTTTTCATCCCCAAATCGTTTTTCAGCAGGGAAGCCGCTCATGTGGAGGGTTTTGCCAAGGAATGTGCAGTAGTAACCCATTACCGGCTGAAAAACGATCCCTCGGGCAAGGGGATCATAGTTGACGAAGAGGCCAAACTGGAAGAAGAGCTGATTATCCGCCCCACCTCCGAAACCATCATATGGAATACCTATAAGAACTGGATTCAGTCATACCGTGACCTGCCCCTGCTGATCAACCAGTGGGCCAATGTGGTGAGATGGGAAATGCGCACAAGGCTTTTCCTTCGCACGGCCGAATTCCTCTGGCAGGAGGGGCATACAGCCCATGCCACCAGGGAAGAGGCGGTGGAAGAAGCGCTGAAAATACTGGAAATCTATTCCACCTTTGCAGAGCAGTTCATGGCCATGCCGGTGGTACAGGGAGTGAAATCGGAAAGCGAACGTTTTGCCGGAGCCCTGGAAACCTATGCCATTGAAGCCCTTATGCAGGACGGCAAAGCACTCCAGGCAGGCACCTCCCATTTTCTGGGACAGAATTTCGCCAGAGCATTCGATGTTACTTTCACAAACAGGGAAGGCAAACTCGACTGGGTATGGGCCACTTCATGGGGTGTATCCACCCGGCTGATCGGAGCCCTGATCATGGCGCATTCCGATGACGACGGACTGATCCTTCCTCCCCGCCTGGCTCCCCTGCAGGTAGTGATCATTCCTATTTACCAGAAAAGGGAGCAGATGGAAGCCATTGCCCCCATCGCGCAAAAGATCAGGGACGACCTGGAGAAAAATGGAATCAGTGTGAAATTCGACGACCGCGACACCCAGAAACCGGGATGGAAATTTGCCGAATATGAAATGAAAGGGGTTCCGGTACGCCTGGCCATTGGTCCGCGTGATGTGGAAAACAAAACCGTGGAAATAGCCCGGAGAGACACCCGTACGAAGAAAACCCTTCCACTGGAAGGAGTGGTGGACGAAACCCGGAAACTGCTGGACGAGATTCAGCAGCATATATATCAGAAAGCATTGAAATACAGAGACAATAATACATTCCGTGTAGATAGCTACGAGGAGTTCAAAGAACGGCTCGACGCCGGAGGCGGTTTTATGCTGGCTCACTGGGACGGAACCGCTGAAACGGAAATGAAGATCAAGGAAGAAACCAAAGCAACCATCCGGGTCATTCCTGTCAATTCGCCGGAGGAAAAAGGTAGCTGTATTTACAGCGGAAAACCCAGCAAGCGCCGGGTATTGTTTGCCAGAGCCTACTAACCAACCCTGCCATATCATGTCAAACAACGACCTTCAGTCGAAAATTCTGAAATACCTTTCAGAAAAGGCTCATTTCAAACAAAAGGTATATGACAATACCCTGGAAGTTTTCAGCACCATGAAAGATGTGCTCAGGGAAATTGCCGCCGACTACAACGACAAACTGGAAGGACTCGACCGGCGTGTAATGCTCGAATTCCGGGATGGAGGCAAATTCGAATCCCAGCTCAAGGTAGCCGGTGATATGCTCATGTTCAGCATGCATTCAAACATATTCGAATTTGACCGGGAACACAAGGTATGGTCGCTCCCCTATGTGAAGGAGGACCCGACCCTCACTTACTGCGGAATTATCAATATTTACAATTTCCTGAGCGACTCGTTCAAATACAAACGGTACGACGACCTGGGATACCTCATCGCCCGGATATTTGTAAACCGCGAAAAGCATTTTTTTGTGGAAGGAAAACGGCAGATGGGCTTCGGGGTGAACCATTTCGGTACCTCCGTGCTCGGCAGAAAAACCCTCAGGAATATCATCGAAACATCCATGGCCTATTCCATGGAATTCGACCTGCTGGTACCGCCCTATGATACGGTAAAGATTGCTTCTGTGGCCATGATGAACAAAAAAATCGAAACCTCCAAGCAGGCAACCGGCAAAAGGCTCGGATTCAAATTCAATACCGACGACGTAAGTGAATAACAATCTTTGTTTTTCTGCATGCCGTCTGACATACCCTTTCATTTCATCATGAAGGGGATTTCCTTTATTTTTGTATACATTGAACACCCAAAACCTTTGAACCCATGAAAAAGATCCTTTCTTATTTCCTTCCTGCCGTTTTCTTCCTCCCGGGATGCAAAACTTCACCGGAAGAAGAACTGACCACCATACAGAAAAAAGTGAATGAATTCGTGGAAGTAGAGCTTTCCTCCGACCTCATGGCAGGGCTTTCCGAAAAGGAAAGACAAATGCTGCCCTACCTGTTCGATGCAGCCGACATCATGGATGAACTGTTCTGGAAACAGGCATACGGCGATAAATCGGAACTGCTTGACACCATCACCGATGAAGCCACCCGCACCTTCGTTCTGATCAATTACGGGCCATGGGAGAGACTGAACAACAACAGGCCTTTTATCGATGGTGCCGGAGAAAAACCCGCAGGAGCCAGTTTCTATCCTCCCGATATGACCCCGGAAGAATTCGAAGCCCTTGAGGCACCTGATAAAACCAGCCTGTATACCCTGATCAGAAGAGATGAGAACGGAAACCTGATCACAGTCCCCTACCATGAGGCATACCGTCCCGAGCTGGAAAAGGCTGCCGAACTGATCAGAAAAGCCGCCGGCCTGGCAGAAGACGAGGGATTGAAAAAATACCTCGAACTTCGCGCGGAAGCGCTTCTTACCGACGATTACTACCCCAGCGACCTCGCCTGGATGGACATGAAATCAAATCACATCGATTTTGTGGCTGGTCCCATTGAAAATTACGAGGACGGCCTGTTCAATTACAAGGCTGCCTATGAAGCCTTTATTCTGGTAAAAGACAATGAATGGAGCCGGAAACTCGAAAAGTTCGCCGCCCTGCTGCCCGAGCTCCAGACCACCCTGCCGGTTCCCCCTGAATACAAAAGCGAGGTGCCCGGAAGTTCGTCCGACCTGGGAGTGTACGATGCCATATATTATGCGGGAGATTGCAATGCAGGCAGCAAAACCATAGCAATTAACCTCCCCAACGACGAACGGGTGCAGGCCGAAAAAGGAAGCCGGAAACTGCAGCTGAAAAATGCCATGCGCTACAAATTTGAAAAAATCCTGGTGCCCATTGCCGACCTGCTCATCGCAGAAGACCAGCGCAAACATATTACTTTCGATGCCTTTTTCGAAAACACCATGTTCCATGAAGTGGGACACGGCCTGGGCATAAACAATACGATTACCGGAAAAGGAACGGTTCGTGAAGCACTGAAAGAACAGTATACCGCCATTGAAGAAGGAAAAGCCGACATCCTGGGCCTTTACCTGGTGACCCGCCTGGCAGAAATGGGCGAACTGGGGGAAAAAGACCTGATGGACAATTATGTGACTTTCATGGCCGGGATCTTTCGCAGTGTGCGTTTCGGTGCCTCCAGTGCACATGGAAAAGCCAACATGATCCGTTTCAACTATTTCCTTGAAAAAGAAGCTTTCTCCCGCGATGAGGCCACCGGCACCTACCGGGTGGATTTTGAAAGGATGACCGGGGCCATGAATGAACTGGCTGCCGAAATCCTTACCATTCAGGGAGACGGCAATTACGAGGCCGCCAGGCAAATGGTGGAAGACAAAGGAATCATCGGCGAAATGCTCCGGGCCGATCTCGACCGGATCGCTGCCGCCGGAATCCCCAGGGATATCCGCTTCAGGCAGGGAAAAGAAATAGTCGGCCTCACCGAATAAAACGACCCTTGCAGGCACCGGCAAAAAAGGAGATCTTTTCAAGAAGGGATCTGCCGGAAGGTAAATACAATCCGGAACTATTCCGGAAGCGGCATTGGTGAAACCGTTTCAATTGGTCCGTCCCCTTACGTATCCGGTCCAGAATAAATATATTTGTAATTCATGCAAGGTTCTCCGGATGCTGCCAGTGAAACCCATATTTCGTTGCCTGGGCCTGACATTTCTCTGTCTGTCCTTTACCTCGACATACATCCTGGGCCAGACCGACACGATTCCACCAGGTAAACCCATACCCCCGCGTACCACGCAACTTGAAAAAGCCGACAGCCTGGTGACCGACACCCTGAGAACGGAGGTGCTTCAAAACCTGGAACGAACAGCAATTTACGATAGCCTGATGGTAAGGGCTTCACGGAATATCTGGACCCGCCGCCTGTATGAAATATTTTTCGTTACCCCATCAAGCAGGGCTTCCGGAGAAAATGATCCTCCCCGCTCGGTGGAAACCTATTTCAGCAGTTACTCGGAAATGAAAATCCGTTCAGTCAGGATCATGAAACTGGAACCGTTCGGAACCACCATCAATGATACCACTCTGACCCACGAAGGGTGGCTGGGAAAAGGGCTGAATGCCCTGCACATCAACACCCGAAACAGGATCATAAGGAATAATCTGATATTCAACACAGGCGACCCGATCGATCCCATGATCCTGGCTGAAAACGAAAGGATACTCCGTTCTCTCCCGTTTATAAACGATGCCAGGATCCTGGTATCAAGGGCAGGTGTTGATTCGGTCGACCTGTTGGTAATTACGCGCGATGTGTTTTCCATGGGTTTCGATATGATGCTGAACGATCTGAACGAAGGAAGGATCGAATTTTTCGACCGCAACTTCCTGGGAGCGGGACACGAATGGGAAAACCATTTCCTGTGGGACGGCGACCGCAACACCAAAACCGGATATGAAGGGATATACCGGATCAACAACCTGTGGGGAAGCTTTATCCATGCCAGGCTGAACTATTACAATGCTTTCGGCAAAAAAAACTACGGACTGCACCTGAGCCGGAATTTCCTCACCCCCCGTACCCGCTACGCCGGGGGTGCACAGGTAAAATACGTACACGATTTTATTCCGAACGATACCACCGGTTTGCCGGAAGAAGTGGATTATACATACCAGGACTACTGGCTGGGAAGGTCTTTTCTGCTGAACCCGGGCAACAGGTCACGTGTGGTCGTGGCCGGCAGGTTTATTTCCAACCGGATGATCAGGCGACCGGAAATCATGCGTACCAGCTTCTATAAATACCACACAAAAAACCTGTTGCTGGGAAGCCTCACTTTCAGCCGGGAGAACTTTTTTACCAGCCATCTGATATACAATTACGGAAGAACGGAAGACATTTCCTACGGCACACGGTTGGAACTGACCGGGGGGCTGGAAATCAACGAATTCAACACCCGGGGTTACACGGCCGTGCACGTGGCCGGGGGAAAAGAGTACCCCGCCGTAGGCTATGTGGCAGCCGGTTTGTCGGCCGGCGGTTTCATCCGGGACGGCATGTTTGAACAATCCCTGTTCCAGGTGAAGGCGTCTTATTTTTCTCCCCTGCTGATCGCGGGAAAATACCGGGTACGAAATTTTATCGACCTTGATTATACGCTGGGGATCAGAAGGTTCACCGACGAAAGCCTCAGCGCTTCGAACGATTACGGGATCCGCGGATTGTCGAGCGACAGCCTGCGCGGAACAAAACGACTGGCTCTGAACCTTGAAAGCGTGGCCTTTTCCCCCTTTACGCTGTATGGATTCCGTTTTGCTTTTTTTGCCTGGACCGATATGGCCCTGGTTGGTTCGGAACCCGGCCGGATCATACCTGCGGAATGGTACGGGGGACTGGGTGTGGGGGTCAGGATCCGGAACAGCAGCCTGGTTTTCGAAACCTTTCAGATCAGATTGGCCTATTACCCGGTTATTCCGCCCGATGCCCGGTGGAGCCCGGTTACCCTGGGCAGGGAACGGACACTCGAACCCTTTCATTTCGGCCCGGGCAGGCCTGATATCATTACATTCAGATAAACCCTTCAGCCATGTACGAATCGTTCATCAAAACCATCCGCCGGCATTTACCAGTTACCACACGCCGCATCATGCTGGCAGTAAGCGGGGGGGTGGATTCGGTGGTTATGACCCACCTGTTCATGCAAACCGACCTGAAATGCGGCATAGCCCACTGTAATTTCATGCTGAGGGAGAAAGAAGCCGATGAGGATGAATTCTTCGTAAAAACCCTGGCTTCCATGTACGGGGTTCCGTTTTTTTCTGAGCACTTTGAAACCCGCCAGTATGCCGGGGAAAACCGGCTGTCGGTCCAGATGGCCGCCCGCCAGCTGCGGTATGCCTGGTTTGAACAACTGTGCCGGGAGAACCGGTACGACCTGGTTGCCCTGGCACACAACCGGAGCGACCAGGTGGAAACACTGCTGATCAACCTGGCCCGGGGAACCGGCATCAGGGGAATGACCGGGATGAAGGTGCTGCAGGGGAACCTGTTCCGGCCCCTTCTGTTCGCAGGCAGGAAAGAAATTCTGCAGTATGCCCGCAATCATAACCTGAGCTTCCGGGAAGATTCGTCCAATCAGGAAACCTATTATACACGCAACCGCATCAGGCATTATATCATCCCCGAATTCACCGAAATGAATCCCCGGTTCGAGGAAACCATGGTGGAAAATATCGAACGGTTTACCGAAACAGAAGAACTATTCCTGTACAGTCTGGAAATAATCAGAAAACGCCTGCTGGTTCAGCAGGGAGATCGTTCCATGATCAAACTGGATGAACTGATGAAAACACCCGCCACGCGAACCGTGCTTCATGAACTGTTAAAAGAGTTTCATTTCTCCCCGGCCCAGGCCGACGATGTATTCCACGCTCTTTCATCCTCGCCTGGGAAGCAGTTCCATAGCCATACCCACCGGCTGATCAAAGACAGAGAAGCCCTTATTCTGGTGCCACGCCAGGAAGAGGATGAGGAACAGGAAATGTACTACATTGAAGAAGGAACCGGTACGCTGGAGGAGCCTATACGGATCTCATTCCGTACTCTGGAAAATACGCCCGGTTATACCATTCCTTCCGACCCCGATATTGCCTGTGTGGACCGTGACCTGATCACCTTTCCCCTGATCCTGAGGAAATGGAAAAAGGGCGATTATTTCTACCCTTTTGGCATGAACGCCCTGAAAAAGCTGAGCGATTTTTTCATTGACCGGAAATACAGCCTGGTAGACAAGGAAAAGACCTGGATACTGGCCATGGGCGACCGGATTATCTGGATTGTGGGTGACCGCATCGACCACCGTTTCCGTATAACCGGTGAAACAAAAAGGATTCTGGAAATAACCTGTCACCGGTTTGAAAGCTGATCTTTCCCTTCAGGCAGATTCTTTCCCATCCCCACATTCTGCCTGAGCCGGTCAAAAAAAGCATGCAGGGAGGGAGTGTCTTTCCGGCCAATCATATCCATCACTTCCTTCAGCTGGTAATATACCTTTTCCACCTGTTCCAGGGTATGGGGATTCAGCAGGATCTCGGAAAGCAGGTAACTGTCTTCTGAAAGCAATCCGTGGGCAATATCCAGGTGCTTCCGGAAAGTAGTGCCCGGCACTTCCTGCTGTTTCATGCAGGCGGCAAAAACCATGGTGGAAACAAAAGGAATGGAAAGGGAATAGGCAATCACCCGGTCGTGCTCATCAAAACTGTAGTAAAATATATTCAGCCCGAGGCTCCGGTAAAATTCCCTGTAAAACTGCTCGCCTTCCGCAGAACCGCCGGTAATAATAATGGCATTCTGATTCCTCAGGGCTTTAACATTGGCAAAAGTTGGACCGAACATGGGATGGGTAGAGACATACGGGAAACCTGCTTCGGCATAATAGGCCCTGAGTCCGTTCTTCACTGAGGCCAGGTCGGAAAGAATGCACCCTTCGGGAAGATAGGGGATCAGTTCATCAAACGCCTGGCGAGTGTGCTGCAGGTTTACTGCATTGATCATCATTTCCGGCGCAAATGCCCCGATTTCTTCCGGATGCAGCAGCTTCCGCGAATGAAAAAAATATTTCAGTTTGTGTGGAACCTTATCGTAAACGGCCACTTCATGATCCAGACAAAGCGATTCAACAAACCACGACCCCATGTGTCCGGCTCCCGCCACCAGTATTTTCATGCTTTTGAAGATTTTGGCCGGGGTAAGACCCGGGGAATCACCTGTTCAATCATCATCAGGTCGGCCAGGACCACGGCCATGGCCGCCTCCGCCACCACCGGCACCCTGAGGGCGATGCAGGCATCGTGCCGCCCGGTTATTTCCAGGGTGGTTGCGGCCTGTTTTTTCAGATCATATGTTTTCTGCGGGAGGGAAATGGAAGAAGCGGGCTTGACCGCCAGCCTTACCACCAGTTCATTCCCGCTGGTGATGCCCCCGTTGATGCCCCCGGCATGGTTGGTGGCGGTTGTACCCCTGGAATCCACCAGCGGATCGTTATGCTCACTGCCCCGCATGGCGGCAGCGGCAAAGCCGGCCCCGAACTCCACCCCCTTCACGGCAGGTATGGCAAACAGGATGTGACTCACCAGCGATTCCACCCCGTCGAAAAACGGCTCTCCCAGACCGGCCGGCAATCCCTTAACCCGGCATTCCACAATACCTCCCACACTGTCTTTTTCCTGTAAGGCCTTTCCCACCGCCGCATCAATGTCCTTCCTTCCCCCGGCCTCAGTCAGCACGGCTTCTATCTTCACCGGTTCAAGCAGCTTTTTTGCCACCACCCCGGCAGCCACCAGCGCGGCTGTCAGCCGCCCGGAAAAATGGCCGCCCCCACGGTAATCGGCATACCCACCGAATTTCTGCAGCGCGGTCATGTCGGCATGGCCCGGACGGGGAACTTCCGTAAAACGGCTGTAATCGTCCGGCCGGGTATCCCGGTTTTCCAGCCATATCAGCAGGGGGGCGCCGGTGGTATAACCACGGAAAACGCCTGTAACCGGCACGGGCAGGTCGGGATCACGGCGGGCGGTGGTTCCTTTCGCCCCCGGCCTGCGCCGTTCCATGTCGGGGCGGAAATCTTCTTCCCTGAGGGAAAGGCCGGCCGGGCACCCGTCAATCAGCACCCCCACCAGCCGGCCGTGTGATTCCCCCATAAGATTTATGCGGAACATTCTGCCGAAACTGTTCATAGGATGTTTCCTCCGATTTTTTGTATATCGTCAAAAAAAGCGGGATATGATTTTGCCGTGCAACCGGGATCTGAAACCGAAACCCATGGAACATCCCCGGCCGCCATCACCGCCGCGGCCATGGCAATGCGGTGGTCACCATGGGGATTGATCTCACCTTCTTTGAGCGGGGCGGGTGTGATCTGCATCACATCCCCTTCCGTTTCCACCTTCACACCCAGGCCGGCAAACTCTTCTTCCAGCACCCTGGCCCGGTTGCTTTCCTTGGCAAATAAGCGGGTTATTCCCCTGATGGTACTTTTTCCATGTGCATGGGCTGCCAGCGGCACCAGGGGTGGAAAAAGATCGGGGCAGTCGGTGGCATCGAAATCAAAAGGCCGGAGTTCCCCTTTCGATACCCGGATCTTCTCCTCGGATATTTCCAGTTTAGCCCCTGCTTTTTCGAGCACATCCAGAACGGCCCGGTCGGCCTGGCCCGATTGCGGGTCGAGCCCGGTCACCTCCACCGGTCCGCCCAGTGCACCAGCCACCAGGAAAAAAGCCGCCCCGCTCCAGTCGCCCTCCACTGTGTACCGGCAGGAGCGGTAACGCTGCCTCCCGGGAATATGGAAATACCGGTAACCGGTATGATCGATCCGGATACCGAACGATTCCAGCACTTCCAGTGTCATATCCACATAGGGTTTGCTTTTCAGGCTGTCAACTTCCAGCTCCGAATCATTTTCTGCCAGAGGAAGCGCCATCAGCAATCCGCTTAAAAACTGGGAACTCTTTGAACCGTCAACACGGGATTTCCCACCCCTCAGCGGACCCTGCACCTTTACAGGAGCATGGCCCCGGTGCGTTTTACACCTTACGCCAAGTTCCTGCAGAGAATTTTCTATCATATCCATGGGGCGGTATCTCAAAGTACCCCCGGCTTTCACCACCATCTCCGCATCATGAAGTGCCACAATGGCTGAAAACAAACGGAAGGCCAGCCCCGATTCACCGCAGTGCACTTCATTGCCCAGCGGGGCAAACCCTCCTTTTACTTCCAGTTCCGCCTCCCGGTCTGCGATGGCGGCCCCCAGGCGTTCAATCACCTTCATGGCATGCAGGGCATCGTCCGAGCGGGACGGATTCCGGATCACGGAAACACCATCGGCCAGCAGGGCTGCAGCCAGAGCCCGCTGGGTGAAGCTTTTCGAACCCGGTATATGAATTTTCCCGGCAGGATAGAATTGTTCAATGACCTTCTTCATACAAAACATTCTTTTACTGCCCCTTTGACCAGTTCCCCGAGCTTTGACACAGGAATTTCAACAGGTTTCGCCCGGCCTGGTTTTTCAAGAACAATAAATTTCATATGCTTATCCTTCTTCTTCTTGTCGGCTGCCATCACCCGTAACAGCTCTCCGGCAGGCACTTTCATCCGGACAGGAAGGCCGTAGTCCTGAAGCAAATCTGCAATATCCTTCACATCTTCCCGGCGGAGCAGGCCCAGCATGCGGGATATCCCGGCCGCAAGCACCATCCCCAGGCTGACTGCCTTTCCGTGAGGGATCCGGAGCATTTTTTCGATGGCATGCCCTGCGGTGTGGCCGAAATTCAGCAGGCTGCGGATCCCCGTTTCTGCCTCATCACGGTTCACAATATCCGATTTGATCCTGACCGATCCCTCAATGACCCGTGCGAGCAATTCCGGGTTGCCTGCCCTTATCCGGTTTCCTTCCCGTTGCAGCATGTCCAGGTAATCAAGGTCGGCAATCAGTCCGTGTTTTATCACCTCAGCCCAGCCGTTCTTCCATTCTTCCGATGGCAGGGTATTCAGAACCGACGGATCACACAGAACAAAACGGGGTTGTTTAATGGTACCAACCATATTCTTGTACCTCTTCAGGTTCACCCCGTTTTTCCCTCCGATGGCGGCATCCACCTGCGCCAGCAGGGTGGTGGGCGCATACCCGCAGGAAATACCGCGCATATAGGTAGCCGCCACAAACCCGGCCAGATCGGTTACCACTCCTCCCCCTATGCCCAGGAGAAACCAGCTCCGGTCTACCCCGGCCTGCATCATTTTCAGTGAAAGCTTCGATACAGTATTCAAATTTTTCGAACGTTCTCCGGTTTGCACAGTCAGAAGCAGACCTTCCGGGAAACGTGATCCGTAGAGGCCTGCCACACGGTTATCGCTTATGATCACTACGTTCCCTTCCGGTAAGTATTCCGGCAGCTTTTCAAAAGTAATTCCCGTGAGTATACGCGATACTCCGGTCTGCCCCCGGACAATAAATTCTTTCATGGCAGTGGGACCCATTATCCTGCAATATTAATCATTTATGCTTTCATTACCTTATTCTGCCGGTTAATGGATTCCTGATGAACAGCCATGAATATTTTTTCGACAACCTCCTTGCTCAGTCCAAGGCCGGCAGCTGCTTTGATCCGATTATCCAGCAGCTCCTGCCAGCGTTGCGTTTGCAGGATGGTTACATTCTGTTTTTTCTTCAGCAGGCCGATCTTTTCTGAGATATCCATCCGCTGTGACAGTAGCCTTACCAGTTCGAGGTCGCATTCGTCAATCAGCCTGCGCAATTCTTCCAGCTCGGTCAGGAAATCCTCGTCATCGCTTTTTTCCTTTCTGATGATCAGGCGGTTAAGTATCCGGCTTAATTCATCCGGGGTTACCTGCTGTTCTTTATCGCTCAGGGCCGAGGCCGGGTCGAAATGGGATTCGATAATCAGTCCGTCAAATCCCAGGTCCATAGCCTTCTGCGAAATTTCATAGATCAACCCGCAGGGGCCGCAGATATGGCTGGGGTCGGTAATAATCGGCAGTCCCGGCACCCGCCGGCGCAGTTCCACAGGTATCTGCCAGTGCGGATCATTGCGGTAGGTATTGGTTCCGAAGCGGCTGAACCCGCGGTGAATGGCAGCAAGTTTCCGGATCCCGGCCCCGTTCAGCCTTTCCAGGGCCCCGATCCACAGATTCAGGTCGGGGTTCACCGGGTTTTTCACCATCACCGGCACTTCGGTTCCTTCCAGGGCATCGGCAATTTCCTGAATGGCAAAAGGATTGGCGGTACTTCGGGCCCCGATCCACAGCATATCGATGCCGTATCGCAAAGCCTGGTATACATGCTTCACATTGGCCACTTCGATGGTTACCAGCATATCCAGCTCCTTTTTCACCTTTTCAAGCCATTTGAGTCCCCTGGAACCCACCCCTTCGAAGGCATTCGGGCGGGTACGGGGTTTCCAGATACCGGCCCGGAAAATTTGTACTCCGGCTTTTTTCAGTTCCCCGGCAGTTCTCATCACCTGCTCTTCCGACTCGGCGCTGCAGGGTCCCGCAATGATCATGGGTTTTTGCTGCATGTGTCCCGCCGGCAGCAAAGGTTCCAGTTCAAGATGGATCTGTTCCATTTTATCTCAGTTAATATTATAAATGTACAACTCGTTTCGCAGCTTTTTCAAGTATTTCTGCAGGCGAACACAGGGAAATTCTGATATAGCCTTTTCCCTGTTGTCCGAACACGGAGCCCGGGGTAACAAAAACCAGGGCCTGCTCCAGCAGCCGGTCGGAAAACACCCTGTCATCGGGATCATGCCCCGGCAGCCTGCCCCACAGAAACATCCCCTGCTGGGAAGGTTCAAACTCAGCACACAGCGAATTCATGAGGGATTCTGCCATTCTGCGCCGTTCGTCATAAACCCTGTACAGTTGCTCGTACCAGGCATCACCCAGGCGGAGCGCAGTTGCTGCCGCCCGCTGCACGGGCAGGAACATGCCGCTCTGGTAATTGCTGCTGACCAGCAGAATGTCAGCGATGTGGCTTTCATGGGCCACAATGAAACCGATCCTCCATCCCGCCATGTTGTGTGATTTGCTCAGGGAATTCAACTCCACCAGCCCCGGTTCCGGGCCGTTTTCATGAAACAGGCTGAGAGGCTCCCGGTTCAGGATAAAACTGTATGGATTATCGTTACAGATCAGGATGTGATTCTTTTTGCCGAAGTCCCTCAGCTTTCCGAAAAAATCCCTGTGAGCCGGAGCGCCTGTTGGCATGTGCGGGTAATTCACCCACATCAGTTTCACTTTTTCCAACCCCTCTTCCTCCAGTTCTTCCAGCCGGGGCAACCACCCGTTGTGCTCATTCAGCCGGTAGGTCCTGGGTATACCTCCTGCCATACGGGCAAGTACCGAATAAGCCGGATACCCGGGATCGGGAACCAGCACTTCATCGCCCGGATCTAGGTAAGCCAGTGAAATTTGCAGGATGGCTTCCTTTGAGCCCATGACGGGCAGAATATTCCTCTCCGGATCAAGGAAAATGCCAAACCGCTCTGCATACCAGCCGGCCACCGCTTCACGCAGTTCAGGAACTCCACGGTATGGCTGGTATCCGTGTGCCCCGGGCTCTGATGCGGTTTCCGGCAGGGTTTTCAACACCCCGGGATGGGGGGGCAGATCGGGGCTGCCGATACCCAGGTTGATCACATCCAGCCCATCCTCCTTCATGCGCCTGATCTGCGCCAGCTTGCCGGAAAAATAATATTCTCCCACGCCGGATATTCTCAGCGCTTTTTCAAACATTGTGCTCATGGTCATACAGCGGATAAAAAAAATCCCGGGAAACACCCGGGACCAGTTCAGCATGTATGAAAAGACAGCTCACCTGCCCCCGGTTTTCCGGCGGGAAATAGAAAAAATAATAATATGTTCCCTGATGTTTCATAAAAACAAAAAATCCCGTCGATCGGGACGGGATGCTATTTTCTTTTCCTGCAATATGCAGTTTATCCCGTCCGTTTCAGTGACACGAAATAATAATAGATAAATATGTTCATAAATTGCTTCATCTCTTCCTTTTCAGGCATCAAACCTAATTATTCTTTTTTTGAAATCCAACACGGACTTCTGAAATTTTATTCTTTATTTCGTTTTGTTTGAAATAACGATCTTTGCTGAAAGCATTTCCGGGTTAAACAAAATATCATGACAAGGAAAGAACGGTTCAAAATGGTCCTGGACTGGTTCAGGGAAAACCGGCCGGTAGCTGAAACCGAACTGGAATATTCAGATCCTTTCAGCCTGCTTGTGGCGGTGATTCTCTCCGCCCAGTGCACCGACAAACGGGTGAACATGATCACCCCTCCCCTGCTCGAAAGGTTTCCCACTCCGGAAGTTATGGCTGCAGCCGAACCCGAAGACATTTTTCCATATATCAAAAGCTGCACGTATCCCAACAACAAGGCAAAGCATCTGTGCGGCATGGCCCGCAAACTGGTCAGCGATTTCAGCGGCCAGGTCCCTTCCGATACCGCCAGCCTTCAATCCCTGCCCGGCGTGGGACGAAAAACGGCCCATGTAATTGCCTCGGTAGTATTCAAACTGCCCAAACTGGCCGTCGATACCCATGTCTTCAGGGTGGCCAACCGCCTGGGGCTTGTAAAAGCCGCCACTCCCCTGGCAGCCGAAAAGCAGCTGGTACAGCATATTCCCGAATCGCAGATCCCACTGGCGCACCACTGGCTTATTCTGCACGGCCGGTATATCTGCCAGGCCAGGAAACCGCGCTGTGAAGAATGCGGACTTAACAGCTTTTGCCTGTATTATCAGAAGATGCAAAAGGAAAAAAACAGGTTATGAACACCATTTATCTTGATTACAACGCCACCACCCCCCTTGATCCGGAGGTGATCGATGCCATGAAACCATACCTCGACCGGTATTTCGGAAATCCTTCCAGCACGCACCGGTACGGCATCGAAACCCGGCAGGCAGTTGAAAAGGCCAGGGAACAGGTGGCAGCCCTTCTTCATGCTTTCCCCGGCGAAATCATTTTCACCAGCGGCGGAACGGAATCGAACAATATGGCCATAAAAGGGATAGCCCTGGCCCACGCATCCCGGGGAAAACACATCATCACCACATCGGTGGAGCATCCGGCCACACTCGAGGTTTGCCGCTACCTGGAAAAACAGGGATTTGAAGTAACGTATGTTGATCCGGATGAAAAAGGGATGGTGCATGTCTCCGATCTGGAAAAAGCGGTCAGGGAGGATACCATCCTGCTTTCCATGATGCATGCCAACAACGAAGTGGGAACCGTGCAACCTGTGGAAGAAGCGGGCAAACTGGCAGCCCGGCACGGATTTTTTTTCCATACCGACGCCGCACAGTCGGCCGGAAAGATTCCCACAGATGTGAACCGGATGCATGTGCACCTGCTTTCCCTGGCGGGTCATAAACTGTACGGTCCGAAAGGTACGGGGGCGCTTTACATCAGAAAGGGGACCGTACTGGAAAAACTGATCCATGGGGCGGATCATGAACGGAACCTGAGGGCAGGGACGGAAAATGTGCTGGAGATTGTGGGACTCGGCAAAGCCTGCGAGATCGCCCGGCGCGACCTGGAAAAAAACATGCGCCACATGCGGCAAATGAGAGACAGGCTGATGCAGGGAATCACTGAACATATCAAAGGGGTCCGGATCAACGGGGATCCGGCAGGCGGATTGCCCAACACCCTCAGTGTTTCCTTCCTGAACATGGAAGCCGAAACCATTCTCTCGGGTCTGCCGCAGCTGGCTGCTTCGGCAGGTGCTGCCTGCCATGCGGAACACACCACAGTATCACATGTACTTCAGGCCATGCGGGTTCCCAACGAATATGCCCGGGGAACCATCCGTTTTTCCGTGGGCAAACCTACCACAGAGAAGGAAATTGACTCTGCCCTCAGCGCCCTCACCACCCTGGTCTCTTCACTTCAGACACGGGAAACCGAAACAACCACAGGCACAAAACAGATGATGAACAGCATTGCCCTTACCTCATTTACCAGCGGGCTGGGTTGTGCCTGCAAAATGCGCCCTCAGACTCTCGAAAGGCTGCTGTCCTCGTTCCCTCCATCGAACGATCCCCGGGTGCTGGCCGACCAGAGCACCTCCGACGATGCCACCGTATTTATGATCAAGGATACGGCGCTAATACAAACCCTTGATTTTTTCACACCCATTGTTGACGACCCTTACAATTTCGGGGCCATTGCCGCCGCCAATGCACTGAGCGACATATACGCCATGGGAGGAATGCCCCTCTTTGCCCTGAATATCGTGGGTTTCCCTTCCTCCAGACTGCCACTGGAGGTTCTGGAAAAGATTCTGAAAGGAGCCTCAGACAAATGCAGGGAAGCGGAAATAGAAATCCTGGGCGGCCACACCATCGATGACCCCGAGCCCAAATACGGGCTGGTTGTCACCGGAACAGCCGATCCGACGCGTATTCTACGAAACAAAGGTTCCAGACCGGGCGATGCCGTCGTGCTCACCAAACCCATCGGCACCGGCATCATTACCACCGGTATCAAAAGAAAGGCGGTCAGCCCCGAACTGGAAGAACAGGCCGTACACCTGATGTCGGAACTGAACCGGAAAGCCGCCGAAATACTGTCGCGATATCCGGTCAGCGCCTGCACCGATGTCACCGGTTTCGGGCTGACCGGCCATCTATACGAAATGGTCCGGAACAGCGGAACAGAAGCCGAAATTTTCATCCGTTCGGTACCGCTGATCGAAGGAGTGGAATCGCTTGCCCGGGCCGGACTGATCCCGGGAGGCACACGGAACAACCTGGCTTACCTGGAGGGACACATTGCCTGGCCGCCCGGGATTTCCACAACAGAAAAACTGATTCTGTGTGATGCGCAAACATCGGGCGGTTTGCTGTTCACTCTGCCCGAAACGGAAGCAGAACAGGTAATAAGGGATTTGCATTCGGCCGGAATAAACCGGGCTGGTATGATAGGAAGGATTGCGCGGCAGGGAAAAGGCCTTATCCATGTAACAGGACACTGACCATGCAAAAAGCCGGGGAAGAATACGAAAAAAGGAATAATTTTTTAAAATTTTTCCTATCTTTTCAGGCTTTTTTCCGTATATACTTAAAACCATACGATGCGGCAATGCAGCTATGGACAATTTACCCGAAATAAATAAGAGAAAAAAGGGGGCCAACCATAAAAAAATGAATCTCTGGCGAGAAGATCCTCACTTAAAGAACATCCCGCATTTTCATGATCTGCTATTCCTGCTCACAGCCGAAGGCCGGATCGTTACCGCCAACCCTCTGGCGGTGAGCCGTACGGGCAGGTCGCACACTGATCTCGCAGGCGAACTGTTCTACAGGATATTCCCTGATTATCAGCATAATGACATAAATAAATGGCTGGAACATCCTTCCGGAAAACCTGTCCCCGCCCTGTACCTGAAACTTGAAAGCGCAACCGGCGAAACCCTATATCTTCACTGTTCACAAACGGAATGGACCTGGCGGAAAAAACCTCACCGGCTGATCAGGGCGGTTGAGGTAACAAAAGGCCTGTTCCCGGATACGGAAAAAAGCCTGGCCGAAGAAATGTTTTTTAAGGCTTTTCATTCCAATCCCGCCCTGATGGCCATCAGCAATTTCGAGAACAGCCAGTACATCGATGTGAACGAGAGTTTCCTGAATAATCTGGGATACAGCAGGGAGGAAATCGTCGGACACACCTCATCCGAACTGCAACTGTTTGTTGACCTGGTTCAGAGCGACAAATTTTTAAGGAAACTCAAAAAACTTAGCAAGGTAAGGGATTTCGAGGTCACCATCAAAACCAAATCGGGAGAACCTCGCTACGGCCTGTTTTCTGCCGAAACCATCATGCTTCGCGGACAGCCCTGTTTGCTAACCATTATTAACGACATCACCGAACGCAAGCTGGCAGAAGAAGAGCTGGAAATATCCGAACAGCGGTTCCGTGAACTGGCCGAGATGCTGCCCCTGATGCTATTCGAAGCCAGACTCGACGGAACCATCACCTTTACCAACCAGTTCGCATTCAAAACCACACGGCATACGCCCGGGGAAGTGGAAAAGGGAGTGTCCTTCTTCGATCTGATCAACAAAAAGGAGCTGCCTGAGATCAGGAAAAAATTAAACCGGATTATCAGGCGCGAATCGGATGAAAACCCGCTGGAATGTACAGTCATCAGAAAAGACGGCACGGAATTCCCGGCACAGATCTTTATCAGTCTCATTTTCCATGAAAACAAGCCGGTCGGTTTACGTGGCGTTCTTATTGATATTACCGAAAGAAAAAAGACCCAGGAGGAACTGGAAACCGAAAAAGCCTATCTCGCCGAACTGATCGAGAGCGCCCCCGAGGCCATTGTGCTTTTGAACAATGAAAGCACCATTCTTCAGATCAACTCGGAATTCGAAAAACTGTTCGGGTACACCCGGGAGGAAGCCATCGGGAAAAACCTTGACCAGCTGGTAGCCCCGGGCAAATACCTCAAACAGGCAGAAAAAGTAACCCGTACCATTGCCGGAGGGAAACAGATGGAACTTGAGTCGAAACGGGTAAGAAAGGACGGAAGCCTGGTAGATGTGTCCATCCTGGGAACTCCCATAATCGTCAACAAAGCCCAGGTTGGCGTATTCGGTATTTACAGGGACATTACCGAAAGGAAAAAAGCCGAAACGGTACAGCGAATGGTCAACACCATTTCCAAGGCTGTGATCACCACCAAAGACCTCGAAGAACTGTTCCTGGTGATCAAAAAGGAGCTCAGCAAGCTGATGGATACCACCAATTTTTTCATCGCCCTGTATGACAAGGAAAACAACAGCATCAGTCTGCCTTTCTTCCGCGATGAAAAAGACAAATTCAATAATATCCCCGCCGGGAAAACCATTACCTCCTATGTGATCAGAACACGCAAATCCATGCTGCTCAAGACTGCTGATATGAAAAAGCTGGAGGAGGAGGGAGAAATTGAACTGGTGGGAACCAACTGCAAAGTATGGATGGGTGTTCCCCTGCGATCGAAAAAGGAAGTTATCGGCATTATCAGCCTGCAAAACTATCAGAATGCCGATGCCTACAGCCGGGAAAATCTGGGCATTCTCGAATTCATCGCCGATCAGATAGGAATTGCCATCGAATGGAAGAAAGCTGAATCTGAACTACACAACAGCCTGGAAAAATATCGTGCAGTGGCCGAAACCACCATTGCCGGCATCGGCATTACCGATACCGATGAAAACCTCAACTATGTGAATGCCGCTTTCGCGGAAATGCTGGGATACGACCCTGAGGAACTCACCGGCAAAAATCTTTCAGCCATCACTACCTCTGAAAAATACCAGTATTTCAGAGAACAAACATTAAAAAGAATGTCGGGACTGGAAAGCCAGTACGAAATAACTCTCATAAGAAAAGACGGCACCCCGGTGGAAACCCTGGTCCATGCCTCCCCCCTGTTCGATGAATCCAACCGGTTCCGCGAAACCCTGGCTGTGATCATCGATATTACCCGGTTGAAAGAAACCCAGGAAGAGCTGATCAGGGCCAAGGAAATTGCCGAAGAGGCCGCCCGTGCCAAGCAGCAGTTTCTTTCTACCATGAGCCACGAAATACGGACGCCCATGAATGCGGTGATCGGCATGGCTCACCTTCTGCTGCAGGAGAACCCACGCCCTGACCAGATAGAAAACCTGCACTCGCTCAAATTCTCTGCCGAAAACCTGCTGGTGCTGATCAACGACGTGCTCGATTTCAGCAAAATTGAAGCCGGCAAAATTGCATTCGAGGAAGCCGATTTCGACCTGCACAGTCTCCTGGAAGGCCTCAGGCAGTCGTTCGTTTTCAAGGCGGCCGATAAAAACATTCAGCTCGAATGCCACATTGAATCAGATGTTCCTAAAATTGTGATAGGTGATCCCTTGAGGCTGAATCAGGTGCTGACCAATCTGATGTCGAATGCCATGAAATTCACCGAACAGGGAAAGGTATCTCTTTCAGCCAGGGTGGCCCGTTCCGATGAAAAGACAACCTGTATCGAATTTTCCGTATCCGATACGGGAATCGGGATATCGCCTGATAATATCGGAAAAATATTCGACAGCTTCGTACAGGCAACACCCGATACTACCCGAAAATATGGAGGAACCGGCCTGGGGCTTGCTATATGCAAACAACTCCTGCGCCTGAAAAATTCCAGCATCCAGGTAGAAAGCGAACCGGGAAAAGGTTCCAGGTTTTATTTCACCCTGTCCTTCAGGAACAGTAGCCTGAAGCATATCAGCGATACCGACGATATCGGAAAGATCAGCTATGAAAAACTCAAGGGAAAGAAGGTGCTCCTGGTGGAAGACAATGAGATCAACAGGCTGGTAGCCTACAAATTTCTCAGGAAATGGGGCATGGAGATCACCGAGGCAGGGAACGGAAAAGAAGCCGTGGAATACCTGGGAAAAAATACCTTTGACCTGATACTGATGGACCTGCAAATGCCGGTAATGGACGGTTATGAAGCCACCCGGCATATTCGTTCATCCATGCCCAACGGCAAAACCATCCCTGTTGTGGCCCTGACGGCCTCTCTCATGAACGAGGTACAGGAAAAGATCATATCTTCAGGAATGAACGACCTCATACTCAAACCCTTCAATCCCGGCGAGCTTTATTCGAAAATCGTGAAAGTCCTCGAATCATGAGAACACAAATTCAGGCATATCTGCTGTTTCTGTTCCTGTTCACGGTTTTTACCGGCCCCCTCTATCCTCAAAATACCGGCCGGATACCCCCTCTGAACCAGCGTATTCTGCAATATGTGGAAAGTGTGGTGGGAACCCGGGTCGACCGCGGAGAATGCTGGGACCTGGCAAGGCAGGCTCTTGACCGCAGCGGAGCCAGCTGGGACGGAAGTTACGGTTTCGGGAAGGTGGTGAAATACCGGAAAGAGGAAGTTCTGCCGGGTGATATCGTCCGGTTCGAAAAAGTGATGGTACAGTATACCAAAGGCCTTACCACCTATACAGAAAATTACAATCATCATACCGCCATTGTTTACCGTGTTAAAGGAAGAGGACAATTCGAACTGGCACATCAAAACACCGGGTTCTCAGGGAAAAAAGTGGGGGTCAGTTCCCTGAACCTGGATCATGTGATTAGGGGGAAAATTACCGTTTATCGAGCGGTATCCGAATAAAAGTCAAACACCATGTTACAAAATGACTGGAACCTGACTGGTAAAAAGGCATTGATCACAGGGGCCACCAGAGGGATCGGAAGAGCCATCCTCGACATGTTTCTGGAACTGGGAGCAGAGGTGTTCCCGGTAGCCAGAAACCCAAAAGATATCCGCCATCTGACACAGGAACTCGCCGGTCAATACACTGTGGAAGGTATGGCGGCCGATGTTACCATTCCCGGCGAACGTGAAACCCTGGTGAGCATGCTTGAAGAAAAATGGGGCAGGCTGGATATCCTGGTCAACAATGTGGGGATGAATATCAGGAAAAAAGCCCTGGAATACTCCGAACAGGAAATCCGGCAGATCATGGAAACCAATCTGTATTCCGCATTCAGCCTGGCCCGGCAAGCTCACCAACTGATGAAAAAATCGGGTCGGGCCAGCCTTGTCAACATCTCATCCGTGGCCGGGTTAACCCATATCCGCACCGGCGTGGTATACGGAATGACCAAAGCGGCAATGGTCCAGATGACCCGCAACCTGGCGGTTGAATGGGCCGCTCACGGGATCAGGGTCAATGCCGTTGCTCCCTGGTATATTGATACCCCCCTTGCCCGGCAGGTCCTGAAAAACCTGGATTATCTGCAGGAAGTACTGAACAGGACCCCGATGAAGCGGATCGGAAAACCCGAAGAGGTGGCTACTGCAGTGGCCTTTCTCTGCATGCCGGCTTCATCGTACATTACCGGACAAACCCTTGCGGTAGACGGAGGATTCAGTATTTACGGGTTCTGACGAGACTTTACCGGCAATGTTCCTGCAACAGCAGGACAGCCTCCCTCTCTCCCAGACGGGCTGCCCTGTTCCAGTCGTAACAGGCACCCTCCGGATCGTTCATGGAAAGGCTGACCTTCCCTCGGTTAAGATAGACCCGGCCAATGTTCGGATCCAGGTCCAGGGCCTGCGAAAAATCATCGTACGCATGCTTCCACATTCGGGTAATCATGTATGCTTCTGCCCGGTCGATGAAAAATTCGGGCCGGCTGCGGTCGAGGGCAAGGTTGCGGTTGAAATATTCCAGAGCTTTCAGGGCCTGCCCCGCCTCCAGCATGGTTCGGCCCGCCTTTCTGATCAGCTCTGTATCGTTTTCCCTGAACGACAATACCTCATCATAATCATTTTTTGCCTGATCATACCGTCCCAGGGAAGCCAGCACTGCGGCCCGTTCGATCATCAGGCCAAGGTCGTGCGGCTCGGCCGAGACGGCCCGGTTCAGGTCGTTCAGCGCGGAGGAGAGATCGCCTGTGCGGAAATAAAACAACCCCCTTTCCCGGAAGAAGGCAGACTTTCCACCCGACTTTGCCAGAGCCGCAGTATAATCGCCGGAAGCAGCCCGGTTATTTGAAAGATGCTCATGGCATCGGGCCCTGACAAGGTACAGACGGGCATCGTCCATTCCCTGCCGGATAGCATCATCGGCCACCTGCAGGGCCTCACTGTAAATACCCCTTGAATACAGGTATTCGGCTTCCGTAAGCACTTCACCGGCTTCACCATACCAGTCGGTTTGCCAGAGCGAAACCCACAGCCGGGTTCTTTCCAGGCGGCGAAAAGCTTCATCGGTCATGATTTCCTTTCTCGGTAGCTTATCGCGGAATCCCAGATAGGTTCTCAGCGAAGTAACCGCCAGGGAATCGTTTCCCGTCAGGGCATAATACCTGGCCCATTCATAGGCAGCCTGCACCGGATCCAATGATTCCAGCTCTTCCAGTTCACCGGCGGCATCGTCCATTCGGTTCAGAGCCATACAGGCCCGGGCACGCAGCCTGAAAACCTCCGCCAGTTCCGTTCCCGCCTCTTCGGCCCGGGCCAGCTCCTCCAGGGCACGGTCATAGTGTGACCGTTCCATTTCCACCATGGCCCGGATCAGGGCATCGTTCCGCTCCTGCGGAAATACGGCTGACGTTCTGACAAGACCTGCCAGCACCATCAGTAACAGGATCAAGCTCCTGCCTATGCAGAATGACGGATCATTTTTCCACATGAACCGGCGGATTTTTTTCGGTGAACACATAAACAAATCCAACTATATTCCTTATTTCCTCCCCCGTGAGCCGTTGCTCGGTCACATCACAAATATAATAGTACACTCCCGGGGAAACGATTTTCCCGGTATTCCTGATCTGCCCGTTCCAGATAAATTCCGAAGGATCATCGTACGATCCCTCAAAAACAAGCTCCCCCCAGCGGTTGAATATCTGAATGTCCACCGCCCTGACAAAACGGTAGGCCTTCGGCCGGAAGAAATCATTGTCACCGTCGTTATTCGGACTGAACACATTGGGCAGTTCAAAATAGGAACATTCATCAATACAAATGCGGGCCGACAGAGCACTTTCATTTCCGAATGAGTCGACCGCCGTCATGGCATAACATCCGGCCATGGTTTCTTCCGGGTAATGGTGAAAAACAGTGGTTTCCCGCTCTTCCACCGTTCCTATGGGCTGCAGGGTGCCGTTGTACAGCGGGGTATAAAACAGGTTATACTTCACAATGTCTTCCCCGCATTCACCTTCAGGAATAGCCCAATGCAGCACATTGTAGAAGCTGTCGCAAACAGAATAAACGGTCAGATCAGGCGGACACGGAGGTTCCATGTCTACCGGTGTGCCACAGTTTTCATGGGAAAAATTGATCAACGAGTCAGGAATCCCCGGTTGATTGTATGTGCCGATGCTTTTGGCCAGGTAGCAGAATTCAACTCCGTTGGCCAGGCCGGTATCCACATACACCGAATCGGAAACCACCCCGATGGAGTCGAACAGGAGGGTGGAGTGGTTCTGCCGGTAAACCACATAGCGGGTATTCAGCCATGGGACGTTTTTCCGGAAAAAGATCTTCATTTTATTATCCCCCGGCACCAGGTGAAGAAACAGGCTGGAAGCGGTACCGGGCTCGCCGATCATAAAGCGGTTGCCGGGTTCATCGTTGTAAAGTTCCACCCGGTAATGGTATGCGAAATCCTGTGTATTGATATTCAAATCATTATATGTAGTGTCTTCCAGATCGGCCGTTGCAAAGCTGTGTATCTGTGTAAAATCAGTTCCCCATATCCCTTCGGCACGGTAGATGCGATATTCATAGGGGCCGTAAGCGGGGATGGTATCCAGATCCCGGGGTTTGACCCAGGCCAGGTAAATGTTCCCGGCAGCCGGATCAGTATCGGTCACACTCACATTGGTTATGACGGGGGTTCCCTGCACCAGAATCCCGCATGCTTCATTTGAAGCTATCCCGGGAGTCCCATCGGGATAAACAGCCACCACCAGGTAGCAGTATTCCGTACCCTGCAGCAGCCCGTTGCCGCTATTGTCATCAACAAAAACGGTATCCTGCCAGGAAGAAGTACTTCCGATTTTGTGATAACCCAGGTAGGCCGGCACCCCGTATTCGCATGAGTCGGGAATATAACCGGTACTGCCTGTCCTGCGGTACACATCATAGCCCACCACGTTATCGCATGCACAGGGTGACCATTTCAGCAGGATAGACCGGTGGGAGGGGATGGCCTCCAGAGGACCGGGCGGTGGACCGATCACCCGGATATTGATGTTATCAATATCCACCAGGGAAATATCCTCGTTCACATCTTCCGCTTTCACCAGCCAGTTGTATGGAACTCCCCGCACATGGCTGCATGTGGTCTGCCAATCAAAGCGGGAGGTAATTGTTCCCGAATCGGAAGAAACCGTGGTAAACACAGGCAGGGATTCCGAAACCTGGTACACACCCCCCGTATCCCAGTGGGTGATCATATCGTTGTTGGGGTCGGTGGCCGTCACTTCGAAACTTATGAAATCCCCGGCCACCACACACAGGTCGTTCAACGGCCCGTTCACCGGCGGATCATTCTCAGTCTCGTACACATCGATCTGCATATCCCGGTGGATGGTCCCGATTTTAATCCCGTTCCGCCATTCATCTATGTTCATGGCCACATTGTAAATCCCCCGGTCGAATTCGCCGTTCTTTTGCCATTCCTTCACCGGATTTTTCCATACCAGATCCCCCGTCACCTCGTCCACATAAAAGGTATCGCTGGCTGTTGGAAACGTATAGTTTGAAATGGGTTCTCCCCCCTCCCGGGTACAGATGGCCAGTCTGTATGACAGGCTGTCGCCGTCAGGATCATAGGCTGCCGGATTATGGATGAAAAGATGCCCCACAGCGGCCTTGTCATACGGAGGATTCAGCAAAATGGGTGTGTTGTTTTGCCCCACCTGTGGATTCACCAGCAAAACGGTTTTGATGGAAAACACCACATTCACCGAACTGGGAATGTTGATCACCCCGTAGTTCCGGTTGGGGTCTTCCACTACCACCTCGTAAACACCCGGCCCGGGGAATGTGTGGGTGGCTTTGTAAGTATTTTTCTGATAATCGTTGGGCAGTATAAGCGGAGGAGGTATCCGCGGAGCTATGGAAGTAGTATTGTCGCCCCACTGCACTTCCAGCTGGCTGCGATCAGCAGGACTTTTCGTATAGGTATAGGTGGTAATGGTAAACTCGAAAGTAAATCCCGATAACTGCCGGTAAGTGATCTCCCCGGCCCGGTTATGGGTTGAAAAAACCTGCAAAACCGGAATAAGCCACAACAGGGCGGAGACCAACCGTATTTTATACATTTTCATAGGCTAAACCTGTTCATTCCAGGGTAACCCGGGTTTCCTGTACCTGGTGGGAAAAACAGTATCCCCTCTCAAAAGAGTTCACACCCAGAATCACCAGGTTAGTCTGGTCGTGGAACATATCAAGCAAGATCCTGTTCACAATAAGCAGCTCTGCCGGATTTCTGACCGATGAAGTTTCGTATTCCAGCCACACTGCCTCTTCATTTTTTTTCATACCATGAAAAACCAGGGAAAGATTTTTTTTCCCATTTGCCTTCAGGCCAAAGCTTTCGTTGATATATCTCGAAATCACCTCCCGGTCGTCTTCCTGATTCCAATCCAGGCCGGGATCCAGTGCATATCCGTACTTTTTCAGGATAATATCCATGAAATCGTCGGTAAATACCTTAAAGGATATCCGGAATTTCCCTGATTCCCCATCGTATTCAATATGGGTAACCGATACGTGTACCGGATGGGTCAGAAAGACCTGAAAAAGCAAGATCCACAACAATCCCTTCAGCATATTCCCCGGAGTTCCTAAACCTTCTGTCCATCCAAAATTACAATAAATTATTACAATTATGGAACCGGCGGGGAAAATTCGGAGGAGCAAAGGTGTGAGCTGGTAGGGATGCGGTGGGAATGGTCTATTTTTGCATGATCACGCGAAGGGCTTCGATGGCCAGGCGGTAGGAATCCAGGCCCAGGCCCATAATCGACCCCCGGCATGCACGGCCAACCAGGGAGGTATGCCGGAAGGGTTCGCGGGTCAGCAGGTTGGTAATATGCACCTCAATGGCCGGGGCAGGCACGGCCGCCACCGCATCGGCCAGTGCCACCGATGTGTGGGAGTATCCGCCGGCATTGATCACCAGGCCGTCACAGGCAAAGCCGGCTTCCTGGATATGGGTGACCAGTTCCCCCTCCACGTTCGACTGCAAATGATCGATGGTATAGGCAGGATACAGTTCCTTCAATAGTTTCAGATACTCTTCGAACGAACGGGTTCCGTACTTCTCCTGCTCCCTCTTTCCCAGAAGGTTCAGGTTGGGACCGTTTATGATCATGATTTTCATGGCATGAACAGGTTGGCTTTCCTGGCAATAAAAATAAGAACTTGCAGCCAGAAAACGCAGCGGTCGGCGAATTTTCATTAATTTCGGGAAGAATCCATCCGTTATGAGCATCTGGCAGGAATATATCCGGTCGTATCTGAGTTACCTGCGTCTAGAGAAATCGGTTTCCCCGAATACCCTGCAAGCCTACGAAAGGGATGTAAAAGGGTTTACCTCCTGGCTGAAAAGTCAGCACCCCGGTCGTCCGCCGGAAGAAGTCAGACCGGAACTCCTGCAGGAATACCTGGTAGAACTGTCCACCCTGGGCATCGGGGCCCGCTCGCAGGCACGTATTGTTTCAGGTATCCGGTCATTTTTTCGTTACCTGCTGCTGGATGATAAAATACCATCCGATCCGTCGGCACAGCTGGAAACGCCGAAAATCGGCCGGAAACTGCCAGAGGTACTCAGCGTGCACGAGATTGATGCCATGCTGCAAACCATCGATCTGAGCAGCCCCACCGGCCAGCGGAACAAAGCCATGATCGAAACCATGTACAGCTGCGGTTTGCGAGTATCCGAACTGGTGAATCTGAAGTTGTCGAACCTTTACTTCAAACAAGAATTCATCCGGATTGAGGGAAAAGGCAATAAGGAACGGATGGTCCCTGTCGGCAGCAAAGCCTTGAAAGAAATCGGCCTTTGGCTGGAAATCCGCCGCGGGAACCTGAACATCCGGCCCGGGGAAGAAGACATTGTGTTCCTGAACCGGCGGGGCCACCGGCTCACCCGGGCCATGGTGTTTGAAATCGTGAAAAACCTGGCATCACAGGCAGGCATCAAAAAACATGTCAGCCCCCACACATTTCGCCATTCCTTCGCCACACACCTTATTGACGGGGGCGCTGACCTGAGGGCGGTACAGGAAATGCTCGGACACGAATCCATCCTCACAACTGAAATTTACACCCACCTCGACAGGGAATACCTGCGGGAAGCCATCATCAGCTTCCATCCCAGAGGAAGAAAAGCTTAGACAAATTTATTCGCCCCCGGGTTTTACTAAGTCTGTAAATATTATTTACTGCTTTGTGAACATATGTGAACGATATTGTTTTGTTATTCTGATATATAATATATTTATCTACGTAGTATACTACGTAGTATACTACGTAGTTTACTACGTAGTCTCTTGTTTGGACAAGTACTTCAGAGAAAATCGCAGGTCTGTTTCAATATTTAGTATCATTCTATCATTCAGTCATATACTGAATACATACTTTCACCCATCAGCCAAATAACACGATTTTTTACAATTTTATGAATAATGAGGATATTCATCCCGCCACCCTTTTTTTTACTTCGTTCAATAACCGGAAAGAAAAACGGAAAGTGGGAAAATAACATTGAAAAATCTGCTTCAGGTGAGTACAACATATAATTTTTGGTATTAAATTACCGCAAAAAAATTTTCAATTACCCGTTTTAATTGACAAACCTCTTTCGCATGAAATCTAGCGGCATTCCATTTACCGGACCGGTGGCCCTGTGGTGCCTGATCCTGTGCTGTGTTACGTCGAACACCTTTTCGCAGGATATCATTTTGAAGCGTTCCGGTGAAGAAATCCATGCCCGGGTTATGGAGGTCGGTTCCGATAAAGTTACGTACAAAAGGTATGATAACCTGAACGGTCCTTCCTATGTGCTCGGAATTTCAGAAATTGTCAGGATCAGGTATGAAAACGGAACGGAAGATATCTTCAACCCGGCAAAAGAAGAGCCACCAGTTGCAGAAAATGATTCTCTTCCGGCCGAAGCTGCACAACCGGAAACAAAAACTTTCAGACCCTACCTGGGAGGCGGCTTTCAAATCATGGCCCACCACGGCATATACGGGGGCAATGTGCCGGCCAGGCCACAGGGGGGTGAGTTCTATCCTGCCGGAGGTGATCCCTACACCGGCCCCGGTTTCGGCGTCAATATTTTTTACCGCCTGGCTCCCTTTATTTCCGTATACTTCGATATCAACAACCTCACCAGCTCCACACCGGTTGCCTACAAAGGAGGGTATGCCACCAGCAGCTGGATTTACGAAATGACCGGATGGAATGACGACATAATAGGTCCGTTCACTGAAAATGCCAATTACAATATCAATACCACCGGCATCCGGCTGGGCGCCAGGATTTATCCCCTGAACAAAAACCAGCTACAGCCATGGATCGGCATTTATTACGGTTACTATTCGGTCAATGTGGGTATTTATAACGATAGCAAACAACAAACCTACGGAAATACCTCCCTGGATGTTCACGGGCCCTTATTCATGAATTTTGGGGTGGATTTCTGGGACAAATCGAAAAGCTTCGGAGCCAGCCTGTTTTTTGAAGGGGGCGCACCAATAGCACAGGATTATACCATCGAAAACTGCCTGCACGAAGGATGGAATTATGAGGATTACGGTGACGCAGGAGGATTTCATATCTACGGATCTTACCGCATCGGTCTCAGTGTAAATTTTATTTCCGGGAAAAATAAATAAAACCGGCAACCGGTTTTTATTTATTTTTCTATGTTTGCCCTGTCTCATCTTTCATGTTGAGTAGGGCAGAATTTTATAAACACTTTTACATCATGAAATATTTCCTTAGCCTGGTTCTGCTATTACAGTTCATTCTTATTCAGTCATCGGCACAAATCCATTCCGGCTTTCACGAGAAGATCAACGACCAGTGGAAATTCAGGAAAGGGGACCATCCGGAAGCAGCTCTCCCCGGTTTTAACGATAACCGGTGGAGAACCCTGGACCTGCCCCACGACTGGAGTGTAGAAGGACCCTACAGCCCTGACCTGGCCAGTGCCACAGGTTACCTGCCGGGTGGCATAGCCTGGTACCGTAAAACCCTGCACATTCCGGAAAATCAAACCGGCAACACGGTATACCTTTATTTTGAAGGAATATACCGGAACGGCGAGGTGTTTGTTAACGGGAAATCACCGGGAATGAGGCCTAACGGATATATTTCCTATTACTATGATATCACCCCCTTCATTCGCTTCGGGGAGGATAACACCCTGGCCGTAAGGGTAGACCACAGCCAATATGCCGATTCCCGCTGGTATACCGGGTCGGGTATCTATCGAAACGTGTATATGGTCTATGCCCATCCGGTCCATATCAGTCCATGGGGGTTGTATATCACCACTCCATCGGTTACGGAAAAAGAGGCGCTGATGGAAGTACAGACTACCCTGCAGAACACCTCCGGAAAGAATGAAATCATACGCATTGTCCACCGCCTGGAAACCCCTGAAGGGAATACCGTGGCCAGTACCTCAAGCAGGATCCGGATCCCGGCGGAAGACTCCACAACCCTTACCCGGCAACTCAAAGTAAAACAGCCCCGCCTGTGGTCGGTGGACGATCCGTATCTCTATTCCCTGCATACTGAACTCTACCTCGGAAACAAGTCCATCAGCCATACGGTACAACCCACCGGCATACGTACCCTGGCTTTCGACCCGGACCTGGGATTCTTTCTGAATGGAAAGAACATGAAGGTAAAAGGCGTATGCCTCCACCACGACGCCGGCTGCCTGGGTGCAGCCGTTCCGAAAGAAGTGTGGAAACGCCGGCTGCTCACCCTGAAATCCCTCGGGTGCAATGCCATCCGTACAAGCCACAACCCCCAGGCGCCCGATCTGTACAACCTGTGTGATGAGTTGGGATTGCTGGTACTGAACGAAGCCTTTGATGAATGGGAGTTCCCCAAGAAAAAATGGCTGGACGGCTGGAATGTGGGGGAGCCAGGGTTTCAGGGACATGCGGAATTTTTTGAAGAATGGGGCGAAAAAGACCTGAGGGACATGATCCTGCGAGACCGGAATCATCCTTCCGTATTCATGTGGAGCATTGGAAACGAAGTGGATTACCCGAACGACCCGTATTCCCACCCCATTCTTGACCGGGAAGGCATCAGGCAGCAGCACACCCACGGGTACCTGCCCAATCAGCCCGATGCGCGGAGGCTGGGCGACATTGCCCGCCGGCTGGCTGCCGTTGTAAAAACACACGATCCTTCCAGGCCGGTAACCGCAGGGCTGGCCGGCCCCGTCATGTCGAACGAAACCGATTACCCCGACGCCCTGGATGTGGTGGGATACAACTACAACGAATACCGTTACGAGCAGGATCATGCCGCTTATCCCGACCGTGTTCTTTACGGAAGTGAAACAGGACATTCTTTGGAATCCTGGAAGGCTGTGAGTGATAACGATTACATATTCGGCCAGTTCCTGTGGACGGGCATCAATTATCTCGGAGAAGCACATGCCTGGCCTTCACGCGGATTTACTTCCGGCCTGCTCGACCTGGCCGGCTTCATCAAACCCCGCGGCTGGTTCCGGAAAAGCCTGTGGTCTGACGAGCCCATGATATACCTGGGCACCTACCCCGTTCCGCGTGGCAGGCGGTCAGATTACCTTTCCATCGATGCTCCGCCTGTGTGGAATTATGAGGCAGGAGATACCATCCGGGTGGTAGCGTATACCAACTGCCCTGAAGCCAGGTTGCTGCTGAACGGAAAACAGGCCGGAGAGATCCGCACCTGTGACAACCAGACCGGGATCATATACTGGGATATTCCCTTTGAACCCGGGAAGCTGGAAGCCGCGGGGATCAGAGACGGCCGGGAATCAGCCAGGTTTACCGTGGCAACCAGCAAGCGCCCGCACACCATTCGTGCCGAGGTGATAAATCCCGTGGTCGCCCGCGACAAAGGAATTGCGCATATCAAAATCCGGATCATGGACGAGGACGGAAACCCCGTTTTCCTTTCCGACAACGAGATCACCTGCACCGTGGAAGGGCCTGCCAGGCTGCTGGGATTGGAAGCAAGCGATCCCCGCGACATGGGCAATTATACCGATCATGTCCAGCGCGTGTATCAGGGCAACATGCTGGCCTACATTCAGGCCACAGGGGAAGCGGGCACTGCCCGGATTACTTTTGCTTCCCCCTGGCTTCAGCCGGCCGTGGTGGAGGTGCGAATGGAATAAACCCGGTAGTTCTCCGGAAAAACAGGATGAGCCGGTTATTCCCTGGCGGGCGGTTCGTTCATAACCGACGAACGGGAGACGGGCCAGTAGATCATATACCTCGCCTCGTGCACCGTATAGAACGGAACCAGTTCCAGGTTGCGGTATTCTTCCTGCTCAATCAATCCGGGCATACGGAAAGTAAGGGGTTTGCCTTCCACCGGCTTCACTTCAGATATAAAACCGGGAGAAACGGGGGCAATTGTTGGGGTTTCTTCCAGAGGATACCGTGGCCCTGAAGGTATGTGATCGTTCCTTCCCGATCCGGCAAACAACCCTTCCAGATTGGTGGTATCGGTCACGGAAGCCAGCACCAGCGGCCCGTGTAAAAAAGCAATCCAGTTTCGTGTATTGGGAAGGGTTTCATAATACGTATGCATTGGCAGGCTCACACTGACCACATCGCTGTTTTTCCATTTCCTTTCGATAGCCACCCAGGAGGAGTTCAGCCATTCCGTAGCCACCGGTTCGCCATTCACCTGCACTGTCAGCTCACCCGATCTCACCCAGCGCGGATTTCTGATATACAGAACAAAGCGTGTATCCTTTTTCAGGGAAAGTCTGAGCTCGGTCTGTTCTTCCAGCGGAAATTCGGTTACCTGTTCAAGTACCAGGTCCTTTTCCTTCCAGTGCAGAGTGGAAGGAATGAAGAGGTTAACATACAATGCCTTCTTGTTACGGGCATAGATCATTTCCCCGTATTTCCCGTGATTTTCCAGTCCCGATCCCACACAGCACCAGAAACAGGAATCGGGGCGGGAATACACACGGTAATGCCGTGGCCTCAGTGGGGTGAAATAAACAAACCCCCCGTCGGGATGCTGGGTTGTAAGAATATGGTTATACAGGGCCCTTTCATAGAAATCCATATACCGGGATTCGGGTTGTGCAAGATACAGCATTTCGGTCAGCCTCAGCATATTGCAGGTATTGCAGGTTTCCGGCCCGGTGATCGAATTCATCGCCCTTTCGAAGCGGCCGGGTGCATGAAAATGTTCGTTGTCGCTGTTTCCGCCAATGACGAAAGTTCGGTTCCGCACCACGGTTTGCCAGAAAAATTCCGCTGCCCGTGCCCAGGCCGTATCGTTGTCGAGTTCGGCAATACGCCGGTAACCAATTACTTTGGGGATCTGGGTGTTGGCATGTTTTCCGGTCAGTTCGTCTTTTCCTTCCATCAGGGGATGGAGTATTTCCCGGTGGGAGAACCTTCTGGCCAGGGTAAGGTATTTTTCATCGCCGGTAATCCGGTATATATCAGCCAGCACTTCGTTCATGCCGCCATGCTCACACCTCAGCATATCCTGCATCTGCTCGTCCGTCAGATTATCCGTAAGGTGGTAACACCAGTCGGCCAGCCCTTCAAGAACCTCCCGGGCTTTTTCTACTCCGGTCACCTCCCATGCATCGCGCAAACCCGCGAACACTTTGTGCAGGTTATACCAGGGAACCCATGCCCCGTTCAGGGAAAACGGTTCGGCCTGTATATCCCCGGCGGCAATTTGTTCCCACAGGGCTTCGGATCCGGGAACGCCACCCACATATCCGTTCCCGTGCTCTTCCTGGCATTTTCCCAGCCAGTCGATCATATATTTCAGGCGTTCGAGCAGTTCCTCATTCCCCGTGGAAGCGTACATAAAAGCCAGAGCACTGAGGTAATGGCCTCCGATATGCCCGTTCAGTCCCGTATTTTCCCAGTTCCCATATCCTTCCTTCAGGGGAGTTAATCCGGCTTCTGTAAGATAAGGAGCCAGCAACCGGTCAGGATCCAGAGCCAGGATATACTGCATATCGGCCTGCTGTGCCCCGTAAAACGGACTTCCCTCGGCAAGTTGTACATCGGACAGGGGAAATAATTCCATTTCGCCGGCAGGTTGTTCGCTGCAGCCTACCAGGACGACTACAGCCATTATCCACATAATTTTTTTCGTTGTATTCAATTTTACGCAGAATTTTTTTCGTGAATATACTGATGATGAAAGGTTATTTCCAGCCCGGTCAACAAAAAATCCGGGCATGAAAGCTTTTCCTGCCCGGATTATAATCATCAGGTGGTCCGGATACGTTTTCGGATTATCTGATTTCGCCTATCAGCATGGTGAACGAATGGGGCGGGAAAGTATAGGTAAAGACATCTCCCGAAGCCCTGACAGAAGGTTTGGTTTCGGTTTTTACCAGGGTTTTGCCGAAGTCGTTCCGGGCTTTCACGTCAGGCCCGTTCACTTCGTACACCTCGAAATTTCCCCTGAACCTGCCGGTCTGGGAAATAATCTCAGTTTCAATCGGCTGGTCTTTATGCCGGTTCACCACAGCGATCACCACTTTTCCGTCTTTATAAACAGAAGACACGTCCAGGTAAGGAACGTTTGTCTGACGGGTGGTTTTTTCGCCCAGTCCGATAAAGAATTCATCGGTATCATAGGTATCGCAATCCACAAAGATATCCAGGGCGGTCCCATGGGCATACTTCGAAAACAACTGGAATGGATAATAGATGGTTTGTTTGAACATATCGGTTTCGCTGGTAAAGATAGGCCCGATCACATTCACCAGCTGTGCCATATTGGCCATTTTCACGATGTCGGCATTCCGGATAAAGCCGTTCAGGAAGGAGGCAATCACCAGGGCATCTTCCAGATTATATATTTCTTCCAGGGCACGATCACCCCGCATGTTATCTCCCGTGCGTGCCCGGTACCATACATTGTACTCATCCCAGGCAATGTAGATGGGGTCCCTGCCTGCCCGGTCGGCATCCTGCATCACTTCCAGGATCATGCCCCTGACGATCTGGGTGCGCTGGTCCATAACGTGGGGTGTAGACATAAAATTGTAATAGTTATCGTCGGGATTCCCAACATAAATATGCAGGGCAATATAATCGATCACATCCTTCAGTTCGTGCAGAATAGTCTGGTTCCAGGCATCAGGATCGGCCCATGGGCGGTAGTTGGAAGAACCTGCGGCGATCAGCTTGATATCGGGATCGGTAAGCCGCATCAGCTTGGCTGTTTCCCGTGCTTTTTTGGAATAGTCTTCTGCATTCAGGTGTCCCATCTGCCAGAACCCGTCCATTTCATTACCCAGGCTCCAGTATTTAATACGATAGGGTTCGGGGAAACCGTGCTTTTTCCTCAGTTCGGCATAATAAGGTCCTTCCTTCACATTGGTGTACTCCAGCCAGCGCTGGGCCTCCTCGATGGTGCCCGTACCCATGTTCACGGCAAAATACGGCTCGGCACCGACCTTTTCACAGAATTTCATGAATTCATTGGTGCCAAATTCATTGGTTTCCAGTCTGTGCCAGGCCAGCTCCATCCGGGGGACACGTTCCGGTCCCACCCCGTCGAGCCAGTGGTAATTCGAAACAAAATTTCCGCCGGGGTAACGGATGATGGGGATGTTCAAATCTTTCACGGCTTCCAGCACATCTTTCCTGAAACCGTCTTCATCGGCCAGAGGAGATCCGGGATCATAAATACCTCCGTACACGCAACGGCCCAGATGTTCAACAAAATTACCGTAAATCATCGGATTCACCTCGCCAATAGTCCGGTCGATATCAATTTTTATCTTCGCCTTCTGCCCTTGCAGAAAAGTCCAGGGAGTTCCTGCCAGGACAAGTCCTAAAACAAATGTTCGTAAAAGTTTTCTTTTGCTCATCTTCTCAGTTTTTAATAGTGGTTATCCTTATTTATTTTCGGTAAAGTGTAATAATAACAATTATTAACTGGTTTACCATTCCTAATCCACTTTCTTTCCCCAGCCTGCCAGACCTTCACTGGCAAGTCCGGTATACAGGATGGTGCGGGTTCGTCTTTCCCAGTCCCATCCGTTCAGCACAGTGGCCTCGTACACGGTATCGCCGTTATTCAGGCTGAGTGTAAGAACCCCGTCGCTATAGGTCCAGAACGACTGGTTCTTTCCGCTTATGGATCCGCCTTCAATGAACTCAATCATGACCGATTCGTTTTTCGCTTCTGTATCCGCCAGGTCGATATGTTCCCATTTCCCCACAAGGTCGGCTTCCGAGATAGTGGTCTGCGGCACTCCTGCATAACGTTCGGGAGAGACAACGGGCCATCCCGAGGAGGTAAAAAACATTTTCCTCAGATGGAGGTTCATCAGGTATTTATTGCTACCGGGCCGACCCTGGCTCACGAAATAATAATCTTCACCGTCCCTGAGCACTCCGTTATGGCCCACTCCCTGCCAGCCCGAGTGGTAATCGAATTGATATTGCGCGGTGATCATGGGCAGGTTATCTCCCAGCTGGGCCATATCGTTCCCATAAATATCATAGTACGGGCCATCGGGACTGTCAGACCGGCCCACACGCACGTTATAGCTGTCTTCCAGCCAACCGTATGACACGAACAGATAGTACTGCTGCCTTCCGGGATGATACAGTATCTCGGGCCCTTCAATCGCATCCATATACTGGTTTCTGAAAGCAATTCGTTCCCCCGAATCGCCGGGGCTCAGGAGCATGCCGGTAGCCGGATCCAGTTCCACCATGTAAATTCCTGCAAAATAGGAGCCATAGGCCATCCAGTGCTGTCCGGTTTCGGCGTCCACAACCACCGTCGGATCAATGGCATTGATCTCGTCCTGCTCATTGGTGGCGATGACAATCCCCTGATCTTCCCAGGGGCCTTCGGGCGAACTGCTGGTTGCCAGTCCGATGCACGAAATTTTCCGTCCGAAAATGGAGGCGGAATAATAGAGGCGAAAGGTATCCCCCACTTTCAGAATATAAGGAGCCCATATCCCGTTGGGTTCTCCTCCGTTCGATTCATCGAGTATGTATTGCAAAGCTGTCTGCGGGATCCCGTTAAAGGCCCAGCCAAGAAATTCCCAGTGCACCAGGTCTTTCGACCGTCTGAACATAGTCCCTTTCCTTTCAACGGGGTATCCGTACATCACATCGGTGGAAAATATATAATAATATTCTCCGTGCCTGATGATGGTGGGATCGTGCAGGTTATATGGCCCCCAGTAAGCTGAATTACTGATATGCGCCACTGAGCTGTAATCATCGGCAATCATCGGGTCATACGGATCCGGTTCTTCGTTTCCGTTGGGATCAGGCTCAGGATCCCTGCACGAAAAACACAAAATGGTCATCATCCCGATCCAGAGGATCCATCGCAAGGATATTTTCGTTACCATTTCCAGCGCTTTCCTTCTGATATTTTAAAACCTTGAAAATAGACAAAAAGCTGCCAATGAACGTTAAAAATGCTTGCTGAAACATGCAATTTTCGTTCACTGGCAGCTACTGGCACTCCATTCTTCCTCATGCGCAATCAACTAAACCTAACCTTATCAATCTAACCCGTCAAATCAGGGTGTATTTTTTGTCAATACCCCGGATTTTGCCGGATATTTTCGTTGGTATCGATTTCCTGCTGTGGAATGGAGAAGTATTCACGTCCGGGAACATATGCTTCGAACTCAGGATCGTTCACCTTGAGTTCGGCCAGTTTGTCCGGATCATACAGCCATCCCCAGCGGACGATATCATCGAACCGGTGACCCTCCAGGGCAAATTCCAGGAACCGCTCATGGGCAAGCTGCTCCATCAGCTGGTCTTTCGTATAGCCTGCAAATTCCATTTCGCGGTCGGGGAGATCCACCCTGTCTCTTACCATCTGTATGTACTGAGCGGCAACACCGGGCTGGTCGAGCTGTATCATGCACTCGGCATACATCAGCAGCACATCGGCATAGCGCATCAACCTTTCGTTGATGCCTGAGCGCCAGTCGAACTCATTTTCTCTCCCGCTCTGGTCGTTCTGGTATTTTTTCGGGAAGATTTTTGTATGATCGGGGTATGCATCCCGGAAAGCCACACCGTAAAGAGTACATCCGGGGTAATCATAGATAATGGTTTCCCTCAGCCTGGGATCCACCTCCCCGCCCACGGTTTGTTCAATCTGGAACTGTTCAAACAGGTAGCGGGTTGGCAGCACGTCGGAGAAACCAAAATTCTCGGGGCCGTAAGTAATGGCCCGGGCCGTAGTTTTGCTCCAGTTGGCTGCCGGCTCATCCACCCATCCCAGAACGGTGCCGCCCACATCGCGGTCAAACTGGACCTCGAAGATCGATTCCTGGTTGTTTTCAAATTCTTCAGTGAAATTATCGCCGTAATTTTCCATCAGGCCGTATATACCGAGGTCAAAAACATCCTCGAACCGGTCGGCTGCATCTCCATACCTATGATTGAACAGATACGCCTTTCCCAGGTATGCCAGGGCGGCTCCCCGGGTGGCACGACCGATATCCGCTGCATTTTCCCATTGCACCGGAAGCAGGTCGGCCGCATCGGAGAAATCGGCATAGATCTGGTCCCACACCAGTTCGGGATCTACCTGCGGTTGATAAAATTCATCCGAACTTTGATAGGATTCCAGGATCAGGGGGATGTTTCTGAAAAACTTCACCAGGTGCATGTAATACAGGCCTCTCAGGAATTTGGCCTGTCCCAGTAACCGGTCGTGCATTTCCTGGTCGGTCCACTCGATATCGTCTATCCGGGTAATCACATGGTTTGCCCTGTGAACCCCTCCGAAGAACACCACCCACAACCATTCCTGCATAATTGAGTTATTGGGCAGGCTGAACCGGCCGGTATTGTGTATCACATCCCAGGGGCTGTCACCTTTGACGTCATCGCCGCGAAGGTCGAGAGCCAGCTGGCAGAATCGCATATAAGAGCCGTCATAATACAGGGTCTGGTAAATGGCATTGGTAGCATACCAGAAATCCTCTTCTGTTTTGAAGAAATTATCCACGTCGGGTCTGTTCGGGTTGGTCAGCTCCAGGAAATCCTCGCTGCAGGAAGGAGCCAGTACCATCAGAACAGCCGCCATGACAATGTATTTTATCGTTTTCATATTTTCCACGTTTTTGTTCTTTATCATTTGGTTTACTGACTTAGAAACTGACCTGTACACCGGCCATCAGGGTTCTGGGGTTTGGCAGTCCTCCCATAAACCGGGTAAAAGGCTTGTTGGGATAGGTGGGATGGTCCACTCCGCGGTCCCACAGCACATCATACCCGAAATCGGGGTCAAAACCCGTGTATTTGGTGAAAGTGATCAGGTTCTGCGCCTGAAAATACACCCGCATACCTGCCACTCCGACACGTCCAACCAGGTCTGCCGGCAAGGTATATCCCAGCTGCACGTTATCAATTTTCAGGTAATCACCCGGTTCAAGGAATCTGGCCGAAGCCCGTGCATTCTGGTTTGGATCTCCGATCACAACCCTGGGGATATCGGTATCGGTATTGGAAGGTGTCCAGCGGTCGAGCATCCGGGTTGACATATTGTTGTAATCACCCCCGTTCTCGAGCGTACCCCTGATGGTATTGAGGATCATGTTCCCGGCCACGCCGTGAGCACTGACAGTAAAATCAAAATTACGGTAGGCGGCGCTCAGATTAAAACCAAACATAACATCAGGAATGGCACTGCCCAGGTATGTACGGTCGTCGTCGTCGATTTTTCCGTCGGGCTCACCGGTCAGTTCACCTTCAGCATTTCTTCCGTTAATATCCCTGAATTTAAAGTCGCCGGGAGACGTGCCCGAAAGCTGGTAGAAACCGGTTGGCGAAGCGGCATTCAGGGCATCGATCTCGTCCTGCGTCTGGAATATCCCGTCAATTATGAAGCCGTAAAATTGGCCTACTTCGCTGCCCACGGCAGTGCGGGTCATGGTACCGTAAATTGGCCGGTCGCCGTATCCGAGCGAAAGCACTTCATTGTTCAGGGTGGTCAGGTTCCCGCTGACATCGAAAGTAAATTCGCCCCTCGACTTCCGGTATCCCAGGTTGAATTCAAACCCGCTGTTCCGGATGGATGCCCCGTTCACAGTGGGGGATTTCCAGTTATAAACCCCCGTGGATTCCGGAATGGGCACACTGACCAGCATATCGTCGGTGGTATTGTCATAATACTCGGCGGTAAGGTATATCCGGTTATTCATGAAACCCATATCCACACCGAAATTGGTTGATTTTTTTTCTTCCCAGCGGATATCGGGGGTTCCGAATTCCAGGGGAATGATTCCCGGAGCCAGTATGCCGTTGAATACGGCATGGGCATAAGGATTCACATAGGTACTGTACAGGTAATTCCCGATTTCCTGATTTCCCAGCACTCCGTAACTGAAGCGGAGCTTTAACTGGCTGATGGTGGGATTATCGCGCATGAAACTTTCGTTATGCACCTTCCATGCCAGGGCAACCGAGGGAAAGTTCCCCCAGCGGTAATCTTCACTGAACCGGGAAGAACCGTCGCGCCTGAGGGTGGCGGTAAGATAATACCGGTTATCATAATCGTATATCACACGGCCAAAGTAGGAAAGCAGTCTGTTCTGACCTTCCCAGCTGGTTACACTGATCCCTGAGGTACCATTGCTCAGGGTTTTGGAATACGGCCTGGGCAGTTCTTCCGCATGGCCTTCAATGCGTTTCACCTGGGCATCCAGCACGGTATTCCCCACCATGGCGGTAACGTGATGATCGCCGAAGAACCTGTCGAAGGTAAGGGTTTGCTCAAGGGTTCCGGTAAAACCGAATCCTCTCCAGTCATCCAGCTTCGATACGGTATTCTGGAAAAACCAGCCCAGGTCATATTCCGGCACGAAGTAAAAATCCCTCCAGTCAACCCGTTCGTAACTCAGGCTGAGGTTATAGTTCAGGCCTTCGAAGAATTCATAGTCACCGTAAACATTTCCCAGGAAGCGATTTCTTACAGTATTGGCTTCCAGCAGGTTGTTCACACCGATCACATTCAGGGTGATGGCTTTGTGGATCTGGTTGTCGGCTCCGCCATAGCCGCCCAGCCGATTTTCATCGTACACCGGCATAGTGGGAATAGCTTTAACCATGTCCCATATCGGATTGCCAACATGAAGGTGTGTCATTCTGACCTGGTCGGCCGAAGTGTAATGAATGGATTCGCCGAAACTAAAACGGCCCTTTTTATGGTCGGAGTTTACGGTAACCGAGTAACGGGTATACCGGGGAGCCGGGCCTTCCAAAGTCCCGGTCTGGTCGAAATAGCTCAGGGCGGCATGGAAAGTGGAACTTTCCGTTCCCCCTGAAATGTTCAGGATATGCTCTGTAATCCCCCCGGTGGTCAGGGCTTCTTCCTGCCAGTCGGTATCAATATCATCGATAAATTCGACTGAAGTGGGGTCATTGCCCAGCACCAGGGGTTCGCCTGCATTCACACAGGCTTCGTTCACCAGCATCTGGTACTGTTCCCGGTTCAACACATCATAGCGTCCCGTTACATTTTGCATACCGTAGTATCCCTGGTAATCCACCTTCAGTTTGCCTTTTGTTCCCCGGCGGGTGGTAATGATCACCACCCCGTTGGCAGCCCGTGATCCGTAAATGGCACTGGCCGAGGCATCTTTCAGCACCTGAATGGATTCAATCTGCGACAGGGGAAAGTCCTGTATGGGCGCTACCACTCCGTCGATAATATAAAGCGGATCATTGTTCCCGAAGGTTCCAATCCCGCGGATCTGGACCTGCGGGCTGGCTCCCGGTTCTCCACCACTCTGCACACTCACACCCGGCACTTTCCCCTGGAGGGCTTTTGTCACGTCGTGGGTAGCCATTTTTGACATTTCTCCCACATCCACCACAGTAACTGACCCGGTAAGGTCTGATTTCTTCTGGGTACCGTACCCGATCACCACCAGTTCTTCCAGGGCCAGGATGTCTTCTTCCATAACCACATCAACCCGGTTTCTTCCGTTCACAGGTTCCTCCAGCGTGGTATACCCCACAAAAGAGAACACCAGCACGGCATCTGGTCCGGGCACGGTGATGGAATAATTCCCGTTTGCGTCGGAAATGGTCCCCGTTTGAGTGCCTTTAACCAGAATATTGACAGCCGGCAATGGCTCACCTGTAGTCTGGTCGGTAATGGTCCCGGTGACCGTAAATTCCTGCGCAAAAACGATTCCCGTTGTCCATAGCAGAAGAAGAAATATGCTTCTGCACAGACAATAAATGAGTTTTTTGTTCATAGATGTTAGATTTTAGGGTTAAGTCTATGTGAAAAATTACAACAAGATGGGTGGCCTGAGGTGGATAAATACGTATTTATGGTGGACGAATGTGTAAAAGAACAGGAAGGAAGATTCCTTTTCTCTGAGAATGAGATGATTTTGTAAAAAGGAATGTACAAACTTCGGAAATGCAGGAGAATTATGGTTCTTTTGAGTCCCTTTCCCCTGAGCGGAAAGAAGTGAAGGAAGCATCTTTTCCCGGCAGGGGGTCCCTGCCGGAATCATTGATATAATCGGTGGGTGATTTACCGAAATATTTTCTGAAACAGCGGCTGAAATATTTCGGGTCGTTGAATCCCACCTCAAACGCCACACCGGTAATGTTTAAACGACCCTGCAGCAGAAGCCGGGCAGCTTTCTTTAACCTCAGGGTGGTAATAAAATCATTGGCCGACATTCCCGCTATGGCGCTAAGTTTTTTATGCAGCAGGCTGCGACTGACACACATCTCAGAAGCCAGCCTCTGCACTCCGAATTCCGGATCAGTGAGGTTGCCGTCCAAAATGTTCAGGATTTTCCCTATAAACTCCCGGTCTGTAGCTGAGGTGGCAATGTCGCCCGGGTCGGAAATCAGGCTTCCCGAAAAGATCTTCTGGAGCTTGCGCCTGTTGGAGAGCAAACTGGTTATTTTGGCCTCCAGTATTTCAAGATGGAAGGGTTTGGAAATATAATCGTCGGCGCCCGACTCCAGGCCTTCGACAAAATCCTCCACTTCTGAACGGGCAGACAACAGAATAACCGGGATATGAGAGGTGAGCAGGTTGGATTTGATCCGGGAGGCAAACTCAATCCCGTCAATGCCGGGCATCATAATATCGGAAATAATGATGTCGGGGCTGAATTTTTCGGCCAGAGCCATCCCGTCGGTGGCATTTCCGGCTGTCAGCATCCGGAAAGAAGGCGTGAAGAAATCAATCATGCATCCTACCATATCCTCGTCATCATCCAGAAACAGCAGCAAGGGTTTGTGTTTTTCATCCAATGCTCCGGCCTCTGCTTCCTGAACCTTCTTGTTTGACGGCGGAGTTTCTTTTTTCGGAACATAATGTTGATACCATGTATCTCCATGCTTTTCCATAAAAAGATCGTCCTGCTTCCTGAAATATTCACCATAAACAAGTTCCTCATTCCCTCTGGGAATCAGTACACGAAATGTGGTTCCCCGGCCGGGGGTACTCTTTACATACAACAAACCCCTGTGAATTTTGACCAGTTCCTTGGTCAGAAACAGGCCGATTCCCGTTCCGCCCGAAGAACCTTCCTGACGGGCGGAAATACGGTAGAAATTCCGGAAAATGTCTTTCAGGTACTGTGTATCTATTCCGATCCCGGTATCCTGCACCCGGATTTCCAGAAATTCTTCCCGTTCACCCTGTCTGATCATTCGTTTTCCAAGAATCTGAATTTCTTCATCCATAAGCCGGGGTCCTGTTATACTGACAGAAACCGTAATTTTTCCGTTTTCCGGGGTATTTTTAAAGGCATTGGACAGCAAGTTGGAAACAATGATCTCCATCTTATCCCGGTCATAGGTTGTTCTGCAGGTCCCCACGGCATTATTCACCACAAAGGTGATCTTTTTCTGTCGTGCCAGCTCGGAAAAAGACCGGGAAAGGCTTTCGACAAAGGCAGGCAGGTCACCACGATCGGGTTTGAAATCGGTATGGCCGGTTTTGATCTTTCTGATTTCCATCAATTGATTGATCAGATGCAGAAGCCTTCTTGCATTTCTATGTATCAGCATGAGCCTGTTGCGTAAAGGATGATGGGCCTCCAGCTGATTGATAATGTGTGTCAGAGGGGAAATGATCAGGGTCAGAGGAGTTTTAAATTCATGGGATATCTGTGTAAAGAAACGCAATTGCTGATGGTTGATTTCCTGTATCCGCTTGTTCAGATCCACCAGCTTGTTCCTTTGTTGAAGTATCTCGATGTTTCTCGAAACAAGCTCTTCCTTTTGTTCTTCAATCTTTTCCTGGCGGAGCTGGGTTTGCAGGTATGCATTTCTGAGCTGTTCGTTTTTTTTCAGCAGAGTCCTCTCATGTTCCTCAATTTTTGCCGTACGGCGTTTAACCAGTTCTTCCAGTATCTTTTTCTGTCGTTCCAGAGAAAAGGTGCGCCAGCGGATATAGAGCATGATACCCATGATCACGGCTACCGCTACCAGAATTCTGAACCACCACTGTACCCAGAAAGGCGGTATCACAGTAATTTTTATCTTCAGGGGAGGTTCTGTCCATTGCCCGTTCACACCGGCCTTTACCAGGAAGAAGTATTCGCCTCCCTGCAGATTGGTGTAGCTTACCAGGCGGTGGCTGTGATCAACATATTTCCATTCCTCATCAAATCCCTGCATCAGGTATGCATACTCCACCTTTTCCGGTTGACTGTATTCGAAGGCAGAAAATTCAAAGGAAAATTCTTTTTGACGGTATGAAAGCAGAACCTGGTCGGCAAGGGTGATATTTTTCTGCAGAACCACCCGGTTCCCGTATTCAACACCCACGTCTACGGGGCGGTTGAAAATTTTAAAATCGGTCAGTACCACCCGGGGCGGTTTGCTGAAAAATGAAACACTGTCAGGATAAAATGCCATACATCCGTTCATGCTTCCGAAATACATTCTTCCCTCTTCATTCCGGTAAGCAGCCATCCAGTAAAACTGATTGCTTGTCAAACCGTCGGAAACGAACAGGTTGAAAAATCTTTCGTTTTCCGGATCAAATCTTGATAATCCATGATCGGTACTGAGCCACAGGCATCCTCTGTCATCCTCCAGAATTCCGTATACAATATTATTTGACAGGCCGTCGTCGGTGGTATAATGAATGAACTGGGGAGTGCCATGTGTTGTGGGTAAGATCATTTTATCCAGCCCGTTCCCGTATGTCCCAAACCACATGGTCCCGTCGCTTCCCCGGTGTATGGAAATAACATAATTTCCGCCCAGGGAAGAGGGATTATCCGGATTGTGTATAAAGGTGGTTATACTGTTCCGTCTGCCACGAAGCACACCATCTTCTTCCGGGCTTATCCGGTGCAGGCCGATACGTGTTCCCACCCAGAGATTTCCTTCGGCGTCAAATTCCAGGCACCCAACCTGATCGATCACAACAGACAATGAATCGCGACCCACATGTGTAAAGGTGCCCGTTTCCGGATCAAACCGGTCAAGACCACCCAGGGTACCCACCCACAGGTTCCCCCGGTCATCTGTCACCAGAGAAGAAATAAAATCAGAGATCAATTGACCGTTTTCTTCTTCCGCATCTCCGTACCGGATAAAAATGCCCGGGGAAACATTCCCGGGGGTCAGTTTGAACAGACCTTCACCCCAGGTTCCGATCCACAGGTTCCCCCGACTGTCTCTGATCATGGATGTAATGAAATCGTTGCCCAGCGCACCGGGCTTATCCTGATCGCCCCGGTAAAATCTGAAAGTACCCGTTTTCTTGTTATACCGGTTTAATCCTCCTCCCGCAGTCCCTATCCATATATAGGCTTCATCTTCATATATTGAATTTACTGTATTGTGATTCAAACTGTTCGGATCGTCAGGTTCATTCACAAAAAACCCGATCCTTTCCTGGAAAACATTGTACCGGTTCACTCCTCCCCGCTCCGTTCCCACCCATACATTGCCCGATTCATCTGCGTACAGGCAGTTTACAAAATCATTATTCAGCCCCCAGTCAATATTCAGCCGGTGCCTGTAATTCGTAAAACCGTCGGATTCTTCCCGGTATATGCTCAAACCACCCAGTGTTCCCACTATCATGTTGCCGAACAGGTCTTCCGTCACACTCATCACATAGTTATGGACCAGGCTGGAAGGGTCATCCGGCTGGTGACTATATCCTTTCCAGGTATGTGTTTCCGCATCGTACCGGTTGAGGCCGCTCTGGGTTCCTACCCAGTAAATGCCCGCACGGTCCTGGTATACACAATGTATCACATTGTTACTCAGCGTATTCTCATTTTCCGGATCATTCCGGAAATGCATAAATTCGTTACGGTTTTCACGATATACAAACAGACCGTCGCCGGTCCCGATCCATACCTGCCCCTTGCGGTCTTCATAAAGACCGGTAATATTTCTTGATCCGGTGGAAGAAAAGCCGGGGTGCCGGGAAACATGTACCACCTTCCGGATCTCATAACCGTTTTCACGGAGGATAAGCTTATCCAGGCCTTTGTCCGTTCCCACCCAGATATTTCCGTTCCTGTCGCATAGCACCGCCTGAACAATATTGGAACAGATGGTATTATCTTCCTCACTTTCGGAAAGGTAGCGGTAAAACCGGTTCCCTGCATAATGAAAAACATTGAGGCCGTTCCGGGTTCCGATCCAGATATTCCCCGAGGTATCGGCATCCATGGTGTACACAAAATTGCTGGATATACTGTTCGGATCGGAAGGATCATACCGGTATACATCGAATGAATACCCGTTGAAACGGTTCAGCCCGTCCCATGTGCCAAACCACATAAACCCGTTATGATCTTTAAGGATGCAATCGATCATGTTCTGCGACAGACCGGCATCGGAAGTAATGTGCTGGAAACGAATGGATTTCTTCTGGGCAGAGATGTAGCCCGGAAGGAAGAAAAGTAGAAAAAACAGAAAAACAGGTACCCTTCCCGTCCATCTGGCGGGTATGCATGGGCTATATCCGGCGGGATATTTCATGTTGACCAACACCCGGTAGTGCAACAAAATATCCTTTAATCAGAGTCATGGGAACACTTCGGTTCCTGCCCTGTTCTTTTCCAGTACTTGCAACAGGGCGGAATATCCCATGCAGTATTTTCAGGCTCAAATCAGCCTCCCCATTTTCAACTGATGAGGGAAACTGTTAACAGAACCATTGAGTACACAGAGGGATTATCCGCCATGCGGTAATCCCTTTTCGAAATTTAAGAAATTTATATGAGAACCGGAAATTTCCCCGGTCCGGGTACATAACGGTATTTTATTTCACCTTACGTTTGATCTCCTTCAGCCTCTTCATCACATCATTGTCCCCTCTTCCGAAATAGTCGTGCAATATTTTGTATTCCGCATACAATTTCTCATACACTTTCACATTTTCCGGATTGGGGGTGTATTCCTCCTCTTTGACCTTGCCCATCACCCTTGCTGCTTCCACAATGGAGTCATATCCCCCTCTTTCCTTACCAGCGGCTACAGCTCCAAACATGGCTGAACCCAGTGCAGGAGCCTGGGGAGAACCCGATATTTTGATCGTGCGGTTGGTCACGTCGGAATAAATCTGCATGATCATGGGGTTCTTTTCTGCGATACCACCGGCTGCATACAGTTCATCAACGGGCACACCGTTTTCATGGAATGTGTCGATAATGATCCGCGTACCGTAAGCAGTGGCTTCCACCAGGGCACGGTATATCTCTTCCGGTGTGGTAGCCAGGGTAGCCCCCAGAAGCATTCCGGTAAGGTCAACGTCAACCAGCACCGAGCGGTTTCCGTTCCACCAGTCGAGAGCCAGCAGCCCGGATTCTCCCGGTTTGAGGGTCGATGCTTTCTCTGTCAGCAGCTGGTGAATATCCATCCCTTTATCCCGGGCTTCCTTCATGTAATCTTCCGGGCAGCAATTTTCTACGAACCACTGAAAATGATCGCCCACGCAGGATTGGCCGGCCTCGTACCCGAAAAAGCCTTCGATGATCCCGTCTTCGACCACCCCGCACATACCCGGCACGGTTTTTTCCTTTTCACCCAGTACCATATGGCATGTGGAAGTTCCCACGATCATCAGCATCTTTCCGGCGGTGGTGATCCCCACGGCAGGTACGGATACATGGGCGTCGACATTGGCTACGGCCACGGCGGTTCCCGGTTTCAGTCCGGTAAGTTTTGCTGCTTTTTCCGTAATTTCTCCAGCTTTGGTACCGACCGGATAAATTTCATCAGAGAGTTTCTCCTTTACGATATTTTTCATTCGTGGATCAAGGGCGGCAAAAAAGTCGGGTGAAGGATACCCGTCATGTTTATGCCAGATGGCCTTGTATCCGGCAGTACAGGAATTTCTTTTTTCCACTCCGGTAAGCTGCCAGATCACCCAGTCTGCAGCTTCGATAAACCGGTCGGCTTCTTCATAAACTTCAGGAGCTTCATTCAGGGTTTGCCAGATTTTTGGGATCAGCCATTCAGATGAGATCTTGCCCCCGTAGCGGGAAAGGAATTTTTCCTCTCTTTTTTCTGCAATTTCGTTCAGTTTATTAGCCTCGGGCTGTGCGGCATGATGTTTCCACAGTTTGACCCAGGCATTGGGTTCCGAGGCATACTTTTCCAGTTTGCACAGAGGCGTACCGTCGGCTTTTACCGGTAGAACAGTACAGGCCGTGAAATCAATTCCTACGCCGATTACCTCTTCAGGTTTTGCTCCCGACTTGCGCATCACCTCGGGAATGGTATTGGCATAAACCTCCAGGTAATCATCGGGGTGCTGCAGAGCCCAGTCGAGCCCCAGAGGGGTGCCGTCGGGCAGTTTTTCATCCATTACCCCGTGAGGATAATCATAAATACTGGTAGCCGCTTCTTCTCCGGTTTCCACATTGACGATCACCGCCCGGCCGGATAATGTGCCGAAATCTACTCCAATTACATATTTACTCATACCCAGTGTTTTTTTATTTGATTTCTACTGTCAGATACAACCCCACGCAAAACGACCGGGAAAATCAGTCTTCGTTTTGCCCGTAATAAGCATTCTTTCCGTGTTTCCTGAAATAATGCTTGTCGAGAAGATACTGCTCCACAGGGTCACCTGATCCCAGAAGTGCCGTATTGAAAGCCATGGCTGCCAATTCTTCGAGGACAATGGCATTCTTTACGGCATCTTCGGGATCTTTTCCCCATGCAAACGGGCCATGATCGTTAACGATCACACCGGGAACAGCGCGGGGATCCAGGTCAAGGAAACGTTCCACAATCACTCTGCCGGTATTCAGCTCGTAATCCTTTTCCACCTCTTCCTTTGTAAGTTTGCGGGTACAGGGAATACTGCCGTAAAAATGATCGGCATGGGTAGTGCCCATGGCGGGAATATCCCTTCCGGCCTGTGCCCAGGAAACAGCGTACCTTGAATGGGTATGTACAATACCGCCCAGGCCTCCCAGCCTGCGGTACAGTTCCAGGTGTGTTGGGGTATCAGAGGAAGGGCGGAGTTTCCCTTCCACCGTTTTTCCTTCCATATCGACCACCACCATATCGCGGGGTTTCATCAAATCGTAATCCACCCCGGAAGGTTTGATCACCATGAGTTGCCTTTCGGGATCGAAACCACTGACATTTCCCCAGGTGAGAACCACCAGACCGCTTCGCATCAGGTCCAGGTTGGACTTCCACACAATTTCCTTCAGTTCTTTCATTTCATTCGGTTTTTACCGTTCCTGGCTGAAAGGGCATTAGCCCCTGACAAATCCCCGGTCAGTGTGCATTTCAACTGACATCCAGGTTAAAATAGAATCCCTGCCTGGTAAATTCCTCATAATTGGCCGGAAGAAAGCGGTAGTAAAAAGCACCCCGCTTGGAAGTTTCTTTTTCTTTCTCTTCGAGTTTTTCCAGCAGGTTCATCGACTGGATCTTCTTGCGAAAATTCCGCCGGTCGACCTTTCGCTGGTAAATGGCTTCATACAGGTCCTGGAGATGAACCAGGGTAAATTTTTCAGGCAGCAGTTCAAATCCAACGGGTTTGATCTTTACTTTCTCCCTGAGCTGCCGCAGGGCCCGGTCAACCATTTTGCGGTGATCAAACACCAGTCTGGGAAGCTCTTTGATCGACCTCCACTGAGCCCCGGTTGTTTTTTGCTTCAAGGGATCAATGTCGAGATACTTGATCAAGGCAAAATAAGTAATGGAAATAACCCGCCCTCCGGGATCGCGATTGACATCGCCGTATGCAAACGACTGTTCCATGTATACATTCTGTAGTCCGGTCAGCTGATTGAGCACACGGCATGCCGCTTCGAACACTCCTTCACCTTCTTTAACAAAACCGCCGGGGAGGCTCCACTCCCCCCTCCCCGGATCCATATTTCTCTTTACCAGCAATAACTTCAGGTCTTTATCCCTGATGTCATACCCGAAAATAATGCAGTCAACAGCAACAAGATGTCGTCCTTCAATCTGGTAATATCCTGTCATTATTATGCTGTTTTTCCGGTTATTCAAAGTGCCGGCAAGATACTTCTTTCTTACCGTAAACCGCCGGCGATCAGATAATAAATCTCATGCATCTTGATCTGATCTTTCAGCCCGGCAAGGGTTGTATTTTCATCAATCAGGAAGAATTCAATACCCGCCATGGCGGCAAAGTCTTCCAGGTGTTCTGTATTCAGGGCTTTGGTAAACCCGGTATGGTGAGCCCCGCCGCCCATGATCCAGGCTTCAGCAGCCGTTTTCAGATCGGGCATGGGTTTCCACAGCACGCTGGCAACCGGCAGTTTGGGCATATCAGGACAGGGTATCACTTCCACTGTATTCACCAGCATCCTGAACCGGTTCCCCAGATCCACCACCGAGGCGTTCAGTCCTTTTCCCGGACCAGCTTTAAACACCAGGCGCGGTGGATCTTCTTTTCCACCAATGGAGAGAGGATGTATCTCCAGCCGGGGTTTCTCTTCTGCCACCGAGGGGCAGACTTCCAGCATATGAGCCCCCAGTACGGCCATATTCCCCGGTTCCAGGTGATAGGTATAATCTTCCATGAAACTGGTACCTCCGGGCAAACCCTCGGCCATTACTTTCATCGAACGCACCAGAGCAGCTGTTTTCCAGTCGCCTTCCGCACCGAAACCGTATCCCTTATCCATCAGCCTCTGAACGGCGATGCCGGGAAGCTGGGGCAATCCGTACAGGTCTTCGAAAGTAGTGGTGAATCCTCCGAATCCACCCTTCTCCAGGAATGTCTGCAATCCCAGCTCAATGCGCGCTGCATCATGCAGAAATTTAGTATCCTTTACTCCCGCATCCATCTGATACGTTCCGGCGTACTCATCAATCAGTTTCTTAACCGCCGAATCTTCCACATGTTCCACTTCCTTCACCAGGTCGCCCACCCCGTATCCGTGCACCGAATAGTGCAACTTGATATGGGCAGAAACCTTGTTGCCTTCGGTCACGGCCACATCGCGCATATTATCGCCGAAACGGGCAATCTTGAGCTTTCCGGCATCATCGAAGGCAACCGCCGCACGGGCCCAGGTCCCGATCCTCAACAGGGCATTTTCATCTTTCCAGTGCCCGGCCACCACTTTCCGGTTAAGCCGCATCCGGGTAACCATGAATCCGAACTCGCGTCCCCCGTGAGCCGACTGGTTCAGGTTCATAAAATCCATGTCGATCTCTTTCCATGGTATATCCCGGTTGAACTGGGTGTGAAAGTGGAGGAAGGGCTTCTGCAATATGCTCAGTCCGTGTATCCACATTTTGGCCGGTGAAAAGGTATGCATCCACGTTATCAGGCCAACACAGGAAGAACTGTTGTTGGCTTCCTGACACAGGCTATGAATGGCTTCAGAACTGGTCAGCACCGGTTTGAATACCACCCTCAGTGGAATGGCTTCCGATGAGTCCAGGTGTTTGGCAATCACCCGGGAATCATCATCCACCTGCCTCAGTGTTTTTTCCCCGTACAAATGCTGACTACCCGTCACAAACCACAGCTCCTTGTTCTTGTAATGTTCCATAATATTTCGCATATAGATTTTTTCGGTTTACCAGAAATAGATATAAAATGCCACAATAACGCCCAGTATGATAAACGAATGGATCACATCCCATTTGTTCCAGCTGGCACGTGTAATGGCTTTCTGCACTCCGGTGGCAGAACCCAGGTAAAGTCCCTCAATAGAAGCCTCGTTCTTTCTTTCCGTAAAGAAGGAAACCACCACCATCACCAGGATAATCAGGCCGAACAGAACAATCTCGTAATGCAGCCAGTTGGGGGCGACAAACACTTTGTATATCAATGTATCGGGATTCATTCCCGATTCGAAAACATTCATTATCAGGCGGGTCATACCAAGGACAAATCCTACCAGCAGGCCTGTAATACCGGCAGCCGGTGTGGTTTTCTTGGACAGGATCCCCAGGAGGAACGCTGCGGCAATACCCGGAGCCAGAAGCGACTGCACATCCTGCAGATACTCGTAAAGCACCTTGCCAAGTCCCTTCATAACGGGAATCCACAGTACCCCCAGTACCACCACGGTGGCAGTGGCAATACGTCCAACCCTCACCAGCTCTTTTTCCGGAGCATTGGGACGGTATTTCTTATAGAAATCCACCGTAAACAGGGTGGCGGATGAATTGAACAGCGATGCCAGGGAACTCATCAGGGCAGCCAGGATACCTCCCACCACAATCCCTTTGAATCCGATAGGCAATAATTCCCTCACCATGGTCGGAAAAGCAGCGTCGGAATGTTCCAGGGGCATCAGGCCTTTTTCATTCAGGGCATAGGCAATCATCCCGGGGATCAGGAAGATAAATACCGGTGTAAGTTTCAGGTAAGCGCCGAAAATGGCTCCCCTTCTGGATTGCTTCTGATCACGGCCGGAAAGTACCCTCTGTACAATATACTGGTCGGTACACCAGTACCAGAAACCGATGATAGCCGACCCGAGCAGCACCCCGGTCCATGGAAAGTCCGGATCCTTCGGTGATCGGATCAGATTGGTCATGCTGTCGCCGTAATCATTGACCGGAACGGCCCGGCATATTTCCATCATTTCGCCCCATCCGCCGAGCTTGATAAGCCCGATTACCAGAACGGCCAGAGAACCGACCAGAAGCACAGGAGTTTGAATTACCGATGTCCATAATACGGCTTTCATACCGCCCAGCACCGTATATATTCCCGTAAGGATTACCAGCCCGATGGCACTGATCCAGAAAAAATCAATCCCGAACATTGATTCTATACCGAATACCTGCTTAAACACTACACCGCCGGCATAAACCGTCACAGCCACTTTGGTGAGCACGTAACTGACCAGGGAGATGATTGACAGAAAAGACCGGGATTGCTTGTTATACCTTCTTTCGAGAAACTCGGGCATGGTAAATACCCCGCTCCGCTCATAAAATGGCACAAACAACCATCCCAGCAGAAGGATCATCCATCCATGCATTTCCCAGTGGGCCATGGCCATACCGCTTGAAGCGCCGGCACCAGCCAGTCCTACCAGATGTTCCGAACCTATATTCGAAGCAAAAATGGATGCACCGATGGCAATCCAGGTTGCATCCCTGCCGGCAAGAAAGTAATCTGCACTGGTATCCTTTTTCTGGCGTACAACCCAAACGATCACGCCTATCAGAACCATACAGAAAATTCCCAGAACAATCCAATCAAAAATTGTCATAGAACGTTTCTTTAAGGTGGTTAATAATAAGGGAACAAATCAGAATACACAAAGGGCCCCGCCTGCCGGAAAGCTTGCCGATCAGCGTTACATTACCCTGACTGCCAGTTAATTTACAGGAAGACCCCCGCATGATTTTACAATCATTTAACAAATATATAGAAAAACTTTAATGTACTAATTACACTTAAATTATTTAGACTGAATTTAAGTTATTCCCGGTTATCAGCTCCTGTGTCGGTCTGTTTTCGTCTCAAGCCTTAAAATTCATAAAATTAGCCAAAAGACCAATACCACAGATAGAAAAAACAGGCAATACCCTGTTAAAATCACCCATGAATTCCTGACCATGACTGTCATATGTTTGAAAACATCTTGAATCTGCACTTCTTCAACCGGTTCTCCAGATCATAAACAGCATAAACCAGGCTGATTTTTTCCTTATCTTAGAATTTCTAACCGGAATAGCAGCATACCCGTTTCCTTCCCCGGCAAAGCCATCCTATTTTGAGATTATACTGGAATATCCGCACGATCTGTTTGCATTGGGGATCGCCTCTATAATGTAAATACGGATATATTCGTCCACATACCGGCCATCCACTGGCTCACCCCGCTGCCGTGGGTACAGACCTATTCATTTCCACAGTAGAAACCTTTTCTCTCCACTGCAGTCGGTTTCTGTCCTGGTCACCGGGCATGGGGACATTCCAGCCATGGAAAGGTCTCGGCATAATGCCCGGCAGCCGGGGCTTTCCCCGGCCATCTGGTATCAAAAAAACAACAAATGCAGGAACAGGCCGGTTTCTACTGTTTCATTTGTTCTGCGGTGGAAAGCATTCCGCATGCGGCTGAAATGTCCTGGCCACGGGATGCCCTGATGGTGGTTCTGATCCCTTTCCGGTTCAGGCTCAACATAAATTGTTCCATTGTGCGTTCATCGGAGCTTTCAAGGGAAATGCCGGGCACAGGATGGAAGCGGATCAGATTCACGCGGCAGCGCAGGCCGTTGAGCAGCCTGGCCAGTTCCCTGATATGCCGGGGGGTATCATTCACATCCCTGAACATGATGTATTCGAATGAAAGTCTTCTCTGCCTTCCAAAATCAAAATTCCGAAGTTCAGAAATCAGTTCTTTCAAAGGATGGAGGGAAGCCACGGGCATCAGTTGCCTTCTTTCTCCCTCAAAAGGAGAATGCAGACTGACAGCCAGGTGGCACTGGCTTTCACGCAGGAAACGGTGCAGCGGGCCGGTCAATCCTATGGTGGAAACAGTGATCCGCCGGGGACTCATGGCATAACCCCATTCAGCCGTGAATATTTGCGTGCTCTTCAGAACTTCGTTCAGGTTATCAAAAGGTTCCCCCATACCCATGTACACAATATTGGTTACCCTGTCTCTTTCGGGCAGGCTGCGGTACTGGTTCACGATCTCACCTGCCGTCAGGCTCCCGTGAAATCCCTGTTTGCCGGTCATACAGAAGATGCAGCCCATTTTGCATCCCACCTGGCAGGAAAGGCAGAGGGTATTTCGCTTTTCATCGGGTATACAGGCGGCTTCCACAAAACGCTTTTCTCCTGCGGGAAAAAGATATTTCCTTGTTCCGTCGCGGGAAATCTGCACATGTTCCGGCAGGGACACACCCAATCTGTAACGTTGCCCGAGGGTTTTGCGGGTGCGCATCGGCAGATTGGTCATCCGGTCTGTACGGTCCACCTGTTGCCTGTAAAGCCATCGGGTTATTTGCTTTCCGGCATACCGGGGCCAGCCGTTCTCTGCAGCCAGAGTCTCCAGTTCATCCAGGGTTAATCCGAACAGGGCAGGTAGTTCATTCATGACTGTATTTCCGGGTTGTATAAGATTCGGTGGGTACTGATCGGCCTTACGGGAAGGCATTTTTCAGCTGCACGGTATCCCCCTGCAAAGATACAATTTCCGGAAGTAACCCGGCTTATTCTCCGGGAAAGAAGCCCCGTGCCTTATTCCGGAAAATCGGAAAGAATACATTCAGGAATTCCATAATTATTATTATTTTTGGGCGACTTTTTGAAAACAATTTTAAACTCAAATGATTATGGCCGAGAAAAAACGAGTTTACACATTCGGAAACAGACAAGCGGAAGGAAGCACCGGCATGAAGAATCTGCTGGGCGGCAAGGGCGCGAATCTGGCGGAGATGAACCTGATAGGAGTGCCCGTACCTCCGGGATTCACCATTACCACCGAAGCATGTAATGAATACACCAAACTGGGAAAGGATAAGATTGTTGAACTGCTCAGAGAGGAAGTAAGAAACGGGATTGCACACATTGAAAAAATCATGGGCACCGGTTTTGGCTCCAAAGAAAACCCCTGCCTGGTATCGGTCCGTTCAGGGGCCAGGGTATCCATGCCCGGTATGATGGATACCGTACTGAACCTGGGAATGAACGACGATGCCGTAATCGGGCTTGCCAGGAAAACAGGCAATGAACGGTTTGCATGGGATTCGTACCGCCGTTTTGTCCAGATGTACGGAGATGTGGTACTGGGACTGAAACCGGCGTCGAAGGAAGACAACGATCCGTTCGAGGATATCATGGACCGCGTAAAAGAAGAAAAAGGATACGAACTCGACACCGAGTTTACGGTTGACGACCTGAAAGAGCTGGTGAAGCTTTTCAAAAAAGCCGTGAAAGACAATACCGGTCATGATTTCCCGGCCGATCCATGGGAACAGCTCTGGGGCGCCGTTCTGGCCGTTTTTGACAGCTGGAACAACAACCGGGCAAAAGTATACCGGCAGCTGAATAACATCCCCGAAGAATGGGGCACGGCCGTAAACGTACAGGCAATGGTGTACGGCAATATGGGCGAGAGCTCGGCAACCGGCGTGGCTTTTACCCGCGACGCAGCCACGGGCGAAGACATTTTCAACGGTGAATATCTGATCAATGCCCAGGGAGAGGATGTGGTGGCCGGGATACGCACGCCTCAGCAGATCACCAAGGAAGGTTCGGTAAGATGGGCCAGACTGGCCGGAATTTCCGAAGAAGAACGGAAAGCCAAATATCCTTCCCTGGAGGAAGTGATGCCCGAGGTTTACAAAGAGCTGGACGATATACAGCAAAAGCTGGAAGATCATTACAAAGACATGCAGGACCTTGAGTTCACTATTCAGGAAGGCAAGCTGTGGCTGCTGCAAACCCGGAACGGAAAACGCACCGGCGCCGCCATGGTGAAAATTGCCATGGACCTGCTGCACGACGGCAAGATCGACGAGAAAACCGCCCTGCTAAGGCAGGAACCCAACAAGCTGGATGAATTGCTCCACCCGGTTTTTGAAAAATCTGCCCTGGAAAAAGCTACTGTTGTGGGCAAAGGACTGCCCGCTTCGCCCGGCGCCGCCACAGGCCAGATAGTATTTTTCGCTGATGAAGCCAAAAAATACGAGCAGACCATTCTGGTAAGGATCGAAACTTCTCCGGAAGACCTGGAAGGAATGAATGTGGCCAGGGGTATCCTGACCGCCCGCGGGGGGATGACCTCCCATGCCGCAGTGGTAGCCAGGGGAATGGGCAAATGCTGTGTTTCGGGAGCCGGCAAAATCACCATTAATTACAAGAACAGGACCTTCACCGCAGAGGGGAAAACCTTCAGGGAAGGCGACTGGATCTCACTGAACGGAACGACCGGTGAAGTATATGAAGGCAAGATCAAGACCATCGATCCCGAGCTGAGCGGCGACTTCGGCAAGCTGATGGAACTGGCTGAAAAACATACCCGTATGAGCGTGCGTACCAATGCCGACACCCCGCACGACGCCACCGTGGCACGTGAATTTGGAGCAAAGGGGATCGGGCTGTGCCGTACCGAACACATGTTCTTCGAAGGGGAAAGGATCAAGGCCATGAGAGAAATGATCCTGGCCGATGATGAAAAAGGACGCAGAAAAGCCCTGGAAAAACTCCTGCCTATCCAGCGGAGCGATTTCGAGGGAATTTTCGAAGCCATGCAGGATCTGCCTGTAACAGTTCGCCTGCTCGATCCACCTCTGCATGAATTTGTTCCCCACGAAGAGGAAAACCAGCAGGAAATGGCCAGGGAGATGGGTATTTCCATTGAGGAAATCCAGGCCAAGGTGGATTCCCTGCATGAATTCAACCCCATGCTCGGACACCGCGGCTGCCGCCTGGGCAATACCTATCCCGAGATCACAGAAATGCAGGCCCGGGCCATCATCGAGGCAGCTCTCAACCTGAAAGCCAGGGGAATCAAAGCTATTCCCGAGATCATGGTTCCGCTGACCGGAACCCTGAAAGAAATGGAGCTTCAGGAAGAAATCATTCGAAATACTGCCGAAAAAGTTTTTGAGGAAAGAAACGACCGGATCGAATACCTGGTGGGAACCATGATCGAAATCCCACGGGCCGCCCTTACGGCAGATGAAATTGCCAAATCGGCCGAATTCTTTTCATTCGGCACCAACGACCTCACCCAGATGGGTTTCGGATACTCGCGTGACGATGCCGGGAAATTCCTGCCGGTCTACCTCGAAAAAGGCATCCTGAAACACGATCCGTTCCAGATCCTCGACCAGGAAGGGATCGGACAGCTGGTTGAAATGGGAGTGGAAAAAGGCAGAAAAACCAACCCCGATCTGAAAGTGGGGATATGCGGAGAACACGGAGGAGAGCCTTCATCGGTGGAATTCTGCCACCGCGTGGGAATGAATTACGTCAGCTGCTCTCCGTACCGGGTTCCCATCGCACGCCTGGCTGCTGCACAGGCTGCCGTAAAGGAAAGCAAATAAACCCTGCTTGATTACAAAAAAAACTGCCCGGTTCCCCCGGGCAGTTTTTTTTTCTCCTTTCAGGAGTATTCCTAAGGCCGGGGCCGGGGCGAAGTAGCCGCCACCTGCCGGCCGTGGCAATTTTTGTATTTTTTACCGCTGCCGCAAGGACAGGGATCATTCCGGCCAATTTTCTTATCCACCCGCACGGGCTGGGTTTTCTGCGGCGGAGGCGGTGGCCCTCCCTGTGTAGACTGTCCCTCGGTGTATGAGGGAACATCGGTCTTGCTGGTTTCGAACCGGCTCATATCCAGTTTCCTGCGTGCACGGGCTTCCTGTACCTGTTTCGGATCCTGCACCGGAATATGCCCTTTCATCAGGGTGGCAACCACCTGCTTGTACATATCGTTCACCATGTTCCTGAACAATTCGAACGATTCGAGCTTGTATATGAGCAGGGGGTCTTTCTGTTCGTAGGTAGCGGTCTGCACCGATTGCCTCAGATCATCCAGTTCCCGCAGGTGTTCTGTCCAGGCATCGTCAATGCTGGCCAGGATCACCGTCTTTTCATACGATTTCACCAGTTCCTTCCCTTCCGTCTCGGCTGCTTTCTTCAGATTGGTAATCACCTGGTACACTTTCTGGCCGTCGGATATCGGCACCACTATGTTTTCATATACATGCGACTGGCGTTCATAAACATCTTTGATCACAGGATATGCCTGGCGGGCAATGTCGGCTTCCTTCCGTTTGTATGTTTCCAGGGCAAGATGGTAAATACGGTCGATGATCTCCTGCCGGTCAAGTTTCATAAACTCATCTTCTGTTATCGGAGCTCCCACGGAGAAGGAGCGGATCAGCTCGAAATTGAACTCTTCCAGGCTGCCTCCGTAATACATATCCACCAGGTTCTCAATGGTATGCGACATCATATTTGCAATATCCACCTTCAGCCTCTCCCCGAACAGGGCATGCCTTCTTTTGGTGTATATCACCTCCCGCTGCGAGTTCATTACATCGTCGTATTCCAGCAGGCGTTTCCTGATACCGAAATTGTTTTCCTCCACCTTTTTCTGTGCCCGCTCAATCGACCGGCTGATCATGGGATGCTGGATCACTTCGCCCTCTTTCAGACCCATACGGTCCATCAGGCTGGCAATCCGGTCGGAACCGAACAGCCGCATCAGGTCATCCTCCAGCGATACAAAGAACTGGGAACTTCCCGGGTCACCCTGCCGGCCGGCCCTTCCCCTCAGCTGCCTGTCAACCCTCCTCGACTCATGCCTTTCGGTTCCCACAATGGCCAGACCACCGGCTTCCCTCACCTCGGGAGTAAGTTTGATGTCTGTTCCGCGGCCGGCCATATTCGTGGCAATGGTAACCACTCCCGTTCTTCCGGCCTGTGCCACGATCTCCGCCTCTTTCTGGTGCAGCTTGGCATTCAGCACATTGTGCCTGATGCCCTTAATCTTGAGCATACGGCTCAGCAATTCCGATATCTCCACCGAGGTGGTACCCACCAGCACGGGCCGTCCGGCCTCCACCAGGCTGACAATTTCATCGATCACCGCATTGTATTTCTCCCGCTTGGTTTTATACACCAGGTCTTCCCGGTCTTCCCTGATCACCTTTCTGTGCGTGGGAATCACCACCACATCCAGTTTGTAGATATCCCAGAATTCCCCGGCTTCCGTCTCGGCAGTACCGGTCATTCCGGCCAGTTTGTGGTACATACGGAAATAATTCTGCAGGGTAATGGTGGCAAAGGTCTGGGTGGCCGCTTCCACCTTCACCCTTTCCTTGGCCTCGATGGCCTGGTGCAAACCGTCGGAATACCTTCTTCCTTCCAGAATACGGCCCGTTTGTTCGTCCACGATCTTCACCTTGTTGTCCATCACCACATACTCCACATCCTTTTCGAAAAGGGTATAGGCTTTCAGAAGCTGGTTCACCGTATGAACCCGTTCCGATTTCACGGCATAATCCTGCAGCAGCCTGTCTTTCTTTTCCAGCCTTTCCCGTTCGGGAAGACCTGACTTCTCGATCTCGGCAATTTCCGAACCGATATCGGGAAGAATGAAAAAATCGGCTTCTTCCGCAGAGGTGGTGACAAGGTCGATGCCCTTGTCGGTCAGTTCAATGCTGTTGTTCTTTTCATCGATCACGAAGTACAGCTCGTCGGTCACCAGGTGCATGTTCTTCGAATTCTCCTGCATGTAGTAATTCTCGGTTTTGAGCAGGAGACTTTTGTTCCCTTCCTCACTCAGGAATTTGATCAGGGCCTTGTTCTTTGGCAACCCCTTGTGGGCCCTCAGCAACATGAACCCGCCTTTTTCCGTGTTCCCCTCGGCAATCAGTTTTTTAGCTTCTGCCAGCACCTGGGTGATCAGTTTTCGCTGTGCGTTCACCAGCACCTCCACCTTGGGCTTGAGCTCTTCGAACTGCTGGTTCTCTCCTTTGGGAACCGGCCCGGAAATGATCAGGGGGGTACGGGCATCATCAATCAACACCGAATCCACCTCATCCACAATGGCATAATGATGCATCCTCTGCACCAGATCCTCGGGGTTGCGGGCCATGTTGTCGCGCAGGTAATCAAAACCGAACTCATTGTTCGTTCCGAAAGTAACATCGGCCAGGTAAGCCTTTCTCCGCTCTTCCGAATTGGGCTGGTGCTTGTCGATACAATCCACGGAAAGGCCGTGGAATTCATAAAGAGGGCCCATCCATTCTGAATCCCTCTTGGCCAGGTAGTCGTTTACCGTCACAATATGCACTCCCCGGCCTGCCAGGGCGTTCAGAAAAACGGGAAGGGTAGCAACCAGGGTTTTCCCTTCGCCGGTAGCCATCTCGGCAATTCTTCCCTGATGAAGCACCACCCCTCCGATCAACTGTACATCATAGTGCACCATATCCCAGGTGATCCGGTTTCCGCCGGCAATCCATGAATTCATCCATATGGCTTTATCTCCCTTGATCCTGATGCTATCGCGGGTGGCAGCCAGGTCGCGGTCAAACTGCTGAGCCGTCACTTCCAGTGTCTCGTTCTCATAAAACCTCCTGGCCGTATCTTTCATAATGGCAAAGGCTTCGGGAAGGACCTCGTTCAGAACCGATTCCACCTTGTCGTTGATCTCCTTCTCCAGACGGTCGATATTTTGGTATAATGTTTCTTTTTCATCCACCGGCATCTCCGGATCTTCCACCTGCTCCTTCAACCGGTCTATTTCATCCTGCAGATCACGGATCGACCCCCTTACATGCTCTTTTAACCGGGCTGAACGTTCCCGCAATTCGTCGTTACTGAGATGCTGCAATTTATCGTATTCTTCCCGGATCTTCTCCACCACCGGCATAATCTCTTTAATATCCCTCTCCGATTTGTTACCCAGGAATTTCCCCAGAATTTTATTGACAATACTCATATTTTCAATTTATCTATATAGCCCGACAGAATTTAAAATGCAAAGTTAAAGGTTTTTGAAACAAAATACAGGGAAAACAGGATTAAATTAATCAGTCTGATATTCAATGTATTACATAAATATATCCCGGAATTTTCCAAATCAGCGGAAAGTCTGTATTTTTAGATCAACATAATGCAATGAATGATATCCCGGCCTTCCGTCATGAACAAAACCGCCTGCCTCCTTCTTCTGTGTATCTTCTTCCGGTTGCCGGCCGGCTCACAAACCTGGCTTGACAAACTTTTAGAGAAAAAATCAGCAGCCCCTCACGGGTTCTTCGAATACCGGAAGGCCTTCAATGATTACCATGAAGAAAAAGGGATAACGGGCGGACCGGGATATAAACAGTTCAGGCGCTGGGAATGGTTTATGCAGAACCGCATCGACACGGAAGGGTATTTCCATCCCGAAATGCTCTGGAAAGCCAGCCCGGCAAGGTCGTTCCACGGCATAAAGAAATCAAAGGGGGAAGCCACCTGGACCTATACCGGGCCGGCAGTGGTTCCCAGGAATCCCACCACAGGCCAGCCGATCGGTATGGGGCGCATCGATGCGATAGCCTTTCACCCATCCGATCCCGATACCTGGTGGATCGGTTCCCCAACGGGAGGAGTATGGAAAACCACCGATAACGGTCTCACCTGGACCTGCCTGACCGACCGGATCCCCCTGATCGGGATCGGTGATATAGCGGTCCATCCTGATGACCCCGATATCATATACATAGGAACAGGCGACCGGGATGCTACCGATCTGGACGGAATAGGTATGCTGAAAACCACCGACGGGGGTCTCAACTGGGAAACCACCGGGCTCTCCTTTGAAATGCATGAAAAAATAACCGTCAACCGGCTGCTGATCCGCCCCGGGCAACCCGATACCATTCTGGCCGCCACCGATCAGGGAATTTTTTTCAGCAGCAATGCCGGTACCGGCTGGACCCCGGTACTTCCCGGCATACATATCAAAGATATGGAATTCAAGCCGGATGATCCGGATATCGTGGTGGCAGCAGGTTACGGAAGCTTTCCCCAGATCTACCGCTCAACCGACGGAGGAAAAACCTTCTTTGAATCTTCTTCAGGAATCAACAGTACCTATGCCCGGCGCATAGCACTGGCAGTTACAACCGCTAACCCAAACATGGTGTTTGCCATGGTGTCCAAAACGGACGGGGGATTCCTGGGATTATACCGTTCCACCAGTTTCGGCAGTCAGTGGAGCCAGCTCACTTCGGGAGATGACATCAACCTGCTGTCAAATGATCCGTCGGGACGGGGTGAAGGAGGCCAGGGGTGGTATGACCTGTCTGTTGCCGTCGATCCGGAAGATCCGCAAACCGTTTATGTAGGCGGGATCAATCTGTGGAAAACGGATAATGCAGGTTACCACTGGGAACTGCTTTCCTTTGGTTACCCCGGATGGGACCAGTCCGACGAACCCTATGTTCATGTAGACCACCATGCACTGGAATGGCACCCGCTCACCGGTGTGCTGTATAACGGAAACGACGGTGGTATTTACCGTTCCAACGACGGCGGAGAAACCTGGGAGGACCTGAGCGACGGTCTCCATATCCTCCAGATATACCGGATTGGCTCTTCCCTCTCAGCACCCGGGCGCATCATGACAGGGAGCCAGGACAACGGCACCTTTGCCAATTTTTCCGCCGCCTGGGCGGAAATGTTCGGGGGCGACGGCATGGAATGCATTATTCATCCCCTGGACACCCTGATCCTGTATGCTTCTTTCCAGCGGGGAAACCTGATCAAATCATATGACGGGGGCATCACCTGGTACAGCATCAAACCTGCAGAAGCACCCGAAGGCGCATGGATCACCCCGTTCGCGATGAATCCACATAAACCAGATGTACTGTATGCAGGATACAATGAGGTATACAAAACAACCGACGGAGGATCTACCTGGAAAAGGGTGTCAAATTTCCTTCCGGCCGAGGAAAAGATCTATTCACTGACCCTGTGCCCCGCTCACCCTGAAGTGGTGTATGCAGCCAACAGGACCGATGTATGGAGAACGGAAAACGGAGGAGAATCATGGAAACTGATCAATAATAACCTTCCGCAACAATTGTCCAAACCGATTACCTATATTACGGTTTCACAGGAAGACCACAACACGGCATGGATCACCCTGGGAGGGTATGATTACCCCTTTAACGTAAACAGGGTGTATATGACCAGGGATGGAGGGGAAAACTGGTTCAGCTATTCGGAAAACCTTCCCGATGTACCCGTTAACTGCGTGGTCTACGAAAAACATTCCAACGATGCTGTCTATGTGGGAACCGATATCGGGGTGTTTTACCGGAATGCATCGATGGACGAATGGATTCCCTTTAATGAGGGTTTACCCAATGTGATCGTCAACGAAATGGAGATTGATTATGCCCGGGGCAAAATCCTGGCCGGCACTTACGGAAGGGGATTATGGGAATCGGATCTTTACCACGACAACAGCGGCTCCCTGTACGCGGCCTTTGCTGTCGACCGGATTTCTTCCTGTGCTGAAAGTCCGATGCATTTCACCAGCCAGTCGAGCGTGGATATCGACAGCCTGCGATGGGATTTCGGTCAGGATGCATCACCACCCACCTCTACCCAGGGAGAAGTGAATGTAACATACTCCACGGCAGGAATAAGAACCATCAGTCTGACTGTATACCGTAACGGGGAACAGGCTACGGAAACCCGGTCCGGCTTTGTGAAGACAGTAACCGATATTACGGTGCATGTACTTCCTGAAGAAGGGATTATCCCGCTGGGGACAGGGATCACCCTTGAGGCGAGCGGAGCCGATCAGTATGTATGGACCCCAACCGGAGGGCTGGACAATCCGGAAAAACCCGTGGTTTATGCTTCGCCCGGAACAGAAACCCTGTACACCGTAACGGGAACCCAGGGGATGTGCGAGGACCAGGCCACCGTCAGGATCATTGTTTACCCAAACGACAGTGTATGCAACGCCATACCACTGGAATGGGGTGAAAACGGTCCCTTCTATAACCACCGTGCCACCGTGGAGGAAAACGAACCTTTCCCCGATACTGACGGCGCCAATGCCTGTACCTCCCCCCTGAAATGGTGCAGTGAAGGAGGGCTGCAACATTCCGTGTGGTTCCTGTTTGAAGCTCCCGAAGGTGGAACCGTTTCCATCGACTCAAGGGGATTCGACAACCAGGTTGCCGTGTATGATGCCGAAAGCTGTGAAGATATTCTCACTGCCCGGGGCACCCTCATCGCAGCATTTGACGATTATTACGGGGAAAACCAATTTTATGCGGCAGCTATTGAGAAGATTGAGGGTCTGGTACCTGGCAAAACCTATTATGTTCAGGTTGACGGCAGCGCAGGGGGTGTAGAGGGGATATTCTACCTGAGCCTTTATGATTCGCCGCTGGATATTTACGATATACCGGGAAAAGAAAACAAGGGCCGTATCATTCTTTACCCCAACCCTGCCAGGGGTTCGTTCACCCTGCAATGGAACGGCCTGCCTGAAGCAGACTATCTTACGGTAAGTGTGTATACACTGAGCGGAAAGCAGGTATATCTGTGTAAATTTCCGCATGCACGGGAAAAAGGTACGTACCCTGTCAGCACCTCCCTCCCGGCAGGGATGTATCTGCTAAAGGTAGAAAACCAACATATTTCGGCTCATCTGAAGCTGATTCTGGAATGATTCCCCAGGTAGGACCTACGTTAGGTACTACGTAGTATGCTACGTTGCATACTACGTAGTTATGTTTATATATAAATCATACCATTCCATAGTATAGAGTCTTTGAGCGCTTCAGGGATTCTTCGCGGGCTCTGCTTTGAGTGATGCCTGGCCGGCAGGCAGGAGAAACCCTGACGACGGCTGCGCCATATCAGGGTTCAATTCGATCTGATCCATCCGCTGCGCTCCGCTCCCGGATGGATAGTCTCATTGAACACATAACACAACTGCCTGACCTTTAGCTTTCATTCTTCATCCTTTTGCCTTTAACCTTTAGTATTCCGGCTCACCGGCTCACTCATACCTCAAGCCTCCGACTCAGCTTCGCCCCGCATGCCGAAAATATCCCGGTCGAACATATACATATTCTTGTCCCCCACCAGGTTCAGTTTATCAAGGATATCCATTACAGACGATTCTTCCTCAATCTGCTCGGTCACGAACCACTGCACCCAGTTATGGGTAGTATAATCCTTTTCCTCCAGGCAACGTTCCACAATCTCATTGATCGACCCGGTAATAAACTGTTCGTGCTTGAGCACTTCGGCGAAAAGCTTCTGCACCGACTCATACTCTTCCGGAGGCTTTTTGAAAGCAGGAATCACTGCCCTTCCACCCCTTTCATTGATGTAGGCAATGAACTTCAGCATGTGCATTTTCTCTTCATCGGCCTGGGCATACAGCCAGCGGGCAATTCCAGGATAGCCTCGTGTTTCTGCCCATGAGGCCATGGCAAGATACAGAAGGGAGGAATAGCCTTCCCTTTCCACCTGCCTGTTGCAGATTTCTTCAATTTTCTGTGACAGCATAATCGTTTCCTTTAAGATGAACCAAAATAAATACCATGCTTCATAACAAAGGAAACGGCATTTATGTTCACATATTCCCGATGATTTCCGTTGCGAATTCGGAAGTTTTCAGCAGGGTGGCTCCCTGCATCAGGCGTTCGAAATCATAGGTCACCTTTCCGGAAACGATGGTACGCGAAAGGGCGGCAACAATGGTTCGGGCCGCTTCGTCCCATCCCATGTATTCCAGCATCATAACGCCGGAAAGGATCAATGAGCCGGGATTGACCTTGTCAAGGCCGGCGTATTTGGGAGCTGTTCCATGGGTGGCTTCAAAAACGGCATGGCCGGTTTCATAATTGATATTGGCGCCCGGGGCAATCCCGATCCCGCCCACCATAGCAGCCAGCGCATCGGAAATATAATCTCCATTCAGGTTGAGAGTTGCAATTACCGAATATTCATCGGGACGGGTAAGTATCTGTTGCAAAAAGGCATCGGCTATTACATCCTTGACAATTACCCTGCCCTGCAGCACGGCCTCCCTCTGGGCCAGCAAGGCCGCTTCATCGCCCTGCTTACCCCTGATCCTGTCGTAGGCAGCCCAGGTAAAGACCCTTTCGCCGAATTCCCTTTCGGCCAGTTCGTAGCCCCAGGTCTTGAAAGCTCCCTCAGTAAATTTCATGATGTTTCCCTTATGCACCAGGGTTACCGATGGCTTGCTGTGATCAATGGCATACTGCAGGGCGGCCCTTACCAGCCGTTCGGTTCCCTCCCGTGAAACGGGCTTGATCCCGATGGAGGAAGTTTCCGGAAAACGGATCTTCTTCACCCCCATTTCCCCGGACAGGAACCGGATAACTTTTTTCACTTCAGGAGTTTCCGCCATCCATTCTATCCCGGCATAGATGTCTTCTGAATTCTCCCTGAAGATGATCATATTGGTCTTTTCGGGCTGTTTCACGGGGGATGGAACGCCCTGGTAATACCGTACTGGACGGAGGCAGGTATACAGGTCCAGTTCCTGCCTCAGGGCCACGTTCAGCGAACGGATCCCCCCGCCCACAGGAGTGGTAAGAGGACCTTTGACAGCCACCCGATACCGCCGGATGGTATCGAGGGTTTCCCCGGGCAGCCACTGTCCGGTTTCCCGGTATGCTTTTTCGCCGGCCATAATTTCTTTCCAGAGGATTTTTCTCTTTTTACCGTAAGCTTTTTCCACGGCGGCATCAAAAACACGCACCGAAGCAGCCCATATATCCGGGCCCGTGCCATCGCCTTCAATAAAGGGTATCACCACCCGGTCGGGAACCACAAGCTTACCCTCTTTCAGTTGTATGGTATCGCCCATAAACAAAAAGAAATGACAGGTTAAGATGATTCAGCCAGCGCTTCATGCACCTGCTCGAGAAAATCTTCGTTGGTAAAGGGCTTGGCCATCACACGTGACGCGCCCAGCGTATGGGCGGCATTCAGGTAATCGGCCGGACCGATCCTCCCCCCGCCTGAAATGGCAATCATGGACGTTCCCGGGTAATCGGAACAGATTTTCATAATAGTTTCGATACCGTCCATATCGGGCATAATGATATCGGTAACCACCAGGTGGATCTCTTCTGTTTGCATGATCGACATTCCTTCTGCACCGTTCTTTGCATCGAATACACGGTAATGGTTTGTTTCCAGCAACTTTTTCAGCATCAGACGGAAATCGGTATCATCATCAATCAACAGTATCGCTTTGCTCATAGCCCCTTTTATGAAATTTATAAACGTTTCTACGGATAAAAGGTTCGATTGGTTATCCTGAAAGAAACCGACCAGAATATTCAGAAAGGCAAGATACACTTTTTTCGATAGAAAAGGGAGAATCAGGCGAGAGGTTATGAAACAGGTTCCCGGTAAGGGAAAAACACCCTGAAGGTAGAGCCTTTCCCCTCTTCGGTATCCACGGTAATCTCTCCACCCATGCTCTTCACTATGCCATGTGTTACCGAAAGACCCAGGCCGGTCCCCTCTCCCACCGGTTTGGTGGTGAAGAACGGTTCAAAGATTCTCGGTACCACATCGGGTGGCATACCCGTTCCCTCATCACGCACTACGAGCATGAGGTATTTACCGTCAGGCAACTGTACATGTTTATCCAGCTCCGGATGCCCGGGTTCTATCCAGTCAAGGGCAATAGCCATCACACCACCATTCTTTCCCATGGAGTATGCTGCATTGGTACACAGGTTCATCACCACCTGCTGTAGCTGGGTAGGATCTCCTGCCAGAGGAGGACAGTCGCCTGCAATGCGCGATCTGATCTTGATTTTCGGACTCAGCGAGGGTTTGATCATTTCGATCGATTCCCTTACTATCCGGTCGAAATGAACCGGTTCCATCCGGTGGTCGACCTGCCGGCTGAAGGTCAGAATCTTATTCACCAGGTCCTTGCCCCGCTGGGAAGCTTTCATGATCTGCTCCAGGTCACGGTGAGCACCCGACTCTTCAGATAATTCCTTATTTAACATATCGGTATATCCCATGATTGTGCCCAGGATATTGTTGAAATCGTGTGCTATTCCTCCGGCCAGGGTACCGATGGTCTCCATTTTCTGCACCTGCCTCAGCTGTGTTTCCAGTTTCGATTCCCTGGTAATATCCCTTTTAACCGCCACATAGTTCACCACTACTCCGCTTTCGTTCCTCACCGGCGAAATGGTGGCATATTCCTCGAAAAGGCTTCCGTCCTTTTTCCTGTTTACAATTTTTCCTTTCCACACTTTCCCACGGCTTATGGTTTCCCAGAGTTCAGCATAGAATTCTTCAGATTGTTTACCGCTTTTCAGTATTCCGGGTGTTTTGCCGGTGACTTCATTCCGGGAATAACCGGTAACCTGTTCAAAAGCCGGATTAACATACAGGATGATTCCTTCACGGTCAGTGATCATAACGGTCTCTGCCGATTGCTCAATGGCCGTAATCAGCCTTCGTTGTTCCTCCCCGGCTTTTTTCTTTTCGGAGATGTCCCGTACGATGGCCTGAATATAATCTTCTCCTTTCAGGCGCACGGTATTCAGGCTGACTTCCGCAAAGAAATCAGATCCGTCTGCCCGCAGGTGTATCCACTCGAAATACTGCGGACCTTTCCGGATGGTATTTTTCATTTTTTCATAGGAAGAGGTAGTGGATGCTCTCCCGTCGGGCTGTTGCGGCGGCGAAAAGCCGGCTGGTTCCATACCCAGGAATTCATTTTTGGAAAAACCGAACATGCGAAGTGACTCCTGGTTGCAATCAAAGACCTTTCCGTCTTTCAACAGGAAAATAGCATCGTTGGCCGTTTCAAAAATGGTCCGGTAGCGTGCTTCGCTGTCACGCAACCGTTCTTCATTATGTTTCCGGATAATAATGGAGCTTACCTGCCCGCCAAGCCGGTAAAACCGGTCGACTTCCTCCTTCTCATAGGGTTTCCCGCGTGAATGGACCATAACACCCACCGGTTCGTTCTCTATGTATAGCGGAATAACCAGAACCGCCATGATGTCAAGCGCTTTCTTTATTTTCCTGAGCTTACTTTTAGGGAGTGCTTCCAGGAAATAAGAAGATATGATTTTCAGGATAACCTCTTCTTCGGTAATCCGGGCCGGTTTCTTTTTATTCAGCGCACCCAGGAAAGGGTGGGATGATTTCAGAGGAATGCGCACCAGATGCGTGTTTGCCGGAGGTTTTACACCGGCTGTGGCAGCCACATCCCGGGCGTCTATTCCCATATATCCGGATACCAGCTCATGGTGGTTTTCTGATAGCATAAAAACACCCACTCCGTTCCCGGAAAAAATCTTCCGGGTTTTTCTGGAAAGCATGCCCAGAATTTGTTTCAGGGTCTTACCCTTGTTCACAGCATTGTTCAGATCATTGATCAGGCTCAGGTCTTCGGTCTGTTTCCTGATCATGACCTCCGCTTTTTTGCGGTCGGTGATATCCCTGAACACCCCTCCCAGCATAAATCCCCTGGATGATTTGATGGGGAACACCGATAACTGTATAAACAGTTTTTCCCCGTCTCTGAGGATTTCCTTTTCTTCTATGCGGTAAAACCAGTCGGCTTTACCGGTTGCCAGGGCTTTTTCAATCAATTCCCTGTACTTTGCAGCATTGCCGTCAACTCCCACCAGCCGGTTGATGTCTTCCTGCAGGTCCCATATATACCGGTGAAGCACCTGCTCCCGCCTGATGCCGGTCAGCAACGCACTTCCGGGATTCCACTCCACCACCCTGCCCGATTCATCAACAATGACAATCCCTTCAGGGGTTTGTTCAACAAAGCTTTTAAATTTCATTTCCGAAATGCGCAGGGCTTCCTCTGTCTTTTTCCGGCTGGTAATGTCCCTGAGAACAACCAGTTCGGCATTTTTCCCCTGAAATCGGGTAAGACCGACACTCACTTCCATCAGAAGTACCGTCCCGTCCTTCTTTTGCAGGACGGTTTCATACAGACTTGGAATACCCGGTTCCTTATTCCTCATGTGGTACATTTCCATCACTTTTTTACGGTAACCGGGATGGATGAACCGTTCAAAAGGCTGTTCCATCACCTCCTCCATGGAATAACCCGATAGATCCAGCAGGTGGCTGTTGGCAAAAACCACCTTCCCGGAAACCAGGATAACAATCCCGTCACGGGCTTTTTCAACCACTGTACGATATTTTTCCTCGCTTTCCCTCAGGGCCTGCTCGGCTCTTTTCTTCTCGGTGATATCCACCGTATTGACCACCGTATGGGTAATCTCTCCCTTTTTGTTCTTGTACGGAAAGAAAGATACTTCAAAACAGCGCAACCCGTCCCTGGGAGTTTCAAACCATGCCTGGTAATGTATCTCTTTGTTTGCAAACGACTGGTCAAGATTTTTCTTGATCTCCCTGTGGAAATTTTCTTCTCCCCATATTTCGGATAGTTTCTTTCCTATGATCTCTTCACGTACCAGGTTGTGGGCCGAGCAGAAGGCATTGTTAATGGCTTCATAGGCATAATCACGGTTTACCAGCGAAAGGAAATTGCGGGAACTGTTCACGATAAAATCATACCGGCTTTTGATCTCTTCGGCGGTTCTGCGATGTTCCTTTTCCGACTTTTCTTCCAGGGCCCGTTGAATGGAGGGGATCAACCGGGCAAAATGGCTTTTCAGCACATAATCGGTAGCCCCCCTTTTAAGCGTTTCGATGGCCAGCTCCTCACCGATGTTCCCCGATACAATGATAAAAGGCGTGGTAGGCGCCTTTTCACGGGCCATTTCCAGTGCCGACATCCCGTCGAAGGCAGGGAGGGCATAATCGGAAAAGATGATATCAAAATGATCCGTTTCCAGGGCTTTTACATAATCCTCGCGGGTTTTAACATGCACCAGGTCGAAATCGATATTTCCCTTTTGCAGGGCGGAAGTGAATATCTGTACGTCGAAATCGCTGTCTTCCAGATACAGAAAGTGAAAAGGGTTATCCATATTTACAAAATCATGTTTTCACAATTGTCAGCCATTTTCTGAACCGCAACAACCGGTGTTTTCCGGTAAGCAGGTTTTAATAAATATTCCCCGGGGATCATCCGGAGGCCAGGTTGAAATAAAATACGGCTCCTTCCCCTTCTTTTCCTTCGGCCCAGATTTTGCCTCCGTGCCGCTGTATGATCTTTTTTGCGTGGGCCAGTCCGATTCCGGTCCCTTCAAATTCATCATCCAGGTGCAGTCGCTGGAACACACCGAAAATCCTTTCGGCGTATTTCATCCGGAATCCCACACCGTTGTCTTTTACATAATAAACCGTGCGTCCGTCGATTATTTTTTTTCCCACGGAAATCACCGCCTTTTCTTCCTTTCCGGTATATTTTACCGCGTTTGAAATCAAATTGTACACCACCTGCCGCAGGAGGGAGGGGTCGGCAACCACTTCCCCCAGAGGTTCGATCTCCCAATGGATGTTTCTGTCGCGGGTTTCAGGTAAAAATTCGTTGATCACTTCAGTAAACAACAGGTTCAGATTGAAACGAATAAGGTGCAGTTCCGACCGCCCTGCCCGGGAAAACACCAGAAGGTTTTCAATCATTTCACCCAGGCGTTTGACCGATTCGCAAATATTCAAAAGGTATTGCTTCCCGGTTGTGTCGAGCTGATTGTAGCTCCGCTCCCTGAGCATTTCTGCAAACCCGTCGATATGCCTGAGGGGAGCCCTCAGATCATGTGAAACGGAATAACTGAACGACTCCAGTTCACGGTACGCCTCACGCAACTCGGCTGTTCTGGCTTTAACCCTTTCTTCCAGTTCTTCATTCATCCTTAGGATGGCCTGCTCAGCTTCCTTTCTGGCAGTGATATCCGTTAAAAGCCCCTGCAGGGCAAACGATTCCTCCCCGTCGATGGACCGCATCTGCCGGCCCGATACCCCATACCATCGATACACCCCCTCCGAGGCTCTGAAACGGAATTCGAAATAATAATCGGAGGGATTCTTTTCCCGGTATGCTTCCAGCGATTTCTCAAAAGGCCCGCGGTCGTCGGGATGCAGGTATGAATAAATATCACTTCCCTCAGGGGAAGCCTTCTGCCTGTATCCAAGATCCTCCCAGAAGTTATCGGAAAACATCAGGGAGTGTTCCTGCGGGGCATAGAAAAAGGTGTAATACTTGGCCGCTCTCATAGCCAGCTTCAGTTGCTGCTCCCTGTATTCCAGCGCCAGCTGTGTTTCTTTCAGGAAATGTATATCGGAATGTGTCCCGATCATTCGCAGGGGTTTCCCTTCCCCGTCTTTTTCCACCACTTTCCCACGGTCGAGGATCCACCGGTATTCCCCCTTTTTTGTCAGAATACGGTATTCGATACTGTAATAGGGGGTTTCCCCCTCCAGGTGCCGTTGCAGTTCATGTTGCACCTGTGAAACATCATCGGGATGTACCAGTTTTTCCCAGGAAGAAATGTCATTGGGAATTTCCTCCCTGCGGTATCCCAGCATTTCTTTCCAACGGTTTGAAAAAAAGACTTCATTTTCCGGGATGTTCCAGTCCCACACCCCATCTCCGCTGCCTTCCAGGGCAAACTTCCAGCGTTCTTCACTGAGCTTCAGTTCTTCTATAAGTTTCTTTTCCCGGGTAATATTTTCATAAGTACCCAGGATACCGGTGATATTCCCTTCCTCATCGGTTACAGGCACCTTATTTGTACGCAGCCAGATGATATCACCGTCGGGTGTTGTCTGGGGTTCTTCATACCCCATTTTAGGTTTACCGGTTCTCAGTACTTCGCGGTCATCAGACTGATAGGCTTCGGCATTGGATTTCCATCCCAGCTGGGTATCGTCTTTTCCAACAATATCTTTCGATGAGCTCAGTCCGGCATCCAGGGCAAACCAGCGGTTCGATCCCCGAAATTTCAGGTTTTTGTCTTTCCAGAAAATCCTCTGTGGGATATTATTGATCACAAGCTCAAGCGTTCTTCGGGCTTCTTCCGCCTCTTTATCCCTTCCTTCCCCCGGATCCATTTCTCTGGTGATCTCCAGCCCTCCCAGCAATTTCCCGTTGTCGTCCCGCACAGGGATTCCACTTACCAGCCAGCATCGCCCATCGGAAGAAGTTACACCGCGGGTAACCATTTTTCCCGTATCTATAGCTTCCCGCACCGGACAATGATCGCAGGGACGGTTCAGATTTTTCAGGGCGGCCGGGCATTTTTCTCCCCGGCTCTGCTTCCAGTATTTTCCTGCCTTCGATTTACAGGCAGCCATATTGGCCCATAACATTTCCATTTGCGGGGAAAAAAATACCGCCTCCTCTACCAGCGATTCGAGTATGTTTCGGTAAGGCACTTCCTGTTCATCAGCGGCACGACGGGAGGAAGATGATTTGCCGGCACTACTGCCGGTAACTACTTTCTTTGCCTGCACAGGCCTGGGTTTCCTGGTTTTCATGGAACCGGATCAATGGGTGACCGATCAGTCAAAATCCAGATTAAACTTCTGTTTCAGATCTTTCAGTACCGGATTTTTTTTTGACATGTGCTCAAATTTTTCTTCGGAGGTATAGGGTTGGGTTTTTTCTTCGTCTTCCAGTACTGTGGTTTTAATGGTGATCCGTTTATTCCCCAGCTCGCGGCGAAGATGCTTCTGCAAATCGGGCCTGACTTCCCGGTTAAAATCTTCCTCCTGCACCCGGTTACTCATTATCAGTGGAATAACGAAATCTTCATTCATTTGCAGGTTCTGGTTTTTCATGGCACTGTATATCCGGGGGTATTCTTCTTTTACCGATTCGGCAAAACCTGTCCAGGCTTTGGTGAGTTGTTCCGGAGAAAAATCATTTGCTCCGGCCTCCTCTGTTTCCGTGGCCGGATCGGCACTGGTATTCTTTTCTTCCTGCACAGAGGCATATTTCTTTTTGTTTCCTCCGAGCACGTCTTTTATGGACAGGCTATGGTTTGTATACACGTTTTTCTTTCCTGTATCGGGATTATCCTTCATTACGGGAGAGGGGGGAGGAATGTTGTTTTTTTTTACCTGTTTTTCATCATTTCCTGAACCGGATTCTTTCTTTTCAACAGGTTTTGCAGAAGGAGCATTCATCTCCTTTTTCTCTTTTTTCTCTGCCAGGCGGCAAAGTTTGATCAAGGCGATCTCAACATGCAGTCTCTGGTCTTTGCTGTGCCGGTATGCTATATCGCATTCATTGCAGATGTCCAGCGCTCTGAACAGAAAACCGGAAGAAGTCAGAGATGTCTGCTCCCGGTACCTACCGGCAATGGAAGCCGCTACATCCATCAGAGAAAAGGTTTGCTGATCTTTGCACATGAGCAGGTCTCTGAAATGCCTGGTCAGCCCCACAATAAAATGCTGCGGATCGAAACCTCTCTCCATGATCTCATTAAACAACAGCATTGTTTCCGTAACATTCCCTTCCAGAAAAGCTGCGGTCATTTTGAAATAATATTCATAATCCAGTACATTCAGGCTTTCGATCACTTTTTCATAACTCATCTTTTTGCCCGAGTAACTGGATATCTGATCAAAAACAGACAGGGCATCACGCATTGCCCCATCGGCTTTCTGCGCAATGATGTTCATTGCTTCGGGTTCCGCTTCTATTCCCTCCTTTTCCGCCACATGCTGCAGGTGGTTCATGATATCGGGCACCCTGATACGGTGGAAGTCGAAGATCTGGCAACGGGAAAGGATAGTGGGAATAATCTTTTCCTTCTGGGTGGTGGCCAGGATGAAAATGGCATGAGCAGGAGGCTCTTCCAGGGTTTTCAGGAAAGCATTGAAGGCCGATGCAGACAGCATGTGCACCTCATCGATGATATAAATGCTGTATTTCCCGATCTGGGGTGGCACACGGATTTGATCGATCAGGTTCCTGATATCTTCCACCTTGTTATTGGAAGCCGCATCCAGTTCGTGAATATTGTAGGAACGTGATTCGTTAAATGCCAGGCAGGATTCGCAGGCATTGCAGGCTTCCGTATCGTCCCCCAGGTTCATGCAATTGATGGTTTTTGCAAAAAGCCGGGCGCAGGTGGTCTTTCCCACTCCCCTGGGCCCGCAGAACAGGTAGGCATGTGCCAGCTGTTTCTGGCGGATGGCATTCTTCAATGTTCTGGTAATCGATTCCTGGCCGATGACCTGGTCGAAACGAACCGGCCGGTATTTTCTGGCAGATACAATAAATTTTCCCATAATCTCTGTCAATCAGCTAATTATTATTTCCCCGTGACGCACAGGGAGGTTCACCTACAAATATATTCATTGGGAAACAATAATCCGTGAAATCCGGGTGAATATCGCCGGGTTGTGGAAAAAAAATCAGTCCGAACGGGGTTTGAATAATCACAAATTATTTCTATTTTTGCGAGCCAAATAAAAACCCAAATATTGAGACCATGTTGAATCATTACGAGACCGTTTTCATTGCAACTCCCGTTTTGTCTGATATTCAGATGAAGGAAGCGGTCAAAAAATTCAAAAAGATCCTCACCGATCAGGGTGCAAAGATCGTGCATGAGGAAAACTGGGGGCTGAAAAAACTGGCCTACCCTATTCAAAAAAAGTCAACCGGCTTCTATTACCTGATCGAGTTCGAGGGGGAAGGAAAAGTGGTTGACAAACTGGAAACCGAATACCGGCGTGATGAACGGATTATCCGCTTCCTGACCTTCAAAATGGAAAAATACGCCGTGGAATATGCCGAGAAGAAAAGGAAACAGAAACAAACCGAAAAAAAGGAGGAGGAATAGGCCATGGCACAGAATCAGTCGGAAATCAGATATCTCACCCCGCCTTCGGTAGAGATTAAAAAGAAAAAATTCTGCCGCTTCAAGAAGAACCGGATCAAATACATTGATTATAAAGATCCCGAGTTTTTAAAGAAATTTCTGAATGAGCAGGGAAAGATCCTTCCGAGAAGGATTACCGGCACATCGCTCAAATACCAGCGAAAAGTAGCCAGGGCTGTCAAACGGGCCCGCCACCTGGCCCTGCTGCCTTATGTAACCGATATGTTAAAATAATTGAGGGAGGGAACATCATGGAAATCATACTGAAACAGGATATCCCGAACCTGGGCGGCAAGGACGACATCATCCAGGTAAAAGACGGCTTCGCAAGAAATTATTTGATTCCCAAAGGGTACGCCATTGCCGCCACCGCCTCAGCCAGAAAGATCCTGGCTGAAAACATCAGGCAGCGGGCCCATAAAGAAGAGAAAATCATGGAAGAGGCCAGAGGGGTGGCCCAAAAAATGGAAGGGATCAGCCTGACCATCGGGGCCAAGACCAGCTCCAAGGGAAAGGTGTTCGGATCGGTCAACAACATACAGATTGCCGAAGCATTAAAGGAAAAAGGGTTTGACATTGACCGTAAAAACATCCTGATCAAGGACGAGCCCGTCAGGGAAGTGGGCAAATATGTGGCCACAGTCAAACTTCACAGGGAAGTTAGTGTGGATATTGAATTCGAAGTAGTTTCCGAATAATAAAAAATCCCCCGGCCCGGGGGATTTTTTTTATCTTTCTTGTCAACCTTTTACCGCAATGGTTTCAATTTCCACCCGGGCGCCCAGGGGCAGTTGTACCACACCATAAGCCACACGTGCGGGGGGATTCTCGGGATAACAGGTGGCATACACTTCATTCATGGCTCCGAAATCGCTCATATCCCGGAGCAGACAGGTTGATTTGACCACATCTGCATAGCTGTAGCCTGCAGCCGACAGAATGGCGCCGATATTTTTCATAACCTGTTCGGTTTGCTTCTTGATTCCTCCGTCCACCAGATTCCCTGTAACAGGATCAATGGGAATCTGTCCGGAAATATAAAGCACACCATTCACCTCAATGGCCTGACTGTAAGGGCCGACAGCTTTCGGAGCATCCGATGTGTAAATAATCTTTTTCATAGGTTCAGGTATTTATAGTGTTAGTAGGCATAGGGATTATCATACCAGCTCTGGCGTTTTTCGTATTTCAGGTCACGCAAAACAGCCGACAGCACATTGATCTGGAAAGTATAGCTACGCCGGTAACCAATGGGAATAAAGCTGATACGCATTTCCCAGCAATGTAGATCCCGGTGAATATTTACCGATGTATATGAAAGTTTCTTCCCCTCAAAATCATATCCTGAGCTCAGGGATATCTTCCATTTTGGTGTCAGGCTGATGTTCCCAGAAAAACTCAGGGTCTGGGTAATCGTATTCTGATCAGGTCTGGGCCGGGTCAGGTTCAGGTTGTACCGAACATTGAAGTTCCAGGGAACATTGAAGTCCACATATTCCTGGTACATATCGGGGCTCCGCATGGGTCTTTCCCTGTTAACAACAGGCATCTCTTCACGTGACAATTCACCCGAACCTTCGGGGGTAACCCCCTGCCGGCCCGTGGTTTCGGAAGCTCTCCCCTCTGCCCCGGAATTCAACGACATATCCAGAGAAAGATTAAAGCGGGTAAGCCTCAGCAGTTTGCCGCTTTCCTGAAAATAAAACCGGTTGATCTTCCTGCCGTTCTTATCCAGGGCATACGGATCGAAAGACCCGCCGAAAGTGATATTGATTTTGTTGAACAGACTGGTTCTTCCGCTCATACTCACGGTATTCCACCGCAGGGAATCGGCAAAAATGTTGTACGATGTGCCGAAGTTGAGGCTTTCCAGTATCTTGATTTTCCTGGCCTCTGAGGCAGTATCGTTCCTTGACCTGACTTTCATTTCCAGATTATTATTCAGGGAAAAGTTCAGACTTCCCTGCCTCCCGCGGATAGAGGGTGTGCGGTACATAGCGCCCTCGAAATAGGAATACACCTCCTGCCGGGTTCCTTCGGCATTGGTCTGCACCGTATCGTAATAGTCAGGTGTTACAGACGACATATCCGGGGTATAACTAAAGCTGACCGAGGGGGTCAAAACATGCCGCACGGCCATGACGGGGAAGTCAGGGTTTTTGAACCGATACATCCCGTATATTTTGGGATTCAGAGTAGCCGATATGGAAGGAGAATAGGCATGGGCATACCGCAATCCCGGTATGGTATCGACCATCACCCGTCCGTAGGTAGAATCAAGCGCTGCATCGTAATAATCGGGTTCCCAGCGCTTTTTAATTGATTGTGTATAAAGGACCCCTGTATACTGCACATTGGGGGAAATGGAAAAATTACTGAAGGGTCTGATAACGGTTGAAAGGGGGACGGAATGCTGGAAACCGTTCCGCATATTATGGAACATGGCGGAAGTGAACATGAGTGAATCAGTGGTTTTGATCTGGTTGTCCAGCTTGGCGGAATAACTCAGCTCGATATTCTCATACCACCGGGTTTCTCCTGTGGGATTCTGTCTTTTGAACGGATAGATGCGACTCATATTGAATGCCATACGGGGAAGGCTGAGGTCTACCGACTGGGTACGGCTGTTCTGGTTATGGTTCAGACTTCCCGAAAAATTAAAGGGGGTTCCGGGCCACCGTTTAGAAAACGAAATGCTGGAGCTTTTTTGATTGGTCAGATACTTCTCGGTCTCATAACTGTGATTGCGGTCAAAAGAACTGGAACTCATATTGACACTGGCTGAAAATGAGCTGGTGGGATTGGCCTTGGCATCCTGGCTGTGGCTCCATGAAATGGAATAGTCTCTGGTGCGGCTCCGGTTCCCGAGCAGCTTGTCGCCAGTCACATTATTGAAATACTGCAGGTTAAGATTTCCGCGGAAACGGTAACGTTTTACATAGTTCGACCCCACACGCAAACCCCAGGTCCCCTTTGAATAGATATCGCCGGTAACTCTCAGATCAAAATAATCGCTCAGTGCGAAGTAATATCCTCCGTTTCTCAGAAAAAATCCCCGGTTTACTTCCTCGCCATATTCCGGGATCAGAATCCCCGAAGCCTGTTCCTGTTTGTTGGGAAAAAACCCGAAAGGAAGAGCCACCGGCAGGGGTATATCGGCAATAACCAGATAGGCAGGTCCTGAAACGATCTTATTCTTTGGCAGCACCTTGGCTTTTGTAAGGGCCACATAAAAATGTGGTTCGGGGGCATCGCAGGTGGTGTACTTCCCGTCCATCAGATGAATGGCCCCGTCTTCATGCCTCTTGGTACGGGTACTGTGCAGATATCCCCCCTCCTGTTCTGTTATCACTTCCCTGATGAAGCCGCGTTTGGTATCGAAATTATAACGGAGAATTTCCGATTCGAAAGTCTCCGAACCCTCCCTGAATACAGGTTTTCCGGCAATTTTCCCTGTGCTGTCGGGCAATCCGCAGGCATACACCTCCTTATTATCCATATCCAGCTCAATATAATCGGCTTTCAGTTCAATGTTCATGTAAGTTACCACAGCATCCCCGTACAGATACACCTTTCTTTCCTTCATATCAATATCCATGGAATCAACGGAATGGTAGTCCACCGGCGCTTCCAGGCCGCCCGAAGCAGTACCGGCGGTCAGGGTATCTGCCACAGGCGGCAGGCTGTCGGTCCGGGGCAGGTACTCCGCCGTATCCGGCAAACTCAGGGTCGAATCCGGCAATATATCCCTGACCTGTGCGTTCAAGGTCATGGAAAGAAATAGCAGGATCAGTATCAGAAATTGCCGGCCGGGAAAAAGATATTGCAACTTATATACTATTTTTGTAAAAACATATTTCATTCGGGCCTTCCAAAGCTACGGAAAAATCACCAACGATCGTATGACACGAATCATTAAGCGCGGGTTTTTTCAAATCAAACGAAAAGTGACGGGTCTTCTTGTTTTAACCGGTTTGTTTTTCGTTTTCCTTCCACCAGTTCATGCTCAGGAAAACGGGCCTTACCGGGTGAGGACGGTGGTGATCGATCCCGGTCACGGAGGAAGGGATCCCGGGGCCCTTGGGAAACGCAGCAGGGAAAAGGACATTGCTCTGGCTATTTCGCTGAAGCTGGGAAAATACATTGAGCAGAACATAGACGATGTAAAGGTGATATACACACGCAACCGCGATGTATTTGTTGAGCTCGATAAGAGGGCTGAAATAGCCAACGAAAATAAAGCCGACCTCTTCATTTCCATTCATGCCAACGGGCTCAGTAATTCCCGCGTATACGGAGCCGAAACCTTTGTGATGGGACTGCATACCAACGAAAGGAACCTGGAAATAGCCATGAAAGAAAATGCGGTGATCACACTGGAAGAAGACTACACAAGCCGCTACCAGGGATATGATCCGCATTCGGCCGAATCGTTTATCATTTTCAATCTGATGCAGAATAAACACCTGGAGCAAAGCCTTCATTTCGCATCCTGTGTACAGAATCAGTTCAGCGAAAGAGCCAGGCGACATGACCGGGGGGTAAAACAGGCAGGTTTCATAGTACTCTGGATGACCACCATGCCCAGTGTGCTGATAGAAGTGGGATTTGTTTCAAATCCTCAGGAAGAGGCTTATCTGATGTCGGAACAGGGACAGGATTATCTTGCCTCGGCTATTTTCCGGGCATTCAGGGATTACAAGCAGTCAATCGAAAGCCGCGAGGAAATGGCATTTTCCCAGGCCGAAGCCCTGTCACGCAGAGGGGTACGGTACAAAGTACAGGTTGCCGCTTCGGGAAAACGTATCTCCCTTGACCACGAAATGTTCAGCGGTTTCTCCCATGTGGAAGAATTCACCGGCAACGGCCTGTACAAATATGCCGTGGGCGAGGAAACTGATTACCGGCAGATAGTGGAATTCAGCCGATCAGTGAGGGAACGATTCCCCGACGCCTTTGTTATTGCCGTACGCGACACCACGGTTATTCCCCTGTCAGATGCACTCAGGCAAACGGAATAACCTTCCTGAATATAAAAAAATGCAACCATGAAAATTGCCAGAGAAGTAAAAATCGGTGTTTTCGTTATTATGGTGGTGGCCTCCTTTGTGTGGGGCTACAGCTTCCTCAAGGGGAAAAATGTGTTCAAACCGGGGACTGCCTACTATGTGGTATACGACAAGGTTAACGGACTGACCGAATCAAGTCCGGTTCTGGTAAACGGATTCAAAGTAGGCCAGGTAAGTTATCTTGACCTGATGCCCGACGGATCGGGCAGGCTCCTTGCCCGGATCTGGATGGAAAAAGATTTTCGCATTCCAAAAAACACGGTGGCCCAGATATACAGTGCCGATTTAATGGGAAGCAAGGCGATCAGGCTGAATCTGTCGGCATCCAGTGAATTTCACCTGCCGGGCGATACCCTGGCCAGCGACATTGAAGGTAGCCTGCAGGAACAGGTGAGCATTGAAATGCTTCCACTGAAACACAAGGCAGAAAACCTGCTCCTTTCGATAGACTCGGTGATGGCCGTTATCCAGACCACCTTTAACCAGGATTTCCGGGATAATTTTTCCGTAAGCTTTGAAAAGATCAGGAGCACTATTGCCAGCCTCAACCGGTCGATGTACACCCTGGATACCCTGATCACCAATGAAGACGGCTCCATTTTCCAGATTTTGAACGATACCCGTTCGCTTACAGCCGAAATGGAAGCCAATAAAAAAGACATGACACGGATCGTTCAGAATCTCCGGTCCATCAGCGATTCCCTTGCAGCAGCCAACATTACTACTGCCATTGAAAACCTCAGCCTGACATTGAACCAAACTCAGACCCTGCTGAGCCGGATCAATAGCGGAGAAGGAACCATGGGGCAGCTTATGGTAAACGACACCCTGTACCGAAACCTGGAAGGAGCCACGCGTGAACTGGAACAATTGCTGGCCGACCTGAAAGCCCATCCGAAACGGTATGTTCGTTTTTCACTGATCGATTTCGGAAAAGACCGAACCGAAAAAGAAAAATAGCCGCCAAATAAAAATTCCTGTTTCCCTGTATTTTTGACTGCCTTTTATTTTTTGTTGACGAAGGAAAACCGGAAAATTTATTTCCGGTTCCCGTTACCCCCGGTCCTTCATCTGTTCCTTCATGTAAACGGAATAATCATTTCACATTCAAGTTTTTAACCAGATACTACGTAATAATTTGATAATCAAATATTTATATAACATTAATTTTTTGTAAAAAAATTTAATTTTTAATTGAATGATAATAAAAGCAATAGGAGATTTTCGATAAATACAACAGCAATTTGATTTTTTTTTTACCATTTTTTTAACAAAATTGCTTTTACTTCTGTGCAACCACGTATAATCTGTAAGATTCTATTAATCAATGAGTAACAAGTATCAGCTTGTCTGGGAGAATTGTCTGAAAGTCATCCGGGATAATGTACCGTCCATCAGTTACCGTACCTGGTTCGAACCGATCATTCCATTGAAACTGGAAAACAATATCCTGACCATTCAGGTGCCCAGTCCTTTCTTTTATGAATATCTGGAAGAACAGTACATCGATCTGCTGAAAAAGACACTTCGCAAGGAACTGGGCGCCGATGCCAAGCTGGAATACTCCATTGTAATGGAAAACAATCATTTCAACAACAACAACAAGCCGTACACGGTACGATATCCCACCAAAAACAAATCGGAACTCAAGAACAAGCCGCTTTCCATTCCCTTCGAAACGGAGGAGGGCACCATTAAAAATCCATTCATCATCCCCGGCATTAAAAAACTGCATGTCGACCCCCAGTTAAACCCCGATTACTCTTTTGTAAATTTCGTTGAAGGAGAATGCAACCGCCTGGCAAGGTCGGCCGGTTACGCCGTGGGGAACAAACCGGGGGGAACCGCATTTAACCCCCTGCTGATATACGGGGATTCGGGGCTGGGAAAAACGCACCTGGCGCAGGCCATAGGTATCCATGCCAAGGAAAAACACCCCGAACTGACGGTTCTTTATGTCAATGCCAACAAATTCCAGACTCAGTACGTGGAATCGGTGCGTAACAACAACCGGAACGATTTTATCCATTTCTACCAGATGATCGACCTGCTGATAATCGACGATGTGCACGAATTTGCAGGAAAAGAAAAAACCCAGGATACCTTCTTCCATATCTTTAACCACCTGCACCAGTCGGGAAAGCAGCTGGTCCTTACCTCCGACAAACCCCCGGTTGAACTGCAGGGGCTGGAGCAGAGGCTGTTGTCGAGGTTCAAGTGGGGACTTTCGGCCGATTTGCAGTCCCCTGATTTTGAAACCCGTATGGCTATCCTGAAGAACAAGATATACAACGACGGCATCGATATGCCCGAAGAAGTGCTGGAATACATTGCCACCCACATTTCCACCAATATCCGTGAACTGGAGGGTGCGCTGATCTCCCTGCTGGCCCAGTCCACACTGAACAAAAAAGAAATCACCCTCGACCTGGCCCGCCAGATGATCGATAAGCTGATCAAGAGTACCCGGCGCGAAATATCCATCGACTACATCCAGAAAGTGGTTTGCGATTATTTCAATATTGCCATTGATCTGATCCAGAGCCGCACCCGCAAGCGTGAAATCGTTCAGGCAAGACAGGTGGCCATGTACTTTTCGAAAAATCTCACCAAAGCATCTCTGGCCACCATCGGCTCACAGATCGGGGGAAAAGATCACGCCACCGTGCTGCATGCATGCAAAACGGTAAACAACCTGATCGATACCGATAAACGTTTCAGACTTCAGATGCAGGAAATTGAAAAGAAGCTGAAAATGTAGACATCTTTTATATTTTTACAGCTCATTCATCCTGCATCATCCATGCATTACCTGATCCTCAGCATCCTTTCTTCCTCATGTATCATTCTGGTCTTCAACCGGCTGGATAAATACGGCATCAGAACATTTCATGCCATTGCAGTAAATTACGTTTTCGCCACACTGCTGGGATGGATCCTGATCGGGTGGAAAAATATTCCGGTTCATTTTTCGGGCAACGAATTTCTTCCCCTGGCCGCCACCATCGGGGTCCTTTTTGTAGTAATGTTTTATGTGATAGGCCTCACAGCCAGAAAATCGGGCGTTACTGTAACCGCCGTTGCCAGCAGGCTCAGTGTCATCATCCCCATCTGCTTCTCTATTATTTTCTACCGTGAAACCCTTGGCTGGATCAAAATAGCCGGCATAGTGCTGGCCCTCCCTGCCCTGGTGCTGACTTCCGTGAAAAACCGGCTTCCCCATATGGAGAAACTGGTGATATTCCTGCCCTTTATTCTGTTCCTGGGCACCGGCCTTACCGATACCCTGGTCAAATTCACCCAGCAGCAGTATCTTACAGGTAACCAGCCCTATGTTTTCTCCACCCTGGTATTTTTCACTTCCCTGATCACCGCTTCCCTGACCATCGCTGTCAGGTTCAGTTCGAACCGCGCCCTGTTCCGCACCAGAACCTTCGTGGCCGGGGGACTTCTGGGCATCTTTAACTTTTCCTCCCTGTTCTTTTTCGTTCAGGCCCTCAACCATGCCCCTTTCGACAGTTCAGTCATTTTCGGAATGAACCACCTGGGCATCATTCTTCTTACTTTCTTTTCGGGCATCCTCCTGTTCAGGGAAAAGATCACCCGCCTGAACCTGAGCGGTCTCATTCTGGCCTGCATTTCCATCACACTCCTTTACTATGCCTGAACCCGACAGCTATCTGACCTTATCAGCCCCTTCCTCCGGGCTATACAAAGAGAAGGGAAGCAAGTTTCTTTCATTTGCATTTCCGGTAAAGAATGAGCAGGAAATAAAAGAAACTGTCGACCGCCTCAGGAAAGAATATCACGATGCCCGCCACCATTGCTATGCATTCCGCATTACCGGTGAGGGTGGAATACGGGAAGGGATGCACGACGACGGGGAACCGGGTCATTCGGCAGGCCGGCCCATTCTCAGGCAGATCGTTTCGTTCAACCTGGTAAATATTCTGGTAGTTGTGGTGAGATATTTCGGAGGAGTGCTGCTGGGAGTTGGCGGCCTGATGCATGCCTACAAAACGGCCGCCCGGGATGCACTGGAGAATGCCTCGATCCGACGGGTGGAACCCGAGGACCGGTTCGAGGTACTATTTGGTTACGATGACCTTTCCCTGGTTATGAAGGTGCTGGATGAGGAACAGGTGCGCATTGAACATCAGTTTTTTGACCGGGGCGGACGCATTGTTTTTTCCGTACCGAGGAAAAAGAGTGAAAGCTGCATTTCAAGGCTGAACAGCCTGCCTGCCCGGAGTGTTCGGGTAAGGCAGTCAGAATAGCCCCGCCATAAGTCTCTCCGGGCCTTCCGGAAGTTTTCAATAAATATTAACAGTCGCATCGTTTTAAAGCTGTCCTGCCATATATTTGTTGTATAAAACACAACAAAAAACCATCCATCCACATGATCAGGAATAAAAGTCTGGTCTCCATTAACGACTACAATAAAGAAGATTATCTGGCCATTCTTGACCTTGCCGAACAGTTTGAAGCCCGGCCTGTCAGGGACATCATGCAGGGAAAAGTAGTGGCCACCCTTTTTTTCGAACCTTCCACCCGCACCCGGCTGAGTTTTGAAAGTGCCGTGAACCGTCTGGGCGGCAGAATTATCGGTTTTTCTGAAGCAGGAACATCCAGTGTGACAAAAGGAGAATCACTGAAAGACACCATCAAAACGGTAAGCAATTACTGCGACCTGATTGTCATGCGTCATCCCATTGAAGGAAGCGCCCGTTACGCCAGCGAGGTATCAGGGGTGCCGGTGATCAATGCAGGCGACGGCGCTAACCAGCATCCCACCCAAACCCTGCTTGACCTGTATTCCATCAGGAAAACACAGAAAACCCTTGACAACCTGGTGGTCATCATGGTAGGCGACCTGAAATACGGAAGAACGGTTCACAGCCTTCTCCAGGCAATGTCGGAATTCAACACCACATTCCATTTTGTATCCCCCGACGAACTGAAAATGCCCGGAGAATACAAGATGCATCTGGATAATCTGGGGCTGAAATATTATGAACACAAAGATTTCACCGACATTCTCCCTGAGGCAGACATTGTATACATGACCCGTGTGCAGAAGGAAAGATTTTCCGATCCCATGGATTATGAAAAGGTAAAAAATGTATATGTCCTTCGCAACAACATGCTCGAACAAACCAAACCCAACATGAAGATCCTGCATCCCTTGCCCAGGGTGAATGAAATAACCGAAGATGTGGATGATAACATGAAAGCCTATTATTTCACCCAGGCACTGAACGGAGTTTACACACGACAGGCCATTATCTGTTCCATTCTGGGACTGGAGCAAAAGTAACCGCACTATGAAAAAAGACCGGAAACACTTAAGCGTTAGCGCAATAAAAGACGGTACCGTAATCGATCACATCCCGGCGGAAAAGCTGTTCAATGTGATCTCCATACTCGGGCTGGACAGCATTCCCAATCAGATCACCTTCGGCACAAATCTCGAAAGTAAAAAGCTGGGCCGGAAAGCGATCATCAAGATCGCCGACAAATTTTTTAAGGAAACCGAGATCAACAAGATTGCATTGATCGCTCCTACGGCCAAGCTGAATATCATCCGTGATTATGAGGTGGTTGGCAAACGTCAGGTGGAGGTGCCTGATGAGATCATCGGCATTGCCCGGTGCATGAACCCGAAGTGCATCACCAATAACGACAGCGTGGTGACCCGTTTCCGGGTTATTTCCAAACCCCGGATCTCACTGAAGTGTTATTACTGCGAAAAAATTACCGATCAGGAACACCTGGAAATCCTGTAAACTTTTAACGTATTCTTTCATACGCCCTGACCAGGGCTTCATCCTTCCTGATATTCCGGAATGCCAGGAAGGTAAAAACAGCCGCCACCACAGGAAACACAAAACCCACCTTCAACGCCCACTCTGCCTGCAGTTCCTTTTGTCCCAGCCAGATATAGTAAGCCATCAATCCTGTACCCCCCAGCAGGATCAGTATCACATAAACCGCCACCCGCATCTGCAGCACCCTTCTTTTGTACAGAAAAATATCCACCAGAAGCAAAGTACCCGACAAACCGAACAGGATCAGGAGAGGCAGTGTGTTCATCTGTTGTGTTCCGTCCCAGCTGAATATCCCCGTCATTTTCAATACATGGACCTCTCCTGATTCGGTCATAAAACGGACCAGGGGGAAATTGAACATGGAAATGATCAACGCCAACGCCAGCAGCAGAAAGAGAGTCTGGATTCTTTGTATCATCGTACACCCTAACTTAACAGGTTAACCGAAACCGGAAGCTCCGTTTAATTGTTTCCCAGAATGAGTGGCAATCCATCTGCCGTACTGCCAATAACCACCACCTTGGCATTGGGCGACTGAGCAAGCTCAAGGGTGGCATCAATGCCTTTCTGCTTCAGTATCCTGTCGGTAAGTGAAACATTCACAATCCGGTTGTAATTCGCTATCCCTTTGGCTTCGATCTCCTTTCTTTCGGCTTCAAGCTGTTCCCGTTGATTAACATATGTCATGGCCAGGGCTTCCTGTTCACGTGTCAGTTTGTTTTCAATGGCTTTCTTGATATCGTCGGGCAGAATGATCGACCGGATCAGCAGCGCCGTCATCTGGATATTATTATCCTGAAGAACTTTCCCTGTTTCGGTGATGATGGCATTTTCCACTTCGCTTCTTTTGGTGGAATAAATCTCCTCGGCGGTATAACGACCGGTCACTTTCCTTACCGATGACCGAACTTCGGGGATCACCAGCGACCTGACAAAATTTTCGCCGAAAATTTCATGAAGATATCCTATGCGCGTGTAAACAGGATTAAACCTCACGGTTACATCCATTTTGATAGACAGACCATTCTTATCCAGCACATCCATAGTCTCTTCCTGTTGCTGCTCCCTTACATTGTATCTGTACAGCTGGTTCCAGGGAGCGATCATTTTCAGCCCCGTACCCAGTACATGGTCCCTTTCCAGCTCTCCGGAAATGGTTTTAAATACCACGGCCCTTTCACCGGGTTTGATCACATAAAAAATCCTGCTTCCGAAAATAACCAGTAACAGGACCACAACAATCATTGCGATAATGATACTTTTTGAACTTTTCATAATTTCTTATTTTAATCCTGTGAAGATACGCCATTGAGAGAATAATCGCAAGAATAATTGATATGTTCAGGGCACGGTCTGCAGGGTATCGAACATATCGGGGATAATATGTAATTTTGAAAGAAAAATGGCCGACAGAACCCAGATCATATTCCAACCCGACGGGAGCGTGTTCCATATCGGACGAAAACCCGGCGAAATTGCCCGGATTGTACTGCTGGTAGGCGACCCCGGACGGGTTGATCAGATAAAAAAATTCATGGACTCTGTGGAAAATGAAAGAAAAAACCGGGAGTTCCATTCCTTTACCGGCACCTACAGGCAGTTGAAAATCACCACCCTTTCCACCGGTATTGGCACCGACAACATCGATATTGTTCTGAATGAACTGGATCTGCTGGCAAATTATGACAGAAAAAACAGGCGTTTTTTTGAAGAACAGCAACAACTCATCCTGATACGGATTGGCACCTCCGGAAGCATTCAGGAAGACCTGCCCCCTGGTACCTTTGTGGTTTCATCACACGCCGTAGGTACCGACGGGTTGCTTTACTACTACAAAGGCGGGAAAAAGATCATGCAGGAAGATTTCACCGGGTCATTCATCAGCGAAGTTGGCTGGCCTGCTGAACTGGCACATCCCTACCTGGTACCGGCCGATGAGGCATTGTTTTCCATGCTGAAGGACAGCAACAGCGCTGCCGGAATCACGATCTCTGCCAACGGGTTTTACGGCCCCCAGGGAAGATCGGTCAGGATACCCGTTGCACGGGAGTACGTACTGGAGAGCCTGGCTGCTTACCGGTACCGGGAGCAAAGGATCGTCAATTTTGAGATGGAAACCTCGGCCATATTTGGTCTTTCGTTGCTGATGGGTCACCGGGCCGCCACCATTTGCGCTATCATTGCCAACCGGATGACGGGAGAATTCCTCAGTGATTACAAGCCTGTCGTAGACCGGATGATCGAACATACTCTGAATCAGCTTCATAACCATTTTACCCCATGAAACCCCGGGAAATAAGGGCCCTGATACAACTGCTCGACGATCCCGACGATCAGGTTTTCGAGATGGTGGCTGAAAACCTGCGTGCAAGCGACACATCAGTGGTTCCCTACCTGGAAGAAGCCTGGGAAAACAGCCCCGACGAACTGTTTCAGGACCGCATAGAAGTTCTCATCCATCAGATCCAGTTCCGGGAGGTTACCTTGAGGCTGACTGAATGGTATCATTTACCCGGCAACGATTTACTGGAGGGCGTATTCTGGCTGGCGCGCTATCAGTACCCGGACCTGAGGCTGGAAGACATCAGCCGGGAAATCAGAAACATTGCCAGGGATATTTGGCTTGAATTGCAGGAAAACCTGACAGCCCTGGAAAAAATACGGATACTCAACCATATTCTGTTTGAAGTTCACCGATTTTCAGCCAACCATGGTCATTTTTATTCTCCCCGGAATAATTACATTAATGCGGTGCTGGAATCGAAGAAAGGGAACCCCATCTCCCTTTCAGTAGTGTACTCGCTGGTAGCTGCGGAAGTAAATATTCCGGTCCTGGGAGTAAACCTGCCAAAAAATTTCATTGTAGCCTACCGCGACGAATACCGGTCGAAAGAAACCTACGATCCCGACCTGGACGATCACATCCTGTTCTACATCAATCCCTATAACCGGGGAGCAGTACTGGGAAGGGCCGAACTGGACCTGTTCCTGAAACAGCAGGGGCTGGATCTCAGAAAAGAATTTTTTACTCCCTGTTCCAATAACCAGATTATTGACCGGCTGCTGAACAATCTTATTTTTTCATACCAGAAAATGGGAAACCGGGAAAAGGCCCGCGAACTGGAAGAACTGTCAGAAACGCTGAAAAAGCAGCCGGGCGGTTTGTAGCATGATACTGAAGTCGGCAGGAATACTCATTTCGCGCATATACTTCAGGTTGAGTTCCGCCTTACGGGGCATAATCTTTTCGCGGTAAACCTTTTCGGGATACTTCTCCCTGGCCAACTGTTCGTTCACGTTCACAAAGGCAATGGTAGCATAACTGGTCAGCCCCGGCCTGATCAGAAGGAATCCTTTCAGGCTGGAAGGCAGGGTTATGACATAGGTGGGTACTTCCGGTCTCGGGCCCACGAAACTCATTTCCCCTTTCAGAATATTCCATAACTGCGGCCATTCGTCCAGCTTATGTTTCCTGAGGTAGTATCCGGCCCGGGTAATCCTGTCATCCCGGTTTCCGATGGTGATCAGCCCCCCGGCATGAGCATTTCTTTTCATGGTTCGGAATTTCACCATACGGAAAAGTTTCCCGTTCCGGCCCGTTCTTTCCTGCAGAAAAAAAACGGGACCACGGCTGTCGGTGTAGATCCACAGAGCCGTCAGAGCCAGAAACGGAGAGAAGATCACAAGGGCCAGCGCACTGAAAACGATATCGAAAAGTCGTTTCAGAAATAAATAAACCTTTTTCCCCCTGAGGGGATCATCCATGTGGATCAATTCACTCACGTACTTTTTTCCCTTTCAAGAAATCGCAGAATGGTTTCTGCTATGAGGGATGCAGCATTTCCTTCCCCGTAGAAGGGCGGAAAATCAAGGTTTTTCTGATTCCTGAACAGCACCCATGCTTCCCTGATCTTTTCAGGCGAGGCATCCGCCAGGCGGGCCGTACCGTGGTTCACCAGTTCAACCCATTCGGTTTCTTTTCTGAACACAATGCATGCTTTTCTGAAAAAATGAGCTTCCTTCTGCACTCCTCCCGAATCGGTCATAATCAGACGGGCATTTTTTTCCAGAGCGATCATCTCGAGGTATGACACGGGATCGGTGATCCTGAACCACTGACTGGTGTCCATGCTCTTTCCCATCCTGAACTCGGCCATCATTTTTCGTGTCCGCGGATGCAGGGGAATTACCACCGTGATCTTTTCTTTCTCGGCAAGTTCCAGCAGTGTTGCCATGATAGCCTGCAACCGGCCCGGATCGTCCGTGTTCATATCCCGGTGCAGGGTGGCCAGCACATAAGGTTTGTCTCTGATATCCAGCCTGTCGAGCACCCGGGAATTGCCCTTTCCCTCTCTTCCGTAATACAGGGCATTGTCAAACATCACATCGCCGGTATGCACAACCGCCGGATGGTCCATATCAAAAGGTTCTTCCCCGCTGTGAACAATCCCTTCGCGGGCCAGATTGATCTCCGCCTGGCGGGTAGGAGTAAACAGCAGGGTGGATACATGGTCGCATAACACCCTGTTGATCTCTTCCGGCATGTATTTGTTGTATGAGCGCAGGCCGGCCTCAACGTGGGCCACGGGCACTTTCAGCTTGGCAGAAGCCAGGGCTGCCGCCAGGGTGGTATTCGTATCGCCGTATACCAGCACCAGCCGGGGATTTTCCGAGAGAATCAGGTCTTCCATTCCCCGCATCATTTCACCGGTTTGCCGGCCGTGTGTTCCCGATCCCACATGCAAATGGTGGTTGGGTCGGGGAATTTCCATTTCATCAAAAAATACGTCCGACATTATCCTGTCGTAGTGCTGGCCCGAATGCACCATCACCTCTTCCACCAATCCTCCGTAATGTTCGCGTAGCACCCTGCTGAGAGCAGCCGATTTGATGATCTGCGGGCGTGCACCTACCACATTGAATATTCTGTGCGCCTGCTTCATTATTTGGCATAGGTCACCGACCTGGTTTCTCTGATTACAGTAATTTTGATCTGGCCCGGATAGGTCATTTCATTCTGGATTTTCTGAGCAATATCGTATGAAAGATTTTCGGCCTCTTTGTCGGTCACCCGGTCACTACCCACAATTACCCGCAGTTCGCGACCTGCCTGTATGGCATAGGTTTTCAGTACCCCGGGATACGAAAGGGCCAGTTCTTCCAGATTTTTCAGCCGTTTGATGTATGACTCCACCACTTCCCGCCGTGCACCCGGTCTTGCTCCCGAAATGGCATCGCAAACCTGCACAATGGGAGCGATCATGGTAGCCATTTCTATCTCATCGTGATGGGAGCCGATGGCGTTGCATACCTCGGGTTTTTCCTTGAATTTCTCGGCCAGTTTCATACCCAGCACGGCATGCGGCAGTTCGGGTTCATCATCGGGCACTTTCCCGATATCGTGAAGCAGCCCGGCCCTTCTTGCCAGTTTGGGATTCAATCCCAGTTCTGCGGCCATGATGGCCGACAGATTGGCTACTTCCCTGGAATGCTGGAGCAGGTTCTGCCCGTATGATGAACGGTACTTCATCTTGCCGATCAGCCTGATCAGTTCGGGATGCAATCCGTGTATCCCCAGATCAATGGTGGTACGTTTGCCTACCTCCACAATCTCTTCCTCGATCTGCTTCTGTGTTTTCTGCACCACCTCCTCGATTCGGGCCGGATGGATTCTTCCGTCGGTAACCAGCTGGTGCAGCGACAAGCGGGCCACCTCACGCCTGACCGGATCAAAGGCGGAAAGAATGATGGCTTCGGGTGTATCGTCTACAATGATCTCCACACCGGTAGCAGCTTCCAGTGCCCGGATATTGCGGCCCTCCCTTCCAATGATCCGGCCTTTTATCTCATCCGACTCGATATGGAACACCGTAACCGAGTTTTCCACCGCCGATTCGGTGGCCACCCGCTGGATCGTCTGCAGCACGATCCTCTTGGCTTCCTTGTTTGCGGTCATTTTTGCTTCGGCCATAATTTCATTGACATACGACATGGCATCGGTCTTGGCTTCAGCCTTCAGCGACTCGATCAGTTGTTCCCTGGCCTCCTGAGCCGACAGCCCCGAAATAGTTTCCAATTGCTCCACCTGCTGCTGGTGCATCTTTCCCAGTTCGTCATTCTTCTTCTCCACCAGTTCAAGCTGGCTGGTCAAATTTTCCCTTAGTATGTCAAGTTCCTTCCCTTTCCGGGTCACTTCCTCCAGCTTCTGCGATATGACCGCTTCTTTCTGTTTCAGGCGGTTTTCCGACTGCAATAACCGGTTGCTTTTTTCGGAAATGATTTTTTCATGCTCGGATTTCAGTTGCAGGAATTTTTCCTTGGCCTGCAGGATCTTATCCTTTTTGATCATTTCCCCTTCCGATTCTGCTTCGCGAATGATAGCGCGGCTCTTTTTCTTCAGAGCCAGTTCCCAGAAAAAATACCCCACCCCTACTCCGGCCAGCAGGGCCGCAACCCCTATGATCAGGTATAACAACAGGGTGCTCATCAATAATATGGTGAATATCATATTTGTATAATTTTAAATTTTCAGTTATAAAAAAACCCGCATTAAATTCCCCAACACTTTTAGAAAACCCCTGATAATCATGGGTGGAGGTGCCAATGCATTTCTGGTTTCCCCTGTCTTTTCAGAATCCCGAAGGATTGGGGCCTGCCATAGATGCCATGAGCATACCTCCAATTTTTGAATTGTTGAGTTTCAAAAGATTATTGAAGAATTAATGCGGGCAAACTCTTTATATACAAAGAACCTAATTACTCTTTTCCAGATATGCTTCCAGGTCCTGACTGATTTCCCTGATCCTGTCAATCATTTCATTTTCTTCCTGTTTCTCTTCCAGTTCCAGAACCCGGGTCACAAACTGAAGGGCGGCCATAGCCATAAAATCCTGTATATCTTTGTCGATATATCGTTTTTGGTATTGCAGAATTTTTTCATTAATCAATCTGGCTGCCCTCCTAATTCTTTCTTCGTCTTTCCGGTCAATCTTCAGCGGATAATACCTGTCTGCCAGATTAACCCTGATGGAAAGCTTGTCCTCCATATTCACTTTGTATTCACCTGTTCAAAAGAGCAATACACTTGTCTATCTCCCGCACAATCCTGTTTATATTTGACTTCGCTTCGGTTTCATCCTCTCCTCCTGTTATCAGCGCCCTGGATAACTGAAGCTGCTTATTCTTTTCTGTCAGTTCGGCAATTTCCCCGTCCTTCTCGCTGATCCTTTCCCTCAGCAGGGTTACTTCTTCTTCCAGTTCCCGGTTTCTGTCCTTAATCGACTCAAAAGAACGGATCAAACGATCAATTTTTCCCCTGAGTTCCTGAATAACAGATACCTGACTGCCCTCCATAGAATAAAGGATCTGAACACAAAATTAACATCCATTGTCTAAATATAAAAATTAATGATCGTTTTTTCAGTAAAAACAGGATAAATCTTAGTTTTGCCGTCAGGCACAGTTATGTATTAAACCATGAGGAACCTGATATTGTTCACATCCCTGGCGGGAATGTTTTTTTCTGTCCGGGCCCAGCTATCGCCCGATGCCGGAAGCCTTTTCGTTCCACCGGTAGATATACAGATGCTGCTCTCGGCCAATTTCGGTGAATTGCGGGCCGATCATTTCCATTCAGGAATAGATATCAAAACCCGGGGACGCTCCGGCCTCCCCGTTTATGCCTGTGCCGACGGATACATTTCAAGAATAGCTGTTACGCCCAATGGATTCGGAAAAGCCCTTTATATAACCCATCCAAACGGATACACTACCGTTTATGCACACCTGGATTCCTTTATGCCAGGGGTGGAGGCATGGGTCAGGAAAGAACAGTATTCCAGAAAAAGCTATGCAATAAACCTGTTTCCCGGCCCGGAACAATTTCCCGTAACGCGTGGTCAGCAGATCGGGCTTTCCGGAAATACAGGAAGTTCAGCCGGACCACATCTTCATTTTGAAATCAGGAACAGCCGGAACCAGAATCCGCTCGACCCACTTCCTTTTTTTCCGGAAATTGAAGACGATATCCGGCCGGTTATTCAGCACATATATCTCTATCCTCTTGCTCCCGGCAGCACGGTGCAGGGAAGGACAGAAAAGAAAGAAATTCCTGTTTCCGGAAACAAAGGCAGGTATTCCCTGAATGCCCCTGAACCCGTACCGGTATCCGGAACCTTCGGTATCGGGATCGAAGCCATTGATTATGTCAATCATTCCTGGAACAAATGCGGAGCCCACTCCCTGGAAGTGAAGCTCGACGGCCGGAAAATTTATGCCCACCATATCGGCGAATTCTCCTTTGCCGAAACCCGTTATATCAACAGCCATATTGACTATGCTGAACGGGTAACCTCGGGGAAGAACATTCAGAAAACCTTTCCGGACCCGAACAACCGCCTGAGTATCTACGACAGCGATATCCGGCATTCAGGCAGGATTACCCTTACCGACACCCTTGTCCATACCATCACGATTGACGTTACCGATTCGCACGGAAACCGGTCGAATCTGGCCTTTACGGTGTTGAAGCAGGAAAGGCCCGTCCCTGTAGCCATATCCGGCCGCACTAACCAGACTGCCCTGTTCCATTGGCAAAACGATAACATATATGAATCACAGGGATTCAAAATCAGAGTCCCGCCAGGAACCCTTTACGATACACTTTGTTTCACCTATGCACGTACGGAAAGAATACCCGGAAGCTTCAGCAGGGTGCAACACATCGACCGGATCACCACACCTGCCCATGACCCTTTTCAGATCTGGATCGCCCCCGATTCCGTTCCGGCCGGACTGGAAAATAAAATGTGTCTGGTACATATAGACAAAGAAGGAGAGTACCAGTATGCCGGAGGATCCTGGGAAGGCAAATATCTTACCACCCGTACCCGTCAGTTCGGTAGATATACCGTTCTGGCCGATACCATGCCGCCCGTGATCGAACCCGTGAATATCCGCCATGAAAAAAACATGTCAAGGAATGAGGATATAAGGGTGAAAATAAAAGACGATCTTTCAGGCATAAGGACATACCACGGATACATCGATAACCGGTGGGCTCTGTTCGAATACGATCTGAAAAACGATGTGCTGATCTACCGCTTCGACCCGGAAAGGGTGGAAGGTGACCGCTGGCATGAACTGGTATTGACAGTGGTGGACGAAAAGGAAAATTTCTCTGTATACCACGCCCGTTTTTACTGGTAATTTCCAGCGCTCTGGCAGAGATCCGGTTAGCGGTGATATACTCTGACGTAATCCACTTCAAAACAGTCGGGCAGTTCCGCCTTCCCGATTTCTCCTGCCCAGCGGCCGATTTCTTCACTGATGATCACATATTGCAGCTGACGTGACACACCCTTCCGCAGGGTCCAGGTCCGTTTCCCGTCCACGTAAAACCGGTAACTGCGGGGAGTCCAGCGAAGACCGAAGGTATGAAACCCTTCCGACAGGCCCGGTACGCTCACTTTTTTCTCAGCCGAACGCATATTTTCGCCATATCCGCCCCATTGCACGGCATGCAGAAGGGAATCGCCCCACCGCGCATGATACTCCATAATATCTATCTCCGCACCCGGATCATCCGTTCCGGCATTTCCCTCCATTCCGTCGTTTTGAATCCAGAATGCCGGCCAGTGACCTTCTTCCCCTGGCAAACGGCACCTGATCTCCCAGTATCCGTAGCGGGATTCGAACTTGCCACGGCTCAGGATGGCCCCGGAACAGGTTTGCCCCTGCCACCGGAAGACCCGGATGGTCAGGATTCCATCGCAGACCTTCACCGCATCAGAGACCCATATACCCATCCTTCTTCTTCCTGCTGCCAACGACCATCGGGAAGTGTCGGGGCTGTTCCCTTCAAATTCATCATGCCAGGTTAATTCCCAGCCATGGTTCAGGAAACGGGGCGACTGTGCACCGGCTTTCGGGATAAGAGGAAACAACAGACAAAGAAAAAGAAGAACTTTCCACATCAGGCAAAAAGATTGGAAGGGTATGCTCCCCTGTCGACCAGGGCCTGAATTTCCTTTACCACCCTGGGCTTGTCTTCCCGGTATGTCACTCCAAACCAGTGTTCATCATTCGGCAGCACCTTTACATCACCTTCTCCGTTTCTGATCACATCCTGTACCAGGGTAGGAATATAGAATTCAGCTTTCGGATTGCCGGCGTTCTTTTCCAGAAAGTTCCGGAAGCTTTTCTCCAGCAACGGGAAAATGGCCGGCGTGAAACCCCATATATTCATCGACACCGGTTCATCCCCCGTGAGTGTTCTGAGCTTCCCGTTGGGCCCGGTGTATCCTATCCTGTCGCCGCGCCAGCCGATATCGGTGATCTCTTCGATGTGTGTAAGGTATCCTTTCTCATTGGTCCGGCAAACACCCCTTGCCACCGTGCCGTGCCTGGTAAGGGTTTTGTTCAGTGAATATCCAACCATGGAAAAATGGGTATCCTGTTCGTCACGATTATTCTCCTGAAGCCAGGAAGCTGTCATACGGTAGGCATTTCTTCCGTAAAAATCATCCGCATTGATCACCACAAAAGGAGAATCCACCTTGCCGGCGCCCACCAGCACGGCGTGAGCCGTTCCCCAGGGTTTGGTGCGGCTTTCCGATACCCTGAACCCATCAGGAACCATATTTAGTTCCTGCATAACAAAATCCACCTCTACCCTGCCGGCCCATCGCTTACGGAACAAGGCACTGAATTCTTTTTCAATATCGCGCCTGATAACAAATACTACCCTGTCAAATCCTTCCCTGATGGCATCGAACACGGAATAATCAATAATGGCTTCGCCCGACGGCCCTACTTCATCCATTTGTTTGAGCCCGCCATACCGGCTCCCCATACCGGCCGCCAGAACATAAAGAGTGAGATGGTTCATGATTGGACTATTACGTTTATGGTTTTGTGCCCCCGAAAATACAGGTTCCCGTTCAATTTTCCGAAAAATTTATTGCGGATGATTTTGAAAGCCCCCCTTTTACCGCCACATTTCCCATGGCACATAATCAAAAGCGGATAAGAAAAAATTTCTTATCTTCATCCATCATGAAAAAGCGCAAACATCGCGTAAGCTATACTGCAGTCGGAGTAATGTCAGGCACCTCGCTCGACGGTTTGGATATGGCGCTGGCCCGGTTTACCGAAACCGCCAGGGGATGGGAATACCAGTTGATCGATGCCGCCACAGTACCCTATTCCCCCGAGTGGGTTACCCGGCTTGCCGAAGCACATCATCACCTGGAAAGGAGCCTGATAGATCTTCATGTGGAATACGGTGAATGGATCGGAGAACAGGTTAAGAAATTTCTGGATAAACAGGCTGTGGCGGCCGATATGATCGGTTCCCACGGCCATACCATCATTCACCGTCCTGAGATCGAGATTACCGTGCAGATAGGCGACGGACCAAGCATTGCCCGCAAAACAGGGATCACCACCATCTATAATTTCAGGCACCGCGACGTGTCGCTGGGAGGGCAGGGAGCACCTCTGGTGCCCATGGGCGATCAGGAATTGTTCAGGGAATACGATGCCTGCCTGAACATCGGGGGTTTTTCAAATATTTCCTACAGGAAAAATGACAAAAGGATTGCTTACGACATCGGCCCTGCCAATATTCTGCTGAACAACTATGTGCGGGAACATTTTTCCGTACCTTTTGACAGAAACGGGGAACTGGGAAGAAATGGCCGGCCGGTACCCGAAATGCTTTACCGGCTGAACCAGCAAATCTTTTACCGCCAACCACCTCCGAAATCCCTGGGCAGGGAGTGGGTGGAAAGAAACATCATGCCTGTGATCAACCGTACACAGGCTACACACGAAGATATCCTCCGTACCCTTTACGAACACATTTCCGACCTGATTTATTTCGAATTGCTTCCTTTCGAAAAAGTGCTGGTAACGGGAGGAGGCGCCTTTAACACCTTCCTGCTGGAGCTGATCGAAGAAAAGGGCGGGCGCCCGCTGACCCTTCCCGATCCTTTGCTGGTCAATTACAAAGAAGCCCTGGTATTCGGATTCCTGGCCGTACTGCGCTTCCTCGGAAGGCACAACTGCCTGGCAAGCGTAACGGGAGCCAAACACGACAACATGGGAGGGTTTATTTATCGTGTGTAGGCTTTTTTTCTTATTTTTACCCGTTCTAAATATCAAACATGTTTTGTGACTATGGAAAATTTTATTGCCCATAATCCTACCAAAGTACACTTTGGCAGGGGAGTGGTAAACGATCTTGGAAAAGCAGCCCGCAGCTACGGTAGCCGGGTTTTGTTCATGTACGGAAAAGGTTCGGCCGTTAAGAACGGATATTACGACCAGGTAAAGGAACAACTGGTCGGCGCCGGAATGCAGGTGGCTGAATACAGCGGGATAAAACCCAATCCGGTTATTGGGGATGTGGAAATGGCGGCTGACCTTGGCCGCCGTGAACAGTCGGAACTGATTGTGGCTCTGGGTGGCGGAAGCGTGATCGATTCGGCTAAAATCACCGCCCTGTGCATAGCCAATGACATGAAAGGGTGGGATATTATGACCGGTGCCGCCGAACCGGTAAAAACCATTCCCCTCATTGCCGTGCTTACCCTGGCGGCCACCGGTACCGAAATGAACGGATCGGCCGTTGTTCAGAATCCCGAAACACGCGAAAAGCTGGGATACTGGAACCCGCTGAATTTCCCGGTTCATTCCTTCCTTGACCCGGAATACACCTACACGGTACCCGAAGATTATACGGCATACGGTATTGCCGATCTCATTGCTCACTGCCTCGAGAACTTCTTCGGAAAAGGAGATGCCCCCCTGTCCGACCGGTTTATTTACAGCATTATTCAGGAAGCCCTGGAAGTAGGCCCCCTGGTACTGAAAGAACCGGAAAACTACGAATACAGGGCCCGGATTATGTGGGCGGCCACCAACGCGCTCAACGGATTGACCCAGCAGGGAAAAGCTTACGGTGACTGGGGGGTGCATGCCATCGGCCATACCCTTTCATTCCTGTACGACACCCCTCACGGAGCCACCCTTTCCATTGCCTACCCCGCCTGGCTGAAACTGCAGGCCGATAGAATCCCGGAACGGATCACCACCCTCGGGAAAAACCTTTTCGGGGTGCATACCCCCGACAGAACCATCGAAAAAGTGAAAAAAATGTTTACCTCCCTCCGTTGCCCCCTGTACCTTTCAGATATCGGTATTGATAATTCACACAAAACAGAAATCGTAAAACTGATGAACACCAACCGGGTTACCGGCCGGAATTATGCGCTTTCTGACGCCGACCACCTCAAACTGGTCAATTACATGATGTGATGGAAAAATATTATGCAACATAGGCAGTAATACTGATTTTTCTATTTTTGAAACCTCAGAAAAAACCCTTTTTTACAGAAACAAAAAACCGGTTATATGAGAAGAAACAGCAAGATTATGAAGAAAACCATTCTCGCGGCAGGACTCCTGCTGGCATCGGCAGGCACGGGAAAGGCCTGTACCAACTTCCTGATCACCAGGGGGGCATCGGTTGACGGCTCCACCATGATTACTTATTCGGCCGATTCCCACGTATTGTACGGGGAGTTGTATTTCTGGCCCGCCATGACCTATCCCGAAGGAACCATGATGGACATTTTCGAATGGGATACAGGTAAATTTCTGGGCCGCATCAAACAGGCAAGGCAAACTTACAGTGTGGTGGGAAATATGAACGAACACCAGCTGGCCATCGGGGAAACCACCTTCGGCGGAATACGTGAAGCCCGTGGCACCGGCGGAATCATGGATTACGGAAGCCTGATTTATGTCACCCTGCAGCGGGCGAAAAATGCCCGGGAAGCCATAAAAACCATTGCCGAATTACTGGATGAATACGGATACTACAGCTCGGGCGAATCATTCTCCATTGCCGATCCCAATGAAGCATGGATCATGGAACTGATCGGCAGAGGTAACAACGAAAAGGGAGCCGTATGGGTAGCCCGCCGGATACCCGACGGGTACATATCCGGCCATGCCAATCAGGCCCGCATCACCACCTTCCCGCTGGAAGACGGAAAAACGTCCATCTCATCGAAACATCTCGATAAAATATTCGAACCCGGCATTGAAACAGTATACTGCGCCGATATATTCGACGTGGCACATAAACTGGGATACGAAGGAAAGGACAGGGATTTCTCCTTTTCCGATTTCTTTGCCCCCGTTGATTTCGGGGCCGCCCGCTTCTGCGAAGCCCGTGTGTTTGCCATGTTTAACCGGGTGAATTCAGGTATGGGGAAATACCTGGACTATGCCATGGGAAAAGACCTCAAAAACCGCATGCCGCTGTGGATCAAACCCGACAAAAAACTATCGGTCCACGATGTTATGCAACTCATGCGCGATTATTATCAGGGAACCCCCATGGACATGACACAGGATATCGGGGCTGGTCCCTACAACTGCATCGTCCGGTGGAGGCCATTGACCTGGGAAGTGGACGGAAAAACCTATTTCAACGAACGGGCCACTTCCACCCAGCAAACCGGCTTTTCATTCGTAACCCAGAGCCGGAACTGGCTTCCCGACCCTGTAGGGGGGATCCTCTGGTTCGGAGTGGACGATACCTATACCACCGTTTATACCCCGATGTACTGCGGAATGATGGAAGTGCCGCATAGCTTTGAAAAGGGAAACGGCTCTATGATGGAATTCAGTGAGGATGCAGCTTTCTGGGTGTTCAACCAGGTGTCGAATTTTGCCTATACCCGGTACAGTGACATGATCGTTGATATTCAGGAAGTACAGAAAAAGCTGGAAAAAGGCTATATCGATGCCGTCCCGTTTGTTGACAGGGCTGCCTCGGAAATGTACGCATCCAACCCCCGACTCGCCCGTGAATTCCTGACCCGTTTTTCGGTGGATGCCGGAAACCACACCGTGGCCGAATGGAAAAAGCTTTACCGACATCTTTTCATCAAATACCTTGACGGAAATATCAAAGAACCCAGCGAAAAACCGGAAGACCACAAATATGTGAATCCCAGGGTACAGTACCCTGGATACGGAGAAGAATGGTACCGCATGATCGTAAAGGAAACCGGCGACAAATTCCTGTACCTGGACGATACCGGCGGACATTAATTCCCGTTTGGGAAACGGACAGATAATATTCCTTCAAATAAGGCCGCATCCCCTTACTGAATGCGGCCTTATTTTTTGTACAGAGGGAAGATGAAAAGATCATTCGGATAATTTTGCACCATGTGAAAAATTTATGTAAGTTTGCGGTCGATTTTTCGGAAGGATAATATTCAAACACACTGCAGTCATGGATCCCATCAGAACGGTTGAAAACACATTCCGGCAGGAAGGACAGCTGGAAAATATCCCTGCCTTCAAGGCCGGCGATACCATAACGGTGCACTATAAAATCAGGGAAGGAAACAAGGAAAGAATACAGCAGTTCCGCGGCGTAGTGCTCCAGCGCCGAGGAAACGGTACAGGCGAAACCTTCACCGTAAGGAAAATGTCGGGAAACATTGGTGTGGAAAGAATCTTTCCCATCGCTTCCCCCTTCATCGACAAGATTGAAGTAAACAAAAGGGGGAAAGTGCGCCGCGCCAGAATTTTTTACCTGAGGAAACTCACCGGCAAAAAAGCCCGCATTCAGGAAAAGAAATACTGATATACTGCATCACTGAAAAAAGCTGCCCGGAAAGGCAGCTTTTTTTCGTCTGCTGCCACAGTCATGGATACCTGTCACTTCTGCTCCGTCTCTTCCCGCGCCCGTTCCAGGGCTTTCTGGTATTCGTTCTCAGCAATTTCCCTGGCCGTGTTATAGGCAGCATCGGCAGCTTTCCGAATTCCTTCGGCCCTGGCTCTGGCTTTCAGTTTCTCCACCATGTTGCTGCCTGCCTCCTGTTCTATCCTGTCGGCTTCTGCATAAGCCTTATCCCGTTCAGCCTCTGCCCGGATCAGCGCTTCTTCCCTTGCTTTCTCGGCCCGTTCAATTATCTGTTGCGCTCTTTCCCTGGCTTCATCCAGCACTTCTTCCTTTTTTTCTTCCGCCTTCTCCAAAACTTCTTCTTTTTTCTCTTCGATCACGGCTTCCGCCTGTTCACGAACCTGGCTTTTCAACTCCTGCACCGCCCCCTGCATGCTTTCCTTCAGGCTGAGCGAAATATCCGGGTCTTTCACCGTACCGGTAATCCGTACATCCACATTCACCCGGTCGCCCGGAGTAATATTCAGTCCCCGGGAAGCGGCGTTCGCCACCAGGTTATCCACTACCTGGTTAGCCCCTTCACCCATATAGCTACTCGGAACGGACATTTTTACCTGGAAATCCATTCTCTGGTCCAGTCCCTGCCTTCCTCCAACCACCATATCGATATCACCCAGTCTGATCTCAAATGGTTCCACCAGCAGGTTGCCGTCGACAATCCGGAACAGGATACGGATATCTTTCAGGCGGTTGGTAATATCTTCTCTGAGCTTCAGCATACTCCTGATTTTGTCGAATGTGGAAACATTGACCAGGGTAACCTCATCGGAGCGCAATGATCCTTCACCGTTTACCGTGGAAAGCACCGGCATCAGATCACTTCCCAGCAAACTGTTGTATTTCAAGCCCAGTGACATATTCCCCTCCAGCCCGGCCGCCAGGGGGGCCAGCTTCTGAATGGTCACAAAACTGTTGTATGCACCGGGAATGCTTATATCCCTTACATTCAGGTCCAGCTCCACCGATGGTGCTTCCATATCTTCCGTATGGTATCCTCCGGTCACTCCCACTGTTCCGTTCAGCAAATCAAACAGCAACTGGTCAAGCAATACTTTTTTGTCACGCACAATGATCCTGCCCTGCAGATCCGAAATATCCATATTCCCGAACTGGATTTTCTTCATCTCGGAAATCAGCTCGAAATCCACATTCCCCGGCACCTCAATCACCGATAGAGCGAGGCTGTCATCTTCTTCCTCCGTTTCTTCCTCTTCCGTTTCGGGCATCAGTTCATTCAGGTTCAGCTTGCTGGAAGTAAAAGCAAACCGGCCGCGCACCGTTTCATTCTCCCGGAACACATAGGGAATGAAATTTTCCATTCTTCCCGTAAAATGCATATCGCTCCCTCCCATCAACAGGTCGAGCTGTCTGATCTCAACATAACGCGGGGAAAAAAACATCCCGGCCACCGGTATCTGCACAGGCACAGGCAGCGCCGGCGTGTTGAACACAAAATTTTCCAGCTTCAGGGAACCATCGGCAGTGAATCTTTCATAGTCTTCCTGTTCGATCCACGACAGCCTCCCCCCAAGGGTAAGAGCCGCATCAAGAATTCCTTCCAGAGTGGTTTCTTCCATGGGAATGGCATCAGCCAGAGAGCCCAGATCGATCCGTCCGTTCACTTCCCCGGAAAGCTCAGGATCACTGATTGGGGTCCGTACGTGAAAACCGGCCGTGAACGGATTATCCCCGATGCGGAAAGAAAAATGTTCCACATCCACAGTTGACCGGTCCATATCATGCCCGTCTACAAACACCCGGGTGTCAATGTTCACCCCTTCCACCGAGCGGGGAAGGTCGGGATAACGGAACATGGCATCTTTCACCAGCAGGGAAAGCCGTATATCGGGATAAACGGTATCTACCGCAATGTACTCTCCGGCAACACTTCCCTCCAGGGAAAGGCTCCCCGTTGTTTCCAGCCCGGCAAAATCTTCCGTATACATGGCAGGAACCATGGAAAGCAATGATTTGAAGGAGGTCTCCTTCGCGAAAAAACGAAGGTCTACCGGATAACCTGTTTCTTTCATGGCGGCTCTCCCTTCCAGTCCCAGCACAATTTCATTCAGTTGCAGTTCGTTTTCTTCCAGAGTAAACTCCATGGCATTGAGATCGGCCTCGATCCTGGCACCGAAGGCAGCACGCGCACGGTTGAGGTATTTCACCCCGTCCATCTCCACATCCAGGGCCCCGATGGCAAGGTCTATCTCAATAGTGGTAAGTTCCCGGTTCATATCTCCGCTCAGCACAAAATCCAGCGGTTCCAGCATGGCCGCCATATTCGATGCTTCATCCAGATAAGCAATCCGCCCCTTTCTGATCTCAAATTTCTGCAATTCCACCCGTATGGCAGGAATTTCCATGGCAGCCGTATCCGTTTCCACTTCCTCCTCCGAAGGGAGCATGATATCCCAGTTCACAGAGCCGTCGGCAAGCGCCCGGGCCATCACCACCGGCCGGTCGAGCAGCACCGACCGTACCTGGATTCCTTCTCCTTTGATCAGCGGCATCAGGTTTACCGTGGCACCGAATGACCTGAACCCGGCCAGAGTATCTCCGTTAAAAACACCGGTACCGATTACTGACAGGTCATCCATCCGGAAAGACAGGTTGGGGAAATGCCGTAACAAACTCAGCCTGAAGTCGCTGAATTCTACCTGTGCTTTCAGGTTTTTGTTGATTTCACTTTTTACAGCTGCCAGAATCTGACCTTTGAAAAGAACGGGAATCAGAATGGCAGCTGCCAGAAGCAGGGTAACGATCACACCCAGCGTAATAAAGAATATTTTCAATGCCTTTTTCATAGCCGGAAACATTTTATGGTAAAGGTAATAAATCAAAGCAAATGGTAACACATTGGTGATTCGGCCGGGACGTTTACAGAATTGAAAAAAAACAATATCTTTGCACACATATCCCGGACCCGTAGCTTAATTGGATAGAGCACCTGACTACGGATCAGGAGGTTGGGGGTTCGAGTCCCTCCGGGTTCACAAAAATGGTCACTGCCGGTGACCATTTTTTTTATTACATTCGTATATAAACAATCACCCGGGTGCGAGCAGCCCTCATAACATTTTTATTCCTGGCCTCCTTTACCCTTACAGCACAGGTCAGCCACAGGGGAATTCCCTACATCAGAAATTTCGCCCCCGAAACATACCGCGGATCGGAACAGAACTGGGCCATTGTGCAGGACAGTACAGGGGTGATGTATTTCGGGAACAATGATTTCGGAATACTGGTATACGACGGTGTGCGGTGGGAGCAGATCACCCTGCCGGAAAATCCTATTGTGCGCTCACTGCACATCCACCGGGATGTGATCTATGCAGGAGGGGTGAATGAATTCGGCTACCTGGCCACAGATCCGGACGGAAAGAAGAATTACCGTTCGCTTTCCTCACAAATCCCGGAAAACGACCGTCCTTTTGCCGATGTATGGAAAATCTATTCCATCGGGAACCGGGTGTATTTCTCCTGCGAACTCGACAGGCTCTTTGTATTCGAAAACCTGAAACACGTAAAAACGCTGGTAGTTCCCCAGGCACCCCTTTTTACCTTTCCCGTTAACGGGAAAGTGGTGGCGGGAACCCACCTGGAAGGGTTGATATCACTGGAAAACGACACCTTCCTTACCCTTCCCGGGGGCGAATTCTTCGCTTTCAAACCAGTGGTCAGCATCATTCCCTGGGAAAGACCGTGGTGGCAGGTAGGCACCTACGCCGATGGCGTGTTTCTATACCATCCGGAAACAGGAGAAATATCCCACCGGTTCCCCTCACCGGAAGCCAACCGGTTTCTCAAAGAACATTCCCTCTACCATGCAATATCCCTTCCCGGAAACCATACAGCATACGCCACCCTGGAAGGGGGAGCCCTTATCGTCGATGGGCAGGGGGAAATCGTTCGTGTAATCAATCAGAAATCAGGACTCCGGAACGAGGTAGTGGCCTGCCTGTATCACAACGGACGGCCTCATCCCGCACATCCCCTGTGGCTTGCTTTGAGTAACGGGCTGGCAGCGGCGGGTATCGGGCTGCCCGTGCATGTTTACGATAAAACGGCCGGGCTTGCAAGCTCCATCCTCGATATCCGGAAACTTGGAAATGTACTGTACCTGGGCACCCTCACAGGCCTGTATTACCTGGATCTGAATGAAAATGAAAAACCTGTGTTCACACAGGTGGAAATGATTCCCCATACCTGCTGGTCGCTGGTGCCTTTCACCGATCCCCGCACAGGAGAAGAAATCCTGCTGGCCGCAACACAGCAGGGCATTTATGAAATAAAAGGCCCCGGACACATCCGGTCATTGGAAGAAGAATCCCTGTTTGGCGAACACGACCGGAAATATTACCAGTGTTTTTCTATGCACCGTTCGATAGCACATCCCGGTAAGTTCTATGTGGGACTGAAAACCGGGCTGATCTCTCTCACAAGGGAAAACGGCAGATGGATGAATGATCCTGCTTTCAAGAGCTTTCCCGCTATGGAAATTCGCAGTATTTGCGAGGACAGGGAAGGAACCCTGTGGGCAGGAACCCTGGGCAACGGAGTGATACGGCTTTCCTTTACGGGAACGGACACCCTCATAACCACATACGGTACACAGCACGGGTTACCTTCTCTGAAAAACAACCGCATCTGCCGTCTGGAAAAAGGAGTTGTTTTCGCCACCGCAAAAGGAATTTACCGCTTCGATGATCAAACGGAAACCTTTTTGCCCGATTCTTCCTTCCCAGCCCGCTACCGGGACGGCTCCCTGGGTATTCACCGCATGGTTCCCCATGCAGACGGATCCTACTGGCTGGCCTGTTCCCGGGGAAACCGGCACTGGATCGAATACCTGCGGCAAATGCCCGACGGGTCTTTCCACGCCGATACCCTGCCATTCAAAACCCTTCCCGGCAGGGAAACAGATGCTATCTTCCCCGATAAGGACGGGATCACCTGGTTTGGTATCTCGAACGAACTGTATTCATACAGCCGCGATCATACTCCCTTCAGCCACCCCCGTTTTTACACCCTGATCCGACAGGTTAAGGCAGGAAACGATTCAGTGCTTTTCAGCGGCTATAAACCGCCCGGAAGCAGCCTGCCCCCGGCAAGCCTGCCCTGGAACCTTAACCGGGTGGGATTTGAATTCGCCGCCCCTTTTTTCATTATGGAGGAAAAAACACGGTACAGCTACCTGCTGGAAGGACTGCAGGAGGAATGGTCACCCTGGTCGCCCGAACCTCGGGTAACTTTCAATAATCTGAGGGAAGGCAAATACGTGTTCCGCGTCAGGGCCATGAATGTTTACGGGCAGATAAGCCCTGCCGATACCTGGCAGTTTGTTGTTTCTCCTCCCTGGTACCGGAGCACCCTGGCCTGGGTTACTTACATTCTCCTGGCTTTCCTTGGAGTTTTTTCCATTGTCAGGTGGAATGCCCGCCGGCTTGAAAAAGAAAAGCAGCAACTGGAAACCCTTGTAACCGAAAGAACCCGGGAGGTTATAAGGCAGAAAGAAGAAACCGAAAAACAGCGCGACCTGGCCAGGCGGCAGAAAAAAAGGATCGAGAACCAGAACAGGGATATCCGTGACAGTATCAAGTATGCCCGGCGCATTCAGCGGGCTATCCTGCCCCCCGAAGATTTCCTGTCGGATTTTATTCCTGAATGCTTTGTTATGAACCTGCCCAAAGATATTGTCAGCGGCGATTTCTACTGGTTTACGGAAAAAAACGGCAGACTGATCATTGCCGTGGCCGACTGCACCGGGCACGGGGTGCCGGGCGCCTTCATGAGTATGCTGGGTATGGCCTATCTGAACGAGATCGTGAACAAGAGCCATATCAGCCAGCCGGCAGAAATCCTGTATTACCTCAGGATCTATGTAATCAACTCCCTCCATCAGAGCGGCGGGGTGGGAGAAAGCCGCGACGGAATGGATATCAGCCTGTTCACCATCCATACCGGCTCACTGGAACTGGAATTTGCCGGGGCCTACCACTCCCTGCTGATCATCCGGGAAGGGAAACTGCACGTCCTCAAAGGCGACCGCATGCCCATCGGCATCCATGAACAGATGAACGGGCAGTTTACCAACCACCGGTTCAGCCTGCAGAAAGACGATCGGCTGTATGCCTTCACCGACGGGTATGCCGACCAGTTCGGGGGGCCTTCCGACAAAAAGATTACGAGCGGGTTGATGAAAAAATGGCTCCTGGAGATCCACCGGAAAGACATGAAAACCCAGCGTGAGATCCTGGAAAACAGGTTCCTGGAATGGAAAGGGAAAAATCAACAGGTAGACGATATCCTTATGATGGGATTGAAAATTTAGATGCCTGATTACAACCTCAAGGAATACTTCATGATTTTTATCAAATTTTTTACTTACAGGGTTGCGGTTTTCATCAACCATTCATAATTTTATTTTTTCCTGTTCCAACTGAATGCTGAACATTTTCAACGTATTGTACGTATAATGAATAATATAGCAGGCAAATCAGTCCCTGCCGGAAAAACGAAAAACATCTCAAAAATCTAACCCCCACTGGTCATGAAAAAAACAATCTCTGCCCTCATTCTGTTCCTGGCTTTCTTCATGCCGGGTATAACACAGGCCCCCCATGGACTGAACTACCAGGGAGTGGCCCGCGACGCTTCAGGCCAGGTACTGGCCGAACAGAATATCACCCTGAGGATCAGCCTGCTCCAGGGCGGTGAAACCGGAACCCTGGTATGGGAAGAATCCCAGGCAGTCACCACTAACACGGTGGGCCTTTTCAACCTGGTGATCGGGCTCGAAGAACACCGCACGGGGGGCAGTGCCCCCACCTTTGCCGACGTGGATTGGAGCACCCCTCCCTATTTCCTGAAAGTGGAAATGGATGCCGGCCAGGGATTCGCCGATATGGGAGCCAGCCAGCTCCTGTCAGTACCCTATGCCCTGTACGGGGAAGACGCCGATGCCGACCCGGGCAATGAACTGATCACGGATTTTGAATATTCGGAAAACACACTCTCCATAACGGATGCCGGAGGCACCCGAACGGCCGACCTCACCCCCCTTCTCGACAACACCGACAGCTGGGGAAAAGATGCCGATTCCATCTTTTTCCTGCAGGGAAATGTGGGCATCGGAACCGATGTGATGCACAGCCGCCTGGCCGTGACAGGCTATGGAACCGATCCTGAAGAACCTTTGTTCGAAGTAAGGAGGGCCGACGGGCAAACCGTGTTTGCCGTGTACAACGAAGGGATCCGCGCCTACGTGGACGATTCGCCCGTGAAAGGCTCCAAGGGGGGATTCGCCGTGGGCGGATTCAACCCTTCCAAGGGAGTGACCAACGAATATTTCCGGGTCACCCCCGACAGCGTGCGGGTATACATTGACGAATCCATTGCCAAAGGCTCCAAGGGAGGATTCGCCGTGGGCGGGTTCAATCCCGGAAAAGCCACCCCCACAGACCTGATGTACCTGAACAAGGACAATTATTTTATCGGCCATGAAAGCGGAACCTCCACCACGGGAATCTACAACACCTTCTTCGGGTACAATGCCGGGTTCGCAAACACCACCGGCTCGAACAACATCTTCATGGGATACCGGGCAGGCTATTCCAACCTCGGCGCCAGCCATAACGTGTTCCTGGGCAATGAAGCCGGATA
>JBNGDI010000006.1:0-11276 GCA_049975425.1 Bacteroidales bacterium
TCCAAAAAGGATTGTGGTATTTCCAATCTCGATTTGCTCTTTCAGTCCTCTCCTTGAAAAGGAGGGGTGGCTCCCGCCGGCAGGCGGGAGACGGGGTGGTTGAGAGGCGGAAGCCACTTTCCCCTGCCAGGGGGGTCGATCCCTTCCGTCTTCCGCCGCTGGCGGGGGAAGCCACCTTCCCCTGCCAGGGGAAGGAGTTGGTTTGGTTACCCAAATGAAGCCCGGAGGGTTTTGATGATTGCAGAAAATACCATGCTAAAATACAGACAACCCCTGAAGGGTTGCATTATTTTTTTTCAGGCAAATTTTTCTACCAGGCTTTCCAGCCGGGCCGATACATCTTCCCAGTTGATTACATGGAAAAAGTTGTTCACATAGTCTCCCCGCTTATTCTGGTATTTCAGGTAATAGGCATGTTCCCAGACATCACACACCAGAATGGGAATGGTGAGCCATTGCGACTGGTTGTGGTGTTTTTCGGCCTGCAGAACCACCAGCTTGTCGGCTCCTACCTGGTATCCCAGAATTCCCCATCCGGATCCTTCTACAGCATTGGTGGCTGCCGTGTATAAGCGTTTAAATGAATCGAATGATCCGAAGGATTTACTGATGTACTTTTCCAGCAGGGCACTGCGGCTTCCCTGAACCGGCCCCATATTTTTCCAGAAGATTACATGCAACAGATGTCCTCCTCCGTGAAAAGCCAGCTCTCTTTCCCAGTGTTTTACCAGTGAAAAATCATCTGCTTCAATGGCTTGTGCAATCATGGCAGTGGCTTTGTTAAGGCCGTTGACATACCCATTGTGATGTTTCGAATGATGCAGTTCCATGGTTTCCCTGTCTATATAAGGTTCCAGCGCATCATAAGCGTAATCCAGGGAAGGAAGGACGTATTTCCCCTCAGCGTTCAGGGGTATTTGCAGATCTTCGGCAACGTTGAATTTTCCGGTACGCCCGGCCATGGCAGGGGCGGCAAATACACTGCCCAGACCCAGAGCCGCCGATGTTTTTAAAAAAGTTCTTTTGTCCATTTTCCGTATTCTTTTGTTGGTTTGTATAATATAACAAAAAAATACGGATTTTGATCATTGCCTTACAAAGAAACCTCCTTTGCCGGTCCTGTAAGTATTTGATTATTTGAAGGCTTTTTCGAGCAGGCCGTCGCCCTGCAGGGAAAGGCGGTGGAAATAATCCGGGACCTTTTTCCCGGTCAGGTGATCCACATACAGTTTTGCCAGATACTGGGCCAGCATGAATCCCTGTCCCCGAAGTCCCAGGAATAGTCCTTGCTGCGGATCGATGATCATGCGGGGTTCCACATAATATCCGGCCCACACGGCCTGGAATCCGACAGACGAGAGCTCGGGCAGCCAGTTTACGAACACTTCCGAGATAATCTCAATAAATTCTTTGGAATTGATCTTCAGGTTCTTCCCCGTTTCATTCGGTTCCACAGCCGGTGAGGCACAACCGATAATCTGGCCTGTTTCCCCCAGTTGCTGTCCGTACACGGCCACAAATCCTTTGTAATTCCTTCTGTCGATCAGCATATCCAGCGGATTGCCGTCCATTCCGAGATAAGGGAGGCGGCGGGTGATGAATGCCTGGTGTTTCACCGGGAACAAACCGGTTTCTATTCCCATGCTCCGGGCTACTTCTCCTCCTTCGGGACCCATGGCATTGATAAATGTTCCCGTGGTGAATTCGATGTATTGCCGGTTATGATCCCTAACCAGAATCCGGTATTTTCCGTTTTCCTTTACCACATCAATCAAACGGCAGTCTTCCAGCACGGTTCCGCCATTTTCAATGCCCAGGGTCCTGATCAGATCAATCACCCTTCCGGGTGTAGCCTGCCAGCAGTCGTGTGTGATAAGGGCACCGAGGTATGCATCTGTTTTGTCATTCAGAAAGGGGCTGATTTTTTTACGGTAGTCGGTCGGCTCCACAAAATAACCGTCTGACCACTCCAGCGATTTTAACAGGATATCGCGGGTAGCCTCATCATGGGCAAAGGTTACGTAACGGGTCGTGCGGAAATCTATATTTCCTTTCTTTTGCAATTCTTTGAAAATATCCAGGTTGTGTCTGGCTATATCGGCCAGCTCGGGCACACTGAAGTTCGGACGACCCCCTGCAATATTCCGCCACGATGCGCCCCTCCCGTAATTAATCAGAACAGGTTCCAGTCCGGCTTCCGCCAGATAACGGAACAGGGCGCTTCCTCCGATTCCTCCGCCGGCTATCAGAGTTTTCACCTCTTTTTTCTGTATGCTTTTCCCGGTTACTACCGGAATGACCTGTTCATGTCTATCCCTTGGATACAATTCCCCGATGTTTACCTGGTTTGAGAGGGGCCCGCGTGGGGTGGCTTCCCCTACCAGGGATATCTGTTTCCCGGCCAGGGTCTGCTTCAGCCTTTTGATGCAACGTTTTCCCCGGCAGGCACCCATTCCAAGACGGGTGGTATGCTTGATCTCATCCACCGAAATGAACTTTCTGTCACCGATGGTTTCCATGATCTCGTCCAGGGTGACGTCGTCGCAATGGCAGATATACTGCGGACTTTCCCCGGCAGGGTTGCCTTCATGCAGGGACAGGGGTTCAGGGTATTGTTCCTGAAGAATGAATCCCCTGGCTTCCAGCAGGGCTTCGCCTGAAAGATCATGGGATTTGACCCGTGCGATATGGGTTTTGTTGGGTTTCCGCAGCACTTTTTCCACCGTTCCGGTTCCCAGCTTTTCTCCGTCATTATTGACCAGGAATACCTCCGATCCTTCTTCTACTTCATATTCCACCGGAAGGAAGAGCCAGTTTTTTTTCAGGTTGTATCCGAAGATGGCCAGTCCGGGACACTGATACACACACTGCATGCATCCCGTGCATTTGTCAAAGTCAATGTGCGGCACCGTACTGGAAGAGGTTTTGGTGATGGCTCCGTGCGGACAGGCAAACTGGCAGGGATTGCAGGCAAATCCGTACAGGCAGTCGATCAGTACGAATGGTCGGGCCTGCATTCTTTCCGGTGTGGGAAGAAAAGGCTTGTCCAGCACTTTTACCGGATGTTGCTGGGAATCGATGTATTCCTTGGAAATGGCCAGGTACCTGTCATAATCGTATTTTTCATCCATTTCCTGCAGGATATCATAAGCCACCTGCTTGCCCCGCAGAACGGCGCTGGTCCCTTCCCCTATGCGGATGGCATCGCCGGCTCCGTGGCAATTCCGGCCGAAAATTTCCCGCCCTTTGATCAGGAGCTGGTCATCAGATACCAGGCCGGTACAGATATTGATGGCATCAATGCCTTCCAGTACCTGCTCCGTGCCGGGAACCGGTTTGAAATGCTCACAGCGGGCAATGACCGCTCCGGTAATGCCGTCGTTTCTGGCATTGGGAATGGCTTTCAGCAGGATATGGGAGGTAAGGATGGGAATGCCCAGCCTGCGAACGCGGTTGGCCTGCACGGGGAATCCTCCTTCCTGTTCCTGTGCCTCGAGGATGGCCACCACTTTGGCTCCTGCCTGCATAAGCTGGTAGGAGGTGAGGTAGCCGATGTTCCCGGCACCAACCGTGAGCACCCTCTTCCCCAGGAGGGTGAACTCCATATTCATCATTTTCTGCACCACCGCAGCGGTATATACGCCGGGCAGGTCGTCGTTTTCAAAAGTGGGCATGAAAGGCACGGCGCCTGTGGCTATCACCAGGTGTTCGGTATCCACATAATAGATTTCCTCGGTGCGTATGTTCTTGACGGCCAGGCGGCCGCCTTCCAGGATATCCCATACCGTAGAGTTCAGAAAAATTCCTTCGTGATTATCCCCCGCCAGGGTGCGTGCAATGTCAAATCCCCGCATGCCGCCGAATTTCTGCTCCTTTTCGAAGAAGAAGAACTGGTGGGTCTGCATCAGGAACTGGCCGCCGATCTGCTCGTTATTGTCAATCACAAGGTTCTCAATCCCATGTTCGTTCAGCACTTCCCTGGCTGCCAGTCCGGCCGGTCCTGCCCCGATGATCGCCACCCTGGTTTTGTATACCCGGAATGGTTCCTTTTTCCTGTATTCCGTTACCCGGGGCTGGTAATCGGGCGGGATTTCTTTCACTTCCATTACTCCATCCACCGGCGTGATGCATATCCGCCGGATGACCCCGTCCACCAGCATTTCGCAGGCCCCGCATTTGCCGATGCCGCATTCCAGGCTGCGGTTACGGCCTGTAAGACTGTGGCTGTGTACTGGATACCCGGCCTGGTGCAGGGCAGCCGCTATGGTGCTTCCCTTTTCCCCGGTGATCTTTTTTCCCTCATATAGAAAAGTGACCTGTTCTCCCTGTTTGATGTCGAGTATCGGATGTGATTCGATCTTTGCCATGATGTAATGAAAATTGGATTACTCACCGGCAAAATTAGTGGTTATTGACAGTTTATATATGATGTTTGTCATCATGGGCTGCAAAACATAATTCTGTGTCCGGAAACAGAATACTACGTAGCATACTACGTAGATAACTACGTAGTATACTACGTAGATAAATATACACTATATATTGATATATGAATAAAAATTGTTCTTGATTCAAAAAAATTATTTATTTTTATTAGGAAAACTATTTGAATCTATGCTCAGAAGAAAACAACCGGGTGAGGGATATTCCTGAAAACATGTGTAAAATGTTGGAAAAACCCTTGTATGAGCATAACCTCACCCTTCGGGTTTACGTAAAAAACAGAATGAAGAACCTTTTTCCCGTCTGAAAAAATTTGATGTCAGTAAATAAAAAATAAAAAAATCATTTCCGGCCCGGAAAACCGTGCAACCATTTTGCCCTCTCCGCGGTCACCCCAATAGCGGCGAATTTTATGCTCAGCGAAGAACAGCTCATTGAAAAATGCATACAGAAAGACCGGAAAGCCCAGAAGATCCTGTTCGACAGGTATTCGGGATTCCTGCTGGGAGTGAGCATGCGCTATGCACACAATGTGCCTGAAGCGGAAGACATTTTACAGGATGCCATGGTGAAGATCTATCAACACATAGCCGATTATTCCCACAGGGGATCGTTTACCGGCTGGATGAAAGCCGTGGTGGTGAACACGGCCATCAACCATTATCACCGGGAGAAAAAACATGCCTGGCACCTGGAACTCGAAGAGGTGAACGAATCGGATGTGGAAGGGAATCTTCCTGAAAACTGTGCCTTTACCCGGGAAGAATTGCTGGGGGTGATCCGTTCCCTGCCGGGGGGATACCGGCTGATTTTCAACCTGTATGCCATTGAAGGATACAAGCACCGCGAAATAGCGGCCATGCTCGGCATTGATGTAAATACTTCCAAGTCACAGTATTCGCGGGCACGGAGCTGGATACGGGCCAGATTGGAAAAACTGGCCCTGGTGGCCCGCAGGACCGATAACGAATGAACGGCGGCAACAACATAGAAAAGCTCTTCCGGGAGCAGTTTGAAGGTTACCGGGCGGAACCCTCCCCCGGCTTCTGGCCGAAACTCAGCAGAAAGCTGCAGTGGCAGGAATTTCTGCGTTTCGGCTGGGACCGTTTCAATGTGTATTATGCCGGCGTTATGGTGGTTGCCGCCGGTCTGGGCCTGGCTGGCCTGCTGACACAGGAACCGGGAACAGAAACGGCTTTGAAAGAAAGTGTGAAGATTACCGGGGAGGAAGAACGACCGGAAACCGGTGCCGGAATCCGCAAGGAACCCGTTCCGTTCGAATCGCTTGCAGATTCTTCCACAGTAACCGATCAAACAACAGGAACAGAAGGGATAAGGTCCTTCCCGGCTGTAACGGAGGAAAAGAAAACGGAAATTCCTTCCTTCCCTGCTTCTGAACAGGAAAGCCGGGAAATTGTGAAGAAAGAGGGAGAAGAGATGTCTTCTGTGGCTGAATCTGAAAAGAAATCCACGGAAATTTTACCTCCCGTTGCCGATTACCACATCGGCCCCCTCAGGGGCTGCGTCCCCCATACGGTGATGTGTGTCAGCCTTTCGGAAAATGCAGATGAATTTACCTGGTATTTTGGCGACGGGGGTACTTCACAGGAAGAAAATCCTTCTTACCTGTACGATGAACCCGGGACATACCCGGTCAGCCTCAGGGTGGTGAATGAAGCGGGTGAGTCGCTGATGGCGCGCGATACCGTGAGGGTATACGCCCGCCCGGAAGCCGCCTTCGAGATATCCCCTGAAAATCCTGATCTTCCCGGCGAACCGGTGTTTTTCTACAACTACTCGCGCAACGCCGCTTCCTACCTGTGGCATTTCGGTGACGGGAAAACCTCTGATGCCTTCGAACCCCTGCACAGGTATGATCAGGCCGGCCAGTACGATATTATACTGGTGGCCTATTCCGAAGGTGGCTGCGTGGATTCGGCCCTGGTGACCGATGCCTTCGGAAGCGATGATTGCCATATTGTTTTTCCCAATGCCTTCCGGCCCGACCCGGGCGGTCCTACAGGAGGCTACTATAATCCCAACGACCCCTCGAATACCGTATTCCATCCGGTGTGCCGGGGCGTGGACGAGTACCGGCTCCGCATCTATAACCGCACAGGCGCCCTGGTTTTTGAGAGCGACCGCGTGGAGATAGGATGGGACGGGTACATCAACGGAACCCCTGCCCGGCAGGATGTGTATGTATGGAAAGCAAGGGGAACCTGTATCAACGGTAAAAGCTTTGTCAAACACGGAAACCTGACCCTGATATGGGACAGGCAATGATCCATAATTTAACAATCCCATGGAACGTCATTCCCCCTTGCAGCACATTCTGAGATATTTTCTGATCTCTGCCATTCTCCTCCTGACATCCGGCCGGGGCATTCTCCAGGCCCAGCCGACGGTGACCGGGGCGTATTATATCACCGAAGACCAGCAGACCATTGAGGTGGTTTTTGACGAACCGCTTACCTGGACCACTGCCGGTACCTGGCAGATCAAGATCGGGGGGGCTAGCCAGCCTATTTCGGGCCCGTCAGGGAAAGGAACCAATACCCTGAAATTCCTCAAACTGAATGGCCCTATTGAATACGCCGATGTGGTAGCGGGAGTAACGGTGGAGTATGCCGGCAGCGGCGATGTCACGGGAATGACCTCGGGCCTGCCCCTGGCAGCCTTCGGACCGTATACTGCGATTAATAATGTGATTGTGGATTGCAGCATGTTCACGGGGGTGCAGGGGATCTCGGTGGATGCATTGAGCGGAACCTGTTCGCCGGTTTCTGTAACCCTTTCTTTTTTCTGGGAATTTACCCGGCAGGCAAGGAACAGCATTTATTTTAATGAGAGTCTAAATAACTCCATGGTTCACTGGAATGATCCGGCAAATACCAGAATTTATGCAGGCCTGACGGAAACATCGGCCGGTTCAAGAATATATGAATCAAGCGCCAGTTTTACTTACCCCACCGATGGAACCGAGTGTGTATATGCACCTCAGGTATTTCCATGTGTTTATAAACAGGGCACTGGTTTGATCTGGTGTTACGGTGGATCATCTCAGATGTCCCAGGCCCTCACCAACTGGAACACCGACGACCGGGCTACGGGCCAGCTCCAGATCACACCCAACCCCGAAGAGGTATGCCTGGGGCAGGATTTCGAGGTGATCTTCGAAGATGTGACTGATTTCAACTGCGACCGCACCGACGAGCCCAACAAACCCAATATGGGCCCCAGGTACGTGCAGTTTGTATACGGCACCGGCAGCGGGAGGCAGATTCCCAATGTGTTTGTGAACGGCGTGCAGGTGACCGACAACGACGGGAACCTGATGCCGGGAATGCCCTACGAGGATCCCACGGTGCATTATTACGACTCGGCCAATACCCCCTTCCCCAATGCCGAAAGCCTGCCGGTGATCCATGCCGGCGATTATACCAACGACCAGATAGGCGATGTGTTCGAGATCACCATGCGGAACTGGAACCCCTGTAACCCGTATTTTGGTGGGCTGGGGGCTCCACGGGAAGCCGTAGCCCAGATTGTGATCGTGGACGGCCCCATTGCCGAGGCCGGCCCCGACCAGACCATCTGCGAGGGCAGCACGGCCACCATGAACGGCAGCATTTCCCATACGGCCACCAGTGCCACCTGGACCACCGCGGGGGACGGGACATTCGGGAATCCTTCCTCCCTTGATGCAGAGTATGACCCCGGTGCCGGTGATATTTCCAGCGGCTCGGTGTGGCTGTATCTTACAACCAACTCCACCCCCGATTGTGATCCCTTCACCGACAGCCTGCTGCTGACCATAGAGCCCGAAGCCACGGTGGCCACCACCGGTCCCGATGACATTGTTTGCGGAACCACCTATCCCAATCTGGGAGGGAACACCCCCGATTACGGAGCGGGGGAATGGGCAGAGTGGACCGTGGTTTCCGGAAACGGTACTTTTGCCGATCCTGCCAGCCCCACCACCAGTGTGAGCGGGCTGAATCCCGGGCCCAATGTGTTCCGCTGGACCATCTACCGGGGTACAGTGCCCTGTACCTCCTCCGATGAGATCACCATTACCCGCGATGTGCAGCCTGCCCCGGCCAATGCGGGGACAGACCAGGTGCTGTGCGATACGGATGTCGCCGTCCTAGACGGGAATACCGCCACAAACGGGGGTACCGGCACCTGGAGCGTGGTAAGCAACCCCATCTGGTACGAACAGTTTACCGGGCTGGCCGACGGAACCACTTCCGACGGAGGGGCCACGGCCTGGTCGCGATCCATCAGCAGCACAGGCGGAGGCTGGTACTCCGAGGTACGTTTGGAGCATTATGAAATGACCCGGAACAGAACGGTCTGGACTTCCGAAAATATCGATATCAGTGCGGCCACCGATGTGGGCATTTCCGTCGATTTTTCCAGCTATGCCACGGGAAACGGATTTGAAGATCCCCAGGATTATATCCAGGCCACGTATTATGTGGACGGCTCACCCACAACCTTTTTCTCAGAAAACGGGGCGGTGGACGGTTCCACAGGGAGTTCCTCCAAGAGTTTTCGTTCACGCACGGTGACTGCCAGCGGAATCAACGGGAATACCCTCCGGATCGAGATCACCCTTTATAATTCGGCTGCAGACGAATTCTACCAGTTTGACAATGTATTTGTGGGCGAAGGCTTTTCCTCCGGATTTCCCACGTTCAGCAATGTAAACGATCCCGATGCCACCGTTTCCAACCTCCAGCCGGGCCTGAACACCCTGGAATGGACCATTACCAGCCAGTACGGGGTTTGTCCAACCACTTCCGACCAGGTGAATATCACCCGCAACCTGCTGGTGGTCCCGGGAACCATCGGGAATCCACAGACCGTATGTGCCGGGGTGGACAATCCCGATCCCCTGACCAGCGTGGCTTCCGCCAGTGGGGGAGACCTTAACAGTTATTCCTATCAGTGGGAATCGTCCACCACGGGTGCCGGCGGGCCATTTTCAGAGATCTCCGGGGAAACCGGCCTGACCTATGATCCGCCTCTTCTGGCCACCACTACCTGGTACCGCCGCCGGGCTTCCTCGGGAACCTGTCCGGACACCTATTCCAACGTGATCGAGATCACGGTTCACCAGGCTGTGGACCCGGGGACCATCGGCAATGCCCAGACTGTTTGTGCCGGGATTGACGATCCCGATGCCCTGACCAATGTGGCATCCGCAAGTGGGGGAGACGGTTCCACCTACAATTACCAGTGGGAATCGTCAACGGCCGGCGCCGGAGGGCCTTTCTCAGCGATTTCCGGGGCTACGGGAGCCACCTATAATCCCGGTCCCATTGCCGTTACTACCTGGTACCGGCGCTATGTGAGTTCCGGTGTATGTAACGGGGCTTATTCGAATGTGATTGAACTGACCGCAGTGGATCCGCCCACAGCCAATGCCGGATCCGATGCCCTGATCTGTTCCGACGGATCCTATACGGTAAACGATGCCACGGCCTCGGAATATACCTCTCTTCTGTGGACCCATGATGGGAGCGGATCCCTGAGCAATGCCAACACCCTCACACCTACCTATACCGCTGCGGCGGCCGACGGAGGAAATATCGTGACCCTGACCCTGACCGCTTCCGGCAATGCTCCCTGCGGGCCGGCCATAAGCACAATGGGTATTGACGTAGAAGCCGCTGCTGTGGCCAACGCCGGTTCCGACGCCACCATCTGTTCCGACGATACCTATACCGTCAGCACCGCCTCGGCTTCCAACTATACCATGTTGCAGTGGACACACAACGGAAACGGAGTGATCAATAACGGGAATACTCTCAGTCCCACCTATATCCCCGCTGCCGGAGATGAAGGATCTACCGTTACCCTGACCCTGACCGCCTTCGGGAATGCCCCCTGCGGCAATGAGAGCGACAATATGCTTCTGACCATCAACGAAGCGGCCGAGGTAGATGCTGTGGCGGCTTCGGGAGATATCTGTGCCGGCGACGATATTGACCTGACAGGCAGTACCATCGGAGGAAGCACATCCTCCGTAACCTGGTCTTCCAGCGGAACGGGAACCTTCAATCCCAATAACACCACCCTGGCGGCTACCTATACCCACAGTGCAGCCGATGAAACGGTCGGTTCGGTTACCCTGACCCTCACGTCCAATGATCCCGACGGTGCAGGACCCTGTACCCCGGTGAGTGACGATGTAACCGTGGTAATCAACCCGGGCCCGCCTGCCGTTCCCACCATCAGCGGGACGTCTCCTGTTTGCCAGGGCGAAACCAACGTAGTGTATTCAGTACCTGCCGACCCAACCGCCACCCATTATTCATGGTCCTTTGACCCGGCACTTGACGTAACCGTGGTAGGGCCCTCGGATCAGAACAGCATTACTGTGAACTTTTCACCTGTTTCTGCCTCGGGCAATATCACCGTAACCGCCATGAACTCATGCGGCGACAACGGCCCGTCGGCACCCTTTGCCGTAACAGTTATTGCTTCAGCTTCGGTCAGTGCCGGAAGCGATGAAGAAACCTGTGAAGATGTTCCGTTCGACCTGTCAGCTTCGGCAACGGTCCCCACAGCTTCGGATTACAGCGGATTATTGTGGACCAGCAGCGGGTCAGGATTGTTCAGTAATGCCAATGCATTGACACCTACCTACACCCCTGCAGCCGGTGAAACAGGAGACATTACCCTGACGCTAACCGCATACGGGAACGGTCCCTGCCCGGATGTGAGTGATGATATGATTTTGCATGTGACCCCCAAACCGGTGGTAAATGCCGGAAGCGATGAAGAGACCTGCCAGGGGGTTGCGTTTGATTTGTCCACTT
>JBNGDI010000006.1:11376-46455 GCA_049975425.1 Bacteroidales bacterium
TAACACCCACCTATACCCCCGGATCAGGAGAAACGGGAAATATCACCCTGACCCTCACGGCCAACGGGAACGGTTCCTGCACTCCGGTGAGCGATAATTTGACCCTGACGGTGACCCCCAAACCGGTGGTGAATGCCGGAAGCGATGAAGAGACCTGCCAGGGGGTTGCGTTTGATTTGTCCACTTCCATCACCATCCCGAGTGCCGGCGAATACAGCACATTGCAGTGGAGCAGCAGCGGAACGGGGAGCTTTGACGATGCGGGCTCCCTTACCCCGGTATATACACCGGGAGCAGGTGAGACCGGGAACATCACCCTGACACTTCGTGCCAACGGAAACGGATCCTGTGCCTTTGCGGAAGACGCCATGGTACTGACCATTACCCCGGCACCCACGGTCGATGCCGGCAGCGATGCCGAGACCTGCGAGGATGTGGGGATTGATCTGGGAACCATTACCACGCCTCCCACCGCTTCCAACTACAGCAGCCTTCAGTGGAGCACGAGCGGGGGTGGTACTTTCAGCGATCCCAGTGTTTTAACACCCACCTATACCCCCGGATCAGGAGAAACGGGAAATATCACCCTGACCCTTACGGTGAACGGAAACGGTTCCTGTGCCCCTGTAAGCGATAATATGACTCTCACAGTTACCCCGAAACCCGTGGTGGATGCCGGTAGTAATGAGGAAACCTGTGAAGGGGTGGCCATTGATCTTTCGGGTGCTGCCACGCCAGCCACAGCCTCCGAATACAGCTCCCTGCTCTGGACCACTTCGGGAACGGGTTCGTTCAGCAACAATACGGTAGTGAATCCGGTATATACCCCCGGAGTCGGAGAAACGGGAAATATTACCCTGACCCTGACGGCCAACGGGAACGGCTCCTGTGATCCCATTCAGGACCAGATGACCCTGACAGTAACTCCCAAACCGGTGATCGATGCCGGTAGCAATGAAGAAACCTGCGAAGGGGTACCATTCGACCTTTCGCTGAGTTCCACCCAGCCCACAGGTTCCGAGTACAGTTCGTTGCTCTGGACCCATAACGGAACCGGATCTTTTAATGATGACAATATTCTTCGTCCCATTTATATTCCGGGAGCCGGAGAAACAGGAAATGTTACCCTGACTGTGACAGCCAACGGGAACGGGTCGTGTGATCCGGTACAGGACCAGATGACCCTGAGCATCACCCCGGCTGTGGTGGTGGATGCCGGAAGCGATGAGGAAACATGTGAAGGAGTGGCATTCAATCTGGCCTCTTCATCTACCCTGCCTACAGCCTCGAATTACAGCAGTTTGCAATGGAGCAGCAGCGGAAGCGGTACGTTCAGCAATCCTGCCGCCCTGCGTCCTGTTTATACGCCCGGAGCAGGAGAGACCGGAAACATTACCCTGACCCTGACTGCATACGGAAACGGATCCTGTGGCAGCAAGCAGGATGTCATGACCCTGACGGTAACGCCGGCTCCGAAACCCAATGCCGGAAGCGATGAGGAAACTTGTGAGGGCATCCCCTTCGATCTTTCATCTTCTTCCACACCTCCTTCTGCCACTGAATACAACACCCTGAACTGGACCACCAGCGGAACCGGGACATTCGACGATGCTTCCCTGTTGCATCCGGTCTACACTCCGGGTGCCGGTGAAACGGGCAGTGTGACCCTTACGCTGACTGCTATCGGGAACGGATCCTGCCTGCCGGTGACCGATGCGATGACCCTTACGGTAACCCCGGCACCTCTGGTAAATGCAGGCAGTGACGAAGAAACCTGTGAGGGCGTTCCGTTCGATTTTAACACCTCTTCCACACTTCCCACAGCTTCTCATTACAGCACACTCGAATGGACCACCACAGGAACAGGAGTGTTTGATAACGACAACATCCTGCAGCCTATTTACACCCCTGGCGCGGGTGAGACAGGAGCCATCACCATGACGCTTACCGCTTATGGAAACGGTTCATGTGCCGCGGTACAGGATGTAATGACACTGACTATTACACCGGAAGTCGAGGTTAATGCAGGAAGCGATGAAGACGGTTGCCAGAACACGCCGTTCGATCTGTCCACTGCGTCTGTTCCGGCTACGGCATCTGAATACAGCAGCCTGTTGTGGACCACCAGCGGAACAGGGACATTCGATGATGCTTCCCTGTTGCATCCGGTCTACACTCCGGGCGCCGGTGAACTGGGCAACGTGACCCTGACCCTGACAGCCAGCGGAAACGGATCGTGTGTGTCAAAACAGGATCAGATGGTCCTGAATCTGATTGAAGCGCCTTCCACTCCTCCCATCGGTGGTGGAGGCGGAACCGAACTGTGTGTGGGGGCGGAAGGAGAGTTCTATTCGGTTCCCTACACTTTTGGAAATACCTATGTATGGGACGTGGATCCTGCCACTCCCATTGCCATGGGTGGAGGCTTGAACGACAGTTATATTGTGCTGAATTTCCCGAATCCGGGGACCTATACCCTGAGCGTGCAGGAATATACCCCTGCTCCGGCCAGTTGTCCCGGCCCGCTGCAGGAGCTGACCATCCATGTGTATGAACCCCCGGTGGCGGATGCAGGTCCGGATGTGACCCTTTGTCAGGGTAGCAGCGTAGTGCTGGGAGGTACCCCGAACGGAGCGGGACCTTCGGCTACCGGCGGCTCCGGTGTTTACAGTTTTACCTGGAGCCCCTCGGCTTCTCTCGACGATGCCAGCGCAGAACATCCCGAAGCTTCTCCGTCGGCAACCATTACCTATACATTATATGTCGACGATTTGATGACTTCCTGCCCGGTGGTATCAGATGATGTGACCGTGACGGTGCAGCCCTTGCCTGTGGTGGATGCCGGAGTGAACGGGGAGACCTGTGAGGATATTCCGTTCGATCTGGCAGGCTTCAGTCCTTCGGTCAGCAACCATACTTCCCAGGAATGGACCCATAACGGCACGGGGACACTGGATGACCCCTTTAACCTGACGCCGGTGTATACGCCGGGAGCAGGTGAAACAGGAGTGGTGGTATTTACCCTGACAGCCACCGGCATTGCTCCCTGCGGGAATGTATCCGACCAGGTGAGTCTGGATATTACCCCCAAACCGGTGGTGGATGCCGGCAGTGACGGAGAAACCTGCCAGGGACAGTCGTTCAGCCTGACCACTCTGACCACAACACCTTCGGCCAGCCATTATTCCAGTCTGCAATGGAGCCACAACGGTGCAGGATCGTTTGACAACAACAGCATCCTGATGCCGACTTACATCCCCTCGGCCGGTGAAACGGGAACCATTCAGCTTACCCTGCGTGCCAACGGCAACGGTTCCTGTGCTTTTGTGGAAGATGTCATGAACCTTACCATCACACCGGCTCCCACCGTAAATGCCGGCAGTGACGGGGAAACCTGTGAGGATGTGCCATTTGATTTTGCCACCCTCACCTCTCTACCTGCTGCAGCAAACTACGACCATCTGGAGTGGACCCACAACGGTTCGGGCAGCCTTGATGATCCTTCCCTCCTGACTCCGGTGTATACGCCTGCTGCAGGGGAAACAGGGCTGGTCAGCTTTACCCTGACTGCTTACGGCAATGGCTCGTGCACGGAGGTGTCGGATGTGATGAACCTGATAATCAATGAAAAACCGATTCTGAGCACTACACTGAATGCAACCGTCTGCAGTGATACGCCCATAGGTGTGATCCTGAGTGTGGAAGGCGGAAGCGTGTCGGCACAGGATTATGATATAACGGATATTCGTTTGGATATGGGTCTTACAGCCGATCCCGGCAACCAGCCCCCCGGAACCAACCTTCCGGCCAATGCCATCGCCAATGACCTTTACACCAACACTACCACAGGTTCTTTGACAGTGGAATACGATGTGATTCCCAACAGTGCGGACGATTGCCAGGGTCTGGAAATGACTGTGGTGGTGACAATTAATCCTGAACCAGTTGGAGTGGATGATACCGATGCCATATGCAGCGACGAAACCGTTGGTTACGATCTTCAGAACAATATAACCAGCCTGGGGAACGGTCTGACGGCGGACTTTAGCTGGATTGCCTCCCCGAACGGAAATGTAAGCGGTGAAAGTACCACAGCCCAGGCAGGGGATGTGATCGATGACCTGTTGACCAATACTTCCGGAAGCGACCAGGTAGTGGTGTACACGGTTACTCCCACCAGCGGAGCCGGTTGTGAAGGAGATCCCTTCACGGTGTCGGTTACGGTGCATTCAGAACCTGTGGGAACGAACCATACGACATCCACCTGCAGCAACGTGGCTCTTTCCTACAACCTGCAATGGAATGTGGACAACCTGGGGAACGGGCAGGCAGCCACTTTTGAATGGGTTGCTGCCGACAATCCCGATGTGGATGGGGAGAGTCTTACCGATCAGGCAGGAGAAACCATTGACGATCAGCTTATTAACCTGTCGGGTGCGGAACAGACAGTTCAGTACACTGTAACACCCACAGGGACCAATGGCTGTGAAGGAGAACCGTTTGTTGTTACCGTTACCGTGAAACCGGAACCCGAGGGGGTTGATGATGCGGTAACCATATGCAGTGACGAAACACCTGACTATGACCTGCAGAACAACCTCAACACTCTGGGCAACGGACAAACGGCCAACTTCAGCTGGGTGGCTGCTTCCCAGCCCGATGTGGAAGGAGAATCCACCACACCGGTAACGGGGAATGTGATTGACGATGTGATTACCAATACTTCGGGTGTTGACCAGGATGTGGTTTATACGGTGACTCCTACCGGACTCAACGGATGTGCTGGCGAGCCGTTTATCATTACGGTTACCGTACAATCCGAACCCGCCGGAGTGAATGATACGGAATCCACGTGCAGCGATATTCCGCTGGCATACGACATTCAGTCTGCAAATATTGATTTGCTGGGCAATGGGCAGCCCGCTACCTTTACCTGGGTTGCCGCAGCCAATCCCGATGTAGGCGGAGAAAGTACTACACAGCAGGCCGGTGGCGTAATCAACGATAACCTGAGCAACCTCAGCGGTTCCGACCAGGTGGTGGTGTATACCATTACACCCACCGGGACCAATGGTTGCGAGGGTGATCCCTTTACTCTTTCTGTGACCGTTTCATCGGAACCGGAAGGAGCCGGGGATACCCATGAAACCTGCAGCAATGTGGCACTTGCCTATGATCTGCAGGATAATGTCAATACACTGGGTAACGGACAGCCTGCTACTTTTACCTGGGTAGCCGCAGCACATCCCGATGTGGACGGGGAGAGTACCTCTGTGCAATCAGGAGGAACCATTACGGATCTGCTGGTTAATACCACAGGCACAGATCAGGTTGTTGAATATACGGTTACACCTGCAGGCACCAATACCTGCGCCGGGGATCCGTTCACTATTGAGGTGACGGTGAAATCGCAGCCTGTGGGTGCCGATGCCACTGGTGAAACCTGCAGCGATATGGCCCTGTCATTTGACCTGCAAAATATTGTTAATACCCTGGGCAACGGACAGACAGCCAACTTCAGCTGGGTGGCCACATCCAATCCCGGTGTTGAGGGAGAAAGCCTTACACCGCAGAGCGGGGATATGATCGATGATGTGCTGACCAATGTGTCGGGGGCAGACGTGGATGTGGTGTACACCGTGACTCCCACGGGAGAGAACGGTTGTACAGGAGATGATTTTACCGTTACCATTACGGTGCATTCGGAACCCGCTGGAGTGAATGATACCGAAACCACCTGCAGTAATGTCCCGCTGGCTTATGACATTCAGGCTTCCAATATAGATTTACTGGGGAACAGCCAGCCAGCCACCTTTACCTGGGTTGCCGCGGCCAATCCCAATGTGGGTGGAGAGAGTACGACGGTTCAGAATGGAGGGACCATCAATGATAACCTGACCAATACTTCCGGTGTGGATCAGCAGGTTGTTTATACGGTGACTCCCACCGGTACGAACGGTTGTGAGGGAGATCCTTTCACCGTAACGGTGACCGTACAGTCCGAACCCGTGGGAATGAACCATGTGGCTGAAACTTGCAGTGATATTCAGTTGAGCTATGATCTGCAGAATAATGTGACTTCCTTCGGTAATGGCCAGACAGCTGACTTTACATGGGTGGCTGCAGATAACCCGGATGTGAACGGTGAAAGCCTGACCGACCAGACGGGAGGAACCATCAATGACATTCTGACCAATGATTCCGGAACAGACCAGGTGGTGGAATATACCGTGATCCCAACCGGTTCCAACGGATGTGCAGGAGATCCCTTTACGGTTTCTGTTACCGTGTATTCCGAACCACTTGGGGTGGATGATACCGGTGATATCTGCAGTGGCGAGTCAGTATTCTACAATCTCCAGAACAATATACTGACCATGGGGAATGGCCAGAATGCCACCTTCAGCTGGGTGGCTGCTGATAATACGAATGTGACGGGGGAAAGTACCACGCCTAAAACCACAGTGGTGATCAACGATGTTATTACCAATCTGACTGATACCGACCAGGATGTGGTATATACAGTAACCCCTACAGGGAGCAACGGATGTGTGGGTGAATCTTTCACAGTAACCATTACGGTGAAACCCGAACCGGTAGGAGCCGATGATACGGATGCCACGTGCAGCAATGATGCACTGGCTTATGATCTGCAGGATAATATTAATTCCCTGGGGAACGGCCTTGCCTCAACCTTCAGCTGGAGAGCTGCCGAAAACGGAAATGTGACGGGTGAGAGCACCACCGCTCAGACAGGTAATGTGATCAATGATGTGATTACCAACATCTCGGGGGTTGACCAGGATGTGGTGTATACGGTTACCCCCACCGGGGCCAATGGCTGTACGGGCGATCCGTTTACTGTTACGGTAACGGTTTATTCCGAGCCGGCAGGAAGCAACCGCAGCATCAGCACCTGCAGCGATGTTGCCCTGGCATACAATCTTCAGGATAATGTGACGAACTTTGGCAACGGGCAGGCCTCCACTTTTGAATGGATTGCCACAGTCGATAATCCTGACGTAACGGGAGAAAGCCTGACACCGGTCAGTTCCGGAATCATTGACGATGAACTGTTCAACGAGTCAGGTACCGATCAGGTAGTGACCTACAGTGTTGTGCCGACGGGTACCAACGGATGCGAAGGAGAACCATTCCTGGTTACCGTTACAGTACATTCGAAGCCGGTGGGTGTGGACGATGCCGGTGAGGTTTGCAGTGACGGATCGCTGAACTACGGATTGCAGAACAATATCAATACCCTCGGGAATGCCCAGTCATCCACCTTCAGCTGGGTGGCTGCAGCCAACCCCGATGTGGAAGGGGAATCGACCACACCGCAATCGGGAGGTTTTATCAATGACGGGCTGACCAACCTGAGCGGAGTGGATCAGAATGTGGTATACACGGTGACACCGACCGGAACCAATGGTTGTGTGGGGGATGATTTCACCGTGACCATTACGGTGAAACCCGAACCGGTGGGTATAAACGATATGGAAGCTACCTGCAGTGATGTTCCGTTGAATTATGATCTGCAGAACAATATCGATAATCTGGGCAACAGTCAGGCAGCCACCTTCACCTGGAAGGCCACCAGTCATCCGGATGTGAGCGGGGAGAGCACTTCCGAACAGAGCGGCGCTTTCATAACCGATGTGCTGACCAATGTGAGCGGCACGGATCAGGATGTGGTGTATACGGTAACCCCTACAGGCACCAACGGCTGTGCGGGTGATCCGTTTACCATTACGGTGACGGTACATTCCGAGCCTCGGGGATTGAATGACAATACAACCACCTGCAGCAATGTGGCGCTGGCATACGATCTCCAGGATAATATCGATAACCTGGGCAACGGGCAGGCCGCGGCCTTCACCTGGGTGGCTGCCGATGTGGCGGATGTGGATGGGGAAAGTACTGCTGTTCAGTCGGGTGGTGTGATCAATGATCTGCTGGTGAATACCAGCGGTGTGGATCAGCTGGTGGAATACATGGTTACTCCGACCGGTACCAACGGTTGTGCCGGAGACCCATTTACTGTAACAGTGACGGTGAAATCACAACCGGCTGGTGCAGACGATACCGATGCCACCTGCAGCGACGAGGCTCTGGCCTATGACCTTCAGGATAATATCAATTCCATGGGCAATGGGCAAACTGCCTCATTCACCTGGGTGGCAGCTGATAACGGAAATGTTACCGGCGAAAGCCTTACTTCGAAATCGGGCGGGGTGATCAATGACGTGATCACCAATACATCGGGTATAGATCAGCAGGTGGTTTATACTGTGATTCCCACGGGGGCGAACAGTTGTGAAGGCGATCCGTTCACGGTAACCGTAACGGTCTATTCCGAACCGGCCGGGGATAATGATACGGAAGCTACCTGCAGTGACATTCCGTTGAATTATGACCTGCAAAACAACGTAGATAACCTGGGTAATGCACAGGATGCTACCTATAGCTGGGTGGCTGCCAGTAACCCCAATGTGGCGGGTGAAAGCACCACCGCACAGTCGGGTGCTTTCATTACCGATCAGCTGACCAATGTGTCGGCTTCCGACCAGGTAGTGGTTTACACAGTGACCCCAACGGGCACGAATGGTTGTGCAGGTGATCCGTTCACAATCAGTGTGACCGTATCATCCGAACCCAGGGGAGCGAATACGGAAATCGAGACCTGCAGCGATGATCCGCTTTCATACAGCCTGCAGAACAATGTCAATACCCTGGGCAACAGCCAGCCGGCCTCTTTTACCTGGGTGGCTGCTGATAACCCGGATGTAGATGGCGAAAGCCTGGCCATACAATCAGGCGGTACCATTGATGATAACCTGAACAATATCTCGGGTGTGGATCAGGAGGTGGTTTATACGGTGGTACCCACCGGAACGAACACATGCGAAGGAGATCCCTTTACGGTTACGGTGACCGTTCATTCCGAACCGGTTGGACTGGATGACAGTCCCGTGATATGCAGTAACGAGGCAGTGAATTACGAGTTGCAGGACAATATCAATAATCTGGGTAACGCACAGGCCTCCAATTTCAGGTGGGTGGCTGCTGCCCATGCAAATGTGTCGGGTGAAAGTACGACCCCAAGGACTACGGGAGTGATCAGTGATATTCTGCGGAATGTAACGGGAACAGATCAGACAGTGGTCTATACCGTAACACCCACCGGTTTGAACGGGTGTGAAGGAGATCCGTTCACAGTCAGTGTAGTGGTGAAGCCTGAGCCTGTTCTGGCCAGCGATCTGAACCGGACCACCTGCAGCGATGCACCCGGCGGAATCCTCTTTGACGTAACGGCTACTTCTGTATCTGCCGCTTCATACAATATTACAGATATTGAAGTGGATCCCAGCCTGATACCTGCTGCCGGAAATGTGAGCCCGGGCACGGATATGTCTGCCGACACGGCGCTGAACGATGTATTTACCAACCTGTCAGCCAGTCCGCAGCTCGTGGTATATCACGTGCAACCGGTGAGTGCCGATCTCTGTGCGGGTGCTGTTCGCCAGGTGAGCCTGACGGTGTATCCGGAACCATTCCTCGATGCGGGTCTTAACCGTACGGTTTGCAGCGACGAAGCCTCCGGCATCACGCTGTCGGTTGATCCGGCTTCTGTGCCTGCAGCCAGTTATGACATTGCATCCATCACGGTGGACGCCGGGTTGTCTCCCCATGCCGGGAACGCTGCCACCGGCAACGGACAGTCGTCCAATGCCATTGTAAATGACCGGTTTACGAATATTACCACCGGTGAGTTGTATGTGGTGTATGAGATAGTACCGGTCAGTTCACAGGGTTGTGCCGGCGATATGGTGGAAGTTATCCTGACGGTATTGCCTGAACCTGTGCTCAAACCCGGGCTGGATGCCACGGTTTGCAGCGATGAGGCATCCGGTATTATTCTGGATGTGGATGCAGGTTCTCTGCCCGCTGATTCATACCGTCTGGCCAATATCAGCAAGCCATCCGGGCTGACCGCGCATGCAGGGAATGCCACAGTCGGCAGCGGCAAATCATCCACGGTTATCTCAGCGGATGCCTTTACCAATACCACGGATGCACCGCTTACGGTGGTATACGATGTGGTGCCTGTTTCATCCGATGGGTGTGAAGGAGATGTGGTACAGGTGAACCTGACGGTGAATCCCGAACCGGTGATGGATCCTGATTTAAGCACTTCCATATGCAGTGGATTACCTTCAGGAATTAACCTTGACGTTGGTGCCACTTCGGTGGCTGCCCATCATTACCGGATCGATCAGATTGATGCCGATCCTGCACTGACGGCCGATGCCGGGAATGCCACTGCCGGTGATAACCAGCCGTTTGATGCCATTGCCGGTGATATTTTCACCAACATTACCTCATCACCCCTGAATGTGGTGTATGATATTGTCCCGGTAAGCGATGAAGGATGTGAGGGAGAAATGGAGCAGGTAACCCTGACGGTGTATCCTGAACCCATCCTTGATCCTGCACTGGATGTTACGGTATGCAGTGACGGTGCTTCGGGTATAACACTGGCCGTGCAGGCCGGAAGTGTGGCAGCCGCCGGATACAACATTACCCAGATTTCGGTGGCTCCAAACCTGTTGCCCCATGCGGGTAACGCAACAACCGGCAACGGCCTGCCGTCGAATGCCATCGCAGCCGACCGGTTTACCAATACAACCGATGCTCCGCTGGATGTGGTTTACGACATTGTACCCGTCAGTTCCAATGGATGTGAAGGAGAAATGGTGCAGGTCACGCTGACGGTGAATCCCGAACCGGTGTTGGATCCGGGTCTTGATACGGATGTATGCAGCGGAGAGGCCTCAGGTATTGTGTTTGCCACCCTGCCCACTTCGGTGGCTGCCGGTAGTTACACCATCCAGAGTATACAGGTGGGATTCGGGCTGGTTCCCGAAGCAGGGAATGCCGGGATCGGTTCAGGCCAGTCAGCAGGAGCCATCAGCAATGATATCTTTACAAATAAAACCGATCAGGATCTGACAGTTACCTACACCGTTGTACCGGTAAGTGCGGATATGTGTAACGGTGACCCGGTGCAGGTGGTTCTGACCGTGCATCCTGAGCCGGTACTGGCCAGTGGACTGAACCGTACGGTTTGCAGCGATGAGGTTGCCGGTATTGTGCTGGAGGTGGTGACGGGAAGTACGCCGGCTGCGGGTTACAACATTCTTTCAATAAATGCCGATCCTTCACTGGTACCCGACCCGGGTAATGCAGTGGCCGGAAACGGCCTGCCTGCCGATGCCATCATGAATGACAGGTTTACCAACCAGTCGGCTATCCAGGCCAAAGTGGAATATGAGGTAGTGCCTGTCAGCGGAAACGGCTGTGAGGGAGAAATGAAGGTTGTTAGCCTGTGGGTTAATCCTGAGCCTGTTCTTACGCCGGGATTGTCGGATGAAGTATGTTCCGGAGAGATGACAGATTTGTCGTTAAGTGTAAGCAACGGGGTTTCCGGTGTGAGCTATAGCTGGAGCGCTCCGGTAAATACCGGCGGAATGACTGGCGGAACTGCACAGGCTGCTGCCATTGCCATTAACGATGTGTTTGAGAATAATACTGCGGCAACCCAAACAGCGACCTATACAGTTACTCCGGTGACCGGAGTGGGTTGCCAGGGCGATCCTGAAACGGTGTTGATTACTGTTCATCCCAATCCGTTGGCGGATATTACTTCCGTCCACGGTGCGCTGGATACGGTGTATATTTGCGGAGGCGGATCAGGACTGCTTCTTGACGGAAATCCCTCAGGCGGTTCGGGTAATTACATGCAGCATCAGTGGTCGGGTGAAGTGGGTCCGCTGGATAGCTACAATACCCAGACCACACAGTTCTACAGTATCATCAGCGATACGTACGACCTGTACTACACCGTGACCGACGACAACGGATGCTCGGGCAGGGATACCGTGGTGGTGGTCAATGATTACCCGAAAGCCATTTTCGGAATGGACCAGAATACCGGATGTACGGATCTGACGGTGAATTTCAGCAACAATTCGGTGGGTGCGGTTTCCTACGAATGGGATTTTGACGATGACGGAACAGTGGATGATGCCACGCCTGCACCCGTTCATACATTTTCAAATATCACCACCAACATTGAATACTACAATGTGAAGCTGGTAGCCATTTCGGCGAATGGTTGCCGTGACAGTACCTATCAGGTGGTGACGGTATACCCTACGGTTGCGGCCGATTTCACCCTGGATCCCGATACGGTGTGTTCCGGAGAATCGGTTCTGTTTGTGGCTGAAGCCGGGGGAACTCAGTACGAATGGGATTTTGGTGACGGAAACGTGGTAACGGGTGGCAATGTGATCAACCATCAGTATACCAATACCGGTTCCTCACAGGTAACCCGGACAGTAACCCTGACCACCGAATCGTTCTTCATGTGCACTGACCAGATGTCGAAAGACGTGGTGGTTTATCCTCAACCGACGGCTTCTTTCGTTCCGATACCGAATACCACGTCGATCTCGAATCCGACAATCTCATTTGAAAATCAGACTCCGGGATCAGGATGGTCTTATCTGTGGGATTTTGGCGACGGGAACACCTCGGGTGAATTTGAACCCTCGCACGATTACAGTGCTCCCGGTGTGTATACGGTAACCCTAACGGTGTTCAACGATGCCTGCCAGGATGTGGCTACACAAACGGTTACTATTACCCAGGATCCGCCTGTGGCCGGTTTCGATGAGGTGGAAGGCGGTTGTATGCCCTGGACGGTGCATTTCAACAATACTTCCGTGGGGGCAGACCACTACCTGTGGGACTTTGGTGACGGTGGTATATCCAATGCTGAGAATCCGGAATATACCTATTATCAGGCCGGCACATTTACCGTTCGTTTAACAGTGACCAATTCCGTTGGAACCGATGAATATGCCCGGACAATCACCATATTCCAGAAACCCTATGCTTCATTCTTCGTGGTACCCACCTTTGTGTATGTGAATGATGAAGAGGTGAAATGCCTGAACCAGTCGCTTTACGGTGATTACTACTTCTGGGAATTTGGAGACGGGGAAACCGATACGGTATACGAACCTTTCCATAAATATATGGAAGCTGGTATATACGATATCAAGCTGACTGTAACAACAGAGGACGGGTGTACGGATGAGATGCTGCTTTCACCGGCAGTTACCGTGGAACCGGCCGGAGAACTAAGGTATTCCAATGCCTTCCGGCCTAATCCCAACGGACCTACCGGTGGCGATGTGCGCAACCTGACTCCCGAAACCTATAACCAGGTCTTTTTCCCGCCCATACAGGAAAAAGTGGATGAATACCATCTGCAGATCTTTAACCGGTGGGGAGAGATGATCTTTGAGAGCTATGATATCAACATTGGATGGGATGGTTACTACAGGGATAAACTGGCCAAACAGGATGTGTATATCTGGAAGGTGACCGGTAAATACAGCAACGGACAACCCTTTGCAAAGGCCGGTGATCTTACCCTGCTCCATTAACTATCCGCCTGACGATACGAAAAAAGGCTGCTGTATGGCAGCCTTTTTTTGAATCTGTCATTTTTAGTATGAAGAAATTAGCCGTTCGTATAATAAAATCACACGTTCATCCAAAAAATAGGTCTGTTCACACCCATTAAAAGGACACGAAAAGAAAAAGGATTATTTTTGACTAACTTTCGTTTAACAGGTCCGTATACAATAGCAAAAGAAAGTGATATAGAATTTATTTCGTATATTCGATAATAAGACGCATCAAACAAGGGTTGGGAGAAAGCGAAATATTATATTTGTGAAAAGAATATTCATTGTTTTTGGTATCTTCTGGGTTGTTTGGACCGAGGGAGTTTCCCAGGATCCTCAGTTTTCCCAGTTCTATGCCAATCAGTTATATCTGGCCCCCTCGTTTGCAGGAGCTACCGAAGAAAACAGAATTTCGCTCAACCACCGGAACCAGTGGCCTGCTTTACCGGGTGTTTTTCTGACCTACAGTTTTTCAGCCGACCGGTATTTTTCGAATTTCAATTCCGGGGTGGGTCTGATTGCCCTGCACGACCGGGCAGGCAGCGGCCGCCTGAGCAATACCATTGTAGGCCTGTTGTATTCGTATAACATACAGCTGAATGAATCGTGGCATATCCGGCCCGGAGTGAATTTTATGTATACCCGCCTGGGAATTGATTTTAACCGGCTGGTATTCAATGATCAGCTTTCCCCCGGAGGTACCACACCCCAGACCGAACCACCTCCTTTCGACAGCAAGCCGGATATTGATTTTTCTTCTTCGGTACTGGCATACAATGACAGGATATGGATAGGAAGTACCGTTGATCATCTCCTGAAACCCAACCAATCGCTTTACGGGGAAGAAACCATTGTACCTCTCAAATTTTCTGTTTTCGGAGGTATACAGATTATTAAGAGAGGAAGGTTGCTGAATCCCATTGACGAAAGTCTTTCCGCCGCTTTCCTCTTCAAAACTCAGGGGGGGTATACACAGATGGATCTGGGCATGTACTGGTTCAAGGAACCCCTGGTTTTTGGTGTTTGGTGGCGGGGATTGCCCTTTTTCAAAGGACATTTCGACAGAGATGCCGTTATTTTACTGGTGGGCTATAAAACAAGCAACCTGCATATCGGCTATAGTTATGATCTGACCATTTCTTCGCTCATTACACATACAGGCGGCGCTCACGAAATATCCGTGGTGTATGAATTCAGGAGTAACCCCCGGAGGAAAATTAAAATACATGCCATTCCCTGTCCGGAATTTTAAAACAGATTTCCTTTCCGGAACAATGAATTTTTTTCAATCGGTAAATGAAAGTGGCGGGAAATTTAATTTTATTTGTTTTTTCCCGTAAAGGCAGAATCCATTATATTTGTGGCAGTTTAATCCAGATGAACAAAGCATGAAAAAGACAAATCTTGTATTTCAGATCGTTATTCTGACAGGTCTCATCGTATTGTATGTTTTGCATTTTACCGGGCGGCAGGGTGCCGAAGGGAAAAAGGAAAGGGTTGACGGTGATTCTACCGCTGCATACGTACAACCCGGGAAAATGGCATATATCAATATTGATACCCTCCTGACCCATTATGAATATTTCCTTGATCTGAGAGATGAACTGATGGCCAAACAGGAACAGAAAGGGGCCGAACTCGAAACCCGTTTCCGCCAGTGGGAGAGGGAAGCTTCTGATCTGGAGGAACAGCGGCAGAAATTGTTGATTACCCGGCAAACCTACGAACAGAACAGCCAGCGACTGCTGGCCGAGAGGGACAATCTGCTTCAGATGCAGCAAACCGCCACACAGGAACTCGCTGAGGAGGAACAGGTGATGAACCGCAAAGTGCTGTACAGAATCCTGGATTATCTTAAGGAATACAATAAACAGGAAGGATACCAGTTCATTTTCAGCAGCACCCTGGGGGGGAATATTCTGGTGGCCGACAACAGCCTGAATATCACATGGGAAGTGCTGGAAGGATTGAATGAAGAATACCTGGCCAGTAGAAAATAAGGCATCCGGAACAGGATGAACGACCTTGACCGGTATCTTGACAGGATCGGGCAACGGCCATGGCTTGTTCCTGACACGCCCAGTTCTGACCTGAATATGGCGGTGGTTCTTCCATCCTTTGCGGAAGAGAACCTGCCACTCACCCTGGAATCACTTGCACAATGCAACTTTCTTCCCCGTTTTCGTGCCGAAGTCATTGTGGTATTCAATTGCCCTGCCCATGCTTCTGATGAAGAAAAGGAGCTTCATAATAAATCTGTCCGGGATGTTGAAAAATGGATCGGGCAATATGCAAATCCTTCCCTGCCCGTCTACCTGGTGCATGCTCCCGCTGTGCCGACAAAATATTCAGGAGTGGGCCATGCGCGGAAAACCGGGATGGATGAAGGGATAGCCAGGTTTCTGCGGGCAGGGGGAGATGACGGGATCCTCATTTCGCTTGATGCCGACACCCTGGTTGATAAAAACTATTTTGATGAGATTGATCGCTATTTTACCACCCACATGCAAATGGAGGGATGTGCTGTTTATTATGAGCATCCTCTGAAGGGCGATGATTATCCGCCGGATGTGTACCGGGCCATTACGGATTATGAGATCCATCTCAGGTACCATGTGGGGGGAATGAAGTATGCCGGGTCGCCGTATGCTTTTCATACCCTGGGATCGGCTTTTGCTGTTCGTGCATCTGCCTACGCGCGTTTGGGCGGCATGAAGGCCAGGCAGGGAGCCGAAGATTTTTATTTCCTGCAGAAGATTATGGATCTGGGAAAGTTCGGAGAACTGAATGAAACACGTGTTATCCCTTCACCCAGGCCTTCCGGGCGGGTTCCTTTCGGAACCGGACCGGTCGTTACCGAATGGGTCCGTCGTAAAAACCTCTCCTATTCAACTTTTGCATTTGAAGCCTATTGTTGGCTGAGGAATTTTTTCAGGCAGATGAACAGATATTACCTGCTGGGGGCCGGAGAAACCGAAGATCTGCTGAAGGAAACCCTGCATCCGGGCATCGGAGAATTTCTGCTGCGAAACGGATTCCCTTCAGCGAATGAGGAAATCAACCGGAATGTGGCTTCACTGGCATCGTACCGGAAAAGATTATTTCGCTGGTTCAATGGCTTCAGAACGGTTAAATATCTGAATGATGTGCACAGGCGTTTTTTGGAGAAACAGCCGGTGACACAGGAGGCTGTAAAACTGCTGAATGCCCTGGGGTTGAAACCTCAATACAGGAATGCGGCAGGATTGCTAGAAGTATTCAGGAAACTGGACCGGGAAGGTTACAAAGAGATTACTCTTCCACAATGATGAATACATCCTCATTTTCTTTTTTCATGAGGTATTGCTCACGGGCAAATTTTTCCAGGCTTTTCTGATCGGTCTCCAGTTCGTTCATTCTTCGTGTATCATGTTCGATGCGCCGGATGTAATATTCCCGGTCGGCTTCAAGCTGATGCAGCTCTTTCAGTTGCTTTACACGGTCAATCAGGTTGTTTGTGTCGAAAAAAGCAATCCAGAGAAGAAAAAGAATGGATGAGAGAACATATTTGTTCCTCAGGATGGGAATGGATACCCGGAATATTCGTTTCAATCCTGACATGCTCCTGAATGCTTTCCGCAAAGTTAAACAATAAAAGACAAGCGGTGGAAGTCAGAATTATGAACTTTCACCGCTTGTTTTCAACAAATTTACCTTATGGGTTTATTCTTCCCGCATGAAGGGATAGGTATAATCTTCAGGCGGCAGGAAGTTCTCTTTGATGGTACGGGGGGTAACCCAGCGCATCAGGTTGAGCATGGATCCGGCTTTGTCATTGGTCCCCGATTGCCTGGATCCGCCGAAAGGCTGGCGTCCGACCACTGCTCCGGTAGGTTTGTCGTTGATGTAGAAATTCCCGGCGGCATGCATCAGCTTTTTTGTAGCCAGCTCCAGTGCATAACGGTCGGTTGCGAAAACCGCGCCGGTGAGACCATAGGGAGAAGTCTGGTCGAGCAGATCGAGGGTTTCCTCAAACCGGCTGTCAGGATAAATATACACGGTTAGTACGGGGCCGAAAATTTCTTCCCGCATGGTGACATACCGGGGATCGGTGGTCAGGATCACTGTGGGTTCTATGAAGAATCCTTTCGATTTGTCATATCCTCCTCCGATGATCACATCAGCTTCCTTATCTTCCCTGGCCCGTTCAATATATGAGGTAATTTTATCGAACGCCGCTTCATCAATAACAGCATTCATGAAATTGGTGAAATCTTCGGGCCCGCCCATTTTGATCGATGCAATCTGGTTTTCGAGTTCCTTTCTGAGCTCAGGCCATAAGCTCTCAGGGATGTATGTTCTTGATACCGCCGAGCATTTTTGCCCCTGGTATTCATAGGCTCCCCTCACCATAGCTACCACCGTTTGCCGTATATTGGCAGAGGGATGAACCATGATAAAATCCTTGCCTCCTGTTTCGCCCACAATCCGGGGATAGGTTTTGTACCGGGAAATGTTGTTGCCAATTTCTTTCCATATATTCTGGAAAACTTCCGTAGAGCCGGTATAATGAATCCCTGCAAAATCGGGATGGCTGAAAATTTCTTTTCCTGCCACCGGACCGGAAACATATACCAGGTTGATCACCCCGTCGGGTACTCCGGCTTCCTGAAAGATCTTCATCAGCCAGTAAGCCGAATAAACCTGATTATTCGAAGGTTTCCATACCACCACGTTCCCCATCAGGGCAGGGGAAGTGGGAAGATTCCCGGCAATGGAAGTGAAATTGAAGGGCGTCAGGGCAAAGATAAACCCTTCCAGAGGCCTTTGCTCCAGGCGGTTCCATTCATCTGGTGTGGACATGGGCTGGTGCGAATAAATCTCAGCCATGTACTGGACATTGAACCGGCAAAAATCAATCAGCTCACAGGCCGAATCGATTTCTGCCTGAAAAACATTTTTTGACTGGGCCAGCATGGTAGCTGCGTTGATTTTGGCCCGGTATGGCCCAGACAGCAGGTTGGCAATTCTCAGGAAAATCCCTGCTCTGTGCCGCCAGCCCATTTCTGTCCATTTCTTGCGTGCCCTGAGTGCGGCATCAATGGCCATTTTTACATGCGATCCGTCTCCCTTGTGAAAATATCCCAGCACATGCTGCCGGTCATGAGGAGGGTGAATGGGCACCTTGTTACCTGTTCTTACTTCTTTACCGTCGATGATCATCGGTATGTCCATTTCCATGGACCTTAGTTCTTTCAGTGCGGCTTTCAGTTCATGCCTTTCGGGAGTGCCCGGAGCATACGATTTGACCGGTTCATTGGCTGCCACCGGTACATAAAATGAAGTGTGTGACATGATCTATAAGTGTTTGGTTTTTATCTTTTTGTATAATTATTCACCGTCCGTTATGAAGTGAACTTGTTTCCATGGTTTTTTACAAATGAAAATTAATGGCTAACACGTATATTTAAAAAGACTTTTGTCATATTTGACACCCGCAGAACAACCCGATAACACTCCTTTGGCTTGTTGCGCCTGTAAAACAGAAAATAGATGTTTAATAACATCGGCTGTATGTTCTTCCGTTTGTTTTCGCCGGGACCGCAAAGGGACAATGTGTCAGGAATGCGGTGAGGATGTTGTGTGCCGTTTATCTGAAGTTACGGCCGGATCCCCGGCTGTTTGCCAGGGTGTATCCAATCAGTCTGTCATAGCGTGCGCCCGGCGGGCGATGGTACAGATAGATCAGGTAATCATTCTCTGTTTCGTAATAGGTTCCCTCAATAGGGGAAGGATCTGCTGAAGATTCACCCGGAGCCCGGGTGGCCAGCCAGTAATTGTAGTATCCCTGTTTGAGAAGAAGGGTCAGTTCATACTGATGACGGCTTTCGCTGTAAACCATTTTCGACCTTTTCGATAATTGCCAGTCGGTCAAATCTCCCATAACGAACAGATCGGTATTTCTGAAGGGGAATGCAGCGGGATAACTGAAAAATACCCTGGCATAGTCCGCGTCGGTGTGCGGATGGTGACCCTCCTGTACCTCGATCCTGAATTTTCCGTTGATTTCGGGATCGGAAAAATATCCCTTTCCCGCCCTTTCCCGGCAGGGAGCCAGTTCAACATAATACCAGGGTGCTCTGTAATCAATATTTCTTACATATTCCGACTGGTAACGAAAACTCCTGATATCGAAATACCGGAATTCATTAATGCCCGGAAAAACATTTTCATTGTTGTGATCGTACGACAGGTTGCTCCCCCTGATAAATAAAGGTTTTAGGCCCATGACGGCATTGTCCCAACGGCCGTTTTGTCTGATTACCAGATGCAACTCATCCATGGGATCCCTCACAGGGTATGAACCGAGGTTTACCTGTACATCGATTTCCTGGCCCGACCGGTTGAGTTCGGTAAGCACGGGGGGCTTGATTTCAGAAGATATTTGAACCAGATTCTCGTACACGGAAAACCTTCTTGTGAGAACAGGTTTCGATCGGTCATAATCCTGGTAAACCAGAAGAATATAATTTCCCGAAAGCCGGAAATCAATCTGCTCGTTGGGAAAGGTAAGGGAGTAGTGGATATAGTCAACCGTGGTATTGAAAGAAAAGCGGTAATCCTGGATCTGGTCTTCGGTAAATCCGTCCAGATATTCATAGGGCGAAAGTCCGGAAGGCCTCCAGTATGCATCACAGTGCATAAAGCTATATGTGTAGTTGCCGGGTTGATCGGTGAGCTCATCGAATTTCAGGGTTAGCCGGTTGGAAGAACCGAGCTCCATGACAGGATAGCCCAGTTCCCGGTTTTCCGGGAAAAGTATGACTGTATGGATATTGTCTTTATGAATCCGGTCTTCCAGCAGATCGGGAGAAACCTGCCCTGTAAGTGGCATGCATAGAATGCCCCGGGCAAGAAAAACGGTTATGACCACAAGAAAACGCATCAAATTATTTATTCTTTTCAACATGTTTCAGGAATAACTGGGTGCGTTCAATCAATTGATACAAAGGTACGAATGTTTAACAACATCTGAAGGGATGTTGAAAACAAACAAATCGACATATCAGTAAATCTGTATATTTGTGTTTTCAACACATTCAGAACCATCTTGTCCGGACTGAAAAATATGTTATTTTTGTCTGAGATAAAAACAGATTAACTGCTTGAAATGTCGAAGGTTATCAAGTTAAAACGGGGGCTGGATATTCCCATGGCGGGGCAGGCTGAAAAGATCCTGACACAGGCGGAAATGCCGGAATGGTTTGCCCTTCAACCACCCGATTTTCCGGGTCTCACTCCCAGGCTTTCCGTTAAGGTGAATGACCGAGTGCAGGCCGGTAGTTCCTTATTTTATGATAAGTACCGGCCGGAAATACGGTTTACTTCCCCTGTGAGCGGGAAGGTGGTGGCAGTGAACAGGGGCCACCGAAGAAGGATACTGGAGGTGGTGGTGGAGTATGACGGTGAAATGAAATACGAAACCTTTGCCAAAGGAGACCCCGACCGTATGTCTCGTGACGAAATAGTGCAAAACCTGCTGAAAAGCGGGCTCTTCCCCCTCATCAGGCAGCGTCCCTATGGTATCGTTGCCAGTCCGGAAGATGTGCCGCGTGACATATTTATCTCAGCTTTCGATACAGCCCCCCTGGCACCCGATATGGATTTTGTTATCAAGGACGGGAAGGAAGATTTCAGAACCGGTATTCAGGTGCTGAGGAAACTGACTTCCGGAGAAGTACACCTGGGAATGCATGCCGAACTTACTTTCTCGCCGGTGTTTAAGGAAGCGGAAAATGTAAAGACGCATCTCTTCAGCGGGCCGCACCCGTCGGGCAATGTGGGGATACAGATCCATCATGTAGCTCCGGTGAACAGGGGTGAGAAAGTATGGACCGTGAACCCTCAGGACGTGCTGCTGATAGGCAGGCTTTTTTCAAAAGGTTTGCTGGATGCAACGCGTATTGTAGCATTGACCGGTTCGGAAGTTCTAAAACCCAGGTATTACCGTACCATGCTGGGAGCCTCGGTTAAAAAACTGCTTGAGAATAACCTGACCGGAGAGAGAATTCGTGTGATCAGCGGGAATGTACTGACCGGCCGGCGTATCAGCCGGGAAGGGTTTATTGGTTTTTACGATTCCCAGATTACCGTTGTTCCGGAAGGAAATTACCACGGATTTCTGGGCTGGGCTATGCCCCGGCTGGATAAATTCAGCGCTTCACGTGCTTTCTTCAGCTGGCTTCAGCCGAACCGGAAATTCCGCCTGGATACCAACCTCCATGGTGGGAAACGGTCTTTTGTTATGACCGGTGAGTATGAAAAGGTGCTTCCTATGGATATTTACCCCTTACAGTTGTTGAAGTCAATCCTCATCGGTGATATCGACAAAATGGAACAGCTGGGTATTTACGAAGTGGTGGAGGAAGACCTTGCCCTGTGTGAATTTGTCTGCACCTCGAAAACCGATGTGCAGTCGATATTGAGAGAAGGCATCCAGTTAATGATCAAAGAACTGGGATCGTGAACCATCCATTATATTCGTTGCATTCATGAAAAGATTACGCAGGTACATTGACCGGATAAAACCGCATTTCCAGAAAGGGGGAAAGTTCGAGAAATTGCATTCCACCTTTGATGCATTTGAAACATTTCTTTTTGTCCCCGACCATGTGACCGAAAAGGGAGCCCATGTGCGTGACACCATGGACATGAAGCGCACCATGATTATTGTGGTGCTGGCCACACTGCCGGCTCTGCTGGTTGGATGCTGGAATACCGGATACCAGCATTTTCTGGCTGTGGGAGAAACATACGGGGAAACAGTGAATATGTGGGATGCTTTCTGGTATGGATTTCTGAGAGTTCTTCCCATTATAGTGGTTTCCTATGTTGTGGGACTGAGCATTGAATTTGGTTTTGCCCAGTGGCGCGGACATGAAGTCAATGAGGGATTCCTGGTAACAGGCATCCTGATCCCCCTGGTAATGCCGGTGGACGTGCCCCTGTGGATGGTGGCCCTGGCAACCGCTTTTGCCGTGGTGATCGGAAAGGAAGTATTCGGAGGGACCGGAATGAATATTCTGAATCCGGCACTTACCGCAAGGGCTTTCCTGTTTTTTGCCTATCCTGCCTGGATGTCGGGCGATAAGGTCTGGATCAGCGGGTTGTTGGATGGGACCGGAACAGCCGATGCTTTTTCCGGAGCAACTGTTCTGGGACAGGCTGCTGCCGGAGTGGAAAATTTTTCAAACGGTCTGGGCCTGGAATACGGCCCCATGCAAATGTTTCTCGGGAATATTCCCGGATCCATCGGGGAGACATCTACCCTGGCCATTTTGCTGGGAGCACTCCTGCTGATATATACCGGTGTGGGCAGCTGGAAGATCATCCTGTCGGTTTTTGCCGGAGGAGCCGCTATGGCCGGTTTGTTGAACCTGGTGGGCTCCGATACCAACCAGTTGTTTAACATTCCTTTCTGGCAGCACCTGATGCTGGGAGGTTTTGCATTCGGCGCGGTTTTTATGGCTACCGACCCGGTAAGCGCAGCACAGACCGAGAAAGGGAAATGGATTTATGGTTCCCTTATAGGTATACTGGCCATCCTGATCAGGGTGCTGAACCCGGCTTATCCCGAAGGTGTTATGCTGGCCATCCTGTTCATGAATGTTTTTGCTCCCCTGATTGATCATTATGTGATACAGGCCAATATCAGGCGCAGACTGAGAAGATGGGAAATGCGGGCTCAATAAATGCAATGTGTTATGAAAAAGTTCAGTAATATCTATATTTTTTCCTTTGCCTCGATCATGGTGATCGTGGTTGCCGCCGTGCTGTCGGTTGCCGCCCTTATCCTGCAGCCACTGCAGGAGAGGAATGTGGCCATTGAGAAGATGCGCAATATTCTTTCTTCCATTCGGGTAGAATCGACTGCTGCAGATGCACAGGAAAAATACAACCGGTATATTGTCGAAACCCTTGTGATCAACCCGGAAGGAGAGAAAATCGAAGGGCTCGATGCTTTTAACATAGATATGCGTGCAGAGATGCGAAAACCCCTGGAAGAAAGACATCTTCCTGTTTTTGTGGGTATGAAGAACGACGGGCGGAAAATTATTGTTCCGCTGCATGGTAAGGGATTGTGGGGGCCCATATACGGATACCTGGCCCTGGAAGAGGATATGAAAACTATTTACGGGGTCAATTTCGGTCACGACAAGGAAACACCGGGCCTGGGGGCCGAAATCAGTGAAGCGTGGTTCCAGGAACCGTTTGCCGGTAAATCGATATTCGATGAGTCGGGACGGTTTACTTCCATTGAGGTGAAGAGGGGAGGAGCCGAACCCGGCGACCCCCACGCCGTGGATGCCATTTCTGGAGGTACGATTACCAGCAAGGGTCTGGAAGCTATGTTGTACGATTGTTTGTTGAGTTATGAATCCTATTTTAAAAAAGAGGGGAACTGATCATGAAATCTGACAGGGAATCTTTGTTCTCGGCAAGGAATATGAAATTGCTGACCAATCCTCTGAATGATGAGAATCCTATCACGGTTCAGGTGCTGGGCATCTGCTCTGCACTGGCCATTACTGTGAAACTGGAGCCCTCTATTGTGATGGCCATCAGTGTGGTAGCTGTATTGTCTATTGCCAATGTGGTTATTTCCCTGCTGAGGAAAATGATACCCCCCAGGATCAGAATCATCGTTCAGCTGGTGGTTATCGCCTCGCTGGTGATTCTGGTCGACCAGATTCTGAAAGCTTTTGCCTACGAGGTAAGCAAGCAGCTTTCGGTATTCGTGGGGTTGATCATTACAAACTGCATCATTATGGGGCGTCTGGAAGCTTTTGCCATGGGCAACCGCCCCTGGCCGGCTTTTCTCGACGGAGTGGGAAATGCAGCAGGATACGGACTGATCCTGGTAATTGTTGGGTTCTTCCGGGAATTGCTGGGTTCGGGGGAGGTATTCGGTTATCCGGTACTGGAAAAAATCGGGCTGTACCGTATCGGATATGAGGATAACGGATTGATGATCCTGCCTCCCATGGCCCTGATTATCGTAGGTATCATTATCTGGGTGCAGAGGGCAAAGAATACCAAACTGATTGAAGAAAATTAGTACCAGCCATGGAAAATTTGATCAATATCTTTGTCAGGTCGATCTTTATCGACAATATGATCTTCGCCTATTTTCTGGGAATGTGTTCCTACCTTGCGGTGTCGAAAACGGTGAAAACCTCTGTGGGACTGGGTGTTGCCGTGATTTTCGTCCTCGGGATCACTGTGCCGGTTAATTACCTCATCGAAAATTACCTGCTGAAGGAAGGAGCCCTTGCCTGGCTGAGTCCCGGTTTTGCCGATGTGGATCTCAGCTATCTTACTTTTATTGTGTTTATTGCGGTGATCGCTTCCATGGTCCAGCTGGTGGAAATGATCGTGGAGAAATTTACTCCTGCCCTGTACAACTCGCTGGGTATTTTCCTGCCTCTTATTGCCGTGAACTGTGCCATACTGGGGGGATCCCTCTTTATGCAGGAGCGGGAATACCACAACCTGGCCGAAGCCACGGTTTTCGGCCTGGGATCGGGGGTGGGATGGTTCCTGGCCATTGTGGGTATTGCTGCCATCCGGGAAAAAATCCGGTATTCAAATGTTCCGGCTCCCCTGCGCGGACTGGGCATTACATTTATTATAACCGGACTGATGGGGATCGCTTTTATGAGTTTCATGGGCATTAAACTGTAATCCAAATTGCATGGCAAGATGATCACAATCATGACAAATACCGGGATCATTCTCACCAGCATTGCTGTTTTTCTGGCGATTATTCTGCTGCTGACCATGATCCTGTTATATGCACGGAAAAAGCTTACCCCGCAGGGCGAAGTGACCCTGAAGATCAATGACGAGGAGAAGAAAGTGGAACCGGGAGGCACTATCCTGTCAACCCTCTCCAGTATGGATATTTACCTGCCTTCTGCCTGCGGAGGGGGAGGTACCTGCGGTTTGTGCAAATGCCAGGTGCTGGAAGGCGGAGGATCGATCCTGCCTACAGAAACAAACTTTTTTACCCGCAAGGAACAGCAAAACCACTGGAGATTGGGATGCCAGGTAAAGATCCGCAATGATATGGTCATCCGGGTACCGGAAGAGGTGATGGGTATCAAAAAATGGGAATGCACGGTGGTTTCCAACCGCAATGTGGCCACGTTCATCAAGGAATTTGTGGTGCGCCTGCCGGAAGGGGAGAAAATGGATTTCAAACCAGGTGGATATGTGCAGATCGATGTTCCGCGGATTGAAGTGGACTTTTCAAAAGATATTGATGTGGATGAACCTTTCCGCAAGGAATGGGACAAATACGGCATGTGGGATTTGAAAATGAAAAATGCCGAGGAAACCTTCAGGGCTTATTCCATGGCCAATCATCCGGCCGAAGGGAACATCATTATGCTGAATGTGCGTATTGCCACCCCCCCATGGGACCGCTCAAAGGGCAGGTTCATGAATGTAAACCCGGGGGTTTGCTCCAGCTATATATTTTTCAGAAAACCGGGCGATAAGGTTATGATCTCCGGGCCTTACGGCGAATTCTTCATTAAGGATACCGACCGGGAAATGGTATACATCGGCGGCGGTGCCGGCATGGCCCCCCTGCGCTCTCATCTTTTTCATCTGTTCCATACCCTCAAAACCAGCAGGAAAGTATCGTACTGGTACGGTGCCCGGTCAAAAGGGGAAATATTCTACGAGGAAGAATTCCGGAAAATCGAAAAGGAATTCCCCAATTTCTCATTCCATATCGCCCTTTCCGAGCCCAGGCCGGAAGATAACTGGAATGGGTATGTGGGCTTTATCCACCAGGTGCTGTACGATCATTACCTCAGCCGGCACGAAGAACCGGAAGAAATTGAATATTACCTGTGTGGGCCGCCTATGATGAACGATGCCGTTTTTAAAATGCTTTACAATCTTGGAGTCCCCGAAGAAATGATCGATTATGATGATTTCGGCGGATAATCCTCCGGTTTTATGAATGGATGTTCCAATCAGTGGCTGACTTTTTTCTGACCATGCGAAAAATCATACCGGTCATATTGTTGCTTTTGCTGATTCCCCTTTTCGCCTGGCTTTCATACCGGCAGCAATCGTACTATACATTGGACGGATTTGCCCAGGGAACCACCTACCGGGTGATCTATCAGTATCCTTTTGGATGGAGGTACATGTTCAACCGCCGTTCCGCCATGCTGCAGGATGAGATCGATTCGCTCCTGGCCGGATTTGACAGGTCACTATCCCTTTATGTGCCCGAATCGGTTATTTCAAGGGTCAACCGGAATGATCCCGGGGTGGTGGCCGACGATTATTTTGTGGAAATTTTCAAAACGGCCACTGAGGTAACCCGTAAAACCGGCGGGGCTTTCGATATTACCGTAGGGCCCCTGGTGAATGCCTGGGGCTTCGGCCCGGATGGGAAAGCTGATCCCGGTACCGTGAACATCGACAGCCTGCTCCAATTGGTGGGAATGGACAAAGTGGTGTTGCAGGGAAGGAAACTGGTAAAGAAAGTGCCCGGCGTACAGCTGGATGTGAATGCCATTGCCCAGGGTTACGCCGTGGATGTGGTGGGCAGTTTTCTGGAAAGCAGGGGCATACGAAATTACCTGATTGAACTGGGCGGTGAAATACGTACCCGTGGACATAAAATAAACGGGCGACCCTGGACAGTTGGTATTGACAGGCCCGTTGACAACAACCTTATCCCGGGACAGGACCTGCAGGTGATAATGGAATGTTTTGAAATCAATCTGGCTACATCGGGAAATTACCGGAAATTCTATGAAAAAAATGGTGTAAAATACGCTCACTCCATTGATCCGCGCTCCGGGTACCCCGTTCTTGACCGGCTATTGAGTGTGACCATTACGGCGCCCGATTGCATGACGGCCGATGCCTATGCCACGGCCTGTATGGTGATGGGCCTCGAGGAAGGGATAAGCCTGGTTGAGGAAATGCCTGAACTGGAGGGGTATTTTATCTATTCCGATGAGAAAGGGGCATTCAAAACCTGGATGACAGAAGGGTTCAGGCAATACCTGCGGGAAGATCAGCTGGAACCTTCCTTACAATAATCCATACAACAGCACCCGGAATATGCATTCGTTCCGCCGTCAACCAGCCTGCAGCCCGGGGCAGGTGACCGACCGTTCTTTTTTACCAGCATGCCCAGCATGAGTCCCGGAATGGCCAGTATCATCACTCCAATAGCCAGGAGTATCATCTTGATAAACATCGTCGTTGTATTTTGTTCTCTTTAACATTAACAACCGCCGGAAGGAAATGGTTCAGAAACTCACGGGCAATTGCAGGAGGTTCCTTTTCCGCTCTTTTGGTGGCAGATCAGTTCATCATGCCGGGGACAGGTTATCCCCCTCCGTTTCATTTCCCTGTTTTTACCAATGGAAATGACAGGAAACCGCCCGTTTCTTTTGAGGAGGATGCCTGAAGCCAGGGCCAGAATCGAAAAGGTGAGAAGCAGGAGGGAAAGAATGACCAGTTTCAGGAACATTTTTTTGGCGGATTTGTTTACAAATATAGGTAAATTGATGAACACTTCTTAACTTTAGTTATTTACGCGGAAACAAAAAAAGAAGTTTATGATTTATAGAAATGAAAAATAAAATAAATAATAATAAATATAATATAAATAATATTAATAATAAAAATAATAATATTAAATAATGGTTGAAAAAAATAAAGGAAAGGGTGGTATTTCTTTTCAGGATTTTAAAAAAGAGGTTCTTGCAGATTATCACCTGGCCAATGTCAGCAGGAATCTGAGTATACTTGGCCGAAAGGAAGTGCTGACCGGAAAGGCGAAATTCGGCATTTTCGGTGACGGTAAGGAGATCGTGCAGATTGCCATGGCCAAACAGTTCCGTAACGGCGACTGGAGGTCGGGGTATTACCGTGACCAGACCTGGATGATGGCTGCAGGGTTGTATACTGCCGAACAGTTTTTTCATCAATTGTACGGGAATACCGATGGAGAACTGAACCCTCATAATGGGGGAAGGTCGTTCAATAACCATTTCTCTACCCCCAACATAAACCGGGATGGGACCTGGAAAGACCTGACATCGCAAAAAAACTCTTCGGCCGATATCAGTCCCACTGCCGGCCAGATGCCCCGTTTGCTGGGACTGGCCTGGGCTTCAAAACTGTTCAGGGAGATCCCCGAACTCAGGGAGTTTACCACCCTCTCACACAACGGTGATGAGGTGGCTTTCGGTTCCATCGGTGATGCCAGTACTTCGGAAGGGCATTTCTGGGAAACGGTCAATGCCTCAGGTGTGCTGCAGGTGCCCATTGCGCTTTCGGTGTATGACGACGGTTATGGGATTTCTGTTCCCAAAGAATATCAAACGAACAAGGGAAGTATTTCCGAATTGCTCAGGGGTTTTGTGAAGGACGAGGAACACCCGGGCGGGATCATGGTTTATAAAGGCAAAGGATGGGATTATCCCGGGCTGGTGAAGATGTATGAGGAGGGGATTGCCATATGCAGGGAAAAACACATTCCGGTGGTTTTTCATATTGAAGAAGTAACCCAGCCCCTGGGGCATTCCACCTCGGGGTCTCATGAACGCTACAAATCAGAAGAGAGGCTGAAGTGGGAGGAAGAGTATGATCCGATCAAAAAAATGAGGGAATGGATGATAGAATCGGAACTGGCTACCCCGGAAGAATGTGACGGGATTGAGAAACAGGCTGAAGAAGAGGCCAAACAGGCCAGAAAGAATGCCTGGAAAGCCTTTACCGATCCCATCAAACTGGAGCGGGATGCCCTGGTAAGCATTATTGACAACCGTTCCTGTGTGTGCAAACGCGATAAGATCGATAAGATCGGGATGATCACCAACGATCTGAAGAAAGTGATTCATCCTATCCGGAAAGATATTTTCAGTGCGGCCAAAAAAATGCTGAGGCACGTTTGTCTGGATTGTAACCAGCGTGAAAAATTGCAGGATGACCTTTCACAGTGGCTGAAAAGGAATTATGAAGACAGTCGTGAGCGCTACAACAGCTATCTTTACAATGAAACCAAAACTTCCGTGCTGAAGGTAGAAGAAGTGAAACCGGTTTTTAAGGATGATGCCCCCATGGTTCCCGGACGGGAGGTTTTAAGGGCCAATTTCGATTACCTGTTTGAGAAATATCCCAAACTGGTTACTTTCGGCGAGGATACCGGGAACATCGGGGATGTGAATCAGGCCCTGGCCGGTTTGCAGGAAAAATACGGAAAGTTGCGTATTTCCGATACCGGTATCCGGGAAACCACCATTCTGGGCCAGGGGATCGGTCTGGCATTACGTGGACTGAAACCGCTTACTGAAATTCAGTATTTTGATTACCTTCTGTACGCTCTCCAGACCCTCAGCGACGACCTGGCCAGTACACATTACCGCACCCGGGGGAATCAGATAGCACCCGTTATTGTAAGAACCCGCGGGCACAGGCTGGAAGGGATATGGCACTCGGGATCCCCCCTGAGCATGGTGATAAATTCCATTCGGGGTGTATATGTGTGTGTACCCAGGAATATGACACAGGCTGCCGGAATGTACAATACCTTAATGGAAGGAGATGATGCGGCCCTGGTGATCGAGCCCCTGAACGGCTACCGGCTGAAAGAAAAAATGCCGGCCAATACAGGGGAATACAAGGTTCCGCTTGGGAAACCCGAGATACTGAATGAAGGAACGGACATTACCCTGGTAACATACGGATCCTGTGTGCGTATTGCCCTGGAAGCCGTGGAACAGCTGACCGAATTTGACATATCGGTGGAACTGATCGATGTGCAAACTTTGCTTCCTTTTGATCTGGACCACACCATTCTGGAATCGGTGAAGAAAACCAACCGGGTGGTATTTTTCGACGAAGATGTACCGGGAGGTGCCACTGCCTTCATGATGAAGAAAGTGATTGAAGATCAAAGGGCTTATTATTTTCTGGATGCGGAACCCAGGACCATTACGGCCCGGGAGCATCGCCCGGCCTATACCACCGACGGGGATTATTTTTCCAATCCCAATGCAGAGGATGTTTTCGAGACCCTGTACGACATGATGCACGAAGCCGATCCTGTAAAACATCCTACTCTGTATTAGAGCGGTGTATCAGTAATCCATGCGGTCTTCTTCCTTGAATTCAACATATTCAGGATCGCCCGGTTTGTATCGCCGGATGTTGATATTGAAAGCTGCCATGAATATGCTCATGAAGGGGCTGATGATATTAAAGAAGCAGTAGGGCATGTAGGTCCATGTGGATACTCCCAGGACACCTGCCTGGGTGGCCCCGCAGGTATTCCAGGGTATAAGCACCGACGTGACGGTTCCCGAATCTTCCAGGGAGCGGCTCAGCACCTCGGGTTTCAGCCTCTGGTCGCGAAAGGCTTTCGCAAACATGCGGCCGGGGACCACAATGGATATGTACTGGTCGGAAGCGGTTACATTGAAGAACAGGCATGATCCTACCGTGGCAGCTACCAGTGAGCCGGCCGAATGTACAAAACGGATGATGGAATGGGTGATCCTGACCAGCAGTCCGGCCGATTCCATGGCTCCTCCGAAAACCATGGCAGAAAGGATCAGCCAGATGGTGTTCAGCATGCCTGCCATACCCCTGGTGGCAAGCAGTTCGTTTACCTGGGCATTGTCGGTTACCACTCTTACCGACCCGAACATCGATTTCATGACGGCGATATAGGAATCTTTCAGATAGGTGCCGCCTGTTCCGGCCACTTCCCTGATTACATCCGGCTGAAAAATCACGGCAAAAATACCCCCCATCAGGGTTCCGGCCAGGAGGGAAGGCAGGGGAGCCACTTTCCTGACAATGATATAAATAAGAAATGCCGGTACAATAAACAGCCAGGGGGTGATGTGAAAATGATGATCAATGGCAGCCAATACCCCTTCGATATTGGTGTTTCCTTCAGGCAACTTGACCGTAAGGCCGATGATGAGAAAAATGATCAGGGTGATGATGATGGATGGGCCGGTGGTGTAGATCATATACCTGATATGAGTGAACAGGTCGGTACCGGCCATTGCCGGCGCCAGGTTGGTGGTATCTGACATGGGAGACATCTTGTCGCCAAAATAGGCCCCTGAAATGATGGCGCCGGCAGTAACTCCCGCATGAAATCCCATGGCATTTCCAATACCCAGCAGGGCGATTCCGATGGTAGCTACCGTTGACCAGGAACTGCCCGTAGCCAGGGAGACAATGGCACAGATAACCACGGTAGCAAACAGGAAAATAGTGGGATTCAGAATTTTCAGTCCGTAATAGATCAATGCGGGCACCACCCCGCTGATCATCCAGGTTCCTGCCAGCGATCCGATCAGAAACAGGATCAGGATAGAAGGCATGGCCGAACTGATGCTTTTCACCATACTGCTTCTGACCGATTTCCAGGGAAGGCCCAGACGGGTGGCTATTATTCCGGCAATAGCAGCCGACAGGATCAGTGCGATCTGATTGGCTCCGCCCAGGGTATCCTCAAAAAATCTGACATTCAGAAAAAGCAGGACAATGAGGAAAATAATGGGAATGAATGCCTGAAAAAGGGTGGGCTGTTTTTTTAATTCCTGCATACGGCGCCTGCTGCTTGAATTTTACCTGAATAAGGCAGGGAAGATGCAAAAAAAAGCCGGATTTTCAAATAAGCAACTGATGAGGATTCCGGGGTTATTCTTTCCGCTTCCCTTTTCCTGCTGAATGCATCAACCTCCTGAACAGGCTGCCCTGTTCATTATCATCATCCGAATAATAGTCGCTTCCGTATCCGTATCCATAACCGTAGTTGTATCCGTAACCATATCCGTATCCGTAACCATATCCGTATCCGTAATAACCCTGTAGCTTAATATCATTGATCAGCAGGGAAATGTTGCGGATGTCTTTTTTCTTGTAGATTTCGTCAATGAACTGTATCACGTTTTTGTGCGAGAAATTATGCCGTACCACAAAAATGTTGGCATGAGAATATTTGCTCACCAGAATGGCATCGGTAACCACGGCCACAGGAGGTGTATCGAGAATGACCATATCGAACTCCTTCCGGATATGTTCCATAAAAGCGTCCATTCGTCCCGTTTCCAGCAATTCAGCAGGGTTCGGGGGAACAGGTCCCGAGGTGACCACGTACAGGTTTTCAATATCGGTGGGATGAATAATATCGTCCAGTTCGCTCTGGTTGATGAGGTAGGTACTCAGGCCTGTTTCGTTTGTAATATGGAAATCTCTGTGAATTTTGGGTTTCCTCAGGTCGAGGCCTACCAGAAGGGTTTTTCTGCCGGACATGGCTACGATCACCGCCAGGTTGGTGGCAATGAACGTTTTCCCTTCCCCGCTCACCGTGGATGAAATGAGTACGATATTTTCTCCTTTTTCCCTGAGCATGTACTGCAGATTGGTTCTCAGCGCCCGGAACGATTCGGCAATGGACGATTTGGGCTGCAGGAATACCGGGATTTCGGAATCGGTTTTATTATGCCCCACTGAGCCGATCACGGGCACGCTGGTATGATCTTCAATGTCTTTCCGGTCAACGATCCGGTTGTTGAAAAAATCGATCAGCAGAATGATCACCACCGGTACAACAAATCCCAGGATCAGGGCGATCATATAGTTCATGGAGGTTTTGGGCTTTACTCTTGCGGCATTTTCAGCACGTGCCTGGTCGAGCATCCGGTTGTCGGGCAGGTTGGAGGCTTTGGCAATACCCGCTTCCATGCGTTTTTGCAGCATGTAGGTATAAATTTCGTCGTTTACCTGGAATTTCCGTTCAATTCCGATCAATGCCCGTTCCGTTACCGGTAACTGGTTGATCTCCTTTTCCACTTCTATCATGCGGCGGTCTATATCCTTCATGCTCAGGGCAGCCGATTCGATCATGCTGTTGACATGTTCCAGTAAGATCTGGCGTGTTTCCTCAATCTGGCGGGCATTCAGGGTGACCGAAGGATTGAAGCGTTGGGCAGAATGTTCCAGGGTGGTTCGTTCGGAGTATAATTCAGTGAGTCTGGCAATGAGGTTGGTGAGCAGAGGTTCATTTACACCCATGACAGACGGGGCAATAACATCGGAGAAATCGCCCCTTTCCCGGATATAACCAAGCAGGTAATCATAATATTTTTGCTGCATGCCCAGCATGGTTTTTTCCTTTTGAAGGTCAATCAGCTTCTGTGCAATGGCTGAACCTTCCTGGCTCAGGTCGATGATATTGTATTTGAGCCGGAATTCGAGCATCTCCTGTTCCACCGATTCCAGGGAATCGACGATTTCTTTCAGCTGTTCATCGATGAACTGCAGGGCCAGTGTAGCATTTTTGCTTTTTTCTTGCCGGCCGTAATCAATGTACACTTCAATAAGCTTGTTCAGGTAATCGGCTTCCTGCTGTGCCACAAAACCCTGAGTGGTCAGGGTGAGTACCGATCCTTTTTTCGGATCGTTTACTTCAACCGACAATTTCGAACGGTAGGCGTTGGTCAGTGCATTCAGGTTATTGACAACGAAATAGAACTTGTTGGATGACCAGCTTTTCGGATCGAATTCTTCAGGGTTGCGCTGTTTTACTGTAAATGCCAGCGGAGGGTGCACAAACGGCTCTCCGAATTTCATCACCCGGTCGATATCGTAATGTTCGTCGATTTCCAGTCGGTATTCTTTACGGTTCAGGAGAGTTATGTAAATTTTATGACCCGGCAGCTGCGGATAAAGGGTATCGAGTTCCACCACAAAAGGGGAACGGTTGTATAGTTTCGATTCCTTAATACCCCTTCTTCCCACCAGGACGTATGAAATTTCAAAATCGTCAAGTTCTCTCAGAGCCTGGTTGGTGAGTGTGTATGAACGGAGAATCTCCATTTCGTCTTCCACATTCACCTGACGGGTAACGATTTCCATTCCTTCGATGAACCCTTCCATACCGGTTTTCCCTTTTTCTTCTCCCCGGGCTATCAGGGTGGCGCTGACACTGTAAATGGGTTCGGAATACCGGTTGAACAGGTAAGCTGCAGTAATGGCAATGAAAAGAGATATGGCAAACCAGTACCAGTTTCCCAGTATTCTGAGCAGAAATTTTTTTATGTCAATGTTCTCTTCCTGATAAATATATTCCTGATGAGGATCCATAGGCTTACTTAAAGTAATTTAACACGAGCAAGACAGTAGAGAGTGATGCGAATATAAAGGAAAGGGTGGGTATATTGATCCGAATAATTCTGTTGTGCGTGGGTTTTACATAGATCACATCATTCGGCTGAACGAAGAAGGCTTCGGAAGAAAGGATATCCTTGTTCAGCAGGTTGAGGTGAAAAGTCTGGATGGAATCGGGATTTCTGCGAACAACCAGTATATCTTTCCGGTTCCCGAGGTCGGTAATGTCTCCGGCCATTCCAATGGCTTCCAGCACGGTAAGCTGTTTGTTGTAGTTCTGATAGGTTCCGGGGACTTTTACTTCTCCCAGAATGGTGAATTT
>JBNGDI010000006.1:46555-112192 GCA_049975425.1 Bacteroidales bacterium
CAGGTCTTTCTGGGTTGTACAGGCAGCAAAAAACAGGCCGGCTGCAAGAATCACCGGTATCCACCTGGGTTGATGTTGTGCATTTTCTTGAATGACAGTGGGTATGTCTTTGCTCATGGTACGGTTTTCGGAATGTACGAAAGGAATATAAAACATGCTGCAGCAATGGAATATTTTTTGATTTCCATGGTAAAAATACGTATTTTTCAAAGGAAAACAGAATAAACGGAACAGATGGATCTGAATTTTGATTTTTTTCATGTAGAGCCAAAAGATCACAAAGTGGCAAAAGGGAGGGTCCTGATTTCCGAACCTTTCTTGTCAGATCAGTATTTCAAGCGTTCCATCGTTTTTCTGGTGGAGCATAACGAAGAAGGTTCGGTAGGTTTTATTCTGAACAAGCCGGTACATATTGCCCTGTCGGAATTACTGAAAAATTTCCCGGATGTGGAAGCTTCCGTGTCGCTGGGCGGGCCGGTGGGCACCAATACCGTTCATTATATTCACACCCTTGGGGAACGTATCCCGAACAGCATGCGGGTGTTTCATGATATTTACTGGGGAGGGGATTTTGACATTGTGAAAGAACTGATGATCGGAGGTGTGATGAAGCCCGGACAGATCAGGTTTTTTGTGGGTTATTCCGGATGGATGCCCAGCCAGCTTGAAAATGAAATTCACGAGAACTCCTGGCTGGTTACCCGGGTGGATCCGGCGACCATCATGTCCTGTTCCGACAGGGAAGAATGGCGGGCCGTTCTCAGGAAGATGAAGGATAAGAAATACCGTCTCTGGGCTGATTTTCCCGAAAATCCAACCAATAATTAATCAGTTCGGCTGTTCTGAAAGCCAGACAGTATTTGTCCCACGATTTCAGTCAGGGGCTGATTGGGTTGTATTGTAATCGGTTTAATCCCGGCTTTTATCGCTGCTTCTGCGTCCCTTTTATGATCACCGATGAAGTAAGAACGAACGGGATCTATATTGAAACGCGCCATGGCTTTTTCCAGCATGAGGGTTCCCGGTTTCCTGCACAGGCATTTTTCCAGATCGGAATGGTGCGGGCAGTAATATATTTCGGTCAGCCGGATGTTTTTTGCCAAAAGTTCCTTTTCCATAAACCGGTGTAGCCGGTCGACATCTGTCCGGCTGTACCTGCCTCTGGCAATACCTCCCTGATTGGAAATCACGATCAGCAGGTACCCGGCTTCCTGAAACATTTGCAGGGCAGTAAACACTCCGTCATTGAAGCGGAAATCTTCTATCAGATAGGTATATTCCCCTCTTTCTTCATTGATTACCCCGTCACGGTCGAGAAATATGGCTTGCTGTTTCATGGATGGAACAGGTGCTGAAAAAAGAAACTGATAAGCGAAGGTGCAATGATGGCCGGATATATAAATCCGGTGAGGGCTCCCAGAAAATGTGCATCGTGGTTGATATGGTCGGAAGCACGACGGCTCATGATGTGCGAGTATACCAGATAGGCTATCCCGAAGACAATGCCGGGAATGGGAATGAAATATAACAGCAGAGTTTGCCAGGGATCGAAGAAGATGCTGGTGAAAATAAATGCGGAAACGGCTCCCGATGCCCCCACTGAGTTGTATGTTGGTTCATTCCGGTATTTTTTCAATGTGGTGACGGTAGCAATGGCCATCGACCCCACAAAGAGGATCAGATAGTGTATTTCAGGCCAGCGGATCATTCCGGCTTCGGCCATTTGTTGAAAATAACTTTCTACAGCCGTGCCGAAGAAGAATAATACCATCATGTTGATTATTAAATGCATCCAGTCGGCATGGATGAGCCCGTGTGTTAGAAAACGGTGGAATTCGCGGTAATGGATGACCCGGTAGGGATTAAACTGCATACGGTCAAACAGCTTTGGATTATAAAAAGCCAGAATGGATATCACCGATATGATGGCAACCAGCAGAATGGTCATAATGAATTTAATGTAATATTTTATAGATCAACTCTTTTAGCAGGTCTCCCTCTTCGGTGGACACCGGAATAAATCCCTTTGATTTCACATCGTATTCGCGCAGTAAGCTGATAATCTGCTTCAATTTTTCCGCACTGTAGTTTCTGGCGGCCGTTTCGTATTGTTTAAGGAAAAAAGGATGAACCCCCAGCACCCGGGCAGCCTGATCTCTTGATTTATTGGGAAGATAATGGTAGACAAGGGCTTTGCTGAAAAAGTAGTAAATGGCCGACAGGGTAACGGTGAAGGGATTGTTATTCGGATCGTTCCCGAAATGCTTTACAATCCGGTTCGATTTCAGGATATCTTTTCTGGCCAGTGCATTGGCCAGTTCAAAGTTATTGTATTCCTTGCTGATGCCTATATACTCTTCAATATGTGATGTCGTAACGGTATTTTCAGTTTCCGGAAGAACGATCATCAGTTTGTCCAGTTCACCTGCAATCCGGTTCAGGTCGCTTCCCAGGTGTTCGGTCAGGAGCATTCCCACCCCGGGATTCATGGAATACCCTTTGCTTTTTAAATAATTTTCGATCCACAGGGGGATTTTGTTTTCATACAATTTATTTGATTCAAAATATATTCCGGTATTATTCAGAGCCTGACGGACATTATGCTCTTTTTTGAGGATTTTGTATTTATAATTGATTACCAGAATGGTTGATTTCATGGGGGCATTGAAATAATGTTCAAAAGCCTCAAGTGACGGCAGATCCTGTGCCTCCTTGACAATGACCACCATGTGACTGGACATCATGGGGAATCTGCGGGAAAGGTCAACAATTTGATGGGCGGTGGTATCCTTTCCATACAAAATTATCTGGTTAAACGACCGGGCTTCTTCAGGAAGCGCATGAGATGCAATGTATTCTGTAATCCTGTCAATAAAATAAGGTTCTTCACCAGCCAGAAAATAAACGGGCCTGTAGACCTTGTTTTTCAGATCTTTGATGATCTGTTTATAGTGTTCATAGGACGTTCCCATAAGTTCAGAATCTGAGGTGTTTTACCGACATGCCTTCGTTTTTAATTTCAAGCAGGGCATCAATGCCGATTTTCAGGTGTATCTCGGTAAATTTCCCGGTAACCAGTTTGTCGCTTTGCTGGGTTTTTATGCCGGCGCTGATCATGGGCTGATCGGAAACGAGCAGCAGGGCGCCTGAAGGAATTTCATTGGCAAATCCCACCGTAAAAATGGTGGCGGTTTCCATATCGATGGCCATGCACCGGGTTTTTCGGAGGTATTTTTTGAATTTCTGGTCATATTCCCATACCCGGCGGTTTGTGGTGTATACTGTTCCTGTCCAGTAATCACGCTGGTGGTTTCGGATGCTGGTTGAGACGGCTCTTTGCAGGCTAAATGCGGGAAGAGCCGGGACTTCCGGTGGCAGATAATCGTTTGAGGTTCCTTCCCCACGAATGGCTGCGATGGGCAGTATAAAATCCCCCAGCTGATTTTTCTTCTTCAACCCCCCGCATTTGCCAAGAAACAGAACTGCCTGTGGTTGCACCGCTCCCAGCAGGTCCATAATGGTAGCGGCGTTGGCACTTCCCATTCCGAAATGGATCATGGTAATTCCATTTCCGGTTAGGGCTGGCATGTTCACGGTTTTGTCGGGAATGGACAAATTGTGGATATCTGCAAATATTTCTATATAATTCATGAAATTGGTCAGCAGGATGTATTTCCCGAAATTTTCAACAGGAATACCTGTATATCGCGGAAGCCAGTCCCTGACGATTTCGGCTTTTGTTTTCATAGTTTATTCTTCAATCTTCTTTTTACCTTTGTTCCTGTATAATCAACTCACTTTGTGGAGCGGCTAAATTTACCAACTTATTCCTTCAATATAAAATCAAAAGAAGGGAGGGATTACATCTTTGACCCCATAAGGAAGAAGTATGTGGTGCTGACTCCCGAGGAATGGGTGCGGCAGCATTTTGTCAGTTACATGATCAGGGAGAAAAATTATCCTGCCGCGCTCACCCGGGTAGAGATGTATCTGGAAGTTAACCGAATGGGCAAACGGTGTGATGTTGTTTTTTTCGACAGAAAAGGTACTCCCCGGATGATTGTGGAATGCAAGGCCCCGGAAGTCAGGATCAGCCAGAAAACCTTTGACCAGGTAGCTGCTTATAATCTGAAATTAAAGGTAGATTACCTGGTGGTTACCAACGGATTGAAGCATTATGCCTGTGCCATGGATTACCGGACGAACAGCTATCATTTTCTGAAAGAAATACCCGATTATCATTCTCTTAAGACGAGGGATTGATGCATTGCAGCATCCACTCGCCGGAAAAACCATTCCCATTGAACAACCATTCTTTTTTTTCGCCGATAACGGTGAATCCGTTTCCGGTGAACAAACGCAGGCTGGCCTGGTTGTCAGTGGCGATATGGCAGTAAAGCTGATGGAGTTTCAGGTGCCCGAAACAGTATTCCTTGAACAATTGGAGAGCTTCGGAAGCATATCCCTTGTTCCGGTGGTTTTCGTTATGTATCAGAATGCCCACCCCGCCCCGCTTGTGGTAGGGGTCGAAATCGAACAGATCGATCGCTCCCAGCGGATGATTGTCATTCTTTCGAATGATCATCAGTCTGAATTGCCTGGTGGTATACAGGTCGTTGGTGGATTGTTTGATGAACTGTTTCAGGGTAAATTTTGAAAAGGGGATGAGGGTCTGGCTTACCTTCCAGTGACGGGGATCATTTTCCCACAGGTACAGTACTTCCAGGTCTTCGGGCTCCATGGCCCTGAGCCTGATTCGTTTATTTTCCAGAAGAGTATTCATGAAATGCAGCGATCGTTTTACTGACGCACCCCTGCCGGGGATTGGGTTATTCCGTATCCCGGTAAACCTTTTTCACCCATAGATCTTCATGATAGCCTTCATCAACCAGTTGCTGTCTTACTTTTTCCGCTTCTTCTATGGTGTCAAATTCGCCGTAGGTATACCGGTAAAAGCCGTCTTTTCCCAGAATGACCCGTACATTTTCAAGAGGGGCGAAATAGGAAACATCCACCGGCCTGACTTTCAATGCCATTAACTGAATGGTATAATACAACACGTCCCTTTCCTGATCGATGGTTTCCAGGTCCTGGATGTCAAGGTCTGTAATGACCATTGCCGAATCGAGCGGCCTGGCCTGGCTGATATCGATGCTGTCTTTCAGCCACATTTGCCTGACGGGTTTTACGGAAGGTTCTGCAGGGGTCAGTTCCACATCAATAACAAATTCCGATTTTCTGGCATATTCATCGATCCGTATTTCTTCCTGGTGGGGAAGGTATCCGTTTCCGGTATAAATCAGGTAATAATTGCCCGATTTGGTGATGAAAGAGTATTGTCCCGATTGCCGGTTCGGGAATCCCACATCAACCGTATCTGTCAATTCCCTGTCGATCATGATGATCTGAAAATCCCTGCCGAACTCCCGGGTGGTGTCTGCCAGTGACAATTGTCCCCTGATTGTGAAGTCACGGGTAGTTCCTGCAGGAAGTATCTCAATTCGGTACAGGTTCATTTCCTTGTAACCGTCAAGCATGGAAATATAGGCGGCTTTGCCATTTTGCACCGGATTGAAAAACAGGTCATCGTCGGTTGTATTCAGGGGATATCCTATATTCACGGGTTTGCTCCATGATCCATCAGGCATTCGCTGAGAGTAGAAAAAGTCGTATCCACCCATATTGTAATGGCCTTCCGAGGAAAAATACAGCAGTGAATCATTTTCTGTAATAAAGGGATAATTCTCATTGAAGGGGGTATTGATATTATTTCCTATATTTTCCGCAGGGCCCCAGTTACCGCGTTTGTCCTTTTTCGAGAAATATATGTCCAGTTCTCCCGTTCCCCCTGCCCGGTTGCTGGTAAAATACAGAGTATTCCCGTCGCTTGAGACACAGGCATGCGATTCGTAATAACGGGTGTTGATGTTCCGGTTCAGCTTCCGGGCCCGGGTCCATTCTCCATCGTTTTTAAAGCTGACATAAATATTCCCGTCTTCCATATCGGATTTATACAGATACAGTTCAGCTCCGTCAAATGACAAGGAGGAGGACGTTCCGTCCCGGTCTGAATGGACCTGCCGGGTGATATCTTCTGCCGAACTCCATACCCCGCCGGTGGCACGGGTGGTTTGATAAAGGACATCCTCTTCCCCGTACTTGGCAGTAAATATCAGGGTATTTTCATTACCCGATATGGCCGGATGAATATTCAGGGACACCACATTGACCTGGCTCCCCAGATTTTGGGGAATATAACTGACAGGATTCTTTTTCAGCTCTTTTGCTATTTCACATGCCCTGATCTGTTGGTTAATAAATTCATCATTTTCCATGGGATTGTTCTGCCTGATCAGTTCCCTGAAGTGCTGGTACGTGGCGATGGCTTTGTCGAGTTGATTGCTGATCCTGTAGGCATTGCCCAGATAGAAATAAGCATCGAGCGGGGCACGGGTTTCGGCAGGAAGATGATCCCGGGCATCGTAAGAGGCATTTTTCACTGCTTTTTCGAGGTATGGAATGGCCTTTTCTTTTTCGTTGGGAATATGCAGGTAACATACCCCGATTTTGTACAGGATATTGGCGTTATCATCATCTTCCAGCAGAAGATAAAGCAATATGGCATCTTCATATTCCCGGTAAAGGTAATGTGATTCGGCTTCGACGAAAATCTCACGCATTTCAGACCTTGTCTGGCCTGTGATGTTACCCGACAGAAATAAGCAGCACAGAATTATCAGGCTTTTATGCATGAGGCAGGGGCTATTAACATACTGACAAATCTAAAAATTCAATTGTGTTTTTCAATAAGTACTTTCAGATTTTTGCTATTTGATTTGTAGTTAATTTTCTTTGAATCAGGATCAAAAAGAAATTCAGTCAGTATTTCTTCCGTATTTCGGTCGATCAGTTTGATAATGAAGGGTGTTTCACAATTCCAGTCTGCATCCAGTTCTCCTGAAACAGGCATTGTGCCGGAGGTTTCTTCCGGGATAATTTCTATGCGGTAAATATCCTGTTGTCCGAACCCTTCCGGCATATTTCTGGAAAGATACACGAACTTCCCATTCCTTACGGGATAGAAAAAGGTTTCATCGGAAGTGGTATTAACAGGGTATCCGATATTTATCGGATCTTGCCATTGCCCTGACGGGCCTCTGGTGGAATAAAAAATATCGTATCCCCCCATGTTGTAATGTCCCTCCGATGAAAAATACAGTGTGTTCCCGTCTTCTGACAGATGTGGACTGGCCTCGTTGAAGGGGGTATTTATCACATCTCCCAGATTTTCCGGTTCCGACCATTGTCCGGACTGGTCAAGTACTGAGCGGTAAATGTCGAATTCGCCCATTCCTCCCCTCCGGTTACTTGAAAAATAAAGGGTTTTTTCATCGTCTGACAGGGAAGCAAAGGATTCAGCCCGGTTCGAATTAACCGGACCCGGAAAAGGTTCCATTCTGGACCAGGATCCGGCGCTATAAGTGCTGATGTAGATATCACGTTTATTCCCTGTGCCTTTTATGAGCAGCAATTTTTCCCCATTCGGTGAAATCCATACCGGGATGGCATCCCCGTCCGATTCCACCTGGGGGGTAATATTAACGGGTTCAGTCCAGATGCCGGCCAGTTTTTTACTCATGAAGAGGGCATTATAGAACTTTAAATCAGTCATGTATACCAGCGTCTGTTCATTGGAAGATATAACTGGTTGGTAATTGTCAGAGGCATCATTGACAGGCGACCCCAGGTTTACGATGTTCACATTCAGGGGAATATCCTTTATGATTTTTGCTATTTCGCAGGCACGGATTTCGTTCTCCACGATACGGATATTGTAATTCCTGTCAAAGCCCGGAACTTCCCTGAAAGCATAAAAAGCTTCCAGGGCTTTTTCCAGTTCGTTGTTGATCCTGTATGCCCTGCCCAGGTAAAACCAGGTATGGTAGGGGGCTTTTGTTTCTTTTGTGGATCTTGCCGAGTATTTTCCTGTAAGATTCTCGATTGCTTTCTCAAAATAGGGGATGGCTTTGTGTTCTTCTCCGGGAATGTGCAGATAACACATTCCGATCCTGAAATGCACATTGGCATTGAAATAGGGTGTATCTTCTAGCCGCAGCAGATAATAGATAGCTTCTTCATAATCTTCTTCCTGGAAAAAGAAGAACCCGTTATCAAGCAATTCTTCCGGGCTCTGATCAACCTGTGCCATGGCAGGAGTGCAGAATAACAGTAAACTAAAAAGAAAAAAGACGTTTCTCATTTGAAGTAATTTTAGCCAGCCACTTGAACAGAAAAGAAAGATAATAAAAAAAACTTGTATTACGAACCCTGATAAACACAGATTGGGGTGCACTGATCAGCCCGGCGGGAATATTGTTACCTAAACGACAGGTTTTTCCGTTTGAATAAAGGGGTATTTATTTTCCGGAACGGCAAAATCCACTCTTCGGTTGAATTTCCTTCCTTCCGGGTTGTCCGATCCGTCGGGCAGGTGGTTTGGAGCAATGGGGCAGCTTTCTCCGAGCGCCCTGATTACCAGTCTGTTTTGCGGAACACCCTGCTTTACCAGGTAGTTTTTAACCGACTGTGCCCGGCGTTCCGACAGGCGTAAATTGTAACCTTCCGTACCAATGGCATCGGTATGGCCCCGGATTTCAATTTTTAAATCTGGAAATTGTTCCAGTATTGTGGCCAGCTCTCTGAGGGCGCTTTCCGATGAAGGGAGCGGATCAGATCTGTCGAAACCGAAATAAATATTTCTGAGTGTAACGATTTCGCTGATTTTTTTCCTGGCGGAAATACTGAGGGAATGGCTGTCTTCCCTGTCGGTGATATGAAACCGTTGAGTTAATGTTTCTAAACTGCTGTCCTGCAGGGTCACTTCATATATGCCCGGGGGGAGGGGGAATTTAAAATGGCCTGTACTATCCGTTGTTACCAGAAGGGTGTCACCTTTTTCCACGCTGGTCAGTGTCAGGGTGGTTTCAAGCGGGGAAACCCTGCCGGTGTGGCCGGTAACATTTACATTCCCTGAAACCATAACCTGAGCAGGTTGAATTGCCCGGGGCGGCATGAACCATGCTAACTGGCTCGTTCCGGGTTCTTTGTGCCTTGTCAGAATAAAATCAGCATCACCGGGGGCAGGAGAGAAGGCCCGGTCGTTCAGGGTTGAATTGACAGGATACCCGGGGTTTTGCGGAACCGTCCATGTATTTCCGGATCTGACGGAACGGACAATATCAAGCCCGCCCATGGTTACATGCCCATCGGAAGCAAAAAAAAGAGTATCGGGATGCTTCACGTAAGGCGAGGTTTCGTCGTAGGGTGTGTTGATCTGATTATCCAGCAATTGCAGGCCGGTAACCGCAAATTCTTCATTCAGCTGCGCTGCGTACAGATCCAATCCTCCGTATCCCCCCGGTCTGTCGCTGGAGAAATACAGGGTGTTTTCGTCATCTGTCAGGAATGCGGCAGTTTCATTCCACCGTGTATTCACCCCCTCGAGAGGTCTGGCAGGTCTCCAGCGCCCCTCTTTATACCTGGAATAATACAGGTCGTACTGCTCATCCTGTTTTCTGGACAGGAAAAGCACCTTTCCGTTTCCTGAAAGGGATACACATTCAAAATAACCGTCAGATTCAATGGAAGCAGTGATGTTCCGGGGTTCATACCAGCGGCCGTTGTATTTTTCCGAAAGCATCACAGCCCGGTAATAATCCTTCCGTTGCATAAATGCCAGTGCCGAACCATCGGGCGCCAGACAGGGATTATAAACATAGATGCCGGTATTGATTACGGGGACTTCAACAGGAGGTTCAGAAACCGGAGCAGAAAAAAATCTTTTTGCGGTTTCACACATTATTATCTGTCGTTCGGCTTCCTTTGATTCTGGATCACCCTGTCCGAACCATTTCCGGTATCTGGCAAAATGTTCCAGGGCGGCATCGAGATCTCCGTTAATCCTGCAGGCTATCCCCAGATACAGAAATGTCTCGCGCGGTGCTGACATTTCTCTGTGGGAGTCATCCCTGTAACGTTTTTTTACACGGTTTGTAGCCTTTTCAAGATAAGGAACGGCCAGGGATTCGTAACCCGGAATGTGTAGGAGGCACATCCCGGTTTTATAATTCAGGTTGGAATTATCGGGATACTTCTCAACCAGCCCGGTAAAATAGGGTAAGGCCATTTCATATTCTTCGTAGAGGTAATGAAAATTCCCATCATAGAAGGTTTTCTGGTAATCCTTACCTGACTGTGCTGTTGCAAATGACCAGGCAAGGAGGAGGATGACTCCGGTCATTTTCAACCCGGGTGCTTTTTTAAACATTTCTTTGCAACAGTTCATGGATATGTTACCGGATTTTGATATCGTCCGGCATTTCGAACCGTTCGTATTCCACGATCAGATCACCTGATTCAGGAACATGAATTTCTGCCCTTCTGTTCAGGGCCCGTCCCTCGGGACAATCGGCACCGTTTTCGTACCGGTTTCGGGCTATCGGGTTGTTTTCACCTTTTCCCGATACGCTGATCCTTGTTTTCCCAATTCCTTTTGATATGAGGTAATCACGTACGGCACCTGCACGGCGTTCGGAAAGTTTCTGATTGTATTCAGCCGGACCAATGGCATCGGTATGGCCGATAATTTCAATATTCAATCCGTTGTGTTCCTCCAGGATTTTTACCAGTTTGTCAAGTTTAGCCTTTTCTTCTGCGGTGATGGTTGCCCTGTCAAAAGCGAAATAGACATGTTTCAGGGTAATGATTTCGGGGGGAACCGCAACCAGTGTGGCGTTTACCATTACTTCCGAAAGAGAATAATCGGATGGAAGATGAGCTTCCCTGACAAGGGGTTCGTAACCTTCACACGTGAATGTGAGTGCATAGGTGCCAGGCACCTTGCTGGTGTAGTGATATTCGCCGGTTGAAGGATCGACCGGCAGGGTTGAGGGCTGAGTACCTGAGGGGCCGGATATATTAACCTTTATGTCTGTTACTTCCGGTACAGTTTTATCCTCAAGGGTTACTTTTCCGGTAATCAGTACGGGTCTTGGGTTTTTATCAGAATAAATCTCATATCGGTAAATGTCTTCCTGCCCGTAACCATCTTCGGTATATCTGGCAAAGTAGGCGTTTATACCGTCATTCACAGGCATGAAGAAAAGGTCCTCGTCGGAGGTATTAATGGGATAACCCAGGTTGACCGGTGTGCTCCAGTTCCCGTCATCGTCAAGGGAGGAAGTAAAAACATCGTAACCTCCCATGGTTTCGTGCCCCTGGGAACTGAAATAAATGGTTTTTCCGTTATTCACCATGAAAGGGGTTTCTTCATTGAAAGGGGTATTGATTGCCGGCCCCATATTTTCAGCGGGGCCCCAGTCGCCGATGGTTTCATCCCAGCGGGAAAGATAAAGGTCAAAACCGCCGTATCCTCCGGGTTTGTTGCTGGTAAAAATCAGAACGGACCCGTCCTCGGAAACGCAGGCATGGTTTTCCCAGTATTTGGTGTTGACATTCTTCCCGATTTTTTCTGCGGGTTGCCATTCTCCGTCTATTTTCCGGCTGAGGTAAATGTCGCTGTTGAAATCATCGTCTTTGGAAAGAAACAATTGGTTCCCGTCTGATGAAAGGCATGTAGGATACATGTCTCCGTCTGAAAGGATTTCCGGGCTGAGATTGACCGGATCGCTCCACCGGGTGCCAGATTTTTCGGTATAAAATATCGCATCATAGAATTTCAGGCCGGTAACGAATATCAGTGTTTCTTCATCGGGTGTGGTAACCGGTTTGAAATTTGGAAACTGATCATTTATGGGTGGACCCAGATTAGCTGCATCGAAAGGGACGGGATTTTTCATATATTCTCTGGCGTTCTCGCATGCATTGATCTGCTGGAGGATAAAATTGCGATTAATGGTATCTCCGTTTTCTATTAATGCCAGATACTGGTCAAAAATCTGACAGGCTTCATCAAAGCGTTCCTGTATTCGGTAGGCGGCTCCCAGATAATAATAGGCTTCCAGGGGTGCTCTGTCTTCCCTGTGATTCCCTTCCCTGTAAGTGGTTGTGGTATTTTTTACCGCTTTTTCTAGATAGGGAATGGCTTTCTCTTTTTGTCCCGGCAGATTGATATAACACATGCCGATGCGGTAACAGATATTGGCATTATCGGGATCTATTTCATAAAGTTCAAGAAAAAAGGGGAGGGCATCGGCATATTCTTCGTATAGCAAGAAATAATCCCCGTCAAGGAAGGTTTCCTTGAAATTGACTTCCTGTGCGAATGTGGTGGAAAATAATAGACAGGAAAACAGAAATACCAGAGCTTTTTTCATGGGCCTTGGGATTTGAAACCAAACAAATTTAATAATTTAATTCACATGAGGAAAGAAATGAAGGGATTGTTCATTTGACCAATCCCTTCATGAAGTCATTCAGTCCGGCAGACCTTTTTATCCCCGGAGGTCATGGTTTTCTCTGTTTTTTTTCTTTCTTCTGGTCAGAATAAGGAACAGAACAAGCAGGAACAATATACTGCCGCCAGTAAGCCATACGATCCATGATCGGCCCGGCACCTTTTCTTCTGAGAGTATTTCAATTACCTCATCGGCCAGCTCGCTGTGTTTATCCATCAGTTTGAAGAGGAGGTCCCAAACCTGGTTGGCAGTATACGGATAATTAACCGACTGCTGCAATACATATTCCAGTAATTGCTCCGGTGTCATTTTCCGGACCATTTCATAGTCAAGGCCTGAGAGGAAATCTTTCAAAGCTCCTTCCGATGAATTTGTCAGGCTTTCAAGGAATGCCAGTACATCTATTTTTCCCCCTGAAGCCAGGGCGGACACCAGCCTGAAGACTTCTTCCTTCTCGTATCCGAAGAATTCGGCTTTTCCTATGAGGTATTCCACGAGTTCCTGGTTGTTTGTAATCCCTTCGCGGTCAGGTTCAAGCTGTTCAATGGATGATTTCAGTGTACCTTCGGCCATCTCCTCCATTTTGCCCATCAGTTCCCTGACTTTTTGTTCCTCTGCGGCTGGTGAGATCATCAGGATCCTGCGTATATCTTTGTCGCTGAATGCATAGTTTTCCGAGAGGGCATTCAGGTGTTCGATGAGTCGGAATGAGGTGCTGTCAGTCCATATGACACTGTCGATACGGCTGACTACCTCTTTCATTTCACCAAGGGCATGCCGGTTCAGTTTTTCCAATATGCCGGTGGTAGTCAGGGAAGCCACCTGGTCGCGGTACCTGAAAAGAGTATCGACCTCAGCCGGCTGGTTGCTTTCATTTACCAGGTACTTCCGCAGATCATTGATAGAATATAATTTCGATTGCTGAGGATCAGTATTTTCAATCATACTTCTCCATTCCTTCCCGGAAATGTCTTTCAGTTCTTCCATAGCGCTCAACACTTCGGCGGGAACCGGTTTGACTTTAGTGCGCGGAGGTTCGTAAGTAACCTCCGTTTCTTTTATGGTACGGTTACCGGCCTGATCTGTCAATGTAAAACGCAAAATGGTCTCACCTTGCAGGGGGTCGAATGTATACCGGGTTTCCGTTTTTCTGATATTGAACTCTTCACGGTTCACTACCACACTGTCCCTGATGGTTTCCACAAGCAGTGTGGCATTCTTTTCAGTGGCCAGATCAATTCTGACTTTCCCTTTTGTAATGTAAACGGTCGTATCAGAGACTTCAAGTTCGGCAATCAGATCGGCTTCTTCAAGGGTTTTGTTCAGGGTAAAGGAATCCCTGCGTTCAAAAGGCTCAATCATCAGCCGGTCTGTGGCAGGAATGAAACGGTCTGCCTCAAAAACTACATGATAATTGCCCTGAACCAGGTTGGTTTGATAACGCCCCGATGTATCGGTTTTAACCACAGAAGCCGTATCGCCGGTTTCCGTGTTGATGAAACAAACCTTAACGGCTTCTGGCCGATAGCCCTGTGTGGTTCTCAGTCCAACCATTCCGCTGATAAGGTATTTCTTCGGATGTTCATCGGAATATATTTCGAGTTCAAAAATATCCTGTTCACCGAAACCCTCTTCGCTGTACATGGCGTAATAGACAAGGTATCCCTCACCAATGGGATAGTAGAAAAGATTGTCGTCAGGGGTGTTTACCGGGTATCCCATGTTCATTGGAGCCGACCAGGTGCTGTCGCTCAACAGGTTGGAATAAAAAATATCATACCCTCCGATATTGAAATGGCCGTAGGAGCTGAAATAGAGAGTTTTGCCGTCATGGGATATAAACGGGGCATCTTCATTATACGGAGTATTGATTTTGTTTCCCAGGTTAACGGGAGGCCCCCATTCACCGCCCACACTGTCGCGTGTGGAAACATAGATATCCAGGTCCCCGTAACCCCCTTTCCGGTTGCTGGTAAAATACAGGGTTTTTCTGTCGGCTGATATGGAGGCATGTGATTCCCAGTATTTTGTGTTGATATGGTCGTTCAGTCTCTTAATGCGTGACCATTCCTTACCGTCATAATAACTAACGTAAATATTCCCGTCGTAACCATCAACTTTGTACAGGTACAGTTCTTTTCCGTCAGCAGAAAGAGAACTGGTATAGAGGTCATCGTCTTCTCCCAGCTGGAATGTGAGGTTTTCCGGTTCGGTCCATTTTCCGTCCACTTTTTTTGAGAAGAAAACGGCATCATAGAACTGAAGTTTCCGCATGAAAACCATCATGGTCCTGTCCGCCGACACAACGGGATTGTAGTCGGAAAACCTGGAATTGATCACTTCGCCCATGTTTCTCATATCCAGAAACATAGGATTTTGCATGATCTTTTTGGCATTTTCACAGGCACGGATCTGTTCATCCACAAGATCCAGGTCATACTTTTTTTCGTCCACAGAATTTTTGAATTGCCGGTATGCTTCCAGTGCTTCGTCAAGATTGTTGTTTACACGGTAGGCATCGCCCAGGCGGAACAGGGCCTCGGGCGGCGCATTATTTTCCCTGATATTTTCTCCCCTGTATTTATCCGAAGTGTGCCGGGAAGCTCTTTCCAGGTAGTCAATTGCTTTGTCTTTCTGCCCGGGGGTATTCAGATAACATACTCCGATACGGTACCTGATATTATGGTTGTTGGGGAATTCCCGCAACATCTGAAGGTAAATGGGGAGTGCCTCGTTGTATTCTTCGTACAGAAAATAAGCATTGGCTTCTTTAAACCGTTCTCTCCAGTCAATGCCTTCCTGAGAAGAACCGTTATACGTGAAAAGCAGTGATACAAGAATGATCAGGAGTGTATACCGCTTCATGGGCAATTGGTTTATACGAAAATAGTAATTTTAAGTGAAACTCTTTATTAAATTTTCGATTTCCGCTAAAATAAGTGGAAGGCTGCAAATAAAAATGGGAAGGCAATATCTCCTTTATGCGCACAGCAAAAGCAGGACGTAAGGGTTGGATATTTCCGTCCTGTTATGGAATATAATCATGGCAGGTAAATGTTTGAAGGGAATTTTCACACTACCCTGTCGGTGTCGAAATTTTCAAGATATTCCGCCACTTTTTTGAGGTACATGCCGCCCAGTGCTCCGTCAACCACCCGGTGATCATAGGAAAGAGAAAGGATCATGATGTGTCTGATCCCGATGGCATCGCCTGCCGGGGTTTCAATAACGGCGGGTTTCTTCCTGATGGCTCCGATTCCCAGAATGGCGGCCTGCGGCTGATTGATGATAGGAGTTCCTGTGAGGCTGTCAAAAGTGCCGAAATTGGTGATGGTAAAAGTACCTCCGGTGATCTCATCAGGTTTCAGCTGGTTGCTGCGGGCCCTTCTGGCCAGATCATTTACCGTTTTTGCCAGCCCTATGAGATTTTTTTCATCAGCATTTTTGATCACCGGCACAATCAGGTTCCCATTGGGCAGGGCCGTGGCCATTCCGATATGGATGTTTTTCTTTTTTATGATACGGTCGCTGTCCACCGAAACGTTAACCATGGGATAATCACGCAGGGCAAGAGCTGCTGCCTCAATGAACACGGGCATGAATGTGAATTTTTGGCCTTCGCGCTGCAGGAAAGTATCCTTTACCCGGTTCCTCCATTCAACCACTGCTGTCATATTTACTTCTATAAAGGACGTAACATGAGGAGAAATCTGCTTGGAACGAACCATATGTTCAGCAATAAGCTTTCTCATACGGTCCATCTGAATGATTTCATCCTCACCTGAAGATGCCGTTACGGCACCGGCTGCGGCCTGCTGCTTCAGGTCCGGTTTCCGGGCAGTTGTTTCATTTGCAGCCTGTTCTGGCTGTTTCACCTTTCTGGTTTTTCTCTGTTCCAGATACTGCAATATGTCGTTTTTCGTAAGCCGGTTATTTAATCCTGTGCCCTGAATGCTGTCCAGTTCATCGGCGCTGAGGTTCTCTTTTTCCGCAATACGACGGATAAGAGGTGAGAGAAATCTTCCCGATGGGGTATGACTTGTTTGTTCCGGGGGAAGAGGGACCTCCTCAGCTTCAGCAGCCTTTTCCAACGGCTTTTCCTGTACCGGAGATTCTTTTTCCTCTGATTCAGGCTCTGGTTCTGTTTTCTTTCCGGAAGGAGTGCTTTTGATCCTTTCCACCTCTTTCCTGACTTCTTCCGTAGCGGAACTTTCCATTTCCTTTTCGGTTTCCAGTCGCGCAATGGCCTGCCCTACCTGAGGGGTTTCACCTTCTTTGACCAGAATCTCCTTTACTATGCCGGAGTATGGGGAAGGGACCTCCGAGTCAACTTTGTCTGTGGCAATTTCAACCAGCGAATCGTCTTCATTCACATGGTCACCTTCCTTAACCAGCCATTTGGTTATGGTTGCTTCAATTACTCCTTCTCCCATGGCAGGGAGCATTATTTCTACTTGAGCCATGAATAGTAATGATTGAAATGTATGTAAAATTTATCCTGCTAATGATCAACAAAATCAGAACATTTAAATATAAAAATACTAAAATAATAACAGAATTACCTGTCCAAATGTTTACGGGCCTTCCAAATAATTTTCATATCCGTGACCGGGCTGTAGTCTCTGGCGTAAACAAGATTCCCTCTATTGATCACTTCTTTATGTTCCGTACCGGGGGGCAGGGTATACAATATCCCCGGCCGGATATCAGGAAGTGACTGATCCTCTGTGTTGTGAAGAGGATAAAATCCTACCCAGCTGCATTTTCCCAATAGAACAAGGAAAATATTCCTGAGCAGTCGGAGCGGTTTGGGGAAAAGGAAAAATGTAATCGGGAAACAAACCAGTAGCAGGACGGAAAGTGTCATATCCAGCAACCGTTTGTTCCTTCTGGAAGAGGCCTGTGTAATGGTATTGAAATGGAGCAGGAAGAGTTCCCCCGGGGTATGGATGGAGTGATTGCCAATGACCGACGCACTTTCGGGAGGGGCTATTTTATATTCCACCGGAAACCGGTTCAGCCGGTTCATGCAATGAATGATTGTACCGGCAGGGATATCCCGGGCACAGAAAATTACTTCGCAGGCCTGGTGGACCCTGATCATCTCTTCCAGGTCGGCTGCCAGATATGATGCATCAGAAGAACCGTTAGGGGGTGAAGCTATACCGGCCAGTTCACAGGATGTTCCGGAAAGATTCATCAGCTCGTAAACCCTCCGGGCTTCTTCTTCGCTTCCGGCAATAAGTATTCTTTTCTTTCTGTCACCGGCCAGCCTGAACTGTGTCCATGGCATCCAGTGCATTCCCAGCCTGAAAATCAGAAGAGTTCCCAGGGTCCAACCACTTCCGGCCAGGATCAGCATGCGGGAAAACCTGAAATGTTCCGGGAGAAGGGCATAGATTATCAGGATTGTGACGGTTCCGGCCAACCAGCCTGCTGTTATACGCGAAAGGCGTACGGGCGGGTCGTATCCTCCGGCCAGGAGAAGGCTGATCAGCCAGATCATGATCATGCCCGGGATCAGAAACAGGTAAAAACCATCAGGATAACTGCCTCCTTCAGGGAATCGGATCTTTTCCCACAGCGGGGTCAGTATCAGGAAACCGGACAGAATCAGCAGGGCATCTACTGCCGGGAACAGGATCCTCTTAACAAAACGCCTTAGGATTGAAAACCCTGCACGGCAATATATGGCTCCTTTGATCAGAAAGGAAAGCAGTCGGGCATGAGTGGATGTCAGGTGCTTTTCTGCGAAGGTCAACATGGCCCGGTAGAACAGAATCACATACTGAATGCTTGATTTTTTTGTGCTTTCGCCCTTGTAATGTATGATAGAGGTCTCGGGAAAGTATATTACCTGGTGACCTGCCTGCAGTATCCGGTACGAAAAATCAATATCTTCCCCGTACATAAAATAGTCCTCATCCAGCAATCCTACTTTGTCCAGCACCGTTTTTCTGATCATCATAAAGGCGCCGGTAAGGACTTCAATATCAGCTGTTTCAAATTCGTTGAGGTGTCCCAGATAATATTTGCCCAGGGTTTTAGATCTCGGAAACAGCCGGGTAAGTCCGGATAATTTGAAGAATGCCACCGAAGGTGTGGGCAGGGCTCTTTTTGATTCGGGTAAATATCTTCCTTTTCCGTCTACCATTCTAACGCCGAGTGCCCCTGCATCAGGATGTTGATCAAGGTATCCTATGCATTTTTCCAGCGTATGTTCCCCAACCACGGTATCAGGATTCAGGAGAAGCACATATTCGCCTGATGAATGCCGGATGCCCTGATTACAGGCATGAGAATACCCTGTGTTGACCTTGTTTTCAATGAGAATGACCCGGGGGAATTTTTCCCTGACCATCCGGCAGGAACCGTCCACCGAATGATTGTCAACTACAATGATTTCTGTTTGTATTTTCCCGGCTGCTTTCTGAACAGAATGCAGACATTGTTCCAGGAAGAACCTGACGTTGTAATTGACAATGACAACGGATAGCTTCATCGGGATCAAAAATAAGTACTACCCCTGTCATTTCAAACGGAGCAACCGAATGGAACGGGTATTTTTTTCAGGCGTTCTCTCCCAGGGCTTCCCTGATCACGCCGGCCAGACGTTTTACCCCTTCCACATTTTGTTCCTTCGAAACATACGAGAAATTGATGCGCATGGTATTTTTCCCTGTTTCGTTGCAGTGGAAAACCGAACCGATAACGAATGCCACATTTTTTTCCACCGCTTTCAGGAATAACTTTTGCGCATCCAGGTGGGGAGGGAGGGTCAGGAACAGGAACAGCCCCCCTTCGGGTTCTGTCCAGGAGACTCCCTCCGGCATATATTTCCGGAAGCTTTCCAGCATCAGGTCCCGTTTTTCCCGGTATGAGGCGATGATCTTCTTCAGGTTCTTTTCAAACAGGCCTTTTTCCAGGTACCTTGCAGCAATTTTCTGCACAAAGGTAGGGGTGCACAGATCGGCCGATTGCTTGGCCATAACAAACTTATCAATGATGTCCGCATGGGCAATGACCCAGCCGATACGGAAACCGGGCACAAACGTTTTTGAGAAAGTGCCCAGGGTGATCACCTGTCCCTTCCCGTCAAGCCCGTAAATCATCGGCTGGTGCTCCCCTTCGAAACGGATTTCGCGATAGGGACTGTCCTCGATAATGAGCACATCATATTCATGAGCAAGGCTGATGATTTCTTTTCTCCGGAATTCGGGCATGGTAATGCCGGCCGGGTTCTGGAAATCGGGAATGATATAAATGAATTTGGGCTTTTTCTCCTCATTCTTCATTTCCGACAATACCCGCCTGAGTTCATCACTGCGCATTCCATGCTCATCAAACGGGATACCTATCATTCTGGCTCCGTAGGCGGCAAAAGCGCTTATCCCTCCCAGGTAGCTCGGTAATCCGCAGATGATGGGATCGCCCGGATCAATGAAAATTTTACCCAGTAAATCCAGGCCCTGCTGGGAGGCCGTTGTGATGACCAGGTTTTCCAGACCAATATCCAGTCCGTAGCTTCGGTACCTTTTTATCAACTGTTCCCTCAGCAGAGTATCCCCTTCGGTGGTACTGTATTGAAGTGCGGCGGCACCATCTTTTTCGAGAATCTCGTTACATATTTCTTTTAGTTCTTCAATGGGAAAGGAATCGGGAGAAGGCAAACCGCCCGCAAATGAAATTAAACCGGGTTTCTGGGTTAATTTCAACAGTTCCCTGATTTCCGATTTTTTCATGTTTCGGGCAACCATTGAAAATGTCCCTTCAAGATCTGAAATCATGGCAGGTAGATTTTAATGTGGGTTGGTTAATCTATTGGATTGGTGCATGCCAAAATTCCGAATTGTTTTCATGAAGACAAAAAAAACCGACCTGTTATAGACCATATCAGGACGGAGGAATGGGTAAAACAGGAGAATATCAGAATATATCAGCGGGAAATATCTCCCCGGAAAGGCTGCCGGTTAATGATGGATCTTCCCAGTGTGATCTCATCGGCATATTCCAGTTCATCTCCGAAGGATACTCCTCGGGCCAGTATGCTGATTTCAACATCGTAGTTATGGAATTTACGGTAGAGGTAAAAATTGGTGGTATCTCCTTCCATGGTAGTGCTCAGGGCCAGTATAATCTCTTTCACTTCTCCCTGTTTGATTTTTTCTTCCAGCTTGCCGGTTTCAAGGTCTCCGGGGCCTACACCGTCCATGGGAGAAATGATCCCGCCCAGCACGTGGTACAATCCGTTATATTGCTGAGTGTTCTCAATCGATATTACATCCCTGATACTTTCCACCACGCACACTATATGGCGGTCGCGACGCGGATTGGTGCATATTTCACAGATATCGGTATCGGAAATGTTGTTACACTCCCTGCAATGTTTGATCTCTTTCCTGAGCCGGATCATGCTTTCGCCGAAACGGGTCACTTCTTCCTCGTCCTGTCTGAGCAGGTATAATACCAGCCTGAGGGCGGTTTTTTTACCTATTCCGGGAAGCTTCGAGAATTCCCTCACAGCTTCATCCAGCAGTTTTGACGAATATTGGTGCAACACCTGAACCTGTTTTTCACGATCTCCAAAAATAATGAATTAATGAGTGATCCGGCAATTTTTTCTTTCGCATGTTTTTAGTATTCTTGCAGCGTCCAGTGAATATTCGTGCATAACATCGCTGTCGGCCTATGAAACCCATTGGTGTCATTCTAATAATACTTCTGTATTTCCTGGTCCTTCTCATTATTTCTTATTTTACGGGCAGAAAAACCGACTCCGCAGGATTTTTCATCGGGAACAGGCAATCGCCCTGGTATGTGGTGGCTTTCGGTATGGTGGGGGCCTCTCTTTCGGGAGTGACTTTTATTTCTGTCCCGGGTTGGGTAGGCGACAGCCAGATGTCGTACATGCAAATGGTGCTGGGTTACCTGGCAGGATATGCCGTTATAGCGGAAGTACTTATGCCCCTGTATTACCGGTTGAAACTGACGTCTATTTATACCTATCTGCAGGGAAGATTCGGATTCTGGTCATACAAAACCGGTGCTTCTTTTTTTCTGTTATCCCGTATTATAGGGGCGTCGTTTCGTTTATTTCTGGTTGCCAATGTATTGCATATCAGCGTTTTCGGTCAATGGGGGATTCCTTTTTCCGTCACGGTAACGGTCACCATCCTGTTTATCTGGCTGTATACTTTCCGTGGAGGAATCAGGACCATTATCTGGACCGATACCCTGCAAACCCTGTTGATGCTGACTGCGGTGGGCTTCAGCGTTTACTATATCAGCCGTGCCCTGAACCTTGATGTGGAGGGTATTTTCAGAACAGTGAAACAGAATGAATTGTCGCAGGTATTCTTTTTTGGCGACTGGAATGATGAAAGGCATTTTCTGAAGCAGTTTTTCAGCGGGGCTTTTATTACCATTGTCATGACCGGGCTTGACCAGGATATGATGCAGAAGAATCTCAGTTGCCGGAATATCCGGGAAGCAAAAAAAAATATGTACTGGTTCAGCATTATTCTGGTGCCGGTGAACCTGTTATTCCTTACGCTGGGTGTTTTGATTTATTCCTATGCTGCGCAGACGGGTATGGACCTTCCGGCGCATCCCGACGATCTGTTTCCCCTGGTGGCCCTGCAACAGGGACTGGGGCCAGCCCTGGCGGTGCTTTTCATCCTTGGACTGATTGCTGCTGCCTATTCCAGTGCCGACAGTGCCCTGACAGCCCTCACCACTTCCTTCACAGTGGATATTCTGAATCCGGGGGATATACCCGAAAACAGGATGCGCCGGCTGAGAACCCGTGTACATATCGGAATTTCTTTCGTACTATTTTTCGTGATCATGATTTTCAGGCTTGTCAACGACCAGAGCGTAATAAGCGCCCTGTTTACGGCAGCCGGTTATACCTACGGTCCAATCCTGGGTCTTTATGCATTCGGATTATTAACCAGGCGCAAGGTGCGCGATAATTGGGTCCCGGCGGTAGCCCTTTTATCGCCGGTTTTGTGCGGAGTCCTTTCCGCATTTTCTGAAGAATGGTTCCGGGGTTACCGTTTCGGTTTCGAAATACTTATTGTGAACGGGTTCATTTCTTTTCTTGGATTGTGGCTCATCAGTATGAAATCCCGTAAACAATGAGAATCCTTGTCCCTGCCTGAAGGGGAGATAAACGGGATGCACCGGCTAGTTATTTTTTTCCGCCCGATTCTTCTCTCCGTTGGTATAGGAATAAATTTCCCGAAGAAGGGATTCGTATTTCCGGTAAATATTTTTACGTTTCAGTTTCAATACATTGGATAATTCACCGGTGGCAATGGACCATTCTTCATGCACCAGCCTGAACCGCTTGATCTGTTCGTGAAAGGCCAGTTTCTGATTGATCTGGTTAACTTCTTTCTGGTAGCGGGCCACTACTTCGGGGATTTCGATCAGTTCTTTATTGTCGCGGAACTTGATCTTATGCAGAAAACACCAGTTGTGCAGGAATTCAAAATTCGGCACGATCAGCGCACTGGCAAACTTTTCGTTTTCGCCAACCACCATGATCTGTTCAATGAAAAAAGACTCCTTGAATTTGTTCTCGATCACCTGCGGTGCCACGTATTTGCCGCTGGAAAGCTTGAATATTTCCTTTTTCCGGTCGGTAATTTTCAGGTATTTGCCCTCAATGATCTGGCCCACATCTCCCGTATGAAACCAGCCATCACTGTCAATGGCCTCGTCGGTCATTTTCGCATCTTTGTAATAACCCAGCATAACATTGGGTCCCTTGCAAAGGATTTCCCCGTCTTCGGCTATTTTGACATCCACACCTTCAATGACCGGTCCCACGGTGCCGATCATGATTTCATTGGTGTTGTAATTGTTTACCGCAATGACAGGTGAAGTTTCGGTCAGGCCGTAACCTTCCAGCACCTTGATGCCTGCTGCCCAGAAAATGGTGGCAATGCGGGGTTGAAGGGCGGCACTGCCCGACACGATAATTTTGATGTTTCCGCCCAGTGCTTCTCTCCACTTGCTGAAAATCAGCTTGTCGGCTATTCTCAGTTTAAGCCTGTAAAACCAGGAGTTCTGGTTGTGCAGTTTGTATCGCAGTCCCAGGTTCACTGCCCAGAAGAAAATGCGCTTTTTCAGGCCGGGAAGATCCTTGCCTTTTCCGATGATCTTGTTGTATACGGTTTCCAGCAAACGGGGCACACTGGTAAAGAGATCGGGTTTGATATCTTTCAGGTCATCCACTATGGTTCCCAGGCTTTCCGCGTAGTAAATGCTGATACCCTTGTACTGGTAATGGTAATTCAGCATTCTTTCGTAGATGTGGCAGAGGGGCAGAAAACTCAGGCTTTTCGATTCCGGCCCGAAAGGATGAACCTTGATGGTTCCCATCACATTACTCACCAGATTCCGGTGACTCAGCGCCACTCCTTTGGGAAGCCCGGTAGTGCCCGATGTATATATCAGGGTAACCATATCGCTTTCCCCAATGCTGTTTTTGATCTTCTTCAGTTCATCCCTGAATTTCTCTTCATTTTTTCTCCCCAGTTCAATCAGTTCCTCCCAGTTTCTGGCTCCTTCCACCTCGTTGAACGTATAAATGTCTTTCAGGCTGGGAGCCTTTTCCATCAGCGGCCGGATCTTTTTATACAGAGCCTGGTCGGATACGATAATCAGTTTGGGTTCGGCATGATTGAAAATATATTCATACTCTTCATTACTCAGGGTAGGGTAAACCGGTACATGAACAATACCCGCCTGGCTCATGCCCATATCTGCAAAATTCCATTCCGGCCGGTTATTGGATATCATGGCCACCTTATCTCCGGGCTGCAGTCCCATGGCCAGCAATCCGTAGCTGAACAGGGTGGCTTTCTCAAGATATTCACTCGAGCTGTATGTTACCCAGTGCTTGTTGACTTTCCCCGCCAGGGCAACTTCTTTGTTATAGCTTTCCAGGGCATGATCCAGGATGTCGAAGGTGCGTGTAACTTTCATATCGGGTGGTTTTATGCCCAAATATAGAAAATATTTTTACCGGAATTCGACCGCCTGTGATTTGTTTGGGATAAATATAAAATGAGGCGCTATAACTGATAGAATAACAATATATTGGATGATTTATGAAAAATATAAAATTTCGACTGTTTTTCGAATCAGAAAAGACTGTCTATCTCCCTTCGGTATTTCTCATGAAGAATATCGCGTTTTAACTTCATGCTCAGGGTGATTTCCCCAGTTTTGATCCCCCAGCTGTCGGAAAGAAGCACATACTTTTTGATCCTTTCGGTCTCTCCCAGCTGTCGGTTTTGTTTTTCCACTTCCCGGTCCATCATGTTTATGACTGAAGGATGTGTGATCAGCCCGGCAAGGCTGCCAGGGACCTGCAGATGGTTTTCTTTAAGCCAGTTTTTCAGCCGGCCGGGATTCAAGCAGATGAGGGCTGCCACATATTTTTTCCCTTCGCCCACTACCAGGATATGATCGATGAAAGGGGATTCCCTGAATACATCCTCAATGTGCTGCGGATTGATGTATTTTCCATAGGAGGTTTTGAAAATTTCCTTTTTTCTTCCGGAGATGATCAGAAAACCCTCTTCCGTCAGCATGCCCATATCCCCCGTATGGAACCATCCGCCGGAATCAATGGCTTTGCGGGTGGCGGCTTCATTGTGCAGGTAGCCCTTCATCACATTGGGCCCCTGGCACAGGATTTCCCCGTCGGGAGCAATCCTTACCTTTACCCCGGGAATGGGAGGCCCTACCGTTCCCAGGCGGTGTTGCCGGGGAGGATGCCGGTTCAGACTGACCAGGGGGGAGGTTTCGGTCAGGCCGTAACCCTGACAGGCTCTCAGTCCTGCTGTCCACATGAACCGTTCGATTTTCAGGGAGCAGGAAGCACCGCCCACTCCAATGAAGCGTATCCTGCCCCCCAGAAAATTCCTGATATGCCTGTAAACAAGCAGATCATAAAATTTCCTCCTGATCCTGAATCCCAGGGACTTTCGGTGATCGGGCGGGTATTCCCCTGTCAGGGCCATGGCCCTGCGGTAGATAAGACCGCTCAATCCTTTTTCCCGGCTGGCTTTCGTGACAAAGCCCTCCTGTATCTTTTCCAGGACACGCGGTACAGCCACAAAACCGTCTGCCCGTAATTCTCTCAGATTGTCGACAATTGTGCCAAATCCTTCAGCGTAGCAAATGGTGGTGCGGCAAACCTGAAACTGATAATTGGAAGTACGCTCGTAGATATGGCAAAGGGGCAGGAAACTCAGCACCCTGTCAGCCGGCCCTAGGGGATGCAGGGTGGAGGAGGTGAGGATATTGCTTACCAGATTCCTGTGGGTGAGAAGTACTCCTTTCGGATTCCCCGTGGTGCCTGAAGTATAGATCAGGGTAACCACGTCTTGCTCTGTTATTTCTTCCCTGATTCGTTGCAGTTCTGCTTCCTGTTTCTCTCTTGTTTTCATTCCCAGTCTGGTAATTTCCTGCAAAGAATGCGGGATATCCGTTTGCGGGGAGAAAGAGTACAACCCGGCGCCCGGGTGTGTCTTCTGAAGAACGGGCTGAACACGGACCATGATGGTCTCATCTTCAACAAAAACCAGAGAGGGAACAGACTGGGATAAAATATATTCCAAATCCTCTTTTCCAAGGTATGGATATACCGGCACATGAATTACTCCGATCTGCCCCAGCCCCATATCCAGAAAATTCCATTCGGGGAAATTGTGCGTCGTTATGCTGACTACCGTATTGCCTTTCCGCAGACCCATGGCCAGCAGTCCCATACTGACCAGATCAGACTGTTCCACATATTCCCGGCTGCTTACGTATTTCCAGCATCCGTGCTTTTTTTCTCCGAATACATCGGGTTTGTGCCCTTTCTCATCGTATTGTTTCAGAATGTCGAATACTCTTTTCATCAAGCGAGCCCTGATGCTTAAATATACGAAAATTTGCACATCGGGCGAACGGTTCGGGAGAATATTGTGTAGTTTTGAATTGACAATCAATCTGTGGTGAACATGAAAACTATATGCTTGACAGGGATCCTTCTGGCCGGCAGTATCCTGGTACATGCCTCCGGGAAACCGGCCTGCCGCCTGTTTACCGCTCATGGAGTGGAGGTGGAGTATTCGCTTATGTTACAGGAAATGACCGGGGCAGATATGGTCTTTTTCGGGGAATTGCACAACAATCCTATTGCCCACTGGATGGAAATTGAAATGGTAACTGACCTTTACCGCGAAGTGGGAAACCGGCTGATGCTGGCTGCAGAAATGTTCGAAGCCGATAACCAGGTACTGCTCGATGAATATCTCAGCGGTTGGATCAGCACCGGCCGGTTTGAAGAGGATGCCAGACTATGGAAAAATTATTCAACCGATTACAAACCGCTGGTTGAATTTGCCCGGGAACACAGGCTCAGGTTTATTGCATCGAACGTTCCCAGGCGATATGCTGCCATGGTGGCGGCCGGAGGCTTTGGAGAACTGGAAAAACTTACCAGCGAAGCGCTTGCCTGGATTGCCCCCCTGCCGGTTCCTTATGATCCGCAGGTGGGTTCGTACAGAAAAATGCTCAAAATGGATCACGGGGGAGGTATGACCAGTGATCATCTGCCGAAAGCTCAGGCACTGAAAGATGCTACCATGGCACATTTTATTCTGGCAGCCTGGGAACCCGGACAACTGGTTTTTCATGTAAATGGCTCCTATCATTCCGAAAACCATGAAGGAATTCTCTGGTACATCGAACACTATCGCCCGGGAACAGAAATGGTGACCGTGGCTACCGTATTGCAGGAAAATACGGAAGAACTGGATGAAGAACACAGGGGGAAGGCAGATTACCTGATTGTGGTGCCGGCAAACATGACTACAACCTACTGACAGGAAGCTGACCGTAAATTTGTTACGTTGACGTAACCATCGAAACGGCTCTTTCCAGTGCACGGTCCAGCCCGGCCGGATATTTTCCTCCTGCCGTGGCGAAGAAAGGCTGTCCGCCGCCGCCACCCTGTATTTCACGTGCCATTTCCCTGATCATGGTTCCGGCATTAAATCCACGGTCTTTTACCAGATCGTCGGAGATCATGACCGAGAGAAGGGCTTTTCCCTCCGATTCGGCGCCAAGCACCAGGAAAAGAGGGGAAATTTCCTGTCTCAGCTGAAACGAAAGGTCGCGGAGTTGTCCGGCATCCTCCACATCAATGCGTTCGGCAATGAGGTAAATACCGTTTATTTCACGTGCCGAGCTCCTTAGCCTTTTTTTGATCTCCTGCAGGCTTTCCCGGTGCAGGCTGGCTGTTTTCTTCCTCAGTTCCTGTAATTCTTCCTGAAGTTTTTTAACTGACTGTACCAGTTGACCGGATTTTACCCGGAGCAGGTGCTGGAGTTCTTTCTGTGTATTTTCCAGTTCGCGGAAATACTCTTCGGCTTTTTCCCCTGTTACGGCTTCAATCCTCCGGATGCCTGCAGCCACAGCCGATTCGGAAACAATCTTGAAAATACCGATCTGGCCTGAGGATTGCACATGGGTCCCTCCGCAAAGCTCGATCGAATCGCCGAATTTTACCACGCGCACCTCATCTGCGTATTTCTCACCGAAAAGGGCCAGTGCACCCATGTTTTTTGCTTTTTCCATTTTTATTCCGGCATTCACTTCCGAACGGATATCCTGCCTGATCATCCGGTTTACCCGTTTTTCGATCTCTGACAGTTCCTCTTCCGTTACCTTTCTGAAATGGGAGAAATCGAACCGGAGGTAATCGGGATGCACCAGCGAACCCTTCTGTTCCACATGCTTACCCAGCACTTCCCGCAGGGCATGATGCAGCAGGTGGGTGGCCGAATGGTTCCTTGCGGTATTTTCCCTGAGTTTCCGGTCGACGGTGGCATGGAATGTGCCGGCAGGTTCCGGGGGCAGGGTATCGGTGATATGCACCACCAGCTCGTTTTCTTTCTGGGTGTCGATAATCCGGATCTTTTCCCCTCCGGAGGAAATGTATCCCGTATCGCCCACCTGTCCCCCCGATTCGGCATAAAAGGGTGTACGGTTGAATACCAGTTGGTAAAGTGTTTGCCCCTTTTTCCGGATTTTCCGGTACCGCGTGATCAATACATCGGAAGCCAGATCGTCATACCCGGTGAATTCCGCTTCTTTCTCATCATGTACCCTGACCCAGTCTCCCGTTTCCACCGAAGCAGCACTCCGGGAACGTTCTTTCTGGGCTTTCATTTCACTGTCAAACTCCTCTCTGCGTACTGAAAGTTGATGTTCCCTCAGAATGAGCTCTGTGAGATCCAGGGGGAAACCGTAAGTGTCGTATAATTCGAAAGCCGCTTTTCCGCTGATCGTACTTTCTCCGGCAGCCAGGGTTTCCCGCACCTGCTCGTCCAGTTTGCGTATGCCTGTTTCCAGTGTGCGTAAAAAGGATGATTCTTCTTCTTTGATCACTTTCATAATGAGTTCCTGCTGCTTTACCAGCTCAGGGTAATCGTTTCCCATGGTTTCCACCAGCGTGGGAACCAGACTGTAAATAACCGGATGTTCCTGTTTCAGGAAGGAAAAGCAGTACCGCACGGCCCGGCGTAAGATCCTTCTGATCACGTATCCTGCGCCGGTGTTTGAAGGGATCTGTCCGTCGGCAACGGAAAAGGCAATAGCCCTGAGATGGTCGGCCACCACCCGCATGGCTGTGTCGGTTTTCAGATCCTCTCCGTAGGAATGCCCGGTACGGAATCCGATCTCACGGATAATGGGCTGGAAAAGATCGGTATCATAGTTTGATGCTTTATTCTGCACAATCCGGCAGAGTCTCTCAAAGCCCATGCCGGTATCCACATGCCTGGCGGGTAGCTGCTCCAGCTTTCCATCCGTTTTTCTGTTGAATTGTATGAATACCAGGTTCCATATTTCAATTACCCTCGGGTCGCCTGCATTCACCAGTTCACGTCCCGGTTTTTCCGCCTTCTCGCGGTCGGTTCTGAGGTCTGCATGAATTTCCGAACAGGGCCCGCAGGGCCCGGTTTCCCCCATTTCCCAGAAATTGTCCTTTTTTGATCCCGTAAGAATATGATCGCCGGGAAGATGATCATGCCAGAATTTCAGGGCTTCCTCATCCATGGGGATACCTTCAGCGTGGTCTCCTTCAAATACCGTGGCATACAGGTTGCCGGCCGGGATTTTCAATACCCCGGTAAGGAATTCCATTGCCCAGGCAATGGCTTCCTTCTTGAAATAATCGCCGAACGACCAGTTCCCTAGCATCTCGAACATGGTATGGTGATAAGTATCATGTCCAACCTCCTCCAGATCGTTGTGTTTTCCCGAAACGCGAAGGCATTTCTGGGAGTTGGCCACACGGCCCGATGGGTGAGAACGGTTCCCCAGAAAAATGTCCTTGAACTGGTTCATACCGGCATTGGTAAACATCAGCGTGGGATCATTCTTTACAACCATGGGTGCCGAAGGAACGATCTCATGGCCCTTTCCGGCAAAAAAATCAAAAAAAGCCTTTCTTATCTCACTTGCTGTCATATCAAACTGTGTGTAAGGCGAATGGAATATATTATTTAATAAAGGAATTTATGTATTTTCCGGTCAAGGTTGTAAAATTAATTTATTTAAATTAGTTTTGCTCTTTTTGAAATAGTTTTTTATTAATTTTAAAAGCAAATAAGCAATTGTATGCCGAAGCAAAGGTACAGGTATAATCCTGAATTGCTCACCTATGAAAAGGTATCTCCTTCGGTGAGGCAAAAATTTTTCCGGTTTATTACCTACTTCATTGGCAGCATCCTGATAGCTATAGTGTACGGCCTGCTTTTCACCACTTTTTTTGATTCACCAGAGGAACGACTCCTGAAGAAGGAGAATGAACAGCTGGTGTTGCAGTACGAGATCATGAATGAAAAGCTTATCCAGATGGAAAAGGTCCTGGCCGATATTCAACAGCGGGATGATAATATTTACCGGACGATCTTCGGGGCCGATCCCATTCCGACTTCCATCAGGGAAGCCGGATTTGGCGGGACGAACCGGTATGCCAGTCTGGAAGGGTATCAGAATTCCGAGATTGTTATTGAAACTGCCGCCCGGCTTGATAAAATCACCAAAAAGCTATACGTACAATCGAAATCCTATGATGAGGTGATTGACCTGGCGCGGAACAAAGAATTAATGCTATCCCATGTCCCGGCCATTCAACCTGTTTCGAACAAAGACCTGACACGTACCGCTTCGGGCTGGGGATACCGGATACATCCCATTTACAAGATCAAAAAATTCCATTACGGTATCGATTTCACCGCCCCCACAGGTACCGAAATCTATGCCACAGGCGACGGCGTGGTGAAGGAAGTTATCTCTTCCCGGCGGGGGTATGGAAACCATGTTGTCATTGACCATGGTTTCGGGTTTGCTACCCTGTATGCCCACATGAGCAGGTTCAATGTGAAAAAGGGACAGGAAGTGAAACGGGGCGACGTGATCGGTTTTGTGGGTAGCACCGGAACCAGTACCGCTCCCCATCTGCATTATGAAGTGCACCAGAACGGAAAGAAAGTGAATCCCATCAATTATTTCTTCAACGACCTGTCTCCTGATGAATATGACAGAATGATCGAAATATCCATGAATTCAGGACAAACGTTTGATTGATCTGAATACCATGGAACAAAGATATACGGCAGGAAGAGAATCCGTCTTTTCCTGCCTTTTTTCTTGCACGATGAAACTATTTCGCTCCGATTGGCTGTTTTGCCTGCTCCTGTGGCCTGCCGGCCTGTCAGCAGGTGTGCCCGATACGCTCCGCATCGGAGTGGCCGATACCCTGCGCCTGTACTCAGCCGACACCATTACCCTTATCGGGATGGATGATACCCTCCATGTGGCGCCAGGCGATACCCTGGTAATCACCGGGCCGGGGGATAAAACGGTGTCCCCGCTTCCCGACACACTAATCATCGCCGGGGTGGGAGACATCATGCTGGGAACCGATTATCCCTCTGAACGGTATCTTCCTCCCGGAAAAGATTGTTTTCCACTGATGCAGGAAGTAAAATCATGGCTTGGAGAAGCCGATGTGGCCGTGGGAAATCTGGAAGGGACTTTTGCCGGCGAATGCGGTAAACCGAAATACTGCCGCGATACCCTGAATTGCTATGTGTTCAGAATGCCCGAAGAATTTGTACACTGTCTGGTGGATGCAGGATTTGACCTCATCAGTGTGGCCAATAATCATTCCAATGATTTTGGCCTTGCCGGAAGGGAAAATACGGGAAACGTGTTAACGGAAGCCGGCCTTGCCTGGGCAGGTTTCGATCATGTTCCCTGTACCCTCTGGGAAAAGGACAGCGTAAGGTACGGGTTCTGTGCCTTTTCAACTTCTGGTGGCACTCCTCTCATTCAGGATCTGGAAACGGCTGCCCGCCTGGTGTCACGTATGGACAGTCTGAGCGATATAGTGATCGTATCTTTTCACGGAGGAGCCGAAGGGAAAGATCATGAGCATGTTCCCCGTACCACAGAAGAATTTCTGGGTACAGACCGGGGCGATGTATATGCTTTCGCCCACGCGGTGGTGGACGCTGGAGCAGATGTGGTGTTCGGCCACGGCCCGCATGTGACCCGAAGCGTGGACCTGTACCGCGACCGTTTTATTATTTACAGTCTGGGGAATTTCTGTACCTGGGGACGGTTCAACCTCAGCGGACCCAACGGGATTGCCCCCATTGTCAGGGTGAAAGTCAACCGCCGGGGAGAATTTCTGGAAGCTCAGGTGATACCCGTATTCCAGCCGGGTTGGGGGGGCACATTTCCCGATCCGGAAAAAAGAGTGATCAGGAAACTGCAGGAGCTGCTCGAGCATGATTTTCCTGAAGTTCCCCTGATGATCAATGAGGAAGGGATGATCCGCAAAACGGGAGGGTGACCGGATTTTTTCTTTTGGTTTTTTCTGCGTTGAATTGTCAGAGAATTTTTGTTACATTTATATCCCTTTTCTGAACAGCGGTATGCCCTATAAGGAACCCAAGGTTGAAAAAGTATTTTACACCATCGGAGAGGTGGCCGAAATGTTTCATGTAAACACCTCGCTTGTCAGGTACTGGGAGAAGGAATTCGATATTATCAAACCCAAAAAGAATAAAAAGGGAAACCGACTGTTCACTCCCCAGGATGTGGAGAATTTTCATCTTATTTACCACCTGGTAAAGGAGAAAGGGATGACCCTGAAAGGTGCCAGAAAGAAACTGCGTGAGAACCGTGAGGATACTGTAAACAATTTTCAGGTGATCGAAAGCCTCCAGAATATCCGGAAAATGCTGATCGATATCCGCGATTCCCTCTGAGTGACTGCTGATAACATGCAATAAAACAACATCAATATCCATGAAGGTAATTGAGCTGGTGGAATTCCTGGATGCATTCGCCCCTCCGGGTTTACAGGAATCCTATGATAACGCCGGACTGCTTCTGGGCGATCCCGAAGCAACCCTGTCGGGGGCCCTGATATCGGTGGATGTGACCGAAGAGGTGATCATGGAAGCGGTAAAGAAAAAAATGAACCTGGTAGTGGCACATCACCCCCTGATCTTTCAACCGCTGAAGAAGATCACGGGATCCGGCCCGGTGGAAAGGACCGTGATGATGGCCCTTCGGGAAGGTGTGGCAGTATATGCCGCCCATACCAATCTCGACGCGGTGCAGGAAGGCGTGAACGGCCGTATTTGCCGGAAAATCGGGCTGCAAAATTGTTCGGTTTTAAAACCTGAACGAGGCAGACTGAAAAAACTGGTGTGCTTTATTCCGTCCGACCATCTGGAGTCAGTGAGCCGGGCGGTATTTGATGCCGGCGCCGGCCATATAGGAAATTACGACCGGTGCGGATACCGCACAAAAGGAGAGGGGACCTTCCGGGCTCTTGATGGAGCTGACCCTTACGTAGGTATAACAGGAGAGGTACACACTGAACCCGAGGTCAGATGGGAAACCGTTTTCCCTTTTTTCCTTCAGAACCGGGTGGTGAAGGCCATGATCGACGCCCATCCCTATGAAGAAGTGGCATACGATATCTATCCCCTGGAAAACGAATGGCCGGGAGCAGGGCAGGGAATGACCGGTTCACTGGAAAAGGAAATGACGGAAAAAGATTTTCTGAAGTTCCTGAAGGATGTTTTCCATATCCCCTGTATCCGGCATTCCCCGCTCAGGGGGAAAAAGGTGAAAAAAGTGGCCGTATGCGGCGGCAGCGGAAGCCACCTCACAGAACATGCCCTTGGTACCGGTGCCGACGCCTTTCTGACGGCAGATATAAGCTATCACCGGTTTTTTGATGCCGACGGGAAAATTCTTCTGGCCGATATCGGCCATTATGAAAGCGAACAGTTCACAAAAGAGATATTTTATGAATTAATAAGTAAAAAATTCCCTAATTTTGCAGTTCAATTTTCTGAAACCAATACGAATCCGGTAAATTATCTCTAAACCATGGCGAAAGAGAAAAATCCAACCTCCACAAAGGAAATGACAGTTGAAGAAAAACTGAAAGCCATTTATGAATTGCAGCAGATAGATTCGGCCATCGACCGAATAAAAACCCTCCGCGGGGAGCTTCCCCTGGAAGTACAGGACCTGGAAGATGAGATTGCTGGCCTGGAAACCAGGATCAGAAATTACGAAGATGAAATCAAACAACTGGAAGCTGCCATTGCAGGGAAAAAGAATGAGATCGAAGAGGCCAGGACCCTGATCAAAAAATACGAAGAACAGCAGATGAACGTGAGGAATAACCGCGAGTTCGATTCCATTTCCAAAGAGATTGAATACCAGACCCTTGAAATTGAGTTGTGTGAAAAACGGATCAGGGAATTCACCGTCCAGGTAAAAGAAAAAACTGAAATCATCGAAGAATCAACGCAGATTCTTAATGAGCGGAAAGTCGACCTGGAGAATAAAAAGAAAGACCTGGACGATATTACCAACGATACCAGAAAGGAAGAAGAAGAGCTGATCAGGCGTTCGGAAGAGTACCAGAAGATCATCGAACCCCGTTTGCTTTCCGCCTATAAGCGTATCAGGGCAAATGCCCGGAACGGCCTGGCTGTGGTAACCATCGAAAGGGATGCCTGCGGGGGATGTTTCAACAAGATCCCGCCCCAGCGCCAGCTGGATATCCAGTCGGGAAAGAAGATCATCGTATGTGAATACTGCGGACGAATTCTTGTGGATATCAAAAAACCGGAACCTGCCGAAAAGACCGGGAAGAAATAATAACCCTTTCCTGCCTGCACTTTTTTTTAACTGGAAGAATCCTTGCCCTTCCGGTAGAAAACGCAGGCTGCCGTTGTCTGCCGGCTCACCATTTATGAGGCTCCCTGCCGGGACGCTGTCGCATGCGGTTCTTTCGGTAATGCTCATTTTCAACTGCACAATGCTGCCATGGAAGGCCTCCTGTCAGATCAGCTTTTTTTCTGAAGAGGAAATGCTCCGCGCAGTGCTTCATCCGGGCAGGGAAAGGAGGGTGTTTGATCGTTCTCTTCATGATCCCTCACTTTCTCCGGTTTATTACACACATTATTCTCTGGCCGTGCAAACGGTGCTATTTCAGGACCCTGTGGATTATGATTTTTTTCTGAAAGGAGAGGGAGAAAGGCTGGAACTCTTTGTGCGTAGTGCTACCCGTACAACCGGTCCTTCTCTCCAGCTCAGTGCCATGTACCTGCAGTCGGCTATGGTGTATCTTTGTTTCGGGGAAGAAATAAAGGCTGGCCGGCGTATTTTACAGGCTTTCAGAACCTTCACGGATATTCCCGCTGCGCCTGCTGATCCGCAGTATCTGAAGATAAAAGGGCTTTTCATTTTTATTGCCGGCAATTTTCCCCGTCCGCTGCTATCTTTTCTTCCCGGCATGTCTTTTTCCCCGGAAGGGTACTCCCCCCATCTGGAAAAAGCTGCGTCCATGTATCCTGAAAACAGTATCTTCCGCCGGGAGATACAGATGCTCCATGCCCTTTGCCTCCTGGCGGATGACCAGCCGTTGATGGCCGGTTCCCTGCTGGGTTCTGCCCGTGGTACAGAAGGCTTACCTGCCCTGATCAGGCTGGTTTCTTTGAAAAAAGCCGGAAAAAATGAAGAGGTGATCAGGGAAAGCGGTTACTGGACCGTCCGGTCGGATATTCCCTGGTTTGAATATCTGCTGGGAGAAGCCTGGCTCAGAAAAGGCGGTGAAGAAGCGGACGCCTGCCTGGACAGGTTTCTGGAGAGGTACCGGGGAGGTCACTACAGGAAGTCGGCCCTGCTGAAACGGGCATGGGCTGCTTTGCTGCATGGAAGGGACGATGAGTACATGCATTTCATCGACCGGGTGAAAACCGAAGGATATCAGGTGACGGAAGCTGACCGGCATGCTATGGCAGAGGCAGGTTATTCCACGGGTGTTCATCGCGGGTTGCTTCAGGCCAGGCTGTTGTTTGACGGGGGTTATTATTACGAGGCTCTCCAGGTGATGCAACAGGTCAGACCGGAAGAGATGTTCCAATCGGGACGTCTTGCCCTGGAATATACCTACCGTATGGGCCGTATTCTTCAGAAACTGGGAAGGGATGAAGCCGCATTGAAAAGTTTTGACCAGACCATCGGGATGGGGATGGAAGCTCCCTGGTATTATCCGGCCTATGCTGCCTGGCAGGCCGGACATATCTGCGAAAAAAACGGATACACCCGGAGGGCCGGAGAATATTACCGCCTGTGCTTACAGATGAAAACCATGGAATACCGTTCGTTCATCCGCAGAAAGGCCCGCCGGTCGCTTCGGTCTCTGGCAGGGCAGGAGACCGGAAACAGCTGATTACCAGCTTCCCCCGGCGCCACCTCCGCCGAAGCTTCCTCCACCGAAACCACCAAAACCGCCACCTCCGCCGAATCCGCCCGAACCCGAGCTGAAGTTGCCGAAATGTCCACTGTGCGATCGTCCGGAGCTTCCCAGAAGGAAAAGGGCGGCCCAGAAGGGCAGGTCGCTTCCAATGGTATGGTAGCGGCTTTTTCGGCTCCTCAGGATGAATACGATAAAAAAGATGAGGAACACGAGAAGGCCCCAGCCGGCGCCGCTGCCTTCCGTCTGTTCCATGTATTCTCCGGCGGTAAATTTCCCTTCGGTAAGGGAAATCAGAATGTCCACCCCCCGTTTGATGCCTTCAAAATATTGGTTCTGCTCAAAAAGAGGGATCATTTCGGTTTCCACGATCCGTTTGGCCACGGCATCGGGCACGTATTCCTCAACCCCGTAGCCGGTGGCAATGAACACTCTCCCCCGGCTGCCTGCTGATTTTGGCCGGACCAACACCACAAACCCGTTGTCGAATCCTTCCTGTCCCACTCCCCATGCTTCTCCCAGCCGGAAGGCATAGTCGGAAATGTCATACCCTCCGAGGTCGGGAATGGTCACAACGGCAATCTGGGTTGAGCTGGCACGGTCGAACTGTACCAGCATGGATTCCAGCCGGGCGGCTTCCGGTTCTTTCAGAATCCCGGCCATGTCGTTGACCAGCCTGGGTGGCTGGGGTCGCGGAGGGATGTCCTGTGATAGGCCGGGGGTCAGTAACGCGATGAGCATCAATCCGGCCAGAACCCATCTTTGCATTTTCTTAAATTTTTCCACTTGATATTTCATTCGATAATTCATTGATGTCGCCTTCCTTGTATGGAAAATATTCTTTCAGGGCTTCTCCTGCCATTCTGATCCCTTCTTCCAGTCCCTCGGCAAACCTTCCTTCAGCAAAATATTCCCGCATATGGTCCCTGGCCCGGTCCCAGAAATCATCGGGGGTTACGGCATTGATACCGGCATCGCCCAATATGGCAAATTTTTTGTCTTCCACAGCCAGGTAGAACAGAACCCCGTTCCGGAGCTCGGTTTTATGCATGCCCAGTTTTTCGAAAACATAGGCTGCCCTGTCCAGTACATTTTCGTCGGGGCAGTGCTTTTCCAGGTGTACCCTGATCTCGCCCGAACTGGTGGTTTCCGCTTCCCTGATAGCCGCCAGAATCTTTTCCTGTTCCTGTTTTGTAATAAAATCGGATGGTTTCATAGGCAATGTTAAAATTCAACGGTTGGAACTTCCTCTGCACCCGGAGCTGCTTCGAAATAGGCTTTTTTCTCAAATCCGAAAACAGCCGCTGTGATCAGCTGCGGAAAACGCCTGATGTAGGAGTTGTACTGCCGGGTTACTTCATTGAACCTTCGGCGCTCCACCGCAATCCGGTTCTCCGTTCCTTCCAGCTGCGCCTGCAACTCCAGGAAATTCTGGTTGGCTTTCAGCTCGGGATAACGTTCAACCGTTACCAGCAGCCGGGAAAGAGCCGAGGACAAACCCTCCTGGGCCTGTTCGAACTGCTGCAGGGCCTCGGGATTCAGATTGTCGGGCTGAATGTTCACCGATGTGGCCTGCGCCCTGGCTTCAATCACCCGGGTAAGGGTTTCCTGCTCAAAATCGGCATATCCTTTCACGGTGTTCACCAGGTTAGGGATCAGATCGGCCCGGCGCTGATAGGCATTTTCCACCTGGGCCCACTGACTGGCTACCTGCTCGTCCATGGTAACCATGCTGTTGTATCCGCATCCCGTAAACAACGGGGCCAGCATAATGACCGAAAGAATGGTCAGTAATGAACGTTTTTGCGTCTTTTTCATCGATTTATTGTTAAATAATAAATTAATAATACTAAAAATAATATGAAATAAAATAAAATAATATTAAATATATTTAATAATTATGTAAATATAATTCAATATTAGATAAATAAATATTGTTTTCCTGAAAATCGGGCATACTGGGTATGGAAAAAAGGGATGAGTAGAAATTATTGGGAAATTCTTTCATAAAATGGTTGCTTTCCCTCACCAGATCATTATAACGAAATACGGCCGCCTGGATTTCATGGCTGTATCGGATGTATTCTTTAAGAACCGGGGGGTTGGGTGGGTTGTGTTCATCCCTGGTCAGTTGCCAGGCCAGGGAATCACAATGTTCCAGAAATTGTGCCAGTGGTCCCGTAGCGGGAACTTCATGGATCAGTTCTTCTGGCACGACAGGCAGGTTAGGTTCCTGTAGCTTTTCGAGCAAACGATGTTTTGCGGCAGAAAGGTTGTGGATGGTGTCCCATTGCTCCCTGCACAACCGCTGCCGGTCCAGAATGGCATTCTTTCCGGTTTGTACTGATAAATAGGCCAGAAACAGTAGAAAAACCGTTCCCGCTAAGGTTAACAGCATGTTTTTCAGGTAAACACGGACGTATGAATTTCCCTTATTCATGGGTTGTTTTAGAAAAACCTGCTGATAAAAATGCTTGTGATGTGCTCCGCATCATGTAACTTTGATGCAAAGAACTGTTCAAAAACCATTCCAATGATGTCGATTTCCGATTTCCAGAAAGCTATTTTGCAGGGGATTCCGGAAGAAATTCCGCCTGCCAAACCGTATGATCCTTCGGTGAATCATGCACCACCGAGAAAAGATATTCTCACGGAAGATGAAAAAGTTCTGGCCCTGAAAAATGCGCTGCGGTATTTTCCTCCCCGTCATCATGCCATTTTGGCAAAGGAATTTGCCGACGAACTGAGGAAATACGGACGGATTTACATGTACCGTTACAGGCCCGGTTATCCCATTAAAGCCAGAAAAATAGATAAATTTCCTCACCGTTCGGTACAGGCGGGTGCCATTATGCTGATGCTGAGCAACAATCTTGATGAGGCTGTGGCACAGCATCCTCACGAGCTGATAACCTATGGGGGGAACGGAGCGGTATTTCAGAACTGGGCACAATACCTGCTTACCATGAAATATCTGGCTGAAATGACCGATGAGCAAACCCTGGTATTGTATTCGGGACATCCCCTGGGTCTGTTTCCTTCTCACCGGGAGGCGCCGCGGGTGGTGGTGACCAACGGCATGGTGGTGCCCAACTATTCTTCAAGGGACCATTATGAACGTTTCAATGCTCTGGGGGTTTCCCAGTACGGCCAGATGACCGCAGGTTCCTTTATGTATATCGGCCCTCAGGGCATTGTACACGGAACCACCATAACCGTGCTGAATGCTGCGCGGAAACATGGCGGGGGAAGTATGGCCGGGAAGGTTTTCGTTACTTCGGGGCTCGGAGGCATGTCGGGTGCACAGGCCAAAGCCAGTGTGATTGCAGGATGTGTGGGAGTAATGGCAGAGATTAATCCGAAACCTTTGCAGCTGAGGTATAAGCAGGGCTGGCTCGATGAGGTGCATACCGATCTGGACGGCCTGGTGAAACGGATCAGGGAGGCTTCGTCGAACCGCGAGGCGGTTTCTCTGGGATACCTTGGGAATGTGGTCGATCTTTGGGAGAAACTGGTGGAAGAAAAGGTTCGGGTCGATCTGGGTTCAGACCAGACATCCCTGCATAATCCCTTTTCCGGGGGTTACTATCCGGTGGGGCTCAGCCTGGAGGAATCAAACCGTATGATGAGGGATGACCCCGATCGTTTCAGGGAATTTGTGCATGAATCGCTGAAGCGCCAGGTGGAGGCCATTAACGAAATGTCTTCCAGAGGAATGTATTTCTGGGATTATGGAAATGCTTTCCTGCTGGAAGCCGGACGGGCCGGTGCCGATGTGTTTGCTGAAGAAGGGAAATACCGCTATCCTTCATACGTGGAGGATATCATGGGCCCGTTGTTTTTCGATTACGGGTTCGGGCCTTTCCGCTGGGTCTGTACCTCTGGCGAGGCATCGGACCTGGACCTGACCGACCGGATTGCCCTGGAGGTGCTGGAGAAGCAGGCTGCTACGGCTCCCGAGGGAATCAGGCAGCAGATGGAGGACAATATCCATTGGATCAGGGAAGCCGGAAAGAACAGACTGGTGGTGGGATCACAGGCCCGTATCCTCTATGCCGACTGCGAGGGAAGAATTTCCATTGCGGCCGCTTTCAACCGGGCTATTCGTGAAGGCAGAATCAGCCGGCCTGTTGTGCTGGGCCGTGACCACCATGATGTTTCGGGCACCGATTCTCCCTTCCGGGAAACAGCCAATATAACCGACGGATCGAAATTTACAGCCGATATGTCTGTGCAGAATGTGATCGGCGATGCATTCCGGGGAGCCACCTGGGTTTCCCTGCATAACGGAGGGGGTGTAGGTTGGGGAGAAGTAATAAATGGTGGATTTGGCATGGTGCTTGACGGCTCTCCCGAGGCTGACAGAAGGCTGGAAAGCATGCTGCACTGGGATGTGAATAACGGGATAGCCAGGAGGAGCTGGGCCAGAAACCCTGGAGCCATCGATGCTATCCGAAGGGAAATGGAAAGAACTCCCCTGCTGAAGGTAACCCTTCCCTATATGGCCAACGATGATGTAGTGCAAAATGTATTAAAGAAACAGAAATGATGAAAGAAACGAAATACGGATTATTACTGCTCATGCTGGTGGGTTTCCTGTCCGCCTCCTGCGAGCCGGAACCCGGTGAGGGAACCATATATGGGGTGTGGACCTGTTATGAGGAAGGGCCGTTCGGGCCCTCCACCTTCATAATCGATATAGAGGAATCGCCGGGTTCCCCGGGTGAAGTGGTTGTTCACAATTTCAGTCAGCTTGGGGTTGACGTTTCCGTTTACGGAACCGTTGACGGTCCGGACCTTACCATCCCGCAGCAGGTGGTGAATGACGGATCGGCCGATTTCAGGATATCGGGTTCGGGATTTACTTCCGATGAATACCGGACCATGAGCTGGACCTATACGATAGACGGGGAAAATTATACGGCCACCCTGACACGCTGAGTGGAAAACTACCGGCTGCCGGCGCCCGGCAAACGCAGAACATCAGTAGTTCCCGGTGTTCAGCATGATCAGGGCGCAGCCGGTGACCGTTTCAATGCCCTGCGAACGGGCTTTTTCCATCAGCTCATCATTTTCCGTACCCGGATTGAAGATGATCCTTCTTGGATTTAAATCCAGAATATAATCATACATGTCTTTCTGTCTTTCTGGTCCCAGGTACAGGGCAATGGTGTGAATATTTTTTAGAGGAGGCCTGCCGGTAAGAATTTCAATATTGCCAATCATGCCCGGTCTGAACCCTACGGCCACTACCGGGTAATTGTGTCTTACCAGGCTTTTTACCGCCTTGTATGAGAAGCGGCGGGGGTTGGGACTGGCACCCAGCACGAGCGTGTATTCCATGACGGTTGGCTTTGATGCAAAAGTAGAAAAAAAGTTGCATTTGCCGGCAAATTTCAGGATGCCTCTTTCCTGATCAGAACCGTAGCATAGGCGGCAATACCTTCTTCCCGGCCTATAAATCCAAGTCTTTCCGTGGTGGTGGCCTTGATGGAAATGCGGTCTTCTTCCAGACCTATCACTGAAGCCAGAACCTTTTTCATCTGGGGGATGAATTCCATGATCTTGGGGGCCTGCAGGCAGATAACGGTATCGATGTTCCCTACTTCGAACCCTTTTTTCCTGATAAGCCGCAGGGTTTCACGTAGCAGGATCTTGCTGTCAATCCCGCTGTATTTTGGCGATTTGTCGGGGAAATGCACCCCGATATCCCGCAGGTTGGCTGCTCCCAGCAGGGCATCGCAAATGGCATGAATGAGGGCATCCCCGTCGGAATGCCCCACCGTTCCTTTATGATGGGGTATGATCAACCCACCGATACACAGGTTGGCATGTTCCCCCAGGGGATGTACATCGTGACCGAACCCAACGCGTATATCTGTCATGATCCGTTGTTTGTTCTCCGGATGGTGTCGAAATCGAACCCCAGGCTGAAACGCAGTGTTCCGGCCAGGGGATGGTTCTGTTTTACCGGAATGAGATAGGAGAAATCCAGGGAGAACACATTCAGCTGCAGTCCCATCCCCATGCTGAAAAATTTCCGGTTCCCTTTGGTTTCATGTTCATGAAAATAGCCGGCGCGTACGGCGAACTGCCGTGCATACCAGTATTCCATGCCCACAGAGAACATCAGTTCCCTGAGCTCTTCCTGGAAAGGGCTGACCAGGGTGGTCCCGTCTTCAGCATACCGTCCGGGGGCGTCATAAAACGACTGGATCATACCCACCGGCACCGAAACGTTGGGGTCTTTTCCGTACAGTATGCTGTCGTTGCCATTGTAAATGGGGGGAGTGGGTACCAGCAGTTTGTTGATATCGGCGGCCAGGGTCAGGCTGTTGTAGGCATCCATGTCGAGGGTGAGCGCCCCGCCTATTCTCAGGTTGATGGGAATGAAATCGGCTTCCTGTTCTTCGGTGTACGACATTTTGGTACCGATATTGGATATGTTGGCGCCCAGGGCCCAGTGGGCGTTCTTGCCCGAGATCTCCGCGTCGCGCCGGTAATACAGGGATATATCTCCGGCAAAAGAGGTGCCCGGTTTGGTATTGCTGTATCCGCCGGTAAGGTTGGAATAAATGAAACGGAAAGCCATGCCTCCCGACAGATAATCGGTAAATTTTCTGGAATAGCCCAGATCAAAGGCAAATTCATTGGGAGTGAAATCTCTTATCGGGGTGGCCCATTCATCGGTAAAGGTGATATCTCCCAGGGAGAAATACAGAAGGGAATAGCTTATGACCTGCAACCTGTCAATGCGTGTATATCCGCTGAGGTAGGCCAGGCTGATATCGGGCACCAGCTTTCTGAGCCAGGGGGAGTAAGATATGGCCAGTCCGGAACTTCCTTCGATGAAGGCATATTTTGCCGGATTCCAGTGCATGGAATACACATCGGGAGAGGTGGCGGCTCCCACATCGCCCATCCCTCCCGATCTGGAATCCGGTGCAATGGTCAGGAAAGGAACCACCGACTGGATGGTGTTGATGTTGCTTCCCCCGGTTTCCCTGGGGGTTATCTGAGCATTCAGAGGAACAGCGGCCCATGCCCACACATAGAACACAAACAGCCGATGCCAATTTTTCGACATATTATATTTCTCTAGAATTGAAGTGAACAAATATATAAATAATATAACTTATCTCAGGATAACCAGTTTGGAAGACATTTGGGCTGTTTCCCCTTCGGGTGTGCTTACCCTGATGGTGTAAACGTAAATGCCTCTTCCGATAGTATACCCGTTTTCATCCAATCCGTTCCATTCAAAAGGTTCCTCCCGGTAGCCCTGTGGAAAGACTCTGGTTTGCAGGGTTTTCACGAGTTGCCCGGAAAGTGAAAAAATCCGGATCAGCACTTCCATTTCCGTTCCCGGGCGGTTGTGTTCGAAAGAAAAGGTGGTATGGTCTGTCAAAGGATTCGGGTAATTGAATATTTTTTCCAGGGCAAGCCTGGCGCTGGAAGCCACCACGAATTCAAGGTTCGCGGTGGATGAATTATTGTACACGTCCCAGACTTTCAGGCTGATGCGGTGCTTTCCCTCTTCCAGTTCGGACAGCCGGTAGCGGATTCGCCCCGAACGGTAACTGTCGGTGTCGGCTTCATAATAGTCGTTCAGCACCATGATATTCTGATCATTATCCAGCTGAGCGATGATATCGTGACCTATGCCGGTTCCGGTGGTGTTGATCCCGCTGGAATCGGATACCAGGGCCAGCAGCAGGGGATTTTCATCGGTGATCCCTCCAGGAAAGAAATTTACGTCGTTCATGTACAGTTGGATTTCCGGACCTTCTGTATCCGGCTGTTCAACATGGGCGAATCCTCCGATGATCACCTCATGGCACGCTCCCTTGGCATCTTCTTCCCGTCCCACTGCATAGTAACTGATCCGGCCGGGTCCCGGCTCGTATGCAATATCCCTGGGAACGATAAAGGAGAAGGAGAATCTTCCGTTCTCAATGGTGGCCTTGCCTTTGTACAGGACATTGTTCCTGACGTGGAATGACATTGGTCCGAATCCGTCATTATCCAGGGTTTCCACCTCCCTTTCCTTGTCATACACAGTAGTATGCAGTATTCCCTCAAAACCGGTCAGTTCGTTGCCCGCCGCATCGGCCAGGTAACCGCTGACAGTAACCAGTTCCAGGGCATTCAGTGTGTCGGGAGGAAAAGCAAGGGGTTGTTCGTTGATTTCTTCGGTGATTACCTGCAATTCAGGAACAGCCAGACGCATGGACGGATCCCCCAGCAGGATGAAATTACGGTTGTTGATGCTCGATCCGGATGCATTTTTGGTATGTTTCAGTACATCCCCCAGCCGGGGGTATGAACCCCCTGCTTCCCGTTCAAACACGTACCGGTAGAAATTCCGGTTCAGCACAAAATTCGGGCTCGAGTAAACCAGGCGTGTGGTGGTGAGCAGGGCGATTCCACCTCCCAGCGGATTGAGCAATACCATTTCTCCCGCCGAGGTCCTTTTTGAAAATTCTCCGGCCAGGGTCTTTTCCACATCGTCGAACCGGCCGAATTCACAGGTGGCGGTGATGAAAAGCGGGAGCCGGTCCTCGTTGGACCACGATCCGATATCATTTTTTCCCAGGATGGCTTCATGAGCTAGTCCCCGGTCATTCCCGTGTCCCGTGTAGTTCATTATAAGGGCCCCTTTTTCCATCTGCCGGTTGATGGCTTCGTTCACTTCGGGATACCGCTGTCCGTTGGGTGTGGAAACCTGAGGATAGGCATCAAGATATATTTTATTTATATTGAATACACGGTAGGTGGTGTCGATGTAGGTGGCCAGGATGTCGGCATCGCGCATGTGGATATTGTAGTCCTCATCGTCGCCTATAAAACAGAGGATATTTCTCCAGTTACCTGCCCGGGACATGCTGTCGTATCCGATGATTTTTTCAACCACAGCGCGGGCCTCCTCGGGAGTGGATACCGGCAACCGGCCAATCCCTATGTCAAGCAGTCCCGACGACCCTCCTTCGTCATCATCGAGCATACCGAAAAAATCATCGGTAGCAAACGACTGTGTGGGGCTGAATGAGTTGGAAGATTGATAGGTGAGGATGAAACTGGGGTTTCCGGGATCTGAGCTTCTGTTGTCGTAGGAGCCGTCGCCGAACAGAAGCAGGTACCGGGGCAGTTCGTCCGGTCCCGCAGCCCGGTCATACAGCATTTTCATAAAATTCCGGATGGCTGAAACATCGGGCATGCCCGATGAGAATTCATGATAGATCTGTTCGGGGGTGACGACCAGCACCCTGAGTCCGTCGTGTGTTCTGCGGTGATCGGCCAGGTCCTGTGCATAAGCAAGAAATCCGGGGTGGGAAACAATGACCAGGTCAGCGGGAGGGCTTCCGTGAAGATTCTGGTTGGGCAGGGGAGTGGTTTCTATTACCGGTTCATGGAAGTTTTCCTGCCGGAAGGCTATGTATTCTTTTATTTCGGGTGTTTCTGCTGTGAAAAGGAATTGATTATCCGAAAAAGTACCTTCCATTCGGACAGGGAGGGTAGGTTGCGTGATGTCCCATACCGAAAGACCGGAGGCAGCTTCCGACAGGATGAACCTGGACACCTCGTCAGGCCCGGCTGTTCTGGTGTTCCGGAAATGCATCTGATCTCCGGTCATGATGAGTTCTCTTACGGCATTTACCCTTATCCAATCGATCCAGCATGCAGAGGATGTGATACCCTGGTGATGATACCGGAGGGTAACGGTTACTTCATCCTGTGATACGGTGAGAGAGGCCGATCCCTCGTTTTCCTTTGCGTAGTCGCTGGTATAGCTACCCATATTTACCGCTCCAATGGGGACGGAGAATAATTCCGTGTCGTTTACACTTACGGTAAAACCCGTACTGGCGGATGAACGGGCGGCGAGCTGTGCCGAAACCCTGACAGGAATGGCTGTATGAAGGTTGGGGAACGAGAATGAAAGGTGCTTTGGGTTGATGATTGACATGGGTTCTAACCATTGCCTGCCCGAATGGATCAGGTTTTGCACATCCGATTCATGTATCCTGTAATCGTCGAAGGTAGTGACGGTATGGGTCGGAGGCAGGGAGGAAGAAGGGACTGAAGGAACCTCCAGTCCTTCTCCGGCCTGGTCGGTAATAAAATACACCGCTTCCGTGGCATACAGGTGAGGGTGGTGGATGAATTCCTTTCTCAGGGTGTCGTAATGCCAGTCGCCGGGGCCCTTCCCGTAAAACAGCAGGTAATCGCCCTGATTGAAAATGCCGTCGCTTCCTTTCTCAAACCAGATGGCATTTTCTTCCAGGTCGTCGGTTTTCGGGGCATCGTTTTCTTCCGGAAGCATGGCGCCTCCCTTTCCGAATATCCTCACCTGCGAGGGGTCGGAGAATCCCAGTTCCGTTAACTGATTGTATGTGATCCGGTAAATTCCGTCCCGATCTACTTTCATACGGTACCAGAGTCCGCTTGCCAGTAAGGAATTTGAAGCATAGGAATGGCTTTTCTTCTTTTTTGTGGCAGGCAACAAACTGGTTGATTCCCTGATTACCAGGCTGTAGCTGACCATTTTTTCCGGTTGGCCGGTGGAAGGATTCATCCTGTAGGGATAGACCCTGACGACAAGAACACGTTCTTTTCCTGAAGTAAGCAGCCGGTGGGTTATTGACGGTTTTTCTGGTAACCAGGCAGGAAATGCCACCCCGTATTTTTCCTCAGGGCCAAAGGGTTTGTATTCCGCACCGGCCAGCCTGACATCTGCAGATGAACCATTGCTCCACTTTACCTGTTCAATGCAATAAGGCAGGAGACCCTTCGTTTCATCGTAAACAGCGTTTTCAAAGAATAGCAGTCGCTGACCGGAGAATGAAGTGTCGCCCGGTGCCGGCACTGAGGTACCCCAGCGGATGCATTGGTGGATGATCCTTACCTGTGACCGGCCCGCTATGGACATTAACAGGAGCAAAAACATGCATGCCAGGCGGATTTTCATTATTCCAGCAATTACCCGATCAGCGGCAGAATTGAACAGTTCGTTTCAGGATATAAAAATATACATTTTCTAACGAGGAGAAATTTAAATATATTGTAGTCCTTATTAACGATATGTGATCGCTTTCCGGAATTATAAATATACGAAACCTGCGATAGGGTGGATATGCCTGGTCATATGCCTTACCCTGTTGGCCGGTGAAACGAGTGGCCAGGATCCCGGTTTTTCACAATTGTATGCCAGCCCCATTTTTCTGAATCCTGCTTTTGCAGGAAACAGGGACAAGCCAAGGGCTGCTCTGTTTTACCGTCAGCAGGGTCCCGGGTTTCAGATGAAATACCTGAGTTTCGGGGTGGCTTATGATCAGCCGGTGGAATGGGCTCACGGCGGAGCAGGGCTTATGATATGGAGCGATCACCAGGGTTCGGGCACCATACGGCGTACCAGTGCCGATGCTATGTATTCATATCATCTGCAGGTATCGGAAGAATGGTTCATTGATGCAGGCTTTCAGGTTTCCTGGATCCAGAAAAAAGTGGTTTCAGAAGGACTGGTGCTTCCCGATATGATCGATCCCGGAAGCGGAAATCTGCTGCCTACCGGGGAGAGTATGCTGGATTACAGCCTGGGATTTGTTGATTTTTCCACAGGTTTTATGGCTTATTATCGAGACTTTTTCGGGGGGGTGTCTGTGCATCATCTGACAGAGCCCAACGAGTCGTTTTCAGAAAACATGCGTGTGCCACTTTACAGGAAATATTCGGTGCAGGCCGGGATGGCCTTTTATGCAGGGGGCAGAAGGGATTTCCCCACCACCTGGGTGTTCACCCCACATTTATTGCTGCAGAAACAATATCAGGCCTGGCTGATTACCTGGGGCCTGAACCTGAGCAGGGAACATTGGGTAGCCGGATTGCGTGTGCGGCAGGATAGGTTAAAGAGTCCTGATGCATTGATTATCCTGGCAGGTATTTCCCTGCATGACTGGGATATTGCCTACAGTATTGATCTGGAAATGCCACGGGAAGGAATGGTCAGACCGTTTACTGGTGGGCACGAGGTGTCGCTGATATGGAATTTTTTCCTTCCGGAAAAAAGAAGACGCATCAGGGCAATAAAATGTCCCCGTATTTAGTTATTTATGATAAATTTGTTCAGGAAAATAAAAAATCATTATATTTGATCAGGAATGCCGTAAAGTATACCAATTATGAGACTGAAAATGAAATTTTTACCTGTCCTGGTTGTCGTGTCCGTGGCTTTTACTTCCTGCGGGATTTTCGGAGGTGGCGACAGGGACACTTCACCTACCACAGGATGGAACTACAATGATCCTGAAAACGGCGGATTTGAAGTGGTGACCGGATATGAACAGGCCACCGGACCCGGCCTGGTATTCATTGAAGGAGGAACTTTTACGATGGGACGGGTGGAACAGGATCTGACATACGACTGGAACAATGTTCCGAGACGGGTAACCGTATCGTCCTATTACATGGATGAAACCGAGATCAGGAATGTGGATTACCGGGAGTATCTTTACTGGATAAGCCGGGTATATGTGGATTATCCGCAGGTTTACCGGAATGCTTTGCCTGATACACTGGTGTGGAGAAGTCCTATGGCCTATAACGAACCTTATGTCCAGTATTATTTCCGGCATCCCTCCTACAATGATTATCCCGTTGTGGGGGTAACCTGGGTGCAGGCCAATGACTACTGCCAGTGGAGAACCGACAGGGTTAATGAAATGCTTCTGATAGAACAGGGAATACTGAATCCCAATCCGAATCAGATCAATGAAGATAATTTCAATACGGAAGCATATCTGGCCGGTCAGTATGAAGGTCTTGTCAACCAGAACCTTCCAAGCCTGGATCCCAACCAGGAAGAACGCCGGGTGAGGCTGGAAGACGGAATTCTGCTACCGAGATACAGACTTCCCACGGAAGCTGAATGGGAATATGCGGCATTTGCACTGATTGGCAATACCTATGAAGAAAGATTGTATGAACGCAGGATTTATCCCTGGGACGGACACAATGTCAGAAATCCGAGAAAGAAAGTGCGAGGTCAGTTTATGGCCAATTTTGTAAGAGGCAAGGGCGACTTTATGGGACTGGCCGGAAACCTGAACGACAACGCTTCCATAACCGCACCCGTTACCAGCTACTGGCCCAATGATTACGGTCTTTATTGTATGGCAGGAAACGTCAATGAATGGGTGGAAGATGTTTACCGGCCTGCCTCATTTCAGGATTTTGACGCTCTGAATCCGTTCAGGGGTAATGTGTTCCAGACACTGGTTCGTGACGAGGAAGGGAATTTGGCAGAGAAAGACAGCCTGGGTCGTTTGCGTTACCGTGAAGTTACACCCGAAGAAGTGGCTGACAGGTATAATTACCAGAAAGCCGATTACCGGAATTACAATGACGGAGACCTCCAATCACGGCTGGTGGAAGGGAATGAATGGATCGGGGTAGAAGCTGCACCCAGAACCGATGAGATGTATGTTCAGGAAGAAGACGATTTTAACTCGCTGATCAGCGACAGGGCACGTGTATACAAAGGAGGATCGTGGAGAGACCGTGCTTACTGGCTGAGTCCTGGAACACGCCGTTTTCTTGATCAGGAAAGTGCAAGGGCCGATATTGGTTTCCGATGTGCCATGACACGTGTGGGCAGCCCCGGTGGTTTCTGAAAACATGCCTTTTGAAAATACATAAAAAAACCTCATTCTGCGGATGGGGTTTTTTTGTTTCTTTGCATTATGAACCGCCCTGTCAGCATTTCTGAAATATTCGAAATATTTCTCAGCCATCGTGACATTACCACCGATTCGCGTAACGTCAGGAAAGGATCCATATATTTTGCCCTGAAAGGGGAACGTTTAGACGGAAACCGTTTTGCAGAGGAAGCACTGGAGAAAGGGGCTTCTTATGCTGTGGTCGATGATCCTGCCCTGAGCTACCGTAGGGGATGTCTTCTTGTATCCAATGCATTGCTGGCTCTTCATGAACTGGCCCGGATGTACAGGAAGCGGTTCAATATTCCGGTAATAGGGCTGACCGGATCGAACGGAAAGACCACAACCAAGGAACTGATCCGGGCCGTGCTGGGCATCAAATATCGTGTGACCGCCACGCAGGGAAATCTCAATAACCACATCGGAGTGCCTTTGACTGTTTTGCGGTGGGGAGAAGATACAGAAATGGCGGTGGTGGAAATGGGAGCCAATCATCCCGGCGAAATCAGGCAGTTATGTGGGCTGACAGAACCTACCCATGGCATAATAACCAATATCGGCAAGGCACATCTGGAAGGTTTCGGCGGTATGGAAAATGTACGCAGGGCGAAAAAGGAGATGTACGACTGGCTGGAGGATCATGGAGGAATGGTTTTCAGAAACTCGCTGGAAACTTCTCTGGTAACCCTTCCCTTTCCCTCCGGCAGATTGATTACATATGGAGGGGCTGCCGACCAGGTGACGGGAGAGCTGGTTTCTGCCGATCCGTTTCTTGCAATCAGGATCCATATCCGGGATAAAGAAGGAAAGGTCAAAACGCTGAGCCTCCATACCCGTCTGGCGGGATCGTATAATTTTCATAATGTGCTTACGGCGGTTCAGGTAGGATTGTTTTTCGGGGTGGCCCCGGAAGAGATTGGCCGGGCATTAGAATCGGTTGAGCCGGCGAATCACCGTTCACAGATTATTCAACTGGGAAAGTACCGGCTTTTTTTCGATGCCTACAACGCCAATCCAACCAGTATGATGCTGGCACTGAAGGATTTTTCCGGCATCAGAGCTGAGGCAAAGACCGTGATCCTGGGCGATATGCTGGAACTTGGAGAAACGGAGGATGATGAGCATATGAAAATCATAGAATTCCTTCAGGCACAGCAGATTCGCAGGGTGTTGCTGGCAGGTCCCGTATTCAGCCGTGTAAATCCTGTGGCGGAATACAGCACTTTCCCCGATACGGAAAGTATGATCGCCTGGCTGCGGAATAACCCCCTGCCTCCTACTTTTATTTTTGTCAAGGGGTCAAGGGGAATGCATCTGGAAAAAGTAAAAGCATATTTTGAAAGCATAACGCGATAACGATCCTGTACCTGTTATTTCCCGGTTCATGGAGAGAGAGACCAAACGTAAGCTCGTTCATATTGGTATGGTGGGATGGGCCTTTCTGATAGGAAGGATTCCTCCCGTTTTCATTTCAGGCCTGGCCCTTGCGGCATTGTTTTTCAATCTTTTTATACTGCCCCGCATTACAGGAAGGGCTCTCGAACGGAAAGAGGAGCGGGCCCTTGGCTTCTCCCCCGGAATGATCGCTTACCCTGCCGTTGTTTTCTTACTCAGCCTGATCTTTTTTCACAGTCAGGTTTTTCTGGCTGTTGCATGGGGAGCCATGGCTTTTGGTGATGGTTTTGCCACAGTGGTGGGGAAAAAATACGGACGGCATCAGGTGGTCAGTTTGTCTGGTAAAACATGGGAGGGAACCCTGGCTTTTGTTGTGGCCGGAATCGCCGGGACGGTTGTTCTGGTCTTTTCCCTGCCGTCAGAAGTGCAGCTGGGTTTGCCGGCAGGGGTTTGGATGGTAGTGATTGTACTGGCCATCCTTCTTTCTGCTGTATCGGAAATCCTGCGCGGTACCGTGAACGACAATATTATGGTTCCTCTAACGGCTGCATTTACGGCTTTTTTTGCAGTAAAAATATTTTTGTCGGGACAGTTTATTGTTCCCGGAAACTGGTGGGTGGGACTGGTATTTGTTGTTCTTCTTGTTGCCCTCAGTTACCTGTCGGGCCGGTTTGACCTGAAGGGTGCGATAACAGGAGGCGGAATTACCGCCCTGGTTTTTCTGGGTGGGGGTATGGCCGGATTGTTGTTCCTGTTTATTTTCGTTGTGGGAGGGGTTGCCGGATCGGGCTGGAGAATCAGGGACAAGATAAATCTGGGGTTGGCTCAGGAAAACAGGAACAGGCGCAGTGCCATTCATGTGGTGGCCAACGGGGGTGTACCGGCCGTGCTGGGCATCCTGGCATGGGTTTTTCCACTACAGCGTGATCTTTACATGGGTATGACAGCTGCTGCCCTGGCCTCGGCACTGGCCGATACCTGGTCGTCGGAACTGGGAAATATTTATGGGAAAGGATTTGTCAATATAGTAAGCCTGCAGCCGGATATCCGGGGGCGTGACGGGGTAATCAGCCTGCAGGGAAGCCTGGCCGGTGTGGCGGGATCATGCGTTTTGGCCACTGCCTACTGGCTGTATGCCGGATCGGTGTATGAATCATTTATTATCCTGTTGGCCGGAGTAATGGGGAATTTTCTTGATTCTGTGCTGGGGGCAACCCTGCAGCGGAGAGGATACATGACGAATCATTCTGTTAATCTGGTAAATACCCTGTTTGCCGCCCTGCTTTTCATGTACCTTTATACAATAAAGTAAGCCTGGTATTTTTCATTCAGTTCTTCGGGAATTCTAGCGGGCCGCTGATTGTTCATATTATAGAAAATTCCCTCCTGACGGGCACTGGCAGCCACTTCTTCTCCGATCATGATCTCTGCCTCGATGGTGAATTTGATATTCCCCAAATCGGTCATCCAGATTCTTCCCACGGGTTCATCAAATAATACAAGGGCTTTGCGGTAGTCGATTTCAGTGCGGGTAATAACGGGTGTAATGCCCTGATCGAACAGGGGACGCAAAGGAAAATGTTCGTTCAGCATCTGTAAACGAAGGTCTTCCAGCCAGCGGATATAGACAATGTTACTGACATGACGTGCCGAATCGATATCATACGTTCTGATCGGACAGGGTAACTGGGTCAGAAATGGCTTGATGGGAATTTCCATGGTCAACCGGTTTAAAATACCAAAGGTAAATCAGAACGGGAAAAAACCAAAGGGCAGTGTGTAATTAGCTGGTTTCCCCCGGGAATTTCAATTCAGAAAATGTTTTCTTTTTTCTCAGGAAAAATTGTATCAGGATGCTACCCCGGTATATTTCAGCATGATCGTTGAGCCGATACCGGGCCAGCCACCGCTTTCTTTCGTTCCTGCAGTGTTTCAGTCGCCGCATGAACCCGCCGTACGCCCGGAACACGGCCAGGGCGTTTGCCGGCTGCCGCGTGAAAAGATATTTCAGGGCTGCCAGGGTATCCAGGCAGGTGCGAATGAATATGGTTAAGCCTCTTTTCCCCCGGGGCAGGTTTTTGCACAGGGTGAGCAGGTTATTCCTGAAGTTCAGGTATAACTTGTGCGGATGCTCGTTGGGAAGGGACCCTCCCCCTACATGGTATACGGTGGATAAGGGCTGGTAAATAATGCGGTATCCCATGTTTTTTATTCTCCAGCACAGGTCGATTTCCTCCATGTGAGCGAAAAACCGTTCGTCCAGTCCGCCGGCTTCCAGGTAAATGCTCCTTCTGACTGCCATGCAGGCACCGGTTGCCCAGAAAATGTCCCGTTCTTCATCATACTGTCCGGCATCGGACTCGATATGGTTTAAAATACGCCCGCGGCAGAAAGGATATCCCCACCGGTCGATAAAACCGCCTGCCGCTCCGGCATATTCAAAATGATCGCGCCGGTGCCAGGAACGGATACGCGGCATGCAGGCTGCCACGTCAGGATCATGCTCCAGCAGCCCGATCAGGGGGTCGAGCCATCCCGGAGTGACTTCCACATCGGAATTCAGAAGAACAATGTATTCGGCCTCGGTGGCTTCAATGGCCCGGTTATATCCGGCGGCAAAACCGTAGTTTCTGGGGAAGGGGATGAGCCGGATACCGGGGAATGCCTTTTTCAGGAATTGAACAGATCCGTCGGATGAACCGTTGTCTGCCACTACCAGCTCTGTACCGGGCCTTGTAGTATATTTTATCAGCAGGGGAAGGAACTGATCGAGGTATTTTTTTCCGTTCCAGTTCAGGATGATGACGGCAGTATGGGGGTGGATATCTGTCATAGATTGTATTCGATTCCGCTTACTTTATTTTTTTCCGCCCATTCACGGTATCTTTCAAGCCGGTGCCTCCAGCGACGATGGGTCCACAACCAGTATTCAGGATTTTCTCTGATTGTTTTTTCAAGTATCCGGGTATGCTGTTCCGTAATCCAGAAATTGGGTGTCTTTCCCGGATCTTCCGTAATGGGAATGAATTCAACCTCGTAATGCCCCCGTTTTCTTTTCATGATATGAAAAAATACTACAGCCTGTCCGGTTTTTTTTGCGATTCGTTCGGCTCCCGTTAATACGGGAGTGGGTTGGCCCAGAAAACGGGTCCAGTATCGGATGTTTCTCCTGATCGGGCGCTGATCGGTGAGGAAAAGGGTGATGGTGGGGACACCTCTGTTTTTGTATTCAATCATCTTCTTCAGGGTCAGGGACATGGGAACGGTTTTAATTCCGAATTTTTCCCTCAGCCTGATATAGAGCCTGTCAAAGTATTTGTTGTTCAATGGTTTATATATAGCACAACACAGGTATTCAAACCGCAGAGGCAGGGATGCCAGCCATTCCCAGTTTCCGAAGTGCCCGAATACGGCAACAATGCTTTTGTTCTGCCTGTATAAACGGTCAATGACTTCCGGATTTTTATAGCGGAAACGCCGGATCATTTCATCTTCTTCCATGTGCATCAGGTTCATGGTTTCTACAAATTGATCACAGAAATGCCGGTAAAAACGGCGGGCAATCCGGCGGATTTCTGCCGGTGATTTATCCGGGAAAGCCATACGCAGGTTCCCCAGAGCGATCTTTCTCCGGTAGCCTGCCATGTAATAGATCAGTATAAAACACAGATCGCTGATGATATATTGAACCCTCAGCGGAAGCCAGGTAAACAGCCACACTGCAGGATAAATTATGTAGTACCATAATGCCGGCATATGCTGGGCCTTTGGGAAAGGCAAATTTAGTATTAATCCTTAAAAACCGGTGTTCTGATGCCTTCCTGTTCAAGGTACAGGCTTTTTTTTCTTGGTATATCGGCCCGGCTGTGCTTCCAGCGCCGGTGCGACCACATCCAGTACTGTGGATTTTCCAGTATGAGGGATTCGAGCATGCGGACATGTGTTTCTGTAATGTGAAGGGGAGGGGTTTGCTCGGCGGGCCCGGTTATTTTGCTGAATCCCACTTCATAATGTCCCCTTTTTATTTTCCGGATGGCCATGAATACCACCGGCAGACCGAAACGCCTGGACAACTTTTCGATCCCCAGATATACGGCAGTATCCTGGTTCAGGAATTGTGTCCAGTACTCGGTTTCATGTTGAAGCGGGCACTGGTCGGCCAGGAAACAGAAAATTCCCGGTTTGCCCTTTTCCAGGTATTCTTTTACCACACGAAAAGTTTTTTTCATGGGTACTGGCTGTGCCCCCAGCCTGCTGCGCGACCTGTACAGCAAACGGTCGAATACGGGGTCGGCAAAATATTTGTAAACAGGATGAATGGGAACAGATCCCAGGTGGTTGTATGCGTTCATCCATTCCCAGTTACCCACATGTCCGCTGGCTACCAGTACCGGTTGGCCGTTTTCAACCAGTTCATGCAGCAACTCTTCGTTCCTGAACGACATGCGACGCATGATCTTCCGGCTGTCCCAGTGCAGGGCTTTGACGGTTTCTATCATCAGGTCGGTAAAATGGCGGTAGAATTTTTTTCTCATCTGTCTTCGTTCCGACAGGGATTTATCGGGAAATGCATTGCGCAGGTTCCTGTCCACCGTTTTTCTTCTGTACCTGATCACGTGTTCCATGAGAGGGGACAGAAGGGAGGAGATCAGGTACAGAACGGGCATTGGCAAATACGATATTCCCCTGAGGAGGAGAATGATACCATACGATCCGGTATGCTCGGGGCGGGGCATTCTATCAGGGCTTCTTTGGGAAAAATCCGGTAACAACACGCAGCAGTTCATCAAACACCTGGGCATTGGAGGCCAGCATTTCGCTGTTGTGCATATAACCGTCCTCTCCCGCAAAGTCGGAAACCCTGCCTCCGGCATTTTTTACCAGCAAAGAGCCCGCAGCCACATCCCATGCTTTCAGATGGTATTCCCAGAATGCATCGTACCTGCCGCATGCCACATAACACAGATCAACCGCTGCCGAACCGGGACGCCTGACTCCCTGGGTGTTTTTCATGAAATATTCCAGGCTTTTCATGTAATCGGTATACCTGGAAAAATCGGTATAGGGGAATCCCGTTCCCACCAGTGAATCGGCCAGGGTGGGTGTTTCCGAGACCCTGATCTCCTGCCCGTTGAGGTAGGAAGGAGCGTTATGCCAGGTATAAAAGCATTCCCCTGAAACGATCTCGTAAACCACTCCCAGCACCAGGCCATCGATTTTATGTTGCAGTGCAATACTGACCGAGAAGGGAGGCATACCGTGAATAAAATTGGTGGTTCCGTCCAGCGGATCGATGATCCAGGTATATTCTTTTCCCGTGACCCTTTTTTCCTCTTCAGCCAGAAAGCCGCTCCCTGGAAGGATGGTGCTCAGGCTTTCGGTGATTTTCTTTTCTGATGCCACATCCACGTGTGTTACAAAGTCGTTCGTATCTTTCCGGTTGATACTATCTTTTTCCAGTTGCCCTCGCTGTGAGAGAATATAATTTCCGGTTTCCCGCGCAAGGTCCGCTACCTGCATGCATAATTTCTGATAATCCATACAAAATCATTTTTACATTTCATAAATTCAGAAAAACCTATCGTATTCATTTGACATTTCCCATACTCTGCTGTACGGATATCATGATTCATTTGAGAGGCTGCCGTCTCTGATCATCTCATACAGTTTTATCTGGGCGCGGATTTTATTCTCCCCGGGCCGTCGGACGACATAGGGATTGCTCTGGCTATCGTTAATGATACGGTTCTTCACATTATCACTCCATTGTATATCGATATAATTCCTGATTTGCTGCTGGAGAAGAGGATCATAAACCGGGGTTGCCACTTCCACCCGGTGATCAAGGTTCCGGGGCATCCAGTCGGCCGAGGAAATATAGAATTTTTCTTTTCCCAGGTTGGAAAAGATAAAAATTCTGGAATGTTCCAGGAATTTGTCAATGATGGCCCTGGCTTCAATATTTTCACTGATTCCTGGCAGACCCGGTACCAGGCAGCAGATCCCCCTGATCAGCAGTTTGATTTTGACCCCGGCCTGGCTGGCTTTGTAAAGTTTTTTAATCATTTCTGCATCAACCAGGTTGTTTATTTTTAAAATAATGTATGCAGGTTTACCGGCATGTGTGTGCTGTATTTCCTTATCAATCAGGGTAATCAGCCTGCGTCTCATGTTCATGGGGGAGACAAGCAGGTGTTTGTAAGTATAGGTTTTGAATGTGTTCTCAAAAAAATCAAACACCTTTTTTACTTCCTGGCTGATCCGTAGATCGGAAGTCAGCAGGGTGAGGTCTGAATATACGCCGGCATTCTGTTCGTGGAAATTGCCCGTGCTAACCAGGGCATAATGTCGTATAGATTTGCCTTCCCTGCGGGATATCTGCAGGATCTTGCTGTGTACCTTCAGGCCGGGGACCCCGAAAATGACCCTTACTCCGGCTTCTTCCAGTTTTCGGGCCCAGTAGATATTTGATTTTTCATCGAAACGGGCGCGTAGCTCAATAATGACCGTCACTTCTTTACCGTTGCGGGCTGCATTGATCAGGGCATTGGTCACTTTCGAAACCCGTGCAACCCGGTATACGCAGATCTTGATGGTTTTTACGGCCGGATCCATGGATGCTTCGCGCAACAGATCGATGAAATGGGAAAATTTCTGATAAGGGTAATACAGCAGTATATCCTTTTGCGCCATGACCTCCAGAATACTCTGTCCGGGGAAAAGTTCAGGATGGATAAGGGGCGGAGTGGGGCTGTATTCCAGGGCGGTTCTTCCTGTATTGGGGAACTCCATGTAATCCTTGAAATTATGGTATCTTCCTCCGGGGATCAGGTTGTCTTCTTCATCCAGATCCATTTCACGGATGAGGTAATCCAACAGATTGCGGGGTATGTTTTTGTCATAGACAAAACGAACCGGCTGCCCTTTCTTTCTGTCGGACACGCTGGAAGAGATCAGTTCCAGGAAACTTTTGGATATGTCGTTGTCAATGTCCAGCTCGGCATCCCTGGTTAGTTTGATGGTGTATGCTTCAAAGTGATCGAAATTGAAGATGGAAAAGATTCTCGGGAGTCCTGTCCGGATCACATCATCCAGGATCATGATGAATTTTCTGTTCTTTTCGGGGGGTAGCACCAGGAACCGGGATGCCATGTCAGTGGGCAATTCAATCAGTGCATACTCTGTTTGCGCGGCGTGTTTTTTTTGCCTTTTCAGGATAACCACCAGGTATATGGATTTGTCGGTCAGGGGAGGAAATTCCTGAACGTTCCGAAGCATGATGGGTGAGATATTGGGAAGAATGACAGATTCAAAGTATTCCTCCACAAAGTTCCTATGCTTATCTGACAACTGGGTTTCATTGATCAGGAAGATGTTTTCCTTTTCAAGCTGCCCGACAATTTCAAGATAGGTTTTGTCAAACACTTTTTGCAGCCCGATCACCGTTTGCTGGATCCTGTTCATCAGATTGCGGGGTTTTTCACCGATGATCCTCCTGGCTTCCTTTTCATGTCCTATCATGCGTTTCACCGAAGCCACCCTTACCTTAAAAAATTCATCCATATTGTTTGAAAAGATCCCAAGGAACCTGAGCCGTTCAATAAGGGGCACGCCGGGGTCGGCAGCCTCCTGCAGGACCCGGTGGTTGAAGGCCAGCCAGCTCAGTTCGCGGTTAATGATCTTTTTGGTTTTGCTCATGAATCGATTGCGGATAAAGGGATGAGGGGCCCCGGTCCGGTTGCTCAGTCAAATGTAGTGAATTTTATGTTCACCTGAAGGATGAGCTGTGAGGTTTTCCCTTTCGGAGGACCGGCTTCCAGGTTGGGCTAATGGTATAAGGAGTATTACACCCTGTGTTTTTTGGGGTAATCAAAGGCGTCAGCCACCAGTGAACCCTGGCTTACTTCTTTCCATGAGGTGGCCTGAAAATCGAGGACAACAAGGCCCGATGTGGGAACATTTTCCACGGGTTCGGGAATAAAATGATTGGCCAGGTCGGTGAAAGCGGGATTATGCCCCACAATCATGACCGAATGAACTTCTTCCGGGAGCGATTCAACCATCTGCAGCAGATTGTGTGCAGAAGCACGGTATATGCTCCCATTCAGCCTCAGGAACGACAGGTCAAATTCCAGTTCCCTGGCGTAGATCAGGGCGGTGTGAATGGCTCTGATAGCCGGACTGGAAAGGATCAGATCGGGGATGACATTTGTTTTTTTCATGCGTTTGCCCATGATACAGGCATCGGAAATTCCCCGATCCTTCAGTGGTCTGTCTAAATCATCCCTTTCGGGGAAAGACCAGTCAGATTTGGCATGACGGGCAATGATCAGTCGTTTCATGATAACCGTTTTGGTGTTACAACAATTTGCTGGCCAATTCCGCCAGGTAGCTACGTTCTCCCTTTACCAGATTCACATGTGCAAAAATGGATTGCCCCCGCATTTTGTCAGAAAGATAGGTCAGGCCGTTTGACTGACTGTCAAGGTACGGGGAGTCAATCTGTTCAATATCCCCGGTAAACACCATCTTGGTACCTTCGCCGGCCCGGGTGATAATGGTCTTGACTTCATGGGGTGTGAGATTCTGGGCTTCATCAACAATGAAGAAAATGTTGGAAAGGCTGCGCCCGCGAATGTATGCCAGCGGCGTGATCACCAGCTTTTCCTCCTTCAGCATTTCTTCAATTTTCTGGTATTCCTTGCTTTGCTGGTTGAATTTGTGTTTGATAACCGACAGGTTGTCGAACAGGGGCTGCATGTAGGGTTCGATCTTTTCGTTCACATCACCCGGGAGATAACCCAGGTCACGGTTGGCCAGGGGAACGATGGGTCTTGCCAGAAAAATCTGTTTGAAGCTTCTCCTCTGGTGCAGGGCGGCGGCCAGAGCCAGAAGGGTTTTGCCCGTTCCTGCTTTTCCTGTAAGACTCACCAGCTGGATGTCATCGCGGGTCAGCGCGTCGATGGAAAAGGTTTGTTCTGCATTCCTTGGCTCAATACCGTAAGCGGGTTGTTTTTCCACCCGGTTGATCATTTTTGTTGCCGGATCGTAATGTCCCAGGGCGGAGGATTTGGCGCTCTTCAGAATGAAATACTGGTGCGCGAAAGGTTCCGCCTCTATGGGAAAGGAATTGAAAGGCATTCCGTCAGGAGAATGATACAGGCTGGATATCAATTCATTGTCAAGGTTTTCCAGTGTCATGATATCCCGGTACAGGTCGTCGATATTGACAACCTTGTCGGTTTCATAATCTTCTGCCCTGATGCCCAGCGATTTGGCCTTCATGCGCAGGTTGATGTCCTTCGTGATCAGGCTGACCTGTTTGCCTGGATTTTTCTGCTTTACATGATCGGCAATTGCCAGGATCCGGTGGTCGGGAGTTTTTTCGGGGAACGATTCGCTGACCAGGTCAGAAAAGGGCTTTCCGGTTTCGATGAACAGCTTGCCCAGATCTTTCCCCAGTTCAATGCCTTCACTGAACAGTTTGTCACCGGCCAGTTTATCCAGTTCGCGGGTAAATTCCCGGGCATGGAAATTGATAATATCGTTTCCTTTCTTGAACCGGTCAAGTTCCTCGAGCACGACGATGGGGATTACAATGTCGTTATCCTGAAAGTTGTAGATGCACTGGTAATCGTGCAGCAAAACGTTGGTATCCAGCACGAAGATCTTACTCTTTTTTTGCTTCCTGACCATAAATTTTGTATTTAATAATTGACTAAAGTAGTAAAAATTTTATCTTCGGCTCATGGAAACAGGAAATCATGATCTTAAATGCAGAAAATGATGGATGTGCTGGAAGCTATTTATACCCGGCGAAGCATCAGGAAATTCAAGAACAGGAAGATCGGACAGGAAACCATCCGGGAAATTCTGAAAGCCGCTATGTATGCTCCATCGGCAAGGGATTGCCGGCCGTGGCATTTCGTTGTGGTGGATGACCGTTCGGTGCTGAATGCATTCATGAAAGTACACCCTTATTCTTCCATGCTGAAAGAGGCAAGTCACGGGATTTTGGTGTGTGGCGACCTGAAGCTGCAGAACGGGCCCGGATACTGGGTGGTGGATTGCGGAGCCGCTACGCAGAATATGCTGCTTGCTGCACACGGGATGGGACTGGGGGCTGTATGGCTGGGTATTCATCCCCGGCAGGAAAGACAGCAGGCCGTGCATAATCTGTTCAGGCTGTCCGACCATGTGCAGCCATTCTGCATGGTGGCGCTGGGCTATCCTGATGAGAAAAAGGAAATGCCTGACCGGTTCATGCCCGAACGGATTCACTATAATTCCTGGTAATTGGAAACACAGGATGATTACGGGAAAATCCTGGAGTACCTGTATTCCAGGCTGCCCATGTATCAGCGTATTGGGGGGGCAGCCTACAAAGCCGACCTGAAGACAACCCTTGCACTGGACCGGGTAACAGGTCACCCGCATACTGCGTTCCGGTCAGTTCACATTGCCGGGACCAACGGAAAGGGATCGGTATCGCACATGCTGGCTTCGGTGCTCCAGGAATGCGGCCTGAAGACAGGTCTGTACACTTCTCCCCACCTGAAGGATTTCCGCGAACGGATCCGGGTAAACGGGGCACCCATTTCCCGCAGTGATGTCATCGGTTTTGTCAATCGTTACAGGGACCTTTTCGAAAAACTGCAACCTTCGTTTTTTGAAATGACCGTGGCTCTGGCTTTCTGGTATTTCAAAAAATGCGGGGTGGAGATAGCGGTGGTGGAGACTGGTATGGGAGGAAGGCTTGATTCGACCAATATCATTGAACCTCTTTGCTCGGTCATTACCAATATCGGCATGGACCATACCCGGTTTCTGGGCGATACTCCTGAGAAAATTGCTACAGAAAAAGCAGGTGTCATTAAAAAGGGGACTCCTGTAGTGATAGGGGAATACCACGAAGATACAGCCCGGATTTTTGAACGCGTTGCGTCAGTAAAGCAGTCTCCGCTGCATTTCGCCGACAGTTATTACGAGCCGGAGGGAATATCCGGCATGGAAGGATCTTCCAGGGTGTTTTCTTTCAGGAAGAAACCGGCTGCCCAGACCATACGGGTGAAATGCGGACTGACAGCCACCTACCAGGCAAAGAACCTGATCACCGTGCTGAAAACCCTGGATGTGCTGCAGGAGAAAGGGATACCCCTCAGGCAGGGGGCTATTCTGAAAGGCCTGCGTAATGTGGTGGAAAATACGGGGATTAGGGGCCGATGGCAGGTGGTGGGAAGGCGGCCGTTGATGGTAGCCGATATGGCTCATAATGAGGAAGGGATCAGGGAGGTGATCGGTCAGTTGAGCAACTATGCTTATCACCGCTTACATGTGGTGCTGGGAATGGTCCAGGATAAAGATCACGAAAAAATACTGGGGCTGCTGCCCGGGCAGGCGACCTATTATTTTACACAGGCTTCTGTTCCCAGATCGTTGGATGCAGGAGATCTGGCAGTTGTGGCAGGGAAAAAGGGGCTGGAAGGAAAGGTTTACCGCCGGGTTGCGGGAGCCATGGATGCGGCCCTGAGTGCTGCTTCGGAGAATGACATGGTTTTGGTTACCGGCAGCACTTTTGTTGTGGCCGATTTGTTGGAGTGGATGGAAGGCAACATGTTTTCCATTCATTAACCTGTAAAAAAGATAAAAAAACAGGTATTTCATTTAGGGATGGGATGATGAATGTCGGAAGAACTGAAATTTGCACTTCGTGACCCGGATTGAAAAACTGCTGATCGATTTTGGAAATATAACCTGGGGAACACCCCTCCTGGTTCTTTTGCTCGGCGGAGGGGTGTTTTTTCTTGTCTGCTCCAGGTTGATTCCTTTTTGCTTTTCCTTACAATGGGACAAAATGTTTCGGGTTTATTTTCGGAGCCAGGTACCAGAATTTTCACACCTTTGCCTATACCTGTACCCTGATTATTCATCAAGGACTTCTTTGCCGGTATGACAAAAAAGCAGGGATGATTTTGCAATATCGGGATTGTCGTTTATATTTGCAGTCCTTTTCAGGGAGCTTAGCTCAGTTGGTTCAGAGCACCTGCCTTACAAGCAGGGGGTCACTGGTTCGAATCCAGTAGCTCCCACCACGCAAAAAGCCCGGCCGAAGGCCGGGTTTTTTTATTCACTGCAGTCTGCGCAAGCTTGCTTGCGTGCAGCTGCGGTGAATAAAAAAAATGCCAGCGGCATTGCCGCTGCTTTTTGCGTGGTGAAGGGGCCGTTATAATGGATCAGCCGCCTGTGGCGGCTAATCCGTTAGCTGGATGCGCAAGCTTGCTTGCGTGCAGCTGCGGTGAATAAAAAAATGCCAGCGGCATTGCCGCTGCTTTTTGCGTGGTGAAGGGGCCGTTAAATACTGACAGGTTCCGGATTAAATTCCGGAGCCTGTCAGATCAGGGTATGAAAAAGATATGTTAAGGCACATTTATTGCCACCCTGATCTGTGTAAATGAATGGGGTGGGAAGGTGTAGTTGAACGTATCCCCTCTGGTCCTGAAGGTGGACGTTACGGGGAGGTACCGGTCCTTTTCATCATAGCTGTAACGTGTGGTAACATCCTTGCTGTTGATCTCGCTGACCGTGGCATTCCCTTTGAAATTTCCCGTATCACTGATGATCTGTGTAGTGATGGATTCTTCCATGTGGCGGTTGATCACGTTGATAAACAGTGTATTTTCATTTTCATCGTATGATGAGGAAACATCCAGATAGGGGATGTCTTTGTATTCTTCCCCGTCGAATGTTTCACAATCGAGGTATACGTCCAGCGATTTGCCATGACAGTTGGTCGAGAAGAGTTGATACATATAAAAGAAAGGGGTTTTATAGCTCTGTCCTTCCCGGTTATGGGCCAGCATGCCGGTAAACATGGTGTAATTGCTTCTTTTTACTGCATCGGCATGGCGAAGAAAGAGATTGAGGTGCAGGGCTGATGCCAGGGTTCCCAGGTGGGTGCCGCCGCCCCGGGGTGACCATTCGGTAAAAGCGATGTAGAAAGGTTTTTCACGCACATGGTTTTTCTCTTTGGCTATCTGAATCTGGTTTTTCGTGGTGGTAATGTAATCATCGAAATGCTCGGCCCAGTCGCCCAGAAAAACTTCCGGGCCTTCATTGAAACCTCCCCAGTACCGGTGAATGGCTATATATTCCACATTTGGTTCATCTACCATCTCATCCAGCACGTGCCAGTTCCATGTTTCCCATTCTCCGGGCACGCCGTTGTGAACCACCCAGGATGATCCCATGGCGATAAAGACAGGCTGGGTACACGCTCTGCATCCCCGGTTGACATATAGCATGATCTTGGCCGCTTCTTTGGCGAATTTCACATAATCTTCCACACTTTTATAGGCCACCTGCCAGGGTTCCCCGTCCACCTCATTGCCCAGATGCCAGTATTTCACATTATAAGGTTCCTCATGGCCGTATTTTGCTCTCAGATCGGCATAGTATGAGCTCACGGGAGAATTAACATATTCGATCCAGTACCTGGCATCATCCAGGGTGCCGGTTCCTCCGTTGATACAGATGGAACTTTCCACTCCCATGTCGCTGGCCAGTTGAAGCCATTCATCAGTCCCTACATGGTTTCTGTCAGGTACATTCCAGGCCAGTTCCCTGCGCACCGGACGGTCTTCTTTAGGACCGATCCCGTCCTGCCAGTTATAAGAGGCAGTGTAATTCCCCCGGGCCAGCGCATGTTGGTCAATTGCAATTCCCGGGCCGCTTCGATATAATCAGACCTGAACCCTTGTTCGTTTGCCAGGGGATGCTCCGGGTTGTACAGCAGCCCGTCCATGGAATTCCGGATCGGTTCCATAAATACCCCATAAATGTTCCGGTCAATTTCTCCCACCTGCCTGAGGATATCTATTTTTATAGTAGCCTGCTGGGCCGGAACAGAGGTAGTCAGGATGCATCCCAGAAGACATGATGCAAATAAAAAAGTGTTTTTCACGATGAGATGATTTAATGGTTAAAAAATTGAATAGTTATAGTTACATTTTAAATGTAGAGAAAATTCCCGGGGATTTCCTATTCGCGACATGAAAAAATAGATTTTTGAATGGATGGTCTCAATACATAAATAATTAATGGTTATGAAACCTCAATAAAATACATGTGAATCCGGGCACAATACATGTTGCACTAAATTCTTGAACTTAAGGAAAATAAATAACTACGTCCTCAAATTCGCAAGTTTCAGATATCTTAGCATGATACCCTGAGA
>JBNGDI010000007.1:0-109878 GCA_049975425.1 Bacteroidales bacterium
TAAATCAAAAGAACAATCGCAAGAATCCCGGCACCGGGCTTACTTGTGGAACGTTGGGGGCAACCATATGAGAAAAATCAGAGCATGGTAACAAATTATACATTATGCAAGTTAAAAAAGCTATTGAGTGGATATTTCGGAGCATCCTGACCCCCTAATTTCGGAATTAAAATTGATAATTTTTTAATAGAATTCATGATTTTTACCTGCCATTCCGGCATATATTGACCCCTCTAAATTTATTATAAGGGATTAACTGCTTTAAATATGAACTGGCCACGCCGCCACCGCATCCATTTCGGAGCATGTTGACCCCCCCTTATACTTTGCTCAGGTTTTAATTTCTTAGCGATTTTTTAATCGCAAAGACAGTAGAATATGTCAGGAAAAATAAAACCTATAAGTCAGATCAAACAATTATTACGGCTATACATTCAGGGTAATGGTAAGAAATCAATTGCCCGGACATTAGGGATTAGCCGGAACACAGTTAAATCTTATTTGGAAAAATTGCCGGTTACAGGAATGGATTTGGAGGATCTTTTGGAGCTGGAAGATCCTGAATTGGAGAAGCTGTTCCATAGAGGTAACCCGGCATATAAGCAGGATCGCTTTACTCATTTTAAGTCGCAGCTGGATTATTTTGAAAAGGAACTAAAACGTCATGGTGTCAACCGTATGGTTCTGTGGGAAGAATAAAAGGTGTCTTTCCCTTTGGGGTATATCCATCATATGCGCCGACCGTTACCGCTAATGCTGGGCTACATTGTCCTGTATTAAGATAATTGCAAATACTTATCATACTTATCACCATATGTAAAGAAAACTTGCATTTCTTTACAAATGATGTTTTCTTTGTATAGAAAACTGCATTTTCTTTATAGAATGAACAAGACGTTGAAACCGCTGCCACTTGATATTGATTTTGAATCTAAATCAGTGCTTAAGAGTCTGCCTTCAGCACATGCTGCGTTAGCTGAATTAAAGGGTATTGCCTCAACTATCCCAAACCAGACTATTCTAATCAATACTCTTGGCCTACAAGAAGCAAAGGATAGTTCTGCAATAGAAAATATCATCACAACTCATGATGACCTGTATAAGTCAGGCTTAAACCTTGACTCATTTAAATCGCTAAATGCCAAAGAAGTTCAGAATTATATCAATGCAACTAAAAAGGGATTCGAATTAATTTCAAAATCAGGGCTTCTCACAAATAAGATAATCTTAAAGGTTCATGAGGAGCTTGAGGGCAACAAAGCTGGATTTCGAAAGTTGCCAGGTACTGTCTTGAAAAGCTCCTCTACCGGAGAGGTTATTTATACTCCTCCACAAGATCCGGAAGAGATTAAAAGCTTAATGTCAAATCTTGAAAGATTTATTAATGACCGGAGTTTATGTGACTTTGATCCTCTTGTAAAATTATCAATCATTCATTATCAATTTGAAAGCATACACCCATTTTATGATGGCAATGGTAGAACTGGCAGAATAATTAATATCCTTTATCTGATCCATGAAAAACTCCAAAACCTCCCAATACTATACCTAAGCAAATACATCATTAAAAACAAACCTGACTATTATAGATTACTTCAGGATGTAAGAGAAACCAGCAATTGGGAAGAATGGCTCTTGTTCATGATCAGGGGAATTGAAATAACTGCCCGCGAAACTATTGATCTGATCCTGGAGATTCGAGAATTGATGATGTGGTACAAAAGCACATTACGAGATAATTACAAGTTCTACAGCCAAGATTTATTAAACAATTTATTCAAGCATCCTTATACCAAAATTGAGTTCGTACAACGTGACTTAAAGGTGTCCAGAATAACTGCAGCAAACTATCTTAATCAGCTTGCAGAAGACAATCTACTAACAAAAAAGAAACTAGGGACAGGTAACTACTACATAAATGATCCTTTGTTTGAATTACTAACAAAAAGATAAAAACACTAGCGGTAACAGGTCGGTATATTTAATTTACTTGTCATGGTTTTTGCTGCTCTCCTTTAGCAAAGACCAAATTAAGGTAGATTAGTTATCATCTTTACGCTTATGGTTGCGGCACGATTATTAAGAACCAAAATGAGACTTTTTGCAAGCGCCGCGTTGGCAAAAACCACGCCAGCCCTCCTAACGCCGGGCACGCAAACAAAACATACCGCCGAACAATGTGTGGCCATTGGCCACTCGCACATGGCGAACCTTCGGTACGAGCATTTACACAACCCGGAATGGTCACACACCGGCGTAAGCATGGGAAACGGCCACGAGAAATTAACAATATAAAAAAAATTCATATGAGTGCAAAGACTATTTTAATAACTCTAATTACCCTTTTTATTAATAATTTATCATTTTCACAAACAAATGATTGCTTAAAGGATTTTGATTTCTTGGTTAAAAAAATCCAGGCTGACTATCCTGGGTATAATGATAAAGTGAACGATGCTAACCGTTCGCATCTTCTGCTTTTAGAAAAAGAAATTAGACAAAAAATTACTACACATCCGGATAGTTGCGAATATTACTTTAACGATTATACCGATTTTTTTAAAGACCAACATCTTCGTGTTAGCCGTATTTGGAAAGAAGGCAATCAGCAATCTGAAGTTATGCACATTTCAACATACGGGAAAATTCTAAATTTCAATGTTGACAGCTTGGCAGAAGAAACCAAAAATGCAATAGGTATTGAAGGTGTATGGGAAGGATTCAGGGAGAGATTCTTTATTGCACGAGACGGTAAAAAATATGTTGGTGTTGTTCTAAATAAGCAGGGGTGGAAAAGAGGACAAATAATTTACGAATTTGAACCTTTCAAGGACACTTTGTTTAATGTGACAAACTATTCATTGATAGAAGAAAAGAAGACATATAAAACAAAAGCCTCATTACATTTGAGTGGAAAGATTCTTGAATTTCATAATGTTACAAGATTTGTCAGAAAATCAGACTCTGATATTTTAGATAAATCTGTATTATATTCTTATGTGCCTGAATTCCCCAATGGAATAAATACTTTTCCTCTTGCGATGTATCTGGGAGACAGCACATATTATATAAGAATCCCAAGCTTTTATAATAATACAGGTAATAAACTGTTAAGGCAACATTGGAACGAAATAACGGCTCGTCCAAATCTGATAGTGGATATCAGAAATAACGGAGGTGGACAGGACCAATATTATCAAGAGCTTAATAAACTAATCTATTCAAAACCATACGAATCAAAAGGAGTAGAATGGTATGCTTCAAGGGGAAATATTAAATCTTTTGAAGATGCAATGGAGAAAGGAGAAATTCGCAATGGAGAAGAAGGCATGAAATGGACACAAGCCTTAGTTGAAGCAATGAAAAAAAATATAGGCGGCTTTGTTACTCACCCCTTTGATGCAGATGAAAGTGAAACAGTTAAAATGGATACTGTTTATTCTATGCCTCGAAACATTGGAATAATAATAAATGAGTTAAATGCATCGGCTGCCGAACAGTTCCTGCTGGCTGCCCGACAAAGCGATAAGGTAATTTTATTTGGTAATAATAGCACAGCAGGGGTTTTGGATTATTCAAATATCACACCGAACAATCTTCCATCAGGTAATTATCAATTATGGTGTCCTATGACACGTTCAAAACGTTTACCTGAAAACCCTGTTGACAATATTGGAATTGCTCCGGATGTTATCATCCCATTTCCTGCAACAGAACAGCTGTATGACAGATTAGATACTTGGGTTTATTTTGTCAAAAATTATTTAGAACTATTAAACGAAGAAAACAAATAGAGAAATAAATGCCGAACTCCTAACATTTTGTATAAGTAATGGCAGGGTAAGCGCTAAATATCAAAGTTTGTAGCCCGCTTAAACTGCGTAGCGGTTTGACAGGCAAGTGCCACGCAGTCTGCCACTACACATACAATTTACCGTTGGCATTAATTACCATAACAGACAGGACATGAAAAAACATTTATTTACCGGATCGATCTTTCTTGCCTACCTCCTGTTTTTTTCAAATTTTAGTGCAATTGGGGTAGTTATGGATACACGATTATTTGTAGTAATTCTATCATTAATTACCCTGGCTGCCCTGATAATTTATGTTTACAAAGTCAGAAGACCTTATTCATATTTTCTGTTATTTTTTTCTCTTGCAGTGACTTTTCTATCAATTAAGGAATATTTTTTAACGTATACTGAAAATGAAATAGTTTTTCAAAATGACGGATATGATTTTTACGGAACTCTTTATAGCCCAAAATCAGATGAAAGCAATTGCCTGGTTGTATTTCTTCATGGATCGGGAAGTGAATCGCGAAAGGAATACGCATTTCATGCCCGACAATTGGCTCGTAACGGAATAACCGGTTTTGCTTATGATAAACGGGGAAGCGGCAAATCAGGCGGCAACACCTATGATGTTGGGTACAATGGATACGCAAAGGATGCTATTGCCGGCATAGAGAAAATTAAAACTCAACGTAATTTTGATAAAGTTGGTCTTTTTGCAATAAGCGAAGGCGAGTGGGTGAGCCTAATTGTGGATTCTCTCTACCCAATAGACTTTATTGTAATGGTATCAGCATCAGGAACATCCCCTTTACAACAAACTCAAAGAGAAATGACTTATCGGTTGGAGCGAAAAGGGTTTGATCAAAGTGACATAATGGAAGCAAAAGACCTGTACAATGAAATTTTGACCTTTGAAAATGATTCCATTGAACGAAAAATAATTCAAGAAAAAATCAAGCGATCCAAGGACAAACCATGGTTTGAAAGTGCAGAAGATTTTTCTGAAGAACTATACTATTATCCATGGTGGAACAAAGTAATGAATTTCAATCCTGAGAAATACTTGGAAGGAACCACAACTGATATACTCGTTTTGGTTGGAAAAGAAAATGATTCATACCCTCCAGCGGAGACAGTAAATAATTTTAGAAAGTATAGGAATATCCAAACAATAACATTTGAAAAAGGTGATCACTCACTTCTGGATTGGAAATTTGGAAAAGGGATACCGCCACCATTCTTTGCTAAAGGATATTTACAAACCTATACTGAATGGATAGTTCAGAAATGTAACAATAACTAATGCCAGTATTATATAAGCATAATAAGGGCTGAATCGTTAAAATTGAGCATTTTGTCATCTAATAAAGATAAGTCAAAACTGAAAGTGAAGTGTTTCTAATCCCGCACTACGCTTAAACTTGGCCGTTGTGCTGCATGCCCAAGATTTAAAATTCAAATTCCGGAAAAATTGTAGATTTGCTAAAATGGACATATGTACTACTCCAAATGCATTGAGATCAACACAAACAAGCGCTTCGGCCGTCCTTGTATCAAGGGCACAGGATCTCTGTGTATGATGTTCTAAGCGAATGGCCTCAGGCCTGACCAGAGCGGAGATCATCCATGACTTCCCCGAACTCAGCGAAGACCAGATCATTGCCTGCCTTGCTTTTGCTGCCGAAAAAGAGCATAAAATACGGGTAGCCTCTTGAAACTATTGTTCGACCAGAATATCTCGTTTCGCCTAATCCCAAGTTTCCAGGACATCCTCCCCGGAAGCGTCCGGATCAGAAAGGCGGATATTGAAAATACGACCGATTAACAAATCCGGAAAATTGCATAACGAATGGGTTCCCCATTGCGACCATTGAAGCGGATTTGAATACTACGGTACGCATTGAATTTTTTCTTAACTTGACACTTAAAAGAAAAACCACGCTGGTTCAACCACCCTGACATATACCGCGGGAACGCTGTGTCCCATGCTTGAATGAACATATTAGTATCTATAAAACAAAAAAATATTATGCATAAATTATTAATCTTTTTTCTTTTTGTATTCAACTTGTATTCTTGTACGTCAAGAAATAATAATGCCGGTGATTCAGAAGATACATCCATTCCTCAAACGGAAATCGCTTCAGAAACAGGCAAAAAGATTGACCGTTATTTATCAGGAATGGAAACACTTGGTTTTTCCGGGGCTATAGTTGTTAGCAAGGGTGATGAAATATTGCTAAGCAAAGGCTATGGGTTGGCCGACCGCGAAACACGGCGTCACTATACCTCAGGTACTATTCAGACGTGCGGATCTGTTACCAAGCAGTTTACTGCTGCGGCCATTCTGCTTCTCGAAAGCCATGAACAATTATCAGTGAATGACACCATTACTAAATACTTCACACAAGTACCTGACGACAAAAAAAACATCACTATACACCAGCTTCTTACGCATTCTTCCGGTCTTCCGGGAGGCATTGGCCCTGACGACGAACCCATTGAAACCCGGGAATACATGGACCGAACCATGTCATCCCCCTTGCAATTCAGCCCCGGTTCCGGCTACGGATATTCCAATACCGGGTATTCTCTACTGGCTATGATCATCGAAAAAGTTACCGGAAAGAGTTACGAAGCCTTTTTGCGGGAAGAACTGCTATTACCTGCCGGAATGACCCAGACCGGATATATTCTGCCTGACTGGGACCGATACCAAATGGCCATTGGTTACCAAAAAGGCGAACGTTGGGGCGAAGTATACAAGCGTGGCTGGTTAGAAGACGGGCCAAACTGGCATCTTCGGGGTAACGGAGGCATGCATACTACCGTAACCGACATGCACAAATGGTTAACAACCGTGAAAGGGCATGGTGTATTAAAAAATGACGTTGCAAAGCGCTGGACAACTGGTTATGTACCGGAAAACAACGGATACTCTGAATACGGATACGGCTGGGTGGTATATGAGCACAACAGGTGGGGAAAGATAATTACACACAGCGGAAGTAACCGCATTTTTGAAGCCGATTTTGCGTGGTTAACCGAAAAAGATTTCTTTTATTACATTCAGGGCAATACCTCAATGTTTCCTGCCGCCAACCAGGGAAGGAATATTCTCAAAGCCGCATTCGATACTTCGTTTTTCATGCCGCCGATATTACAAACAACTGATTCTGCCAAACCCGAAACCGCCCGGCAAAGAGCGGGAATATATCTCCTCAAAGAGGGTTCTCTGGAGTTAACGGCTGATGATACAAGGCTTTTTGCAAAACTAACAGGCCAGTCTGTTTTTGACCTGATGTTCAGCCATACAGATGAACAAAAGTCGAGATTTGCCAGACTCAATAGCCGTACCCGCCAGGCCATGGATAAGCTTCTAAACGGCCGAACAGATGCACTTGCAGGAATAATAGCCGAAGATGCCAATGCTGTTGAGCTTACAGAACCTTTTCTGCGTCGCATCAATCAAATTGGAAATCTGACTGAGCTGCTCGTTGTCGGCACATTCGAAAATGAGCCGGGAAGCAGGTTTTACGAATCCGGGCCATGGACAACCTTCGTGTATGCCGAATTCGAAAACTGGAATCAGTACTGGAACCTGATTTGGAACAGTGATGAAACTTACAAAGAAAACAAAAGCGGTCCATGGCCTACCTTTGTTCTGATACCTACCGGAACAGGACAGTATATGAGTGTCAGTCAGGGGTATCCCTGGAATATGAGAGAAATCCAATATAAAGATAACTGTTTAATTATTAACAAACAGAAGGCTTGTCCTGTAAAATAGACTGAATGCAATTGTTGTTTTTATTTAGTCCGTTTGTTGACAGAATGAATCACACGGCTCAAGGACAGCTGCATTTTTGATTAGCTTCTGAAGGTTAAAGAAGAGTCGGACTGGTGGCATGAAATATCAAAAGAAGAAAAGGAATCAAGAGAAAAGTAACTCTGGGGTGTAAAGAGTGGCAGGACACATCAACATTCCGACACCAACAAACTCTATGAGAATCGTTCTTAGAAAATCATCTGGGCTGATCACGCTCTGGCAGAATTAAAAAGATCATAAAGTATGCTTCAGGCAATTGAAGGTATCAGATGGCACGATTCAGATGGAACAGGAAAAGAAGAACTTAAAGAATTTTTCAGAATAACTAAGAAACAAAAATAGCGCACAAACATGCAATATACCTGAGCTGGGAGTTTGTTTGGTCCTGATTTTCTGTTGGTGGCTTTGCCTCTGGAAAAGTGATATTACATATTTCGAAACCTTCAACCGGAACATATTCCTCTTTCATCCGATATGCCGAAAGCTGTTCAAGATGCTTTGCAACGTGCAGCAGGAAATTGGAATAATCCGTCTTTTTTACAAAACCAGAATGATTATGAAGTATTTATTCCACGGTTTATTTATAATTTTTTCTTTAAATGCCACAGGACAAAACACTATTCCTTATCTTATTCATGAGCCTATCATCGACGGATATGCCAACGAAATGCAGCCGGGCTTCCGGTTACAGGCATTTAAAACCATCACGAAGAGCAATCCGAACAACCCGGATATAACAGCCGGCTACTATCTGGCACACAATGAAAAATTTCTTTACCTGTACCTGGAAGCACATGCCGACAGCCTGATCGTGCGCGACAGGGGATATCAAAATGGTGACGGGTTTCATTTTCTGATCGGGAAACCACAAAAGAACAACGAACCCACCGATGAGTTCTACGTACTGGGATTTTCCGCAGGTCAATCCTGGTCGCGTAAAATGATCTGGTATTATAATATAGATCTTCAGATGCAACGCCTGAGCCGGGATACAAAATTTGAGACCGGATGCAAAAACGGGAAAATCTCGTTCGAGCTGCTTCTACCCTGGAAAGAGGTGCATCCTTACCATCCCTGGTTTTCGGTAAGTGCAGGCTTTAACATCTGTTTTGTAAAAGCTATAGGAGAAAAAGAGAAAAACTATTATTTCATGGAATACGACAACCGGTTTCAGAGTGAACAATCGAAGAAAAAATACCGGGTTTGCCATTTTGAAAAACCCGAACATATCCCTTACCGGTGTTCTTCCATGCTTTCAAAATGCCATATTTCAAAAAATGAAAACCCTGTGGTCAGGCTGGCATGCTTTACCACGGATGACACTTCGAGACGAATTTCAATAACCATTGCATCGGGCGAAAATGCAACGGTGGTTCGTAAAAGCATCAACCTGAATTTCCGGAAAGGATTCAACGAACTGGAAATTCCTGTTGATAACGGAAACCTGATCCCCGGAGGATACCGTGTGGAGGTCTTTTCTGGTGAACAGCAGGCAGACAGGCATTATTTCAGCGTTTTTCCCGATGTCTACCCGGAAGAATACCGATCGGCCATTCGTTCATTGAGGCCCGGGCTTTCTGAAGGCACATACCATACCCTGATGTTTTATATCAATGAAATTGACTCAGCCCTGAACCGGATAAAGAACTACGAAAGTTCATACACCATCCGCAAACAGTTTGCCGAAGCGGAACATTACCTGCAACAGATACAGGCCGGAAAAGATCCGTTTAAGCAGAAAAAAGGCACATACAGAAGGGCATACCGTGCAGGAAACAAACTGTATCCCTATTCGGTATTTGTCCCCGAAGACTATACGGGAGAGAAAAAGTACCCGCTACTGGTTTACCTGCATGGCAGCGGGGATGATGACAGGGTATTGTCCAGGAACACCGTGATCCCGGAAGGGTTCATTGTATTGGCTCCTAACGGACGGGGTACCTCCAACTGCTTTGCAGTTCCCGAAGCGCAGGCCGATATTGAATATTCCATCACCGATGTGATTCAGCACTTTACCATAGACACTACCAAAATAATCTTAAGTGGGTTTTCCATGGGCGGATATGGCGTTTACAGAACCTATTACGAGCATCCGGAAAGATACAGGGCTATCGCGATCATTTCCGGCCATCCCGATCTGGCCAGGCGCTGGATCAACCCGGAAGCGCCCAATTTTCTGCAAGAAGCATATCTGACAAGGTTCAGGAATGTTCCGGTTTTTATTTTCCATGGTACAAAGGATTTAAATTGCCCGTTTGAGCTAACGGAAAAACTGGTGCAAAAACTCAGGAATACCGGCTGCCATGTAACTTTTGTGACGGACCATGGAGGGCATGGGGGTATGAACCCGAAAATTCGCAGCAAATACTATGAATGGTTACGCAAACAGTCAGAATAACAGGATGTCTGGCCTGGCAGGCAGAAAGAAATAGCTGAGAAATACTAATTTTGCCGAAAAACAGCCAATATTTCCTCGTCCATGAAAGAAAAGATAAATTCAAAAAACAGAAGAAAAGATCATCAGTTGCCTGAGGCTATTGAAAAATGGGGATGGAGATTCCACCACGTGGGGATACCCACTGATAAGGTAATGCCGGATGAAAAATATATCCCTCAGTTCAGGTTTTATGTCTCGGGATTCGAAACCAGTCCGTTCGGGATAGAATGGATGAGGTTTGAGAAAGGCAGTCCCATTCATCCTTTGATACAAACGGTTCCCCATGTTGCTTTTGAGGTGGATGATCTGGATCTCGAATTATCGAACCGTCATTTGAAAATACTGACTGAGCCGAACGCCCCTTCTGAAGGTGTAAGGGTGGCAATGGTTGAGCACAACAGAGCTCCCATCGAACTGATTGAATTTGAGAAGGAATAATTATATACACGACATCTTAATGTATTGATTTTTCTATTGTTTCCACTGACATTATCCCGGAGCCATGTGGTGGAAAACCAAACGGAGCCCCCCGCCTCTCTGCAGAATCGGTTAAGGCCCCAAAAATCATTGAAGCGGAATGCTTTTATTCCCGGTCATCATAAAGATCAGCACTCACCCTGACCGTTCGGCTGCTGCGTCCGGCCCGGTCGAATGCTTTCAGGAGGACTGTGTCCTCAACCGGTATTCGGGCGGTATATATTTCCGATTCACTGACGGGTTCTGTGCCATCAGTAGTATAATGTATATTGAATCCATCACAGGGCATACAGGCCTCCACCATATCGTTCCGAATCACGGCTCCGGGAGGAGGGACACGATAGTTGTACCCCCCGTTCCGCAAGGAAAGTTTCGGGAGTTCTTCCTGATACAGGGTGATGAGAAACTGTTGCCACTGAATCTCTTTTTCTTTCAGGGCCTTTCCCTTTTCCGACGGGATTTCCCATACAGGTACTTCTGCCCAGGAACGTTCGGCAAAAGCAATCATTTTGGGAAGGAGGTAATATTCCATCATCTCCCCTCCCCTGATGGTTTCGTGCCACAGCTCAGCCTGCAGGCCAATGATATTTGGCCGTGCCCGGGATTCGAGTTTTTCAGATCCGGCGCTCTTATCCGGAATCATGTAAAAGGGTGCCAGTTCCCAGGCATCCCGCTCATTGTTGTATCCTGCCCAGTACAAACCGGGTTCTTTCGGATGAGGGTCATAAGCCAGATCAAGATAGACATTGGTAGCCGGACACAGCACCACAGGATACCCGCTGTTCGCCATCCGGTAGCCGAGATCTTCCGATCCACGCAGGTTATTCCAGATATAGGGAACCACATTCCTCCGGTTGAATTCTTCATTTACTCTGTATGTTCCATCTTCCAACCGGGTAAGGGCCACTTCCTCCCACCCACCGGTTTTCAGGCCCCTTTCTTCCAGAATACGAACAATCCGCCGGAAAAAGTAGTTCTGCAGGTTTTTCGGATCTGTGATTCCGGGCAGGCGGGCAAGCAATGTATCACATAACGGTGAATCTGTCCATACCCCGTCCGGCACCTCGTCACCTCCGGTATGAATCATATCCAGGGGGACTCCTGCTTCCCTGTACATAGCAATAACCTCATCAACCACGGTTTCAAAAAAATGATAAACCGATTCCCTGGCCACATTCACCACATTATCGTCATAAAATTGTGCCGACCGGTACATCGATTTATCGTCCGGGTCGATAAGACGGTATTCTTCTGCCTCTTCCGGCTTCCCTTGTTCTATCAGGCGCCTGCAGCGGGCCTCCATAGCTCTGATGGCCGCCCTTGCATGACCCGGAAGGTTTATGCTGGGAATCACCTGAATATGCCTTTCATGGGCATAACGAATGATTTCTTTAAACTCTTCCTGTGAATAATATCCAGTACCATAATTACCCGGGCGATCCGGGAAAGGCCCGGATCCATAAGCCGGAGGGAGGCATTCGGGCTCCTTTGCGGGATGGCCCCGGCGTGAACCCATTTCGGTAAGTTCTGGAAGCGCTTTGATCTGAATCCTCCACCCTTCATCTTCTGTAAGGTACAGGTGCAGCCGGTTCAGCTTATACATGCTCATCAGATCGATGATTTTCAGCAATTGTTTCCGGGTCTGGAAATTCCGGCATACATCGATGTGCTGCCCGCGGTATGCAAAGCGGGGAGCATCTTCGATATATATTTCGGAAAAGACAACCGATCCGTTTTTTCCCTGGCAGGCAGAAAAGGGAATAAGCCCCAGCAGGCTTTGTACTCCGTAGAACACACCGGCAGGAGTGCCCTGTATACGGATCATTCCGCTTTCCATTTCCAGCCGGTAACTTTCTTCCGTCTTCCCTCCCACAATCACCGGCATGTTTTTCAACTCAATGACCGGACCGGCCATTCTTTTCCGGCCGGTTACCAACAGTTCCATCCCGGTCAGTTCGGCTAATTTTTTCTTCAGATACCGGGCTTCAAAATTCAGACCTTCATCAAAAGAGATGACCCAGGTCGAATCCAGCATAAAGCGGTGTTCTCCGGTTTTGTATCTCACAGGAGAGGGGATCAGTGGCATGAATCCCATGGCAGAATCCGGTTTCATTGCGGCATATTCCCTGAGTCTTGCCGATGCCCAGGGAAGAGGAGAAGGATCGTTTCTGGAACAGCGCAACTGACCGGGCCTTACAAAGGGTTTCACCCTGTAATCACCGATAACGATGATATCCTGCTGCTCTCCTTCTTCATTGTACAACACAAAATAAAGTCCCCGGGGAGCATCGCTTTCCTTGAGATAACATCCCCGGAAGGCATAGTAAATATCAATGCTTTCGCCGGGAGGAAGATTAAACCCCTTGCGTGGCACAAGTTTGTACCAGTCGCCGTTGATATGCTGCACCTCTGCCTCTGCGGTGTCAGAAGCAGGAACAATCGACCGGGGAGCCATATTGAAATACAGGGCCCATCCGGAAGATCCCAGTATGGTCTTACCTGAATTAGTAAGAGTATAACAGGCCAGGGCACCCGGAGCAGGGTTGTCGACATTACTGACCAGTTCCCATTCCACCCGAATTTCCCCGACAGCAGGGCCATCGGGCAAAATTTTACATTGACTACTGATAATCATTAACATAAGAAATACAGAAATGAAATAATTTCTCACAGCAGTTATTATTTATATAAGAATTTAGTATCTTAAAACTGGCTTTTCAAATCCGGGAAACAGAAATCCGATAAAAACAATTCAAGTTATAAAAATATCGGAACAATGCATTCAGTCAATTTCACAAATGTAGAGAGGCATTTCATTGGTGAAGCGAATATCGCACTGCAAAAAACCAATGTTCCCTACATTGTAGTGGATAATTTTCCCCTGCTTGGTCTTCTTACCTCGTTGCGGTTTCTTGAATGGGTTGCCGAAAACCCGGAAGGGGTGATCAGCCTGCCAACCGGTAAAACACCTGAGTATTTCATATTATGGACCAGGTACCTGCTCGAGCAGTGGAATACCGGAAAAGGCAGGAAAATGCGGGACCGGTACGGCCTGGGAAAACTTTCGCGACCCGATCTCAGCCGTCTGCGTTTTGTTCAGATCGATGAATTTTACCCGATCGATTCATCCCAGCATAACAGTTTCTGTTATTACGTAAAGCATTTTTACCTCAATGGGTTCGGACTGAAAAGCCAGAATGCCATGCTGATCGATTCAGAAAAGATCCCCCTGGCGGAAGGAAAACATTACGCGGAAGTTTTTCCGGATTCGGTGGTTGATTTATCGCTCCGTTACCGTGAACCGGCCAGCAAATTCGAACAGCTTCAGCAGGAGTCCATTTTCATGATCGATAACTGGTGTTCGGAATACGAAGCCCGCATACGTAAAATGGGAGGTATCGGTTTTTTTCTCGGGGGAATCGGTCCTGACGGGCATATTGCTTTCAATACGCGGGGCTCCGATCATCATTCCACCACGCGGTTAACATCCACCAATTTTGAAACCCAGGCGGTTGCTGCTACCGATCTGGGAGGAATCGAGATTGCCCGGAACCGTCTGGTCATTACCATTGGGTTGGAAACCATTACCTACCATCCCGATACCACGGCCATTATTTTCGCGGCCGGTGATGCCAAAGCTCCCGTAGTAAGAAATGCTCTCGAGGAAAAGCCTGCAAATTTTCACCCTGCCTCGGCTTTGCACAAACTAAACAATGCACGTTTTTACCTCACCCGCGGAGCAGCTTCAAAACTCAGCGCAAGCATTGATCACTATTACAACACACAGGAGTGGAACGAGGAAAAAACCCAGCGTACGGTGATTGATCTGTGCCGTAAACTCGACAAATATGCCCACCACCTGACCATCGAGGATCTGCAAAGCGATCCATACTGCTCAAAAATTCCCGGTCTGAATGAAAAGACCGTTCAAACGGTGATAGATTCGGTGGTGCAAAAGATCAACCGGGGAATGAAAGGAGAAAGTCACCAGGTATATTACCATACCGGCCCGCACCACGACGATATCATGCTGGGCATGCTGCCCCACATTCACCGTCTGCTCAGAAACGAAACCAACAAAGCCCATTTTTCCATTCTAACTTCGGGATTTACTGCGGTTACCAACCGTTTCATAACAGAAGCGCTGGAGGACACCAAAAAATTTCTGAATGCGGGATTGATACAGATGACCGAATATCCTGATTTTTTTGAGAAAGGGTATAAATACAAATGGGACAAGGATGTATATCATTATCTGATCAAGGTAGCTTCGGGGGAACCTTTTGAATTAAGGCGGGGGCTTTCACACCGGATTGTCCGTTCCCTTGTGGAAATTTACGGGATCCATGATGTGAATGAGCTGAAGCAGCAAATCGACAAAATTCTCACGGTTCTGTACAGCAGCTATGACGGAGAAAAAAATCCGGTACCTATTCAGCAATTAAAAGGGAGGATCAGGGAATTTGAAGAAGAACTGGTATGGGCACGTTTCGGTATTCAGGTAAAGGATGTCCATCATATGCGGCTGGGATTCTATACCGGTGACATCTTCACCGAGCAGCCTTACCGGAAAAGGGATGTGGAGCCGGTGCTGAATCAAATGAAAGAGATTGACCCTACGGTGATCAGTCTGGCCTTTGACCCGGAAGGGAGCGGCCCCGACACCCATTATAAAGTGTTGCAGGTTCTTGCTGAAGCCATCAGGTTGTGGGGACAGGAGAAGGACCTTTCCGGGCTGAGGATATGGGGTTACCGCAATGTATGGCACCGGTTCCATCCAGCCGAGGCCAATGTGATTGTTCCGGTTTCGCTGAACGCCATGAGTGTAATGGACCATGCGTTTACCCACTGTTATCTCAGCCAGGTTGAGGCATCCTTCCCCAGCTACGAATACGATGGAAAGTTCAGTGATCTGACAAGGCAAATCTGGGTGGATCAGCTCAGACAGATACAGCTGGTTCTGGGAAAAAACTTTTTCTACCAGCATGAAAGCCCGCGAATACGTGCCACCCATGGTTTGTTGTTCTTTAAGGAAATGACGGCAGATGAATTCCTGGGGCATGCCAGAAGGCTGGAGGAAACGATGGAAGTAAGGAACTGGAGAGAAAAAGTCCGGGCCGTGAAATAAATTTCAGTGCGTCACATTCTGATATATAAGAAATGATACTTTTTTCCTATGGAAAATAAACGACTTTTATCACTCGATGCCTTTCGCGGGTTTACCATAGCCGCCATGATTATGGTCAACTTCCCCGGAAGCTGGTCACATGTTTATCCGCCACTGCTTCATGCCCGATGGCACGGAATGACACCCACGGATCTGATCTTCCCGTTTTTCCTCTTTATCGTGGGCGTATCCATTACGCTGGCCTATACCAAACTGCTGAACCGGGGGGTGAGCCGCGGATCCATCTACAGAAAGATACTGTTCCGGACAATGAAAATCTTTCTGGTGGGGCTACTTCTGAATTACATTCACCATTTTGACCTTTCCCAGCTGCGTTACGCCGGGGTTTTACAAAGAATTGCCATTGTATTTCTGGCGGTTTCCCTGTTATTTCTTCATACACGCTGGAAAACCCAGCTGGTAACCGGCGGATTGATACTGGTTGCTTACTGGCTGGCCATGGTGCTGATTCCCACTCCCGGATATGACAAAGCCATGCTTGAACCGGGTGTAAACCTGGCGGCCTGGGTTGACAGTCAATTGCTGCCGGGCAAGATGTGGCAGGGAACCTGGGATCCGGAAGGGATTCTCAGTACTTTTCCGGCTATCGCTACCGGAATAATGGGTATGCTCACAGGCAGATTGATCTTAAGTGAAACAGAAGAAGAACGAAAGGTAATATGGATGTTTTTTCTGGGAACAATAGTGGCTATAGCCGGTTATATTTGGAGCTGGTTTTTCCCCCTCAACAAAAACCTATGGACCAGTTCGTATGTTCTGGTAACGGGAGGCTTTGCCATGATTTTGCTGGCAGCCAGCATTTTTCGGGTAGACATGCAAAACAAAACAGGCATCGCCCGAATAGGAATCATTTTCGGATCGAACGCCATCACGATCTATGTTCTGGCCGATATCCTGGGATTTGTTTTTTATGGCACGCCGATAGGTGGTTTCACGCTGAACAACTATTTCGTTGATCTGTCAAAACATACCCTGCTCTCACCCGAATTTATGAGCCTGTTATATGCCCTGTTGTATGTGGGAATCCTTTTCATCCCGGCCTGGTGGCTTTATCAAAAGAAAATATTCATAAAGCTATAGCTATCAACAAATAATTATTTGATTTTACATGGCAGGCAAATGTACACATAGCCACATTTATTGTATAAAACCATCTGCAAGCAGGCACGGATAATACCAGAAGATCCGATGAACCAGATGGTTCACCTGATTTTTTCGTAACTTGCCCGCCGTTTAATGCCATAAACAACTGATAATGGAATCAAAAAAATGGTATGAATCGTTATTTGAAAATTACGGGCAACAGTACGACAGGGAATCGTTCACCCAGGGGACATCAGGCGAAGTTGATTTCATTGAAAGAGAACTGGATTACAACCGGTCACTCAAAATACTTGATGTGGGATGCGGCACGGGAAGGCATGCCATTGAACTGACCAAACGGGGCTATTCCGTTACCGGGATTGATCTTTCGGAATCACAACTGAAAAGGGCCCGCGAAAACGCCCGCAAGCAGAATCTGGAGATCGATTTCCGCAGGTATGACGCAAGAAACCTGCCTTTTGATCAGGATTTTGATGCCGCCATCATGCTGTGTGAAGGAGGATTCCCCCTGATGGAAACCGACGAGATGAACTTTGAAATCCTGAAAAATGTAACCAAATCTCTCAAGAAAAAGTGCAAGTTTCTTTTCACCACCCTGAACGGATTGTTCCCTTTGTTTCATTCAGTGGAAGAATTTTGTAACTCATCTTCCGGAGAAGGCAATGCCACATACCGGAGCAAAACATTTGATCTGATGACCTTCCGTGATCATAACCTTACAGAGGTAGAGGATGATGATGGCAACAGGAAGGTGCTGGAATGCAACGAAAGATATTATGTCCCCAGTGAAATTACCTGGTTATTGAAATCTCTGGGATATACAAAAGTTGAGATATTCGGAGCCCGCCTCGGTGCTTTTTCAAGAAACGACCGGTTGACCACCGAGGATTATGAAATGCTGGTCGTTGCGGAAAGATAATAAAGTAGAATTCGCCTTATGCACTGGTTAACGCTGATTATAGCAGGTTTGTTTGAAACCGGATTTGCCATTTGCCTGGGTAAGGCCCGGGAAACCACGGGAAACGAATCCCTATTCTGGCTGGGCGGATTTGCAGCCAGTCTGGTCATCAGCATGTTGCTGCTATACAGAGTCACCCGTTTTATTCCCATAGGCACGGCTTATGCTGTGTGGACGGGAATAGGAACAGCAGGGACGGTCGTTGCGGGCATTTTGCTTTTCAGGGAACCGGCTGATTTCCGGCGCCTGTTTTTCCTGGTTATGCTGATCGTCTCCATTATTGGGCTAAGGCTTGTAAGCAAATAACCGGACATCATGAGGTTTCGGGAAATACTGAAATAAATAATTTGTAAAAGAATCATCAGGCGGGATAATCATAAACAGGTTCATGATTATGGATGCACCGGTAAAAGATCAGGAAGAATGGATTTTTCTCGAGGCCTTCAGGCACATGAGCCAGGGATTCCCCAGCGGACGGATCATCAAGTCGGAGTCACCCGATTTTATTCTTCGCCATTCCCGCCGGTATGCCATTGGTATTGAAATAACACGTCTTACCGGCAGTTATGCCACACACGATTATTTTCAGCCGGGGCCCCATCATGAAGAAGAAAAAGGGATCCTGCAGGAAGCCTGTAGTTTATTTGAAACGAAACATGGCATCAGTTTGTATGTTCAGGCCGGTTTCCGTAATGATGCATGCCACCGTTCAGGTTCGGCACAAAACAAGGCAGCCCTGCTGGCTGAATGGGTGGGTGAACGGATAAAGGAAATAAACGGGGGAACAGAATACAGTTTGATTGAACAACAGCCGGTTGACCTTCCGTTTCTTGATCACATCAGGGTTCTGTATATACCCGGACTTCGTTTCTCAAACTGGTCGATACACGATGAGCCTGACACAGGAGAATGGATTCCCGGTCTTATCGAACAGACCATTCAACGTAAAACCCACAAGCTCAGTCTCTACCGAAAGCGTCGCCTCAATCAGTACTGGCTTATCATGGTAACCAGTACCACCGAGGGTCTGCCAAAATTCAATCTTCAGGATCATCTGGATCAACGGCAGTGGTTCACTGGTTTTCAGCAGGTATTTCTTTTTGAACTTTTCCCGCCAAAGATCACGCCTGTATTTTCCTGATCAACGGTTTACCGGCGTTATGAACAATCCGTCACAGGCATACCGTCAGTAACATTTTTAGACTCCCGGCATGGAAATAATAAATTTTGATCGTACCTTCAGGGTAAGGAACAATCACGTAATACAAGAACATCATTCCATGGAAAATCAATCAGCCGAAAATCAGGTAAACCGGGCAGGTATCCACCTGTTCAGGTATCAGTTGGTTTATGATATCTTTTTCCTGCTGATGGTCATAGCAGGAGGAGTACTGATCTATCTGGAAAAATCCGGAACACTTTTGATCCTGGCAGGCCTGGGACTTTCAGCCTTATTAAGCCTACTGGCGGCTTTTGCTCCTTTGCCCGAATCAACGGCGAAGGGAACCGACCGGTTCCTGTACAGGTTTAATGCCATCCTGGTAGTGCTTATTCTTGCAGGCATCATTTTTGCGTTAATTAAACTTCCGCTGGCCAGACCCCTGTTAATTACCGGCACGGTAGGAATTCTGATTGCCGTACTGGCCATGCTGATCAGAAAAACCCGGTTTCCGGGGCAAAAAGTCATCCGATTCGGAATCATCATCAAATCGTTGATCCTGGGAATCAGCGGGGTTATCATCTATATTATCGACGTGACAAGTTCCTGAACACATTCCTTCCACACAATTCGTTAACAATAAAAACTAAATGATGGGAAAATATACAACTGGTATTGCATTAGGAGGAGGGGGAGCCAGAGGATTCGCCCACCTGGGGATCATGAAAGCACTGCAGGAAAAAGGAGTTTATCCTGACATATATTCAGGAGTGAGCGCCGGAGCCATTGCTGGAGTATTCCTGGCAGCGGGGTTTTCTCCGGAAGAAACCCACAATATTCTGAAGGAAAACGGTTTTTTCAAGTATTCGAGGGTGCACATTCCCAAAACCGGGCTACTGAGCCTGGAAGGTCTCAAGGAAATTATTGAAAAACATATTGAAGCAAAGGATATTCAAGACCTGAAACACCCTTTGATAGTGACAGTAAGCAACATTACAGACGGAAAGGTTGAATACATAGACCGGGGTAATGTAGGAGAAACCATCCTGGCTTCCTGTTCCATCCCCATATTGTTTGCACCGGTAGAAATTGACGGCAAATTATACGTGGACGGAGGCCTGTTCGATAATCTGCCCGTCAAGCCACTGCAGAAAAGATGTAAACGGATTATTGCCGCCAATATCAGTCCGTTATTGAAAAATGTTGAGCTGGACGGACTCGTGCAGATTGCCACCCGCATTTTTCATCTGAGTATCGGTTCAAAAATTGAGCAGAAGAAAGATCAGTGCGATTTGTTCATTGAACCGGAAGGGCTCAGGGATTATCATACCCTGGCAGCAGGTCATGCTGACGAATTGTTTGAGCTGGGATACAAATTTACCCGTGAGTTGTCTATCCAGTGGGAAAAATAGTAGATTTGCAGCATGACGGAAATATCGAAAATCGAGCTGAGGAACCTCCGGCTGAGTGATTACTACGAGCTGAAGGAATCGATGATCGAAGCTTACAGGAACTGGGAAGGATCGTACTGGAAAGAACATCATATCAGGAAGCTGCTGGAAATTTTCCCGAAAGGTCAAATCTGCATCATCGCCGACGGCAAAGTAGTAGGCAGTGCTCTTTCTCTTATTGTACGGTATGATGATTTTGGCGATGACCATACCTACCGGCAGATCACCGGGAACTACACATTCTCAACACATAATCCACGGGGGGATATTCTTTATGGTATTGATGTATTTATCCATCCGGAATACCGGGGGCTAAGGCTGGGAAGAAGACTTTATGAAGCACGCAAGGAATTATGTGACCAGCTCAATCTGAAGGGCATCCTGATGGGGGGACGTATTCCCGGTTATCACCGGTACGCCGATAATCTGAGTCCGAAGGAATATATTGAAAAGGTCAAACTGAAGGAAATCCACGATCCGGTGCTGAGTTTTCAGCTTTCAAACGATTTCCATGTAAAAAAGGTGCTCAGGGGGTATCTGTCGGGGGACAAGGAATCGAAAGAGTATGCCACCCTCCTGGAATGGAACAATATCTATTACACCAGCAAGCAGAAATGGTACAAACTTCCCAAAACCACCGTCAGGTTGGGGCTGGTACAATGGCAGATGCGTCATTTCAGAAATCTTGACGGTTTATATGAACAGATTGAATTCTTCATAGATGCCGTATCGGGATATAACAGCGATTTCATTTTGTTTCCCGAATTGTTCAACGCTCCCCTGATGGCAGATTACAATCACCTGACAGAAGCGGAGGCCATCAGGGAACTGGCAAAATACACAGAATCCCTGCGCGACAAATTCATTGAGTATGCCATTTCATATAATATCAATATCATCACAGGCAGTATGCCGTTTATCAGAGACAACAATCTGCTGAACATTGGATATGTTTGCCAGCGTGACGGTTCGTGTGATCACTATGAAAAACTGCACATTACTCCCAACGAGGAAGCATACTGGGGAATGACAGGCGGTTCGAGAATCAGGGTTTTCGATACCGACAGCGGAAAAATCGGGGTGCTTATCTGCTATGATGTGGAATTCCCTGAATTGAGCCGGGTGATGGCTGATGAAGGTATGCAGATACTCTTTGTCCCTTTCCTGACCGACACACAGAACGGATATTCAAGGGTAAGATATTGTGCACGGGCCAGAGCTATAGAGAACGAATGTTATGTAGCCATTGCAGGCAGTATCGGGAACCTCCCCAAGGTAAGCAATATGGACATTCAGTATGCTCAGGCAGCAGTTTTCACACCAGCCGATTTTTCATTTCCCACCAACGGTTTAAAAGCCGAAGCCACCCCGAACACAGAAATGACCCTGATTGTAGATACCGATCTGGACCTGCTGAAAGAACTGCACAATTACGGAAGCGTTCGCAACCTCAAGGACAGGCGGCTGGATCTGTATGAACTGAGACGGAGAGATCAAATCACCTGACCTCGCCAACAGGCTGCAGAGAAAGGTGCTGCAATAACCATAATACACCCGGTTTATTCAAACAACCCTTCATCTCGTATAAGCATCAGGATAGCCGAATGGGGGACGATTACATATTTTTCCCTGTTGAATTCGATTTCGTAACCGCTTTTTTGCAGGTAAATGGCAAGATCACCTTCATGTGGCTGTAAAGGAACATATTTTACTTCCTCCGATTTCCCTTTCCAGGGCTCACTTTCGTCCATCAGGGCAGGAACGGGATAACCCGGACCCACTTTGAGCACATAACCGCTGTGAATTTTTTCGTTTTCCATCACTCCGGGAGGAAGGTACAATCCCGATTTGGTTTTTACCTGGTCGGCTTTGGGCTTGATCAGCACCCTGTCGCCCACCATGATGAACCTATTCAGGTCAGATTTGTCGGGAATAATTGCCATCTGTTTCGAGTTATTACCACAAAGATATAACTTTACGGAAAAAGCGGGAGGAAAACCCGTATGTAGCGAACTGATTATACAACATACAAACAGGATCCTATTTGGCCGATATCTATTTCATACTGGTAGAACCTGCTGTTCCGGGCAACATCGGTGCCAGTGCCAGAGCGATCAAAACCATGGGGTTCCGGAAGCTACGGCTGGTAAATCCTGCCGATCATCTGAACACAGAAGCCCGCACGCTGGCGCATGGTTCACACAATATTCTTGAGCAGGCCGAGGTATTTGACACATTGGAAGCAGCCATTCACGATCTCGATTTTGTGGCAGGAACAAGTGCCCGGCATAAAAAGGCGCATCATGATTATTTTCCACTGGACACCTTACCCGGTTTCATCAAAACCCGGGAATCAATGATCAGAAAGGCAGGGATTGTTTTTGGAAAAGAGGAAAGCGGATTGAGCAACACCCAGCTCAGGGCCTGTGATGTAATGGTATACATTCCCATGCAAACGGATTTCCCTTCGCTGAACCTTTCACAGGCTGTTATGATTTGTGCCTACACCCTGTTTAAAGGGCAGATAAATAATAAACCTCCTGATCTGTTACCCACGGAGCCTGGGCCGGGTTTCCGACATCTGGCAAAAAAAATTGAAGACTCTATGAACCGCATTGGTATCTTAAAAGGAACGCCTCTCTACCACCGCATCAGGGAGCGTATCTCACTGATGGAGGAAACCGATATACACCTGCTTCTTTCGGTCATCAAGCACCTGGATAAGACTCTGAATAAATAACCGGATACATCCTTCATTTATGGAACAGCATCACCCAAAAGTTATCAGCTTCGATTGCTATGGCACCCTGATCGACTGGAAACAGGGAGTGATCCAGAGCCTCCATCCTTTGCTGGCCGAATATCATCTGAACATTCCGGAAGAAGATCTGTTTACCCTTTTTGCGGAAGCCGACCGTTATTTTACCTCAGGAAAGTATATAACATACCGTGAAATACTCATCCGGACCATGAAATGGATTGCTGACAGGCTGGGTATCAACCTGCATGGAAATGACGAAAAAGCACTGACAGGCAGTTTCCCCAACTGGAAACCTTTTCCTGATGTTCAGGAGGCACTTGGACAACTTAAGCGCAAATACCCCCTTGTTATTCTCTCCAATGTGGATGACGACCTGTTTTCCTTCACCCGGAAGTTACTGGGGGTTACTTTCGACGAGGTAATTACCGCTTATCAGGTCCGATCCTATAAGCCTTCACCGGTACATTTCCGTGAAGCAACGGACAGGCTGGGTATTGAGAAGGAAGAAATGCTGCATGTTGCCCAGAGCATCTATCATGATATTGAGCCCTGCCTGGAGCTGGGCATTCCCTGTGTGTGGATAAACCGATATGGAGAGGCTGTTCCCAAAGTGATAAAAGACAATAAACTACCCTTTTTCCATGCACTTGATGACTTGGTGGAGGTTCTTATGTGAAAGACCCAGAACCCAGGTTTCATCTTAAATAATCCTGAGGTTTTCAACAGATAATTGTTCCTTTCATCAGTATGTACATGTTAAGAATTTACAAAAGCTTCACAATACAGTAACCCAGGTTTCAGTTTCATGTGGTTAACCCGCCCTAATTTTACTCCCGGTACAAAGAAGCTGATTCCCGGACATGAACCTGCTCATCCTTTCTGATCTTCATATTGGCAACGGTGATCCCTTCGGCACTTTTGGCTGGAGTCAGGAAGAGTTTATGATAGTGCTTGATCAGATCGTTGATGAGTATAGTATTGACCAGGTAGTTCTGAATGGTGATATTTTTGAACTATACAAATATCCACTTGTTCAGATTCGGGAAGCCAATGGCAAACTGATCAATTACCTGGAAAGCTCCGGATTCCTGTTCATCAAGGGAAATCACGACATTCTTCACCCGGCCGGAGAGGATTTTTTTCTAACCGAAAACAGCTCAGGACAGAAAATATATATTGAGCACGGTCATGAAGCCGATTTTATGAACGGGACAAAATTGGGCAGGTGGATGGGCAGGCGGCTCTTCAGCATGATCAAGCGACTTGCATCGTTTGATTTTTTTCTGAAGCAATATTTCAGGTTTGTGGAATATGATGATCAGATAAAGCGGATTCCCAAAAAATACAATACATATAAATACTTACAGTATGCCCTGAAGCTTCTTAGAACATATGATGTCGTGATTCTGGGCCATACCCATAAAATAGAGACCCATCACACCTATTATCTACAAAAAAAGAAACGCTACCTGAACTGTGGAACCTGTTCCATGGGCAGGTTTGAGGGGATTGTACTTGACACGGAGTCACTGAGGTATGAAATCATCAAAACCAGCAGAAAAGCTTTCAGGCATTTTTTTCAACCGTCTTTGTACAGTTATTCAATACCGGGTTAAATTTTTATGTAGCTTCTTTCCCTTTTTTCAAAAACCGCCAGTTTGGTGTAACCGATTTTTTTGAGCATTTCCAGTGCTTCAGGGAAAAAACGAGCCACATCTCCGGGGTTGTGGGCATCCGAACCCAGGGTAACTGAAATACCCTTCTGATGGCAGAGTTTAAGCAGGATTTCAGAAGGATAAAAATCACGGCAGGGTTTTGATTTTCCGCTGGTATTGAGTTCAACCACTATGTCCGATTCTTTTATTGCATCCAGGGCAGCGGAAATAAAATCACCATTGGTGCTTGACAGTCTGTGTCCGAATTTTTTCACCAGGTCGAGGTGACCCATGATATCAAATAGCCGGGAGCGGGCCAACTTTTCCACCAGGCTGTAGTAATAATCATAAATATGCCTCAGGTCTCTTTCTTCGTATCCGTCCGGAGAGGAATCAAAATTCCAGGTTCCCAGAAAATGTACCGAACCGATGATGTAATCAAGAGGGAGCTTATCCAGAATGGTGGACAGTTCCTCTTCCCTTTCGGGGAAATAATCCACTTCCAGTCCGGTTTTAACCCGGCAGGACCCCGAACATTCTTTTCTTACCCGCTGCATGCGTTTCTTCCAGGCAGGAAGATCATCCAATCCCATGGCCCAGGGAACAGGCCGCAGGCAAAAATGATCTGAAAAGCCCATTTCGGAAAGACCAAGCCTGAGCGCTTCATTGTAATATTCCCTGTGTTCACCGCTACCGTCGGAAAGCGAGGTATGTATGTGATAATCGATCATGAAGGTTTTTCACTTATTTTTTTGACCTTTTGCAACTCAGTGCGGGCATCAATCATTCTGGCCCAGTTAACCTGCTTTCCCGATTCGAGTGACTCATAAACAAATCCCTGATCGGTATTCACAATTCTGCATTTCCCCATATCGTAGCGGTAAGAGATAACTATGTCCCCTTCTTTCAGAGGGGTGCCGTCCATATCGGCCATTTTTACCCGTCGTGAAGTATCTGACCGGTTTTTCAGAAAACGGAACATATCGGTTGAGTTGAATTGGTTAAACGAAGTTAGGCATTTATGAGGAAACAATCCAATCGGTGAGATGATATTATTTTTCTTACATTTGGAAAGAACATCCGGCCGGTTTGTTTCCTGCCGGAAGCATCAAGCTGTAATCAAACAGAAAGGAGGACGTGATGAAAGTGGCCATTTTCAGTACTCTCCCGCATGACAGGGAATATCTTGATGCAGCCAACAGGAACGGAAGGCATGAACTGGTTTATTTCGAGCACTCGCTGAAGAAAGAAACCGCACCCATTGCCCGGGGATTCGACGGGGTATGTGCCTTTGTCAACGATCGCATCGACAGGGCCTGTATTGAGATCCTGCATTCTCTGCATATCAAAGTCATTGCACTTCGATGTGCCGGATTCAATCAGGTGGATCTTCAGGCAGCCCACGATTATGGTATTCCTGTGTTGAGGGTGCCTGCCTATTCTCCACACGCCATTGCCGAACATGCCGTGGCACTGATTCTGACACTCAACCGAAAAACCCACAAGGCCTATAACCGGGTAAGGGAAGGCAATTTCTCCGCTGTGCGACTTACCGGCTTTGACCTGTATGGAAAAACCGCGGGTGTTATTGGCACCGGGAAAATTGGATCGGCCTTTGCCCGCATAATGATGGGATTCGGATGCAGGGTACTGGCATACGACAGGCACCCCAGTAAAACATTAGAGGAGCAGGGCATTGTATACACCGGCCTTGATGAACTGTACGCAGAGAGCGATATCATTTCACTCCATTGCCCCCTTACTCCCGAAACCTATAAAATGATCAATGAAACCAGTATCGCCAAAATGAAGGAGGGTGTCATGCTGATCAATACAAGCAGGGGCAAGCTGGTCAGCACCTCATCGGTTATCAGGGGTTTAAGGGAGCGAAAAATCGGGTACCTGGGAATAGATGTGTATGCACAGGAAGAAAATCTTTTTTTCAGGGATCTTTCGGAAATACTGATCGAAGACGAAGCCATCAACACCCTGATGACCTTCCCCAATGTACTGGTAACTGCCCATCAGGCATTCATGACCCGCGAGGCACTTGAAGAAATTGCCCGAACTACCCTGCACAACCTGGACGATCTGGATGCGGGGCGGCAACTGGTCAATGAAGTGAAACTGGATGTGTTACAGGGGAAAAAATAACCTTCTGAAAAACATGAAAATTTCTCTCTATCAGGTAGATGCTTTCACCCGGCATGTTTTCGGAGGGAACCCGGCCGCCGTATGTCCGCTGGAGCAATGGATTGACGACTCTCTCATGCAACAGATAGCCGCCGAGAACAACCTTTCGGAAACCGCTTTTTTCGTATTCTCAGGTGATCATTATGAAATCAGATGGTTTACACCCGAAACCGAGGTAGATCTGTGCGGACATGCCACCCTGGCCAGTGCCCATGTGCTGTTCCGGCACCTGGGATATGGCTCTTCCCGTATTCATTTTATGAGTCGCTACAGTGGTCATTTGTATGTTTCAATGGAAAATGACCGGATCATCCTCGATTTCCCGGCCAGCCGGAATGAAAGGGCAGAGATTCCGGGGGCACTGGCCGGGGGGCTGGGCAAAGAACCGCTTGAACTGTACAGGGCCAGGGATTATATGGCCGTATTTAACAGGGAAGAAGATGTAATTGCCATGCGCCCCGATCATTCGAAACTGAATGACCTCGATGTGCTGGGTATTATTGTTACCGCTCCGGGAAACGACTGCGATTTTGTTTCGCGGTTCTTTGCCCCGGCGGCCGGTATTACCGAAGATCCCGTAACCGGTTCGGCCCATACCATGCTTGTTCCATACTGGTCAAAGCGCCTGGGAAAAAAGAAACTGCACGCCTTACAGGTTTCTGAACGCCGGGGAGAACTGTTTTGCGAAATGAAACACAACCGTGTGGCCATCGGCGGATATGCACGCACGTATCTTACTGGAAAAATTGAAATTTAATCTTTCCTGTTACCGGGATAAAAGCAATTCATGGTAAGCCCTCCGGTACCTGAACAGAAAATATACGTTCAGCCCCAGCGTTAACAGGGCCGGAGTGATATTCGGCAAATCAAGAAAAAGATGAAAAAAAACAAAATTCAGACTCAGGGGGAAGAGTACCGCCATGGCCAGAGCAATATACCGGCCGGAGAAAAGGGCGAGGGCAACAAGTATTTCAAAAACAGCCACCACAGGCATAATATATCCTGTATTCACCAGAGATGAATAAAAAGAAACCGCTTCCCTCCGCATTTCGGGTACAGGCATGAATTGGAAAAACTTGTTCAGAGCATACAGCAGAAGGATCAGTCCCAGCAAATATTGAAGAACTTTATTCAGTGTTTTCATTTTACCCGTTTTTATTTTACCGGTGAATAAACAAGATATGGATGGTTTTGTTTACAGGAAAAAATAGTTAATATTGCCCACTAAAATAATAATAACACCAAAGGACTGCGATATGAAAAAATATCTGTTTTTTGTGGCTGTGGTATTTTCATTAACAAGCCAGTTGAATGCCCAGCACTATGTCAATTCCATCGGATTGCGCGGGGGGAATCCTTACGGACTCACCTTCAAACATTTCATGACTGAGGAGAATGCCTTTGAATTCATACTTTCTTCCTACTCATTTATTTCGGGGCTCCAGATTACCGGATTGTATGAAATGCATCGTCCCACCAATGAAGTGCCCAAGCTGAACTATTATTTCGGTGTGGGCGCCCATGCAGGTTATGACGACTATGGAAGGTTCTATACCAATCTGGGTGTTGAGCCGGTTCTGGGAGTGGATATGATAGGAGGTCTGGAATACACTTTCGATGACCTCCCGCTGAATGTCAGTCTTGATCTGATACCGGGCCTTAATATCATCAGTACTTTCCGGCTGGTGATAGGAGGTGGTATATCTGTGCGATACATTTTCTGATGAAACAGACGAGCAGAACACCAGCCGGCATATTTTTTCGAAAAATATTGACAAGAATAAAAAAGTTCTTATTTTTGCAGTCCCAATAATGGGAAGTTCTTTAGGGGCCCGTTCGTCTAGGGGTTAGGACGCCAGGTTTTCATCCTGGTAACAGGGGTTCGATTCCCCTACGGGCTACATTTTTTATGAAAAGAAAGATAAGAAGGAATGGCCAATCACAAATCAGCACTGAAAAGGATCAGGCAAACCGAAACCCGGCGTCTGAGAAACAGATATTATGCCCGGACAGCCCGGAACGCCGTAAAAAAGCTGCGTAAAACCACCAGCAAACAGGAAGCCGAAGAATTGCTTCCGAGAATAAATGCCATGCTTGACAAGCTTGCCAAAAAGAATGTCATTCACCGGAATAAAGCCGGAAACCTGAAAAGCAGCCTTGCCAAACATGTAAACAGCCTTTAAGTATACTTTCTTAATCGATATCCTTCATATTCATAATAATTTGGCTGTCATATCATTATGGCAGCCATTTTTCTTTACGAACCAGGTGAACAACCGTATTTTTAAATTCCCCTTAATTTTTCTATCTTTCATGTATACTTTTCTCTTGCGGTCATGGATTATCAAACCAGACTGAGCATCAAGGACTGGGCGGTGGAAGATCGTCCACGGGAAAAGCTTCTGGAAAAAGGAACACATACTCTGAGTGACGCAGAACTGATCGCCATATTGATCGGTTCGGGAAGCAGGAATGAAACTGCTGTAGAGGTCGCGAAAAAGATACTTCTCTCCGCTGGCAATAACCTGAACGAACTGGGCAAACTCAGTGTGCATGATCTGATGAAGCATAAAGGAATTGGAGAAGCCAAGGCCATTTCTATTGTGGCTGCTCTGGAACTGGGACGCAGAAGGAAACTCTCAGACATCAGGGAAAAAAAGAAAATTTCATGCAGCCGTGATGTGGCCGAAATATTCCAGCAGATACTGGAAGACTTGCCCCATGAAGAATTCTGGATCCTTCTGCTGAACCGTTCAAACAGAATCATTGCCAAAATGAAAACCAGCCAGGGTGGTATAGCAGGAACCGTTACCGATGTAAGAATAATTCTGCGTGAAGCCCTGGAGAAAAGGGCTTCTTCCCTCATCCTCTGTCATAATCATCCCTCAGGCAATCTCACCCCCAGCGAAGCCGATATCAGCATCACGAAAAAACTCAAGGAAGCAGGCAAACTGATGGATATTCAGGTTCTTGACCATCTGATTATTGCCAACCACCAATTTTTCAGCTTTGCCGACGAAGGGCTCCTTTGAAAACTCCCGTTCAGATGATCAGACACCTGGTCCAGAAAGAAATTAATCCCGCCAGATGGGATAAAGTAATCGCACGGTCCCTGAATGCCAACATTTTTGGTTATTCATGGGTGCTCAACCGCCTGTTTGACCGATGGGACGCCCTGGTAAACAACGACTATGACATGGTCATGCCTCTTCCCTCGGGTAAACAATGGGGAATGCGGTGGTTGTCCAACCCGGTACCGGGAGTATCTCTGGGCGTTTATTCGCGTCAACCGCCTCCGGAAAAAATCATTCTTGAGTTTCTTCAGCCTGTTATTAAAGAATTCCATTTTATTTACTATCCCCTGCACAAATATACCCCTGTCCCGGTCAATAAAAAGTACCTGGATACCTATGCCACCACGAGTCTTGACCTGATACGGCCATACCATCAATTGAAGCGTTCTTTTCACCGGGAAGTAAAGGATCTTGTTACCGGTAAATCTTATGCGACAGGTACCCGGCTGGTGCAACCCAACGATCTTATCACTATGTGGGAAGATCACGGAAACGACGGATCAACAGCCGGAAAAACCATCAACCTCCGTAATGCGAGGTTACTGGCAGCTCATGCCGTCAGGTACCGCTACGGGAATCTGTGGGGAATGTATTCTGAAGCAAATAACCTGTCTGCTGTTTGCCTGTTCATTTCAGGTCATCAGAAAACCCATCTCATGTACCCGCTGGAAACACCGGAAGGAAAAGAGGAGAAAGCGTTATGCCGCTTGATCAACCGGTATCTGGTGGAGCATTCGGGAAGAAATCTGGTTATCGAAACCTGCAATCAATGGTTTAATAACGAGGAAAACCCCCTGTTGTTTTTTGGAGGAACGACGTTCAATGGCCCGGTCTTATCCCGCAATCGCCTCCCTTTGATCTTCCCCTTCCTCAGCAGACATTCTCAGCCCTGATCCTGTTCCCATGGAATCACTTCGGAATGGTCAGGACATCGGTCCAGCAGGGCTACCACATTCATGCCAAGAAGAGGATGCTTCCAGCCAGGAGCAATTTCCGCCAGCGGAGTCAGTGCAAATCTTCGTTCTTCAAGTCGGGGATGAGGAATCGTAATACCGGGTTCATTGATAATGAGGTCATCATAGAAAAGAATATCAATATCTATTATCCGGTCGGCATAACCTGTTGTTTTTCTCAGGCGACCCAATTCCTTTTCTGTTTCAAGGCAACGGAAGAGTACTTCATGCGGGGATAGTACGGTATCAAACAACAGGGCACGGTTAAGAAAATCATTCCTGCTTGCAAAGCCCCACGGCGGAGACCGGTAATACCCTGAAGCAGCCAGTTTTTTGCCTATGGTACGGCAAAGCAGATCTTCCGCCATTTCCATCTGTGCGCAGCGGTCACCCAGATTACTTCCCAGTAACAGACATACAACTGACATAGAAACGGATTCTATTACAATATCAAATGAACATATTTTGAAAACAAAAACAAACAACCAATTTTGCATTTGCTTATCTTTATGCTTTATTGCTTATCCAATTCGAACCAGATCATGTGAAATCAACCAAAAAAATCATTTCCCATGAAAGAATTTCTGAAATACACCCTGGCAGCCATTCTGGGCTTTTTTGTCTCCTGTGTAATCATTTTCTTCCTATCACTCATTTTGTTCGGTGCTATGTTGTCAGCAGGTCAAAAGCCTGCCGTGATCAGAAAAAACTCTGTCCTGAAACTGGACCTGACACAGAGTATACCCGACCGTACCAGCAACAATCCATTTGAGAACTTTGATCCTTTTACCTTTGAGCTTACCACGCCCTCAGGGTTAAACGATATTTTAAATAATATTAAAAAAGCAAAGGATGATGATAACATCAGGGGTATCTATATCGAACTGGGAGTGTTGAGCCCGGGTTTTGCCACCCTTGAGGAGATCAGAAACGCCCTGATTGATTTCAGGGAATCTGGAAAATTCATCATCAGTTATTCTGACGAACTTATTTCTCATGCCGCCTATTACCTGGCAACTGTATCCGACAAAATCTACCTCAGTCCAATTACCGAATTTCAGTTTTACGGCTTGCGTTCTGAGATCATGTTCTACAAGAATGCTTTGGAAAAACTGGGAGTTGAAGTGCAGGTAATCCGACATGGAAAATTCAAAAGCGCTGTAGAACCATTCATTCAGGATAAGATGAGTGATGCCAACAGAGAACAGATTCTGACCTATATGGGAACCATCTGGGAATATCTTCTGAAGGGTATTGAGGAAGAACGAAAGATTCCTGTAGATACCTTGAACCGGATTGCTGATAATCTTGAGATCCAGAATGCCGATGATGCCCTGAGGCTGGGTTTTATTGACGGATTGAAATACGAAGACGAAATGCTTGATGAGCTTCTAAGCCTATCTGATCTCAAGGAAACACAATCGGTAAGGTTTGTAAATATGTCAAAATACACCGGAGTAGAAGTTGAAAAAGAAAAGCCTGTGGATAACAAAATAGCGGTAGTGTATGCCCTGGGGGATATCGGCATGGATCTTACCGGAGGAGCCACCGGCATGAAGCCAGGCCAAATTGCAAAAGCCATTCGTGAAGCCAGAGCCGACAGTTCTGTTAAGGCCATCGTACTGAGGGTAAATTCTCCCGGAGGGAGTGTGATCGGCTCAGAAGCCATCTGGAGAGAAGTGAAGGTGTCATCGGATGTTAAGCCGGTTGTGGCCAGTATGGGCAATGTAGCTGCATCGGGAGGTTATTATATCCTGGCTCCGGCAACCCGGGTACTGGCCAATCCGGTTACCATTACAGGCTCCATAGGCGTTTTCGGAATAATTCCCAATGCCCAGGAATTGCTCACACGCAAGATCGGTGTCACATTTGATGTAGCCAAAACGAATGAACACTCCGATTTTGCTTCTCTGTACCGACCACTAAAACCCACTGAACGCGAATATTTGCAGGCAGGCATTGAAGAAAATTATGAAGAGTTTGTTCAGTATGTAGCCGACGGAAGAAATATAGAAGTGGAAAAAGTAAAAGAAATTGCAGAAGGAAGGGTATGGAGCGGAATAAATGCCATGGACATCCACCTGATCGACGGATTCGGAGGATTGAACGAAGCCATAAATCTGGCAGCCGAACTGGCCGGCATTGAAGACTGGGATATCAAAGAACTTCCGGCACAGCCCGATCCCATGGAACAACTGCTGAAGAGTCTGACCGGCGAGGTCAGCATGCGCCTGGTAAAAAAAGAACTTGGCGATGCGGCCCGTCATTACGTTAACCTGCAGCAAATCCTTTCCATGGACAGGATTCAGGCGCGCCTTCCCTACTTCATTGAATTATACTGATTCCAGTGCAACAGCAGAAAGGGGCAGCTGCCCCTTTTTTTTATCTTTGCATGTATGAACCGGAAGCTCCCGCATACCTATCGTTTCCTTCTGCCCCTTTCATGGGTGTATGGACTGGTAATCTGGTGCCGTAATTTCCTGTATGATGTTAACCTGATCAGCTCGAGAACTTATCCGGTTCCGGTCATATCGGTTGGAAACATTACCGTAGGAGGAACCGGAAAAACCCCGCACATTGAATACCTCATCGGGTTACTCCATGATAAATACCGCCTGGCAGTACTCAGCAGAGGTTACCGGCGGAAAACCAGACGTTTTATGATAGGTCAGGCAGATTCCAGTGTGAGTGACATTGGAGATGAAGCCAGGCAGATCAAAAGTAAATTTCCTGAGGTAACAGTAGCTGTTGACAGAAAACGAACCAGGGGTATCGAACGTTTGCTGAAACATAATCCGCCTCCCGATGTCATTTTAATGGATGATGCTTTTCAGCACCGCAGGGTCAAACCCGGGCTGAATATGCTGCTGATAGACTGCCAGCGACCCATTTCCAGGGATTATTTACTTCCTGCCGGACGACTCAGGGAACATGCCATGGAAAAACGGCGGGCCCATACCATTATGGTTACTAAATGCCCGGAAAAAATGACCCCCATGGAAAGAAGGATCATGATTAACGATACCCGCCCCTTTCCCTATCAGAAAATCTTCTTCAGCACTTTCCGTTATACCGATCCTGTTCCTGTATTTCCGGAGGATATTGAATTCCCGGGCAAACAGGTTGTGAAAACAGAAAAATACCAGATACTGCTTGTTACGGGAATTGCCAACAACAGGCCGCTGAAAAAGTATGTACGTGGATTCCAGTCCAGATTCAAAGAGTTACGGTTCCCCGACCACCATTACTATAACCTTTCCAATGTAAAAAATATCATTGCCAAATTTGAAGAATTACCGGGAAACAAAAAGATCATTCTTACAACAGAAAAAGATGCCATGCGTCTTAAGGAAAAAAAATTCCCGGAACATATCAGGCAAAACATGTATTATGTCCCCGTGGAAGTAGACATCCTTTTTGGAAAATCCAGAACCTTCAACAGTCATATCCTCGACTATGTTAGAAAAAATAAAAGAAACAGCCGCTTATATACAGAGCAAAATTGATTTCTCCCCGAAGGTTGGAATCATACTGGGAACCGGTCTTGGCGGATTGACCCATGAAATTGAAATACTGCACGAATGGGATTACCAGGCCATTCCCAATTTCCCGGTATCGACAGTTGAAGGACACAGGGGAAAGCTGATATTCGGAACCCTGAACGGCACCCGGGTGGTGGCCATGCAGGGCCGGTTTCATTATTATGAAGGATACAATATGGAACAGGTTACTTTCCCGGTCCGGGTATTGAAATTTCTGGGCATTCAATATCTGTTTCTTTCGAATGCCAGCGGCGGGGTAAACCCCGATTTTGAAATAGGAGATCTGATGATCCTGACCGATCATATTAACCTGTTACCGAATCCGCTGATAGGTAGACACTTTGAAGAATTAGGGCCCCGGTTCCCCGACATGAGCGAAGTGTATGACAAGTCACTCATTACCAGGGCGGAACAAATTGCCTCCCGTCATCACATAGAAGTAAAAAAAGGCGTATACACGGCCACCAGCGGGCCTACTTATGAAACACCTGCCGAATACCAGTATTTCAGAAGTATCGGTTCAGATACGGTTGGCATGTCCACCACCCCAGAAACCATTGTGGCGCATCAAATGGGTATTCCGTGCTTCGCTGTTTCCATTATTACCGATCTGGGTGTCCCGGGGAAAATTGAAGTGATCACACACGAAAACGTACAAAAAATAGCCGCCCTGGCAGAGAAAAAAATGACCCTTCTGATGAAGGAATTGATTGCCAGTCTGGCAGATTAATTTCACGGGAGCTATGAGGAAAGGTAAAGATAACAGAAAAAGCGACCACCATGGCATTTATCTGATCTCTGCTGCCCATCTGCTGCATGACACGTACTCAGCCTTTCTTGCTCAGGCCCTTCCCCTGTTAATGATTAAACTGGGATTTTCCACAACCCTCGGCGGGATGCTATCAGTTGTTCAGAGAATTCCTTCGATGTTTAATTTTCTGGTAGGTATTCTGGCCGAAAATGTAAAGGCCCGGTATTTTGTAATTTTTTCGCCTGCTTTGACAGCCATCGCTATGAGCCTGATCGGTGTAGCGCCGGGGTACATTTTCCTGACCGTCCTGTTATTTGTCAGCGGAGTCAGCTCCACCCTGTTTCATGTTCCAGCTCCTGTCATGATCAAAAAACTATCGGGTAACCGGGTTGGCAGAGGCATGAGTTTTTTTATGCTGGGCGGGGAACTGGCCAGAACACTTGGCCCCCTGGTTGTTGTTGGGATAGTCAGTATCTGGGGCATTGAAGGCACCTGGCGGATGATACCACTGGGACTGCTGGCTTCACTGATCCTGTTCCTTAAGCTGAGGCATGTAAGCATCAGCAAGAATATCCCCACCGAGAAGGAAAAAGGATATTACTGGAAAATATTCGTCAGGTTCCTGCCGGTTTTTATGGCCATTGCCGGAATTACATTTTTTCAGGCCGGGATGAAATCATCTCTTACCTTTTATCTTCCTACATTTATCACTCAGAGAACCGGGAATTATGAATTTTCAGGCCTTTCCCTTTCCATTCTTCAATTGGCGGGAGCAGCCGGGACGTTTTATTCAGGCAATATATCAGACCGCATTGGCAGAAAAACAGCCCTGTTTATAATTACCCTGGTAACCCCAGTTATGATGTGGATATTCATACATACCAGCGGATGGTTCACAATCCCGGTGTTGGTAGTACTGGGGTTTTTCATGATGGCTCCTACCCCGGTTTTTCTGGCTATAATCCATGAACTGAGAACCGAACACCTTTCATTTGTAAACGGTGTTTATATGACCATTAATTTTTTTATCAATTCTACCATGGTCTTGCTGATTGGGTATGTATCCGATCAGTTGGGCATGGAAATCACATTTAAGATAGCAGCCATATTTGCCGTATTTGCCGTTTTTGCCGCCCTCAGGCTTCCTGGAATCATCAGGAAAAAAAGGTAAAGCCTACAGACGGCGTGCCAGGACACAGGTTTTTTTAAGCTTCTTTACACGACCATTCAGATCAAATACTTCAATATAAAACACATAGATTCCCATACCGGCCTGAGAACCGTTTTCCATCCTTCCATCCCATGATATCCCACCCTCCGTACCCATCAAATGGTTCCGTACCAGTCTTCTAACTTCCCGGCCACGGGCATCATAAAGGGTAATACTGGCAACATAACCGGGCTCGGGCATATGGTAATACAGGTTGACCACATCATCTATCCCATCGTTATCAGGAGAGAACACTTCCGGTTCAACAACAAATTCTTCCTCCAGAGAACTTATTTCACTGAACTGCGAATTCACCATCCCAGGAGTTCCGTATCCAGCTGTTTCGGAAGCTGAATGCCAGTTGGATGCATCGTTCGCGGGTCTGTCATAATGCACTCTTTCCAGAGAAACCCCCTCAAACTTTCTTAACAGGGGAAAATGCATATCTTCGGTGTACCTGAATTCATCAATAACCTGCATTTTTTGATTCAACAGAACGACTATGCCTTCCGTATCGGGCAAAGAGGGCAGGTTTTCCACACAGACAAAAGCCTTTTGATCATGGTAATAATACCTGCCGATCACGCTGGACGGGTCTATGGTGAATACCTTATACTCTCCCGGAAAAACCAGTTCTCCCTCAGACACCCTGAAAACCTGGTTAAGTTCCCCGTCGTCCTTGTTTCTGCTGGCAAGATATGTGGCACCCAGATCATATACCCGGTCTGATCTGTTATATATCTCCACAAAATCGGGTTCGTCAGGAAACGGATTGAAAAGCACTTCATTTATTACCATATCTCCGGGCAGTATCATTTCAGGAACAGCAACTCTGGTTCCGGCAAAATTGGCTGCAGGGTTACCGGCACAATCGGTAAGGGAATCCTTAAATGTCAGTAAATAAATTACTCCCGTTCGCAGGGTATCACGAAAAAACAGTTCAACACGGTCGTATGCAGGGAAATATGCATTGGCAGAAAAAGGAGAGCCGAACTCATGATCCAACCTGTAATTTGCCGTATCGATAGCCCGTAATGAATCCATCGGCTCAGAAAATTCCACCATGAACTGACTCCCTCCGGTGAATTTTAAGCGTTTTGCCACAGGCCTTTCCATGTCAGGAAAATTGCCCGCCACTGCATTCTCCCTGCCCGGTGTCCCTCCCGAATAATCTGTACTTGTCATCCAGTTTCCGCAAGGATCACATGGGTTGGACGGATCTACCCTTTCTAGTGCCCACCCTCCTTGTGTTTTATATGATTCTGAATGCCAGCTCGGATCATACCTTACATAAGTAATCAGGCGTCCGTCAGGTGAGCAGAGGAATATTTCTCCTCCTGCATTATTCAGGGCGGGAAAGCCGGGTATCCCGAGCACATTCCCGTACACTGCGAATTCACCGGCATAAAACATATCCGCAAGAATAAGATATTGCCCCGGATCCATGGTAACAGACGGCAGTTCAACCCTGGTTGTTCCGGTAGACAATATCCAGTTGTAAAGATCCTGTTTGTGCTCACTACGGTTAAATATTTCTATATACTCGGCCTGGGGAAGAAGAACCCGGGGAACAGGATCATACATAATTTCATTTATTACTACATCCTGAAACGAAGGCTCAAGATATACAAATTCAGCTTGGGCAGGCAGCATCATGTTTCCTGATAAATCCGCTAATCCTTCTATATTAAGCAGGTATTCGGCATTCTGCTCAAATACAGAAGAAAAATACAGAAGCAGTTCATGGCCTCGTGCCAGGAAAACGGAATCAGGTGAACCAATTCCATCAACCATATAATGCCATGGATCAACTGCTTCACCTTCTTCAATATCTTCAGAAAAGATCAGCCGCAGGGTGTTACGGTCAACCACAACCAGGCTATCCAGAACAGGTGGCAGGGTATCGGGAATAAACCGACCGGTGATGGAAATGTCATCCATCCATAACTTCATATCCTGGGCTTTGGTATACTTATATCTAATACCAAAATACCTTCCTGGTTTATCTATTCTGTAAAAACCACTCCCCACATTTTCAACAGAAGAAAAGCTGCCTGCCGAATCAATTCTGACTTGCCAAATTCCACCCGGAAAATATTCCACCTCCACAGCGGGTGCTGCCTGTATGCCGATACCGGTTTCCCAGTTCACTGAAGTGGCAAGAATTTCCTGATATTTTCCATCATTCAAATGCCAGAGTTTCAAAAGTTTGTCGGTTCCCTGAACATTTACTCCCAAAACATATCCATTGATTTGATCGGTAGTGCCCATGTATTTTGCCCAGCGGTTGGCCAGGAGAAAAACTCCCCAGTTGTTATATGACGAAGGACCGTATCCGTGCCGGATACGAAATCGCCACACTGCACCTGAGCTATCGGGAAACAGGGGGTCTGTAAGTAAGGATATGGCATCGATAGATGCTTCTGAATTGTCATAAGCATGATGAAGGGAAAAATTGCCTGAAACAGGTTCTACGGAAGAAATTTCCCATCGGTTTGGCAGATAGGATTCCCAGAACACAAGATCCTCCGTCTCAAAATCATAAAACACCTGTGCACCTGCCGGAAGGGAAAAAGAAAAAAATATCCAGAGGATCTTTCTCATTTTCCGGAAGGGTATTACTTTTAACTTTCTTGTTGAAAAGGACTGTTATTATATAATTTTCTATCAAGATAATAAAAAAAATGAAAAATCAACCCATCACACTGGCGGTAATTGGAGCAACCGGCCTGGTTGGACGAAAAATGCTTCAGGTGCTGGAAGAGAGAAATTTCCCGGCAACCCGGGTAATCCCTGTTGCCTCTGAAAAATCAGCAGGAAAAACCGTTCATTTCAGAGGAAAGGATATCCCGGTAATGAACCTGGAAAACGCTGTTGAGCAGAAACCGTCACTGGTATTGTTTTCAGCCGGAGGAAGTATTTCACAGGCATGGGCGCCCCGTTTTGCAGAAACAGGCTCTTACGTGGTGGATAATTCCTCGGCATGGCGTATGGATCCTGATGTCCCGCTTGTTGTTCCGGAAATCAACCCCCATACCATTCATTCAGGGACACGCATCATTGCGAATCCAAATTGTTCCACCATTCAGATGGTTATGGTACTTGCCCCACTGCACAAAAATTTTGGTATCAAAAGAGTGGTAGTATCGACTTACCAGTCAGTTACCGGGACAGGAAAAAAGGCGGTTGAACAGCTGGAAAATGAACGCGCGGGTTCAGCAGCGGAGAAAGTATATCCGCACCCCATCGATCTGAATTGCCTGCCACATTGTGATGTATTCCTGGAGAACGGATATACCCGCGAAGAAATGAAGATGGTAAATGAAACCAGAAAAATTTTACAGGATGCTTCCATCCAAATAACAGCCACAGCCGTACGCGTTCCGGTAATGGGAGGACACTCAGAATCGGTAAATGTTGAACTGAAAAAAACCTTCGGGATGGATGAGATCAGAAAACTGCTTGCCGCTACACCCGGTATCAAGGTACAAGATGACCCGAAACATTTTCAATATCCGATGCCTCTTACCAGTCATGAACGGGATGATGTATTTGTTGGCAGGCTTCGTAAAGATGAATCATGCGACAACGCCTTGAATTTATGGATAGTATCCGACAATCTGCGGAAGGGAGCTGCCACCAATGCCGTTCAGATTTCCGAATATTTGCTGGATCAGGATTTAATATAAAAAGTTCTCATAGGGATACCTGTTTACATGTATCTCCCTGACTTTTTCATACAGTATTCGCTTAAGCTCCGGCAAATTGGTCTTTTCTCTGGCCGAAATAAAGATACTTGAGCGGTTGTTCCTTCCCATCCATGTATTTTTCAGTTCATCCAGGGAATATTGACCGGCTTCAGGAGGTGTAAGATCATCCTCATCTCTGGGAATATGGGTATAAGCGTCAATTTTGTTAAACACCAGATAAGTGGGCTTATCGGCGGCTTCCAGGTCGTGAAGTGTTTCTTCCACAACCCTGATCTGTTCTTCAAAGCCCGCATGGGATATATCCACCACGTGTATCAGGATATCCGCTTCACGTACCTCATCAAGAGTTGATTTAAAACTTTCCACCAGATGATGGGGAAGTTTCCTGATAAAACCTACCGTATCTGAAAGCAGGAACGGCAGGTTGTCAATAATTACTTTTCGCACCGTGGTATCGAGGGTAGCAAACAATTTGTTTTCCGCAAACACATCCGATTTACTCAGTAAATTCATCAGAGTGGATTTCCCCGCATTGGTATACCCCACTAATGCCACCCTGACATATTTCCCCCGATTCTTTCTCTGAGTGACCATCTGTCTGTCAATCTGCTTCAGATGATCCTGCAGTCGCGCTATTCGGTCGCGTATCACCCTCCGGTCAGTTTCAATTTCTCTTTCTCCGGGTCCCCGAAGACCGATACCGCCTCGTTGTCTTTCAAGGTGGGTCCACATACCAGCCAGACGCGGCAGAATATACTGGTACTGGGCCAGCTCCACCTGTACTTTGGCATAGGAAGTACGTGCCCTGCGTGCAAATATATCGAGTATCAAACTGGTACGGTCAAGCACCTTGCATTTTGCCATTTGTTCAACATTCCTGAGCTGGCTGGGTGATAATTCATCATCAAAAATCAGTAAATCGGCCTCCAGTTCTTTCACACAATCAGCTATCTCACGCATTTTCCCTGTTCCCACGAACGTCTTTGGATTGGGAGCATCGAGTTTCTGGGTGAATTTCTTCAAGGGAATGGCTCCTGCCGTTTCGGCCAGGAAAGCCAATTCATTAAGATAATCGAGCGTAACTCTCTCATCCTGGCCGGGAAGAATAAGTCCAACCAATACGGCCCGTTCTGCTTCAGGAATTGTTTTAATATATTCAGGCATAGAAAAAATGCGGCACAGGGCCGCAAAATTAATGAATTTTCAGATGGAATGGAACAAGTCATTCCAATGGTGATTATCATATGATGTACCTTCTGTTTCGGTACAGTATGTCACGGATAGCCATTTTCAGTGTTTCGGTACCACGGAAAACCATTTCCACATCAGTCGGAAAAGGAAGAGGCTCCAGTTTGATCAGTTCCTGATCTTCCTTGTCAAGAGCGTTCACATCCCCCACGGCCCGCGCAGAATGGTGTTCGAATGTACTTTCAGCGCCGATGGGATCCTTTCGTAATACTCGCGTAGGATTCAGCTGTATAATTTCCACATCCCCTTGCACCATCACCGATTTTTTTTGCAGCGTTTCAATGACTGTGCATGTAAGGGTTTTATACTTTGGCACTTTGATGTCGTTGCCTGCGGTATCTTTCATAACATTACCCCGGGCATCCAGAACATACTCCCATCCATCTTCCACCTTACGCTCCACCATACGATCCGATTCGGCCACATGATCGGGAGAAACCTCAATGGAATTCAGATTCACATAAATGTGATAATCGTATTCGATGTTTTCATCCAGATCGCGAGTATGATATTCCACCCACTCCGAATTCAGATCGGCCGGGCTTATTGCAAGCAGTTCCTGTTCATATTCCGGGGGAAGTTTTAATACGCTATTGTTCTGCATCATAATAAGAACCCTGCTCATGCCCATATTTTTTGCCTGCATCAGCAGTTCGTCAACGTTTTCATAACTCCCTGCATATTCCTTTACTTTCATCAATTCATAATAAGCAGTTCGGTATGATTCCTTGTCCCCATTATTCATCAATTGCTGAGCATGCTCATAAAAGTAACTGGCAGCTCCCTGTTTGGCTTTCACTATTTCAGCATCAAAGTCTACATATTCATAGTCTATGGTCCTGTTTCCCATTTGAAGGGGAAGCACAGTACGCACCTTCGACTGCCGGTTTTTCAGAGCAATGTACCTGTTTAGAATTTCATCCCAGTTATTGGGGTTATTTTCCAGTTTGAGGTAGCGGATCCTTTCCAGATCCTGTTCATTGGCAATGCGATAAGCTCGATCGAGTATTTCGATCTCTTCCTGATCGGTGGGTTTTTTCATCAGATTTTTCACTGATTTGTCTATTGCCAGGTCGTAATTCCCCTTCTGAAGTTGTTTTTTTGAGGAACCGCAACCCATGAATACCATGGAAAGTAGAAGTATGTAAGCCAGATTTTTCATAATGGCAGCAGATTGATTACATGTTCTAAAATACAAAAAATCGTGCCAAATCAAACCAGAGTACCATGTATTTGAAAAAAAACCCTGGTTTGAAACCAGGGTTTTTTGAATTTCACATATTCTTTACTGGAGAACGAATACAATGGGGAAGGTATAAGCTACCCTCACAGGTTTACCACGCTGTTTCCCCGGCTCCCACTTGGGAGAAGAAGAAACCACACGCACGGCTTCAGCATCCAGTGCCGGGTCAACTCCTCTGACGACCTCCACATTGCTGACGCTTCCGTCAGGTTCCACAACAAAGCGGACAAATACCCGGCCGCTGATTCCGTTTTCAGCGGCAATTTCAGGATATCTCAGGTTCTGCTGGATCCATTCCCTGAATCCTTCCTGCCCCTTTCCCTGGAAACTGGGCATATCTTCAACAATAAAGAAAATCTGCTGTTCTTCCACTTCTTCCTCTTCCTCACCTTCAAACTCGATGATTTCGATTTCCGTATCCTGGGTAACTTCCATATCTTCCAGAATCAACTCATCATCCAGTTCAACATCATCATCAACAATATTCAGAATCTCCGTTACTTTCGGGGGTTCAGGCGGCTTTTGTGGCTCAGGTTGCTCCTGACGGGTAATGGGAATTATTTCCTCTTCCAATGCCTCATCTCCTACCATCATAATATCCGTATTGCCAAGATCACGGCTTGTCCATTCAAAAGCAATTAACACTATTGAAAGAACAATAACCAGCCCCAGCTCAAGGAACAGACCTTTGCGCTTTTCCAGATCTGCTTTTTCTGATTTCTTGACTTCCATATCTTTTCAAATTTTTGAAGTGCTAAAAATAAATAATTATCCCGGTATCTTCAAAGCCATTTTCAAAGAATCAGTTCAAATAGTCTTCATTTCATAAAATACTATTTTTTTTGTATCTCTTTCCTACAAATATACTACAAAAATTATTCCATGTCAATATTTTGTGCAGGCAGGAACATGATAGTCACCTGTATGGGATTCTGCCAAAAGATGTATTTCCCGGTACTATTTTTTTTTATATATTTGACCCGTTTTTTAGGCTACAGATAGTAGCATTTATTGTTGGGGTATTAGCTCAGTTGGCTAGAGCGCTTGACTGGCAGTCAAGAGGTCAGCGGTTCGACTCCGCTATACTCCACAAATCTTGAAAGACGGGATGATCTTCCGTCTTTTTCTTTTACTTTTCCTGCTTAATTTCCCTAATTCCTCATCAATCATTTTATAATAAAAACATATCCCTGCTCAATATTCTCCAGAAATGACCTCACTGATTCATTATACTTTTCCAATATAAAACCCTTTTCTACTGGCTCTCTCTTCTTTCCGGTCTTCTTTCATCCTGAACATAACTCAATTTTGGCTCAGTTGGTCCCGAAAAACCGGCAATCTCCGATTGCCCGGTTTTTCGTGGATCCTCGAAAATCATCTGTTCGCCTTTATGCGAACAGTGATTTTCGGGACTAGAGCGCTTGACTGGCAGTCAAGAGGTCAGCGGTTCGACTCCGCTATACTCCACCAGAACCAAAAGACGGAAAAGTTTTTCCGTCTATTTTTTTTGCATGCCACCTATTGAAAACCTGAACCGGAAAAGACTCTTTTTTATTGGATGAAACAAAAACCGGAATGTTAAATCAATCCTTCTCAGGCAAAAATAAATTCTTTATCCTACTGGATCAGAACCCTGACCCCTGTCAATTCTTAGATCAGCACCCACTGTCTCTATTGAAATAACTCAAAGCCTCCTGTCTTATTCCTAACCCATACTTTCCGACTCAACCCTTCCGTGATTCCATACAAATCTATTATGGTTCAGTTACCTGCCTACCGGCAGGCATGGTTCCGAAATCTTAAAAATAATGACCGTTATCCCGTCATTCTTCTCACAATCCTGTTATTAAACAGGAGCAACCCTGCCAAAAGAATCAGCCATTGCATCCATATGGTTGCAATACTGTATGGATTAAATGGATTAAGCCATTCTCCGGGAGCAAACTGGGTAATAGCAAGGAACATCCACCAGATAAGAAGTATCAGTGCCGCAATTGGTATAAAATAACTGATGATATAATCCCACCATTTCCCCAGTTTCCAGTCGTTTTTCATGGCATTCAAATCCGAACGAAAAGCAGCAGTCCCGCCTTTAATAACGGTACAGGCAATAATAGCTCCCGAGATCATCAGTCCGAGCCCCCATACAAAATCCTGGTTACTGAGAAAATCGAGGTTTCGCGCTGAAGGAATTCCCAGCAAATAACTGATACCAACTACTATCAACACAGCCCGGCTGCGCTGAATACCTGTGTCAACCAGCAGGCGGGAAGCCAGCTCAAACATAGCTATGAGAGAACTGAACCCTGCAAAGCTCAATCCCAGAAAAAACAGTACCGCCAGAATGCTTCCAAACGGCATTCTGGCAAATAACTGCGGCATCCACATAAAGGTCAAGCCTGTAGAAGCCGGACCACTTTCACGCATCACCTCAAGCACCTGTGCATCGGCCATCCCCAGATGTCCCTGCAAAATAGAAAATACCGTTCCGAAGATCATCACCGCAGCCAGTATACTGACCATATTGTTTCCAATCCCGGTAGTAAAAGCATTCTTTACAGCCCCGTGTTCCAATTTCATATAGGCTGCATAGGTAAGGAACAGTCCCCATCCGGCACCAGTATCCCATGCATTCTGTGTAAGCGCCTGTAACCAGATTTCAGGCCGGGCAAGTTGATTCCACTGGGGTCTGAATAAATAACCAATTCCGGCTCCGGCTCCCGGAAGAGTTACTGCCCTGAGAACCGACAGAATCACAATAATCAGCAAGGCAGGGATCAGAATCTTATTCACCCTTTCTATTCTCCTGACCCCTTTCCCTATGGATAAACCGGCAAACGTGACCGCTGCAAGATGAACAAGGAAAGGCCAACCACTGCTCTGGAAACCATCCCACATCTGAACGGCGGTTTCCGTATCCTGGGGCAGAGGATACAGAACTGTTTGTACCAGATAATACAGGCACCAGCCAACTACTACTGCATAAAAAAAAGCAATGGCGGTAGCCACCATGGCAACAAATCCACCCATCCAGGCAAATTTGCCACCCATGGCTTTAATAAAAATACCTATGACACCCGAGCGATGTTTCCGGCCCAGTCCATATTCTGCAATGATTAAAGGAATACTCCATAGAAACAGAAAGATAAGCCAGGCAATCAGAAAAGCTCCTGCCCCTTCTTCCCCTCCTGTTTGAGCAGCGATCCGAGGAAACCTCCAGATATTTCCCGTTCCTACTGCAATACCCAGTGCACTCAATATTAAACCAAACCTGGATGAAAATCGCTGGTGAATGCTGGCATCAAGTAAACGGGACATATACTCTTTTTTTTTGTATAAATTAACAACCCTCCCTTAACATTTCCAAAACCACGATGGAATATCCTGAATACCCAATGATAGTTATCATATAGTTTAGTTTACTAATTGATAAACTGACCTGTGAGGCATTATATGCAGAAAAACCTGATATGAAAATTTGTAAATAATGCATTTGTTTTTATAATTTTACGTATAAGCCTTTCAACCGTTATCGTGTTAGATATTTGTAACAAAAGATGCAACCCATCATTTTGCATTTCATTCCCCTTAAATTTTTCTCTATTCCATCAACACCTGAAATTTTCCGGTTTATGAAGAAAACAATGTTAGCATTCATTGCATGCATCGTAATGCCGGCTGTTATTTCAGGACAACCCGATCTGCGGCCGGGCTACATTATCCAGAGCGACGGAAACATTCACCACGGACAGCTTGTACACAGAAGCGGATACCAGGCATCTGCCTTATGCGAACTTTTCGATGAGTCATCAGGAAAAAAAGTTCAATACAAACCTCCAGATATCCTGGGTTACGGTTATTATCATAGGAAGAAATATATCAGCCGAACATTCCTGGATGAGAAGACTGAAAAAAATCTCTTCCTGGAATTGCTGATCGATGGCATGATCGACCTTTACCGCTATTATGACCAAAAAACTGCAGAAATTTTTGTTATCGCAAATGAAGAAAACGCTTTCAGATTATATCCGGTACAATACGTTCACAGGGACAACATCGGGCAGTTCAAATCATCTATTGGAACTTTACGCATTCTTTTCAATGACTGCGCTTCTCTCAAATCTTCTCTGGAAAATATAAAAAACCTGCCCGGAGAATTGATAATCAGCTTCATCAAAAAATACCATCAATGCATGATGTATGAGTATCAGGATTATACCCTGAAAAATATTCAAAAAAATCCCGTAAGCTTTTCCTTTATGGCGGGTGGGCATTTTTACCATTTTTTAACTTATCAAAACTTCCCCGACCTTCAGGAAGATCATCCTTTCCGCTCATTTTCCTATAAAGCTGGTAGCAGAATAACGTGGCCAACTCCCATACATCAAATTTCGGGCGGTTTCAATATAAATTTCTTGAATTATCATAATATGTCAACTACCAATTACCAGAATCTTCGCAAAACCTCCTATGAATTCAATGTATATGAAATTGAATTCTCCATGATCACATTAAATGCGAATATAATATACACCCCGTTTCAGCAAAGAAAAGTCCGTCCTTATCTATTTGCCGGACCTTATGCCGGAAAAATTTTCGGGATTCGAACCGGAATGCAGGAGAGAAGGTATATAGAACCTGATTATGTCGTAAATTTAGATTTCCTTGAATCAGAAAATATTCCCGACAAGAATTACGGAATATGCTGAGGAGCAGGAATATCAGTCGTTCTGTCAGACAAATTGAATGTTTTTTTTGAAGGAGTTTTCAACCGCGCTCTCGTTATGCCTCCGTTCAGAAATTATATGCTGACACAGGGGATAGAATTCCATACTGGGATTTCCTTTCGTTGAGATGAAAATAAGACTTTTATAACAATGAAATTAAAACTTATAGGAATCATTTCATTCTCCCTGCTCGCCTCCTGCACGGAGAAAATCAATTATGACCTGGTCAGATACAGGGAATATGAATCGCTAAAACCGGAACAAAAAATTGAAATATATGCGGAACACTTCACAGACCATTCAGGAATCTGGCCTGAAGATTCTGTAATTAGCGGAATCAGCCAGATCGAAAACGGTTTTTACTGGCTAACCAATCTCAACCGGGCTTATTTTGAAGTCAAACGATCTGTTCACGAGGCGAAGGGCTCTTTGCGTGAAATTGAAGTGCTGGTTAAACTGACTGAAAACCCGGATAATCAATTTTTCCAGATAAATCTGCAGTCGGTTTTTTTTTGGGAATTTCTTTTCAGGAAATCAGAATAGGTACAACAGATATAATGTCGGGACAATCTGTTTTAAACGGTTATAACGAGTTTAATAAACTGACCGTCAGAATCATTTACAAATCTGTGCTGTTATATGTAAATGATAACTTGATATGGGTGCAACGTCTGGAAAATTACAATGACTACTTCGGTTTCCGGATAGGACGAAATATCACAGCGCTGGTAGATTACATTAAGATCTATAGTCTTGATATTGAGTAAGTCGCGGGTATTAGGATAACTCTAGTAAAATATTATTCTCTTTTTCTCCCCGCCTGCAGAAAAGATTTCATACTTTTACTTTCGGCCGAAATCAAATACTATTGAAACCATGAATAAAATCCATTTATTATCGCTGCGTTTATACCTCTTCATTTTTTTTCTTCTTCCCGGCTCACTGGCACTATCCCAGGAAAGTAAGCCCTGTTTGTCGACTGAAGATTACGATTCCTGGCATTCACTGGGGCAAACCAGCATATCGCCGGACGGGAAATGGATTGCCTATTCCCTGGATTATGTCAGTAGTACGGATACACTTTTCATCAAACAAACTCAGGGGGAAAAGATATATGAAATACCTCACGGAAACCGGCTTGCTTTCACGGAAGATTCAAAATGGGCTGCCTGCCTGATGGGATATTCCGAAGCAGAAAGAGAGAAAATGCAGGAGAAAAAGGAGGAAATCAGAAATAAACTGGTACTGATCCGACTTGCTGACGGTGAGAAAAAAACAATAAAAGATATTCAGTCATTTACCTTTGCCAGAAATTCCATTCATCTGGCCATGGAAACCTATGCGGGAAAGGATGGAAGGAAAGACCTGATCATCAGGAATCTTGAGCACGGAACGCACCTGACCCTGGGAAACCTGTCGGAATGGTCATTCAACAAACCCGGAACACACCTTGCCTGTCTAATGAATACTGAAGGACACAGAGGCAACGGGGCCCATCTGATCCAACTTGACAACTATCGCATCCATATCCTTGATAGTGATACCGTAACCTACCGGCAACTTTCATGGGACAGGGAGGGCTCGGCCCTAGCATTTCTGAAATCATTTACCGATACCTTGTTCAAAGATGAAAGCCATATCCTTTTTGCCTTGAATGATCTGAACAAACCACAATCATTGAAAGTGCTCGACCAGAGAAAAATGCAAAGCTTTCCGGAAAACATGAAAATCAGCGAACATTTTACGCCACGCTGGTCAGAAGACCTTTCAACCGTTTTTTTCGGGATTATCGATTGGGAGCCTGCTGAGAATGATTCTGTTAATCAGGGCAAAAAGAGAAACGAAAAAATCCCGGGGGTGGATATCTGGCACTGGAAGGACGATCCGATACAGCCACGTCAGGAAAAAAACTACAACCGGGATAAAAATTTTTCGTGCCTGTGCGCATGGCATCCAGAAACCGGTAATACTGTCCGTTTGAATGATGCAAAAACCCGTGAAGCCACACTCACCGGCAACCAAAAATATGCCATGGTATGGGATAAGACTCCCTATCAGCCGCAATTCCGTCTTGAACATGGAGATCTTTACCTGGTCAATGTTACCAGTGGAAAGAAAAGCCGTGTACTGACAAATTTCAAAATCCAGTATTTTGCGGGGTCATCGCCGGAAGGAAAATATCTGCTGTATTTCAGGGATCATCACTGGTGGACATATGATATTGCCGAGAATAAACATACCAATTTAACCGGCAGCATGCCGGTGCCTTTCTGGAATACAAGGGATGACGGGCCCCTGGTTGAAAAACCTCCCTTCGGATCAGGAGGCTGGATGAAAAACGACCGGGAAGTAATTCTTTATTCTGAATACGATGCATGGAGTTTCCGCCCCGACGGAAGCAATGCCCTGAATCTGACCCATGGAGAGGAAGATGAGATACGTTACCGCATTTTACGCCTCGACAGAGAAGAAGAATGGATGGATCCTGATCAGCCGGTTTATTTTTCCAAATTCGGGGACAAGACAAAAAAATCGGGATTCAGTATGCTGGAACCCGGGAAAAAACTACGGGAACTGTTGTATGAAGATAAACTTTGCCGACAGCTGAGCAAGGCAAAAAACACACAATCTTTTATTTACACGGCAGAATCTTATGAAGATTCGCCCGACATATATTTTACTGACAATCTTTTCAGGAAAAGTATTCCCCTCACCAGAACCAACCCTCAACAATCCCATTTTTCATGGGGAAAAGCCGAACTGATTGACTTCACCAGCCGGATCGGAAAACCGCTCCAGGGAGTGTTACATTACCCTGCCAATTTTATCCCAGGAAAACTATATCCCATGGTGGTTTATATTTATGAGATACGTTCCAGTTCGCTGCACCAGTACATTCATCCTTCCCCGCGAAGCTTCTATAATATCACTCATTTTTCACAGCAGGGATACTTCGTTTTTCAACCCGATATTGTATACGAAGTAAACGAACCGGGGATGTCGGCTGTAAACTGCGTGCTTCCCGGTGTTGAAAAGGTTCTTGAAACCGGAATGATAGATATAAACAGTATCGGACTAATGGGCCACAGCTGGGGGGCCTATCAAACAGCCTTTATCATAACCCAGACTGATCTTTTTTCTGCAGCAGTAGCAGGAGCCCCGCTAACCAACATGATCAGCATGTACAATTCCATTTATTGGAATACCGGAACACCCGATCAGCAAATATTCGAAACAAGTCAGGGTAGATTCAGAAAACCCTACTGGGAATTAATGGACGAATATATACGGAATTCCCCGCTTTTCCAGGCTGAGAATATCAAAACACCCCTTCTGGTAGCTTTCGGGGATGAAGATGGAGCCGTTGACTGGCACCAGGGAATCGAATTGTACATTACCATGAGAAGAATGCAAAAACCAATGATTATGCTGGTTTATGCCGGGGAAAATCATTCGGTCAGGAAAAAAGAGAATATGCTGGATTATACCAGAAAAATCCATCAGTTTTTCGACCATTACCTGAAAAATGAAAAGGCCGAGCCATGGATTACAGAAGGAATGAAATACATTGACAAGAAAAAACTGGAAAAAGAAAATAAATAAGGGATGATCATCCTGCCGGTTTTGCAGATTTTTTTAAAAAAATACATCATAGAAAAAAAACTCGACCTTTACATTAAATATACATGGGTGGCATGATGATTGTCCATCCCTCATAGTGTTTTAATCAAAACAGCCATTGTCATGAGAACCATTCCCGTTATCGTACTAAATTTTGCTCTGTTTTTCCCATCACTACTCAGGGCAAACAACGATCCGATCCCTGTTACCGGGCAAATCCAGTCCGTCACAGTATTTCAGAAAGGAGCCCAGGTTTTTCGTACCGGAACTGCCGCAATACCCTCGGGTAAATCCACCCTGGTTTTTGAAAATCTTCCCCGGGATTTGAATCCTCAGAGTCTACAGGTTTCAGGAGAGGGCAGATTCACCATACTGGCGGTTTCTCACCGCATCAACTATCTGCAGGACAGAACAAAGAACGAGCAAATACATGCCCTGGAAACCAAACTGAAATCCCTGGAAAAGGAAAAAGCCATTCAGGATGGACTAAAACAGGTGTTTGAAGCAGAAGAATCTATGTTGCTGGCTAACAAAGCAATCGGAGGCGCCCAGAACGGCGTGGAAACCACACGGCTGAAAGAAGTTGCTGATTTTCTGCGCAAAAGACTTACAGAAATATCTTCAGAGAAAATTAAAATACTGGAAAAAATTCGTTTCCTGGAAGAGGAAATCCGGAACATCAGGAATCAATTGAACCAGCTGGGAAGTTCAGGCAGGATCCCTGTGAGTGAAGTACAGGTACAGGTCAGTGCGGGAAATCCGCAGCAGGGGAAACTGGAAATCAGTTATATGGTGAACCAGGCTGGCTGGACTCCCAGGTATGATATCCGGGCAACAGATATCCAGCAACCCATTGATCTGGTTTACAAAGCGGCCGTTTATCAGAATACAGGCGAAGACTGGAAAGAAATTCCCCTGACCCTTTCAACCGGAAACCCTCAAATCGGCGGAACAAGACCCAAATTGAATCCATGGTATCTGGATTTTTATGTGCCGGTATACCGGGATGTGCAGAAAAAAACGGCTGGTGTTCAGGCCATCCCCATGAGAAACATGGCTGAAATGGAAGAAGCTGTGGCCAGCGCTCCGGAAGCTTCCACAGCAGTATCCTATACGACTGTAAGCGAAGGGCAAATGCAGGTGTTGTTCGAGATAAAAATTCCCTATACAATCCCTTCCGACGGGCAGGAAAACATGGTGGAAATCTCGGGGTTTTCAATCCCGGCCATTTTCGCATACCATGCTGTTCCAAAGCTCGACAGGGATGCCTTTTTACAGGCAAAACTTACAGATTGGAAAAAATATAATCTGTTGCCGGGAGAAATGAATTTGTTCTTCGAGGGAACTTATGTTGGAAAATCTTTTCTGGATACACGCAGTACAGGCGACACGCTGGAGCTTTCACTCGGAAGAGACCGGCAGATCATTGTTGAGCGTATCATGATGAGGGATTACTCAAAAAAACAATTCCTCGGTAACAAGGTCACTGATACACGAAGCTGGGAAATCCGCATCAGGAATAACAAATCTTCACCTGTACATCTGGTGGTGCAGGACCAGTTCCCGGTATCCACCAATAAGGAAATTGAAGTATCCCTGACAGAAAGTTCGGGAGCACGTGTTAACCATAACACAGGCATTTTCACATGGGACATACACCTCCAGCCAGATGAAAGCCTTACTCTGCGGGTTGGTTACGAGGTAAAATATCCATCAGGGAAAAACATCATCCTGGAGTAATCTTCCCCGGAAAAACGGAAATAACATAACCGGTAAATTGCCTTCAGGTGCTTTAACGAAGCTATTATTTGCCCGATGTCTTTCCCCGATGGACGGCCACGGCATATTGACCTGGTTTCAGTTCCCGGGGCATAATTACCAGGCTGTGACCAATAGTTTTCATTTCGAAGGAAATGGATGTCCATGCTCCCCCGGCATCTTTCCGGTATAACAGCAGTATTGATTCGGGACCCGGGGTATTTTTCATCTTACCAAATAATTTTTCTCCAAAAGAAAAATACGGATCAATAAAAAAGCTGCTTTTCATAACGCAATTCCCGGCGGAAATCCATTGCACATCCCAATATCTGTCACCGGCAATATACTCTTCCATTTCTATTCCTTCGGGTTCAATCCATATTAACGATGGCCTAAGCAACAATGAATCTGTAATATCAAGAACTTCGACAACCATATTTTCTTCCGGAAGTTCATACCTGCCCGGATCGTGGATCATTTTTAACTGATCAGTTACAGCATCAGAAACCTTCTCCTCAGGATCCAACCATGCGGCCACCGGGAAAAATGGAAGCATAAACTCCTGATACGTTCTATTCCCGGGGAATTTTACCGTTCTTTTAATCCTGTTCAGGTACCTGTCAACAAACAGTACTTCTATCCTGTTGTCAAGCGTAAATAATTTCCGGCCCCGAAGCCTCTGTCCCACAAAAATTCCGGTACGGTATCTGGAGCCCTCATGAATAATATTCATAGAATCAATAGTAAACACGGGAAAACCTTCCGTATAGATCCATGCATTAAAAAACGGCGTCAGGTCAGTTCCGGAATATTCAGAAAAAAACCGTTCCATTTCACGTGTGGTAACCGATTGGAAAGCATACTGCCTGAGGTATTCCCTGAGGGTACGGAAAAACAATCCGTCTCCCATAAAACCTCTGAGAGTATGTACCATGTCAGCTCCTTTATCATATACAGTAGTTCCGTAAGTAATTTCTTCAGGAATACCATATACCGGATAGTATCCTTCATCTCTCAGATGTGCCTGCTGAAGTACCCTGTAATGATTTCTCCTTACATAATCCTTGAAGGCTTTCCGGCCCACGGCATATTCCAGAAACAAAGCTTCTGCATAGGTAGCCCAGCCTTCGTTAAGCCACATATCCTCAGCTGTGGCACAGGTTACCTGATTCCCTACCCAGCTGTGCGCCAGCTCGTGAGCATACAAAAGCCGGTATTTGTCATCTCCGGTAATTGTGGAAGCTGATAAAGCAATATTACAGGCATGTTCCATAGCACCGCCTGAAAATGGAACTGACACATATCCAATCCGGGGCCAGGAGTACGGTCCGAAATAATGCTCAAATGCTTCCAGTATTTGGGGAAGTGATTTAAAAGATTTAACAGCTTTGAGAGAATCGGCGGGTTTAACATAAATGGAAACGGGTATCTCCCTCTCCGTGCCAGAAATAATGGATTCCAGGGCGACATAATCTGAAACGGCTATTGACGAAAGATAAGTAGGAACAGGTTCATCCAGTTTCCAGTGAAAGGTACGGTCTGGTCCGGTATGATCTATTACCTCGAGTAATTCTCCACTGCATACAGCCGTCAGTTGGTCTTCCACTTCTATAAAATATTCATAACTGGCACGATCGGTAAAATTATCCACACATGGGAACCAGGCCCTGCCAAAAGTTGGCGGAGCAGAACCCATACCAACCCCCATATTGTAAGCCGTCCCTTCTTTAAAATAAAACCCCCCCCACCTGGGATCGATAGCAGGTTTCCCCCGATAAAAAACCGTTACCATAAATGAAGTATTCTTCTCCAATGAATAAGGCAGCGGGATAAAAAGCAATTGCCCGTTATAGGTGAACCCTTCCACAATTTCTTCGTTGAACCAGACTGAATCCACCTGCATTGATAAAAGGTCAAGATACACGTGGGTCAGGTTCTCACCTGTGGCAATGATCTGTATGTCGGTATGCCCCTCTATATAATGATCGTACACATCAGGTATTTTCAGATGCAAAAGATAATGGATCACATCGATGTCCTGGCCTGAAGCAGAATTCTGCCTTCCGGCCTGTAAATAAGTTGTGCCGGATATTGACGGAAAACATACAAAACTGAAAAGCAAAATCCATAGCCGTCTCAGGGATACAGTATGTAAAACATTCGTAAGCAAAGCAGATGATTAATAACTTATAATAAATGAGGATTCAGGCAATTAGTTACTCGTACTGATGCGCTTGTCCTTCACTGCCCGGATTAGAGATTCGAAAATAATCCTGCCATCGGTAATACCTAATTCATCATCAGCAGCACGTTCAGGATGCGGCATCATACCGAATACATTTTTCCCTGCATTGCATACACCAGCAATGTTTTCTACCGATCCGTTCGGATTAACGGCTTCAGAAATTTCCCCGTTTTTATCACAGTACCTGAACAGAATTTGATGATTCTGCCGCATGGTTATCAAATCATCATTGGGAGCATAGTAACGACCTTCTTTATGGGCAATGGGAATTTTCAGTGGTTTGTTTTTATCCAGCATGGATGTCAGGGGGGTGGCATTATTGTCCGGCACAATGTAAATGTTCTTGCATACGAACTTCTGATGGTTATTGTGCAATAGTGCTCCCGGTAATAATCCCGCTTCACATAAAATCTGGAACCCGTTGCAGATACCCAGCACAAATCCCCCCCTCTTGGCAAATTCAATGACTTTTTCCATAATGGGAGAGTACCTGGCAATGGCTCCTGCCCGGAGGTAATCTCCGTAAGAAAAACCACCCGGTAGTATCACGGCATCCGATTTCTTGAGGTCTGCATCCTTATGCCACAGCTCCACCACATCCTGCTCCATCACCTCATTAAGTACATAGATCACATCATGATCGCAATTTGATCCCGGGAATATGACAACACCAAACCTCATAGCCTAAAATTATCTTTTCAAATATAGAAATTATTGGCAAGACAATTTGTCCTGACATACAATTTTAAAAGCCCGGAACAATTTAGTTGACAGCCGGTATTGAAAAGATCCCATATTTTTTGTTATTTGGAGTCTAAATCTGGAAATCATGTCAAGAATTCTGAAATTCGCCACCTATTTTGTCCTGTCAGTAATTATTCTTTTCGGTCTTTTTTTGCTGGTTTTCACTTTAAAAGACTACCAGCCTGCAGAAAGGATCATAATTTATGAATCGGATAATCCGGACACGCTCAGGGCAAATCATTACCTTGCTTTAAGCTGGAATATCGGTTATGCCGGGCTGGACCAGGATATGGATTTTTTCTATGACGGGGGGACCCAGGTTCGTACCTATCGGGAAAAAACAGAACAAAACCTTCGTTTCATTGAAAATTTTCTTGTCACCCGCGATTCTGTGGATTTTATTTTCCTGCAGGAAGTTGATATAAATTCACGTCGTACATACCGGTTCAATGAATTCGACAGCATTGATAATGTACTCGAGCAATATAAGGGCTGGTTTACCCCGAATTATAAAGTGGGATTCGTACCCCTGCCCATCACACAACCCATGGGAAAAGTAAACAGCGGTCTTGCTCTCTTTTCCCTCTATGAGCCATCCCTGGTGGAAAGGTTCGATTATCCCGGGAAATATTCCTGGCCCACCCGCATCTTTATGCTTGACAGGTGCTTTCTGGTAGCACATTTCCCCCTTTCCAGCGGCAAGGAATTGCTGGTGATCAATTCTCACAACTCAGCCTTCGACGACGGCACCCTGAAGGAACAGGAAATGCAGTACCTAAGAAAATACCTTCAGGAACAACATAAGGCCGGTCATAAAATAGTGGTTGGAGCTGACTGGAATCAGAATCCACCCGGCATCAGTGCTTCCCATTTTTTATCTCCTCCTGATTTTGACAAGTTTACGCTGAACTCCATCAGCCCTGACTTTTTACCCGACGATTGGATATGGTGCTATGACCCCCGTATCCCAACCAACAGGGATCTGAGGCATCCCTACAGAGAAGGCGAAACCTATACCACCATTATCGATTTTTTTCTCCTTTCACCGGGCTTGTCTCTTTTAAAAGTTGAGGCAACAGACATGAAGTTCCGGCATTCAGATCATCAGCCAGTATTGTTATCTTTCGGTTTATCCAAAGATTAACTGTTTCTACCAGGGGAATCATGGAGTCAGGCAAGCTGGATATTGATGCTTTTGTTTCGGTGATCCAGGAAGGTTCCGAATTCGATCTAAGTAACTATTCTTACAAATCATTGCACAGAAGGCTGGCAAGAATACTGACCGATCTTGATACAGATATGCCATCCCTGCTCCGGAAAATGAAAAATGATCCCCTCTTCATTGAACGGATGGTTATGGAATGTACTATCAGTACAACAGAGCTCTTTCGGGACCCCCAGGTATGGAAATTAATCCGTAAGGATTTTTTAAGACAATTCCATGGGGATGAAGATATAAATATCTGGCATGCAGGATGTTCTACGGGGCAGGAGGTGTATTCCATGCTCATGCTGCTGGATGTGGAACATATGCTAAACAGGGGAAATGTTACCGCTACCGATCTCAATCCAAACTATCTGAATACTGCCATTCAGGGATGTTATAAATACCGGTACAATTTACAATATCTTGACAATTTTGATACGGTCATGAAAGAAAATCCGGACGATCCGGATTTTCTGGAAGACATCGCCTATGATCGGTATATGATCATTGATCCCTCTGATGATACTATCCGGATGAGACAATTCCTCCTGGAGAAACCCGTCTTTTTACAGCATGACCTGGTAAAAGGAAAAAGAGTGGACTCCGGTCCGTTTGATCTGATACTGTGCAGGAATGTGATTATTTATTTCAATTTCAATCTGCAAAACAGGGTTCTTCAACTGCTGTACAGTCATTTAAAAAAGGGCGGGCTGCTGGTTCTGGGTCCTCATGAATCCATTCTTGGCAGTTTGTCGGATAAATTCGAACGTTGCCGGATGGGCTATCTGAAAAAGTAGGTAAATGCTGTCCCCGAGTAAATGATTCATTGGATGCCAGGGTATGCAATCAATCAATAATATTTTTCTATTTTTATTGTCAATGATAAATGAATACAGGCACATATGAGTGAAGAAATCCTGAAAGCCCTGATGCAGTTGTTTGCTCTGATCGTGAAACAGGATGGTGGCGTTGAACAGAGTGAAAGAAATTATGTTCTTGGATTTCTTACCAGTCAGCTCAATGATGAAGATGCCAGTGATTATATCCGGTTATTTGATGAATATGCCGGAATTGGTGACGGCCGCATCCCATCGAAGGAAAACATCCCAACCACAGTAAAGGATTCTGTAAGGATCCTGAGCATTTGTAAAAAAATCAACCGTACCCTTACCCAGGAGCAGAAAGTGGTGGTTCTGGTAAGACTGTATGAACTGGTCAACACCGATAAGAAGTTCACCGAGCAGCGAATGAATATCATCAATACTGTGGCAGAGGTTTTCAGATTCACCAGGGAAGAGTTCACGGACATTGAACATTTTGTGAAGGAAGGGCAGCTTGAGCAGGTCGCATCGGAAAATATCATGCTGATATCAGGAAAAGATATGGATTGCCCACGTTGCAGGCATATTCGCGTTGAGTCGCTTCCCGGAACCCTTGCTGTGCTCCGGATATCCAGTGTTGACCTGTATTTCCTGAAAGTTTTTCCCGGCCACGAAGTATCGTTGAACGGTCTGCCTGTCACTCCAAACCGCATTTATCTCCTGGCCCATGGAAGCGTTATTCGCATGCCGATGGGCAAACCGGTATATTACAGCGATATTGTTGCACATTTCTACTCCGATGTATCACGGGAGAAGATATCCTTTCAGGTAAATAATCTGACCCACGTTTTCCAATCTGGAGAAACTGCCCTTCATCAGATATCTTTTGCTGAAGAAGAAGGGAAGCTCATTGGGATCATGGGCGCCAGCGGGACCGGAAAAACCACTCTGCTGAACATAATGGCAGGAATGGAAATCCCTACTTCCGGAGAGGTCAGGATCAATCAGATAAATCTCCACCGTGAAAAAGATAAAGTTCAGGGTATCCTGGGGTATATTCCTCAGGACGATCTGCTGATTGAGGACCTTACCGTTTTTGAAAACCTGTATTATAGCGCCCGGCTGTGTTTCAGCAACTTGTCTGAAAAAGAAATCACCCGCCGGGTATTCCAAACGCTTCATAACCTGGGATTATATGAGAAAAAAGACCTCAGGGTAGGATCACCCATGAACAAGGTGATTAGCGGAGGGCAGAGAAAACGATTGAATATTGCACTGGAACTGATCAGAGAACCTCTCATTCTGTTTGTTGATGAACCCACGTCCGGATTGTCATCAAGAGATTCCGAAAATGTCATGGACCTGCTTCGTGAACTTTCCCTGAAGGGAAAACTAATCTTCGTAGTAATCCATCAGCCTTCCTCTGAATTGTTTAAAATGTTCGACAATGTTCTGGTTCTGGACCAGGGCGGTTACATGGCATATTACGGCAATCCTGTGGAGGCGGTAATATATTTTAAAACGCAGGATGCTCAGATTAACAGGGATATTGGCGAGTGTCCTGTATGCGGAAATGTGAATCCCGAGCTAATATTCACCATCATGGAATCACAGGTGGTGGATGAGTTTGGACGATATAAAGACAAACGCAGAGTAACCCCGGAAAAATGGGAAAAACGTTTCAGGGAACATCACAGCCCACAGCCTGTTGAAGAAGTGGTTAAAATTCCCGCCTCACGTACCAGCCTGCCCGGAAGACTAAAACAATTTTTTATTTATCTGATCAGGGATGTGAAATCGAAAATTGCCAATCGGCAGTATGTTGTCCTCACCCTGCTGGAAGCTCCGGTGCTTGCCCTTATACTTTCATATATAACCAGATATATTGCCGATCCGAATTCACAGGAATATATTTTCCGGGAAAATGAGAATATTCCCATCTATATTTTCATGAGCCTGATTGTTGCTCTGTTTCTCGGACTTACACTCAGCGCGGAAGAAATTTTCAGGGACAGAAAACTGCTGAAACGTGAATCCTTTCTGAATCTCAGCCGTTTAAGTTACCTGATGAGCAAAATTGTACTCCTTTTCAGTCTTTCAGCCATTCAAGCCCTTGTGTTTGTTCTTATCGGCAACAGTATACTGGGTATCCGCGACATGTATTTTGAATACTGGATGGCCTTTTTTACCACAGCAGCCTTTGCCAATATGCTGGGTTTAAATATTTCCGCCTCCTTTAATTCGGCTATCACCATTTACATCATTATTCCGTTGCTGATCATTCCCATGATGGTGCTAAGCGGCGCCATGTTCAGTTTCGACAAACTGAACAGGAATATATCCGGCGTCGGGGAGGTCCCTGTAATCGCAGAATTGATGGCAACGAAATGGAGCTATGAGGCCCTCATGGTTCACCAGTTTACCGGTAATAAGTATGAGCGTCTGCTGTACGATGTGGAAAAGGATGAAAGCAATACGTATTTCAAATCTGTGGAATATATCCCCTTTTTACAGCAAATACTCAATAAAACGATAACGGCAATGAATCAACCGGAATTGCGTGAAGAATACACCCGGTATTTGCTGTTACTTAAAAATGAAACCGAATCGGAGCTTGAAATTAACCCTGATATCCCCTTTGCCTCGGCCGGACAGTTACACCCTGATTCCTTCCGGATAGAAACTGCCATTCTGACCAGAGAATACCTGAACAATCTGAAGGAACATTATGCCAACCTGAGCCGGCAGGCAAGTTTCCGCAAGGAAAAACTCATGGAATATTACGACCGGCAGGATCCGGACCTTTTCCGTGAATTGCGTAAAAACTATCACAATGAAAGTGTTGCGGATATCGTACGAAATGTATATGAACGCCATCCAGTCCTGGTTTACAAGAACCGGGTGGTCAGGCAGTATGAACCGGTCTTTTTTGATCCTGAACCTTCAGGTTACCTGGATTTCAGGTCGCATTTCTATGCTCCCAGAAAATTCTTTATGGGGAAATACCGTAATACTTTTCACTTCAATATGGGGATTATCTGGATAATGAGCCTGATTTGTTATATAACCCTGTATTTTGAGAGCCTGAAAAAAACAATTCAGTTCTTCGAATCTATCGGAACAAAAAAATTTAATCCGCTGGTATCTTTGGGTAAAATCAAAATATTTCATTAATTTGTTGATTGCCAAAAAAAACTAAACCACCTGAAATGTCACATAGCTGGTTTTATGGAATAGTAATGGTATGCTTGCTGTTTTCCTGCAGGAACAGAAGTTCAACCGATGTGGATAATGAATTCTATTTTACCGACACATTTGAAGTAGCAGACTCTTTCGGGATCCATCAGGAAGTCATGGAAGACATCATCGAAAACCTGGCTTCCCCTGTTGAAATAGCCGGATTACTGGACAAAATCAACGCCCCCTTCTCAAATACCTACCTTGCTTCAACTGATTATCTGGATGATTACAACACAACCTTTAAGAAAGCTGTTGCTCTGGGAGTTTTTGGTGCTGACCTGGGCTATCTGAATATGTACAATATCAATAATACCGTACTGGATTATCTTTCTGCCGTAAAATCTCTGGCCGATGATCTGAAAGTTGGGCAGTTTTTTGATTTCAACACTTTGAAAAGACTGGCTACCAACAGTGAGAATCTTGATTCACTCATGTTTTTGTCTGTCAGAAGCTTTAACCAGATGGACCAGTATCTCAGAGAAAACAAACGCGGGCATCTCAGCTCATTGATCATGGGAGGTCTTTGGATTGAGGGCATGCACCTCGCTACCCAGGTGGCCAAAACATCTCCCCATCCCGATCTGTATAACCGCATTGGCGAGCAGAAAATTGTTATCCCTGATCTTTTAGCTTTGCTGGGAAGGTACCGGGTAGATCCGAAATTTGAGAAGCTCTTTGCCGATCTGGAAAATGTAAAAAATTCCTTCGATAAAGTAAACATTTCCTATGAAGTGGGAGAACCCGAGATGATTGAAAAAGAAGGAAAGTTGATTTTTATTCAAAACGAAACAAGTCTTGTAGAAATGCCGGACTCTTTGTTGCAGGAGATTACCCTGAAAATTGAAGACCTTAGAAACCAATTAATCGGGATTTAACATGAGACCCGTTCTAATGTTCATATCATTCCTTCTTCTCCCTCTGACAATCATCGGACAGACTGATCAGAATGACCTGTTTCAGTCCTGCCGGCAACAGGCAGGTGAAGATGCAGTGTATTTGAAGGATTTTGTGGTTAAATTCCCGGCTGCCAGAGATGGCCAGGATATTCCCGTTTCGAAAAATTCGGTCATCCTTTCAAAAAACATTGTGTACCGATTTACGATCTGTTCTTCCGATCATCTTGAAGGAGAAGCCATATTGCAATTATGGGATGACCGGCGCATGCTGGTTACAAACCATGTTTCAGGAAAGGTCTATTCTTCCATAGATTTTCACTGCCAGAAAACCGGAAGATATCATGTTCTGATATCATTCAAAGAAGGGAAAGCGGGTGAGGCTGTTTCCATCATGAGTTATATAAGAGATTAACACATCTTCCTGTCAGAAAAAAACAATTCGGCAAGGCCCATCTGCCCGATTTTTACAATACATAGGCTGATATTTGTAAATATCCCAGGGCCAATAAATAACCCCATAATAATATCTCATACTTCCATGCCGGTTGCCTGACGATGAAATAGGATGAAAAAAGGTAGGAAACGGAAAGGGCAACAATCACCAGCATTTCGACTGAAGCTGCAGGGATCAGAAAATAACCTGCCAGGGAAATCACAAAAGTCCAGAAAATAATGACCAGATATAACCTTGAGCTCACTTTTCTTGTGTTAAACCGGGCAATCATGTAAAAGGAGCTCACCAGTATCAAAAGAGCAAGATATCCAAAAAAAACAAAATGGGCCGTAGTGAAATCTTCCCATTCTATCAATTCCGTAATTCCTTTAACAAACTTTCCCGGCAGGAGTTCCCACTCTCCAGTCACAATGAAATTAATTCCAACATAAAAATAATATGGCAGAAATATTCCAATCAGGGGTGTAAGCCATTCCCTCCAGTTAAATGTTCTCAGTACAAACTGGGCAATGTAGATAAGCAGGAAAAATATGATCAAGGGAGGATAAAACAGGCTGCCCAGACCGATTAAAATGGCTGCCTGGAAAAAATGAAAGCTGGTCCCATTGTACCTGTATGTCTGAAACAGAAGTTTAAGGGCAAAAAACAGAAAAAAACCGGCTAAGATTACCGGGTGAAACACCTGTGTTCCAGGAAGGGCAGCAGAAAGGGTTACAACAAATAAAGCGGGGAAATAAGTTCGTTCAGGGATAAAATTGAAACGCGTATTCAAATGCACAGCCAGAAAAGCATAGGTGACAGTCAGGGTAATCATGATCAATTTCCCGGGAACCTGGTCAGCCCAGTCGGCTAACATCCAGTCCGACAGAGGTCCGGCAACAGGAACCCATCCGAATCTTTCAGCCTGATAAAAAAACCCTGGCAACCAGATCAACAGGGCAACCAGAACAATAAAAAATATCACCCCCGGCCGGTAACTTCTTAAAAACCTGACCATCATAGAAAATTATGAATGATACCGTTTCAGATCAAATCCAATGTCTTTTCGGAAATATTTTTTCTCAAAATGTATTTTTTCAATATTCCGGTAGCTCAATTTAAGAGATGAATCCATATTTTCTGCCAGAGCAGTAACAGCAAGTACCCGACCACCGGAGGTAACCAGTTCTTTCCCATCACGGCGTGTACCGGCATGAAAAATGAAACAATCTGTGGTATTCTCAAGACCTCTGATGATCTTTCCTTTTTCATAATTACCGGGGTATCCGCCTGAGGCCAGAACGACAGTACTGGCTGTTTCCGGGACAACCTCGATTTTATGTTCTCTCAACTTACCTTCTCCCGCTGCAACAAGCAGTTCCAGCAAATCACTTTTAATCCTTGGAATTATCGCCTGTGCCTCAGGATCTCCCAGTCTTACATTGAATTCAACCACATAAGGATCCCCTTCCCTGTTCATCAGGCCAACATATAAAAAACCAGTATACGGTATATGCTCTTTTCGTAATCCTGTGATTGTTGGGATCACAATTCTTTTTTCCACCTTTTTTAAAAAGCCGTCGTCAATAAAGGGAACGGGAGATATCGCGCCCATTCCTCCGGTATTCAACCCCGTATCTCTTTCTCTCGCTCGCTTATAGTCCTTGGCGCTGGGCAGGATCAAATAAGAATCCCCATCTGTTAAAACAAAAACCGATGCTTCGATCCCTCTCATGTATTGCTCAATCACCACCGTTTTACTGGCATCCCCAAACTTGCCCCCGAGCATTTCACGCAGTTCCTTTTCCGCATGATTCAGTGTATCCACAATCAAAACCCCCTTTCCTGCCGCCAAACCGTCGGCTTTTAGCACATAGGGCGGCTCCATCCGTTTTAAAAAAGAAATGCCATCTTCCACGTGCTCTGCATTCACACTGAAAGAAAAGGCCGTAGGTATTCCATACCTTTCCATAAATTCCTTGGCAAAATGCTTGCTTCCTTCCAGCATGGCGCCCGCCCTGGAAGGACCGATCAAATATATTTCCTTCAGCTTCGCATCCGATTTGAAAAAATCATAAATCCCCTCTACCAGGGGAGCCTCCGGGCCCACCACTACCATATCGATACGCCTCTCCAGCACTACCCTTTTTATGCTTTCGAAATCATCAGGTGAAACCGGAATATTATCTCCTATGGAAACCGTACCTCCATTCCCGGGAGCAATAAATAATTCATTCAGTATCGGGCTTTGTGCTATTTTCCAGGCAAGAGCGTGTTCGCGACCGCCTGCTCCAAGAATAAGTACCTTCATAAACCATCTGGTATTTTTCAGTAAAGCGTAAACTTATAAAAAATATAAGGCTTCCGGAATAGAAGCCTTATATAGTACAAAAATTTTAGTCATTAAGCTTACCGCAGAAAGTTACCAAATTGATAAATCAGCATGATTTCATGCGAACCACTGCTTACGGTACGTATATCAGATAGAGAAGCATCGTAGCAGTAACCTACCAGAAAAGGCCCATGATTATAACCGGCCATAATGGCAATGGCGTCACCTGTCCGGTAAGATATTCCCAGGGAAACCATTTCGCGGTACACAGCACGTACATTAATATCTGCCTGAAACTTCCCGGCCTCGATAAATTTCATCAGCAAGGACGGTTCCACTGCAAATTCCCCTCCGGTTTCAAAACGGTATCCGCCGTGAAGGTAATAATGCCGAACCTGTCGCTGCTCCAGCAACCTGTCTGTCTGCAGATCCACTCTCCTTTCGAACAACTGAGGTATGGCCAGACCCACATAATAATTATCTCCGTAAAAATAGGCGCCAAACGATATATCCGGAACAACCATTTTATCGGTTGCCTCAGCCAGTACAAGATCATTGGGATCTTCCAGGTTCAATGTGCCCACATCAAGAAAATACTGATAAATTAAACCCGACAAACCGAAAGCCAATGTCTGGTCGCCATCATTCAGAGGCAGATGATAGGCATAGGTAGCCTCAAAACCTGTACGACGCAATGGCCCTGCAGAATAATTAAACACTTTTGCCCCCACGCCCATATGATCGGCAACCTCCAGATGAGCCGAAAGATTCTGAATGGAAGGGGAACCTTCAAATCCCGCCCACAATTTCCGAAACGAGAATGCCAGGGGGAATCCTTCCTGACTTCCGGCTACAGCCGGATTAAGATCATACAAATGAAGCATATACTGACTGTTCTGTATCAATTGCTGTGCGCTGCAAGTTAGTGCAAACAGTCCGATGATAGCAATTAGCAGTAATTTTCTCATGCTGCGGTACATTTACTTGATAATACTTACCGTTCCTTTAAGCAGTTCATTGCCATCTCCATAAAGATCAATAATATAGTAATAGGTTCCTGATGGCAATTCCTTGCCGCCCGAACGCCCGTCCCATGGCTCGGGGTAGCCGGGCTCGGATTCATAAACAAGGCTACCCCATGCATTAAAAATCTTCACAACAACGCCGGGATATTCCCATAATCCGTGAATAACCCAGGTATCGTTCGAACCGTCGCCGTTGGGGGTAATGGCGTCAAATATTTCAAACTCCTCAATGTGTATTTCTTCACTTAATACCGGACCGCAACCATTTACATCGTCCAGCTCAATCTGATATATCCCGGCTGTTAGTCCCGAAAACACACCGGTATTGTTTGAAGCCAGGGGTTCGGTACCGGTTTTCAGAATATAGGTATAAGGTTCGGTTCCTCCTGTTGCTGTAATGGAAATGGTATTCCCTTCAACCACAGGGTCCCCCAGAACCAGCTCAGCAGGTTCCGAAACGGTGAGCATTCCCCCGTCTTCTTCACAACCTATGACATCACGTACCATCACATTGTAGTCACCTGCCGGCAGGCCGGTGAACTCACTTTCCAAAACCCATGTATTCCCCCCGTCAATCGAATATTCCAGAGGCTCCCGTCCGGAGGCGGTGATGCTGATGGTCCCGTCTGTTTCACCGTGACACGTGATATCGGTTACATCCACAGTGCTTATCGTAATACCCAGCGGATCAGTAAGTGAAAGCATGCTTCCGCTGGTTTCGCACCCGTTTGCATCCTTTACTTTTACCTGGTAGTTCCCCGAACAAAGTCCTGTAAATTCACCGGATATCTGCCAGGTGGATCCGTCATCAATAGAATACTCATAAGAAGGAGTGCCTCCCCCGGCCGAAAGCGAAATGGAACCAGTGCATTCGCCAGCACACTCCGGATCGGTAAATTCTTCCGAAACCATCACCAGCTCGGCTGGTTCTGTAATAGCTCCTTCAAAGGTTTCTGAACAGTTATTGGCATCGGTAATAAGAAGAGTATAATCACCGGCACATGCTCCGGTAAGGTTCTTGCTTGTTCCCACCAAACTGCCTCCTCCGTCATACCATTCATAGCTGTAAGGAGTAGTCCCTCCCGATACGGTCATGACAATGCTTCCGTCACAATCACCGAAACAATCCACATGATCAGGCACAGAGCTGTACTGAATGGCCGGGGGCTCTGTCACCGTATAGGGCCCGAACTGCCGTGAACAACCGTTTTCATCAGTAACGGTAACCCGATAGTTGCCGGCTTCAAGAAAACGGGCGGTAAGACTGGTTTGCGCAGCCGGATCGTCCCATTGCACACTCAGCAAACCAGTACCCCCTGAAACGGCAACGGTTAGCTCCCCCTCAAGGTCACCGTTACATGGGTTATTCACGGTAGAAACAAGATTACATGAAATTACCGGAGGCTGGTCAATAGGAATGTTGTTCACTTCAGCCGTACAGCCATTGGCATCGGTTACCGTTACAGAATAATTACCGGGACAAAGTCCTGCAACATCCTTGCTGGTGGAGGTGAATCCGGAAGGTCCAACCCATGCATAGCTGTAAGGAGGAGTACCTCCGGAAACCAGTGTGAGATCAATTTTCCCGTTACAGGAACCATAACAGGTAACATCTGTTTTATTGTAAGTTATGGAAGGCAGGCTGGAAGGTTCATCAATGGTCACCTGAACGGTGGAGGGAGAACCGGGGGGTGTTCCGTCATCAGTAACAGTTACTGCATAGGTGCCGGCCGGAGCATCAAGCAGTTCATGGGTGGTACTTACCACCAGTCCGCCGGGCACGGTAGTCCATTCATAAGTCAGGCTCCCCACGGCATTTTCCGTACAGACCCTGGCGTATCCGTCATTCCCTCCATAACACGATACATCGTTCTGCTCACATATATAAGCAAAAAACAGATATCCGTCGTCAACAGTGATGATGGTATCTGCCGTACATGTATTCGCATCGGTTACCGTTACGGAATAATTACCTGCATCACAAAGGCTGGTCAGGTCTTCATCGGTGGAAGTAAAGCCCGATGGACCAGACCAGGAATACGCATAACCGGGTGTGCCACCGTTCACCTGCAGATCAATGGCTCCGTTGCATCCGGCTGGCAGGACAATATCCGTTACAGAAGTCCCTTCAAAGGTAATCGGAAGAGGTTCATTCACTGAAAAATTCTCCACACCTGTACATCCATTGCCATCCGTTACTGTAACAGAATAATCACCGGCTGTCAGTCCTGTTTGGTCTTCAGTCTCGGTACTGACCCCCTCTCCTGTCCAGGCAAAGGCATAAGGAGGGGTTCCTCCGCTTACGGTAATATCAATGGCCCCGTTGTTGCCTCCGTAACAGCTGACATCAGTAATGTCATATGCGATAGTGACAGGTTCTGGCTCTAAAATTTCAATGTTGACCACTTCCGTCGAATCCCGCACATCTTTTACAGTAACCGTATAATCTCCGGCTGCCAGGCCGGTAGCAATGGAATCGTTCAGCATGGCATCATGACTCCATTCATACGTAAAAGGATATACACCAAAGTAAGGTGTAACAATGATTTCGCCGTCAGACCCCCCGTTACAGGTAACATCCTGTTTGTGCGAAATTGCTACAGAAAAGCCATACTCATAATGGGCTACAAAACCCATATACATCGTGGGGTTGGGATTTGACAATGAAAACTCCCCGATTTCAAGGGGATTGGAACGTGAGCGTCCAATAATCAGGGTTTGTCCGTTCTGGTCATAGGCTACACCCTGTCCTTCATCATGTTCGGTTCCCCCGATACCCTGTCCTCCAACCGGATTACCGTTGCGGTCGAAAATAGCAAACCCTGTGTTCACGTCAGTGGGCCCGCTGCTCCTCAGGGTATCCTGATTAATCACCAGTTCATCTGCATACATACCGGCAAACTGGACCATTTCCTGAAAAATAGCCAGGCCGTAAGCATTGTCAGCATTGGGAGTTCCTTCCCTTCTGACCCATTGCAACGTTCCCGATGAGCTGTATTTACAGATATAGAAATCAACGCCCCCGATAGAAGCCAGTGGTTCAGCACTTAAAGTAGCAGTACTGTCAAATACAATGGGATCCGATTCTGTCTTTCCTGAAATATACAAATTACCATATTTACTTATTGTAGAAGAGTTTACATGGTCAAAAGCCGGGCCCCCTGCCGTTCTTCCCCATATATAATTGAGGTTATCGTCTACACGCATCAGCATAATATCCATAAAGGCAACATCCCCTGTAGAAGTGGTAAACAAAGTGTTTTCCCCTCCGTCCTGCAACTCCCCCAGGATATCACCGGTTATATAATACCCTCCGAAAAGGCAGGGGTGAACCCTCCTGAAGGCAGATTGCTGTATAGTAGGGATAAACCTGCTGATAGCCTGGAAACTGCCGGCAGTATCGTATTTGGCGATAAACAGGTTTTTGTTTCCTGTAAAGGGGAGGGTACCGCCTGTACCCCCGTCATCATAGTAGAAGGGATCGGATTTATAATTGCCGATAATAACCATTAAATCATCCTTGAAATCTATGTCCTGCAACCGGTCATTGTGATTACCCCAGAACAACCTTTTTGCCCATACAATCGTACCATCGGGCTTATATTTTGCCACAAAGGGCTCCCATCTGCCAGAGGTGGAGTTGTTCAGTACCACATTCTCGGCGGGATTTGTTGATTCAATGGTAACAGAAGCCCCTTTGAATGCACCTACTACGTAAACATGTCCGCTCTTGTGAATTCTGAAACTACCAATCTCATCGTCATCTGCCCCTCCACACCCAACGATCCACAAAATATTTCCATTTTCATCGAATTTAGCCAAAAAAGCATCCTGACTTCCATAAGAATTCAAATCCTGGGACTGAACTGTAAGAGGGGTCCCTCCCTCCCATGTCCCTGCTACATAAACATGATTGTTGGCATCTGTTTGTATATGTACCGTGCCGACATCACCGGAAGCAGTGAATTGTTCAGTCCATGACCATTTTTGCGCGGTCAGATGAAGACTGAAACAAATAAATAATCCGATAGCCAGTGAAAAAGTTCTCATACAGTATATTTTTTCATAGGATGGTCAAATTGATGTATTTTTGAAAAGTCAAAATGGGGGAAAAATATAAGGTGTATACCTTTTTGAAAATGTGTATAGATCCATTTGTATGCATTCTGTAGTACCCAAATTTACAAAATTATTTAAACATCAAAGCTTTTCATGCAATAACATCATTAAATTGAAAAAAAAAACCTGCTTGATACATGTCCACCTGGGGCCGTTGCCTGAATGGTTTCAACTATTTCTGCTTACGGCTGCTGCAAACCCACAATACCACTGGCTGATTTTCACTGAACAACCTGTTTCTTCAACCTTTCGTGAAAATATCAGTACAAAGGTGCTGACAAGGAAGGAGCTGGAAACCTTAGTCCATAAAAAAACAGGAATTGCCGTCAGCCTGTCTAACCCCTATAAGGTATGCGACCTGAAACCATTGTTCGGTCTCTTGTTTGAAGAGCACCTCCAATCCTTTTCATGGTGGGGTTACTGCGATAACGACATCATTTTTGGAAGGATGGACCATTTCCTGAAACCCGAATGGTTTGACCAGTACCAGATCATAAGCACCTATTCGGGCTATTTATCCGGCCCCCTGACATTCTATAGGAATACACCAGGTATTAAGCGGCTCTTCACACGTGTGCCGGCATGGGAAAGTATCATCAAAAATCCATCCTGCCAGGGTTTTGATGAAAATCTGAGGGGCCATCCTGCCGGAAAAACTCTGGCTGATATTCTTCTTTTCCCCTTCCATATTCCGGAAATCATCGCATCAGATACATATTTCCTGCCGGCCAAAAAAGAAATATTGCACCAGTATCACTGGAGAATAAAAAAAAGGCAGGCAGGGAAACACCGGTTGTACGATATGACAGATATCGCTCATGTTATGGAAAAATCCCAAAAAAAAACCGTGTTATTTACCAGTCTCCTGGCTTCCGACATATATTTCGAACGGACAGGATTAAAAAAATGGGAAATGGTATGGGAACAAAGCTGCCTGACTGAAAAAATAACAGGTAAGGAAATGCTGGCCTTTCATTTCAGACAAACTAAAGCGGAGATGGGGGAAATTCCCTTTCCGAACTGTCACAACCTGAATCGTTTCACCCTGACAAAAAAAGGATTTCATGTCTGATGCCTTCCCCTCCATCGGAATTGTCATCACCTGGTTCGGCCCCTGGCCTCCATGGACAGAATATTTTCTTTTGTCCTGCCGGGCGAATCCTTCGGTCAATTGGATTCTCCTTTCAGATCAAGCGGTACCGGCAAACATACCCGAAAATGTAAGGTACATCCCAATGAAAATATCGGAATGGATTCGAATGACGGAAAAAAGACTAAAATGCCGGATTCGTGTAAATCATCCGTATAAAATATGCGATCTGAAGCCGGCCTATGGATATATTTTTTCAGAGTATCTTCAGGAATATGCTTTCTGGGGATACGGTGACATGGACCTGGTATATGGCAATTTCAGACGTCTGCTCTCTTCCTCTGAAATGGCTGCGGCTGATGTGATCTCAACTCATTCTGATTTCATCCCTGCACATCTTTGCCTCCTCAGGAACACGCAGGAGATAAACACCCTTTTCACACTGGGAGGAAGATACAGACAGGTTTTTGCCCGCCCCGATTACATGGGTTTTGATGAAAATCTGTTGAGGTTCCCCGTCAGAACATCATGGGAAGTCATTGATATAGACAAAAAAAAAGTACAACAGTGGGATCAAAAACGAACCAGAATAGCCCGGTCAAAATGGATCACTCCACTGAAAATAATAAGAAAACAACTGATTAAGCCCTTCAGAACCAATTCCGAATCGGTTCCCGGAGATTTTAATAAAATTCTGGATCAACAGCACTCAAAAGGAAATGTCCGGATTAACAGGAAGACCCGTTTCGAATGCGATAACATGTACAAAAAACAGGGAATTACCCGGTGGAAAATCATATGGGAAAAAGGACAATTGATTTCTGAAAATTTGGGAGAAAAAAGGGAACTGTTGTACTTTCACTTTATGCTGTCAAAACAAAATCCCAAATTTAAAATCCGGGTATCCGGAAAGAATACCGGTTCATTTGTGATTTTTCCTGAAGGAATAAGACCCGTTTCATAATGAACCTGCGAATTCTGATCGTACACTTTGGTCCATGGCCGTCCTGGATACCGTATTTTCTTCAAACCTGCGGATGGAATTCCCGCATTGACTGGTTGATCTTCACAGATCAACCCCTTCCCCGGAATTGTCCCCCCCATGTTATCATGCATCAAATCAGCCTGCAAGCATTTGGCGAAATACTGTCCAGCCACTTTAACATATCCGTTTCTATTCATAATCCCTATAAAATATGTGATTACCGGCCGGCTTTCGGAGAAATTTTCAAACAATGGCTGAATGGCTATGATTACTGGGGATATTCAGACCTGGACCTGGTGTACGGGAACGTATTCCCGTTCATTGAACCTCATATGAAAAGGAAAACAGACATAATCGGGGTCAGAGAACAATACCTCGCCGGTCATTTTGCCCTTTTCAGAAACACACCGGAAATCAGTTCATTATATAAATTGTATCCCCATTACTTGCAAGTTTTTTCAGATACCCGGCACCATTATGGTTTTGATGAAAAATCCAGTCTGATCGGGAAAAAACTGAAACATCCCGGCGAGACCCATTTAAGGCACCTGTGTTCAAGGTTGCTGGAAAAACCCATCCGTAAAATCAAATTTAAAAAGGCCTCGATTTCTGCCGGAGAGAACAGGGATCTGGATCAGATTTCAAAAAATATGGCCCGCCAGGGTAAAATCTCTTTGTTCAGAAAAGACATGGTAAGGTCGGACCTATGGTACAGAAAGAAGCATATTCCTGATTGGGAAATTGTCTGGAAGAATGGAAAATTGATTGACAAAAAAACAGACGAAGAGCTTCTGCACTTCCACTTTATTAAATCAAAAAACACGAAATGGTTCCACCCTGAACCCTGGCGTGAAAACAGTGGTTTCCGGATCAACCGGAAGGGAATCCATATTCAGGAATAAAAACTATACCTTTGTAAAAATCCATAGAGTTTTATTTTCTCCTCAACCTGCTGGATTAATTCAGGAGTCCACCGGATCAATTCACGGCTCCGGTGCGGTTTATCATAAACAATGGCAGCACAGGATGACAGGTAGTCAGATGAGGCCTCCAGCCCAAGAAAGTTTATCAGCTTCGTTAATTCTTTTTCCGGACAGGCAATAAAATCTTCATGGTACACATCAATAATTTCATGTTGCGATTTTCCCCTGAACCCATTCACAGCCTCAACCCTGTTGAAAAAGGCAGAAATGGATGGGAGCAATTCTTCCGGATCTGCATTTTCCGTCCAGGCATTTTGTTTTTCAAGTCTTCTTCGGGTCATGGTAGTTATGATATCAAATGGATTCCTGATAACATGGATCCATTTAATGGGATATCCCAATGATTTTTTCATCCTTTCTATCACTGATGGATCCTCCTGTATCAGAAGAGATGTCCTGCCTCCCAGTTTATCACCTATTACACGGATCTGTTGGTAACGTCCCTGCCATTGACCCTCCACCCTGTATGAATAACCGGTCCATGTATTGTTTTCCTTTTTTCTGAATTGACGGCTGTTATTAACAAGGGAATAAATAATCTGATTTTTGTTGTACCCCATTCCCAGATGGGGTAAAACTCCCCACTCCATCCCCATGACCACTTCCGGATGGGCGTCCAGTAAGGCGGCAATCAGGCTGTGCCCGCTGCGTGGATAACCAATGAACATACAAAAGTTTTTAATATGTGAATATTGGTCCCGTTTCATCCGGCCCATGGCAAAGGAATGCATATAGGCCAGAATGAATCGTAACTTTCTTATTATTCTGTATATAAAGTAATTCATTGACAAAAATCTTCCATTTATTTTCCGGAACAACCCAGGTGAAATGCTAATTTATCATTCCATCTTCTTAAATGATAGGCCATCCGCTTCATAGCAAGTGCCCTTTTTTGCCGGATATCCTGTTTCCCCCACCCTGTTAATACATACCCCAATTGTTTCAGCCATCTGCCTGACAGACATTCCATAGCTGTAATTTCTTCCGGTTTCAACAAACTAACCCATTGATCAATCTTGTCACAGTCAGGCTTCTCCGGGATACTCCGGTGAATTGTTTTCATTTCAACAGACATTCTTTCATATAGGTCACCCTGGCTGTTCTCATCCCACGAGCCGTCAATGCCCAGTATTTCCTCTAACCTGTGCAAAATAATTTGTTGATCACGTATAAATGATTCAAAAAAAATAATCTGTACCAAACCCCGGGCCACCAGTTTTGACGATTTCCTGACAAACCGGTTCCAATCAAGAGCCGTTTTGACTGGATCTATGCTCATCGGCTCATTCCCGGGTAACATGGGGGTTCTTTTTTGCGACTCGTATATGGCACGAACATCCCGGATCAGAACCAGAGGATGAAATACCATTCCTGTATGAGCAGCTTTACTTATTTTACCAAAAAGATATAATAATCGCTCCGCCTTGAAAAGCACTAGTGTGGCACCAGGTTTTACCTCGTCCCGGTACGCAGTAAGGAATAAGCAAAAAGCTTCCAGATTGGTTGAAGCCGCTTTTATTCTCTCCCAGTCTGGGTGGTGGCTTCCCTTTCCCCACTCCTTTAATTTATAATCCGTCCCCCATATTTGTTTCAGATGCTCTATCCGATCGGAAAAACAAAACCCTCCCCCCGGATCTTCCAGGAATTCAGACACAAGGATATCTGCTTCCAGGCAAACCAGGATATTCCCCGAATAACTCAGATGCTGGGCCAGGTATGTAGACCCCGACCTGTTCATATAGGCAAGCAATATGATATGCGGAAGCTCCTCCATCAGGCATGCGGTTTAAAACACGATTCGAAAACCTTTCTCATCTTTCTTTCAAAATGTTCCATAGAAAATTCCCTGAAAAATCTTTCCCGGGCATGTTGACCCAGTTGCCTGGCTTCCACAGGGTGCCGGCAAAGGTAAAGGATTGACTCTGCCAGCTCCCGGGCATCGCCTGGACTAACGACCAGGGCTTCCTTCTTATGCTCCAGCATTTCAGGTATTCCACCGATACCTGTAGTTACAATGGCCATGCCTGCCTGCATGGCTTCCAGGAGTACCAGTGGGAAACATTCCTCGGGAAAATAGGATGGAAACACGAAAAGATCATGGGCTGCAAAAACTTCTCCCTTCTCATTACCTGCAACGGGTCCGTGTAATACAACCTTTCTGCCAAGCCGGTTATCTTCAATGTACTTTTGGTATTCTCTGTCCGTTTTCTTTCCTCGCCCCGCTCCGTATGCATGCAACTCAATATCGGGGTTATATTTTAAACAGATTGTCATGGCTTCCAGTAATAACAACAGGCCTTTTTCAGGAAAAAGATTCGATAGAAAAAGTAACCGGAATGTATGATTTTGTTCTTTCACCACTGGCATATTAAACGTTTCAGCTGTATTTGGCACGACAAAGGCTCCTGCCAGCTTCGTGATATTCAATGCTGTAATCTCTCTTTTCAGCAAGCCCTCCGTAACATGGATCACACAGGTGTTCCTGAAAACCATCCTGTACCATGTTCTCATAAATGGTTTTTTACTCCTTTCCCTGATTCCCCGGTTATTGAGATGCAGCAGAACCGGCACCCTGAACATTTTGATCAGGAACAGGAACACACTGTCACGGATCAGCCCGGTACCCACCGGCATAAATGAAAAATAAACAAAATCAGGCCGACTGATAAGTAACTCATAAAACAACCGGGCTTTTACGGTAACAAAGGCTATAAGCTTTCGGACGCTTATCCGTCGAAGACCTTCAACCGAACCGGAAAATTTCATCCGTACCAGCCGTTTTGAAATGCCCCCATTGATCACCTCGCTGTTGTAAACAAACCGGTTTGTCAGGCTCACTCCGTGGACAGGTGGTGGCAACTGTATCAGATACAACACCTTCATGTTTACTTGTTCAGGCATAGGTTGTGTCATAGTAATACGTGCTCCAGGACCCATTGAAAACTCCCCTTCTCATGAATAATTTTTTTGGCATTTTTTCCTATTCTATCTCGTTCCTCCCTGCTGCTCCCGAATTTTTCTATCAATCCTGGCAACTGGCCTGCTTCTTCATATATGATCATATTCTGGTCATGGCGGCAGAAAGTTTCATCCATACCAGGAAATTTTCTTACCAGGCAACAGAGTCCGCACGACATTGCTTCCAGCAAGGCATTGGGAAACCCTTCCTTTTCGGCAGAATGTATGAACAGGTCCGAAGCTCTCAGGTAATCGGCCACCTGATCAATTTCTCCAGCAAACCGGATACGGTCTCCCAGTATTTTATTTCCCAAATCAACCGTATCCTGAGCCCATTTCCGGTTATGCCACAAAAAATGGTTTTCACCGAAACGGTATTCTCCCACAACAACATACAGAAACGGTATTCCCACCTTCTCCAGAGCCATAATAATTTCCCGGTAACCTTTGCGGGGTATTACAAAACCTGCAGAAACCAGGATAAGGATATCTCCGGGAATGTTCAGCTGCTGCCGCAAGCGTTTCCTTTCATCTTCATCAGCCGGTTTGAAATGGCCTGTATCCACCCCCTGCACACCCTCTACACATTTGCCCGAATCAGGGAAATATTGCCGGTAGGATTCGGCAAATTGCCGGTTGATAGAAAAATACACATCCACTCCCCTGAATAACAACCTGTATAACATCCGGAGCATTTTCCCCTTTTTCTCCATCAATGAATACAGATCATCCACCCCCGGCAACAGAGGGCGGAATATCACTCTTTTCTTCATGAATCGGCCCAGCATAAGGATTGTTTCATAGGCAGGGATCCTTGTCCCATATACCACCAGAATATCGTTTCGGAAAACATAATAAATATAATTGGGTAATATGATGAGTAAAGACAGTATCTTACTGAACACGTTTATGGGGAAATAGGGAATCCGGTGAATGGAAACACCTTCCACTTCTTCTGTGCCTTTACGCTCCATATTCCTGTTAAAAGTAAGAACCGCAACCGGATGCCCTTCATCCGCAAGAAACCTGGCAAAACAAAATGCATTCTTCCCGCTTCCTGAAGAAGCAGGATATGTATAGGTGGTTATCAGCAGTATTTTCCCGTATTGAAATGACTTTACCATACTAGGGTATTCGTCTTTTTTCGTGTGCCGGTTATTATCGTCAAACCGGATTCCGATTGTACGGATGCATACACAAGCAAGTTAAGGAAAATCATTGCCCGAAAAATACCGTCCGGTTTTTTTTATCTCCCGAAAGGTTTTCTCAAGCAATTCGCGCCGCTCCGTATTTTTATATGCTGCATCGTGAAACACAAATATTCCCCCCTCACTTAAATACAACTTCAGCTTTCCCCATATTTCCCTATCACTTGCCTGATTATTGAAATCGTATACCAGCCATGACCACATGATAATCCGCCAGGTCTTCCTGAGCCGGACATACTGTTGGGGCGTCAACCTTCCATAAGGGGGCCTGAACAGATTCCCGGGTATAAGGGAATTCCCTCTCTCCACATTTTCCAAATACTTGTTTATGGGAGTTTCCCATCCGTCGGGATGGTTGTATGTATGATTCCCAACCCGGTGTCCTTCCTCTATGATCCTGCAAAACAACTCAGGATACTGTTCCACCCTTTCCCCCAGGCAGAAAAACAGTGCTTTTAACCGGTAATCTCTCAAACCGTCGAGTATCCACTCCGTAGCCACGGGCACGGGACCGTCGTCAAAAGTCAGAAGTATTTCCTTCCTGTTCCCGGGCAGATTCCACACTACTCCGGGAAAAAGTTTCCTGAGCAGTACCGGTGAACGGCTTACCCCCCTCAAGGTGAGATATTATATAGGTTTATGAGATGCTGAAACGTGTCAAGTATTTCTGCCCTTAACTGCTCATCCCCGTATTGTGTGACAATGGTTGTCAGTTGCTGTAAAATGTGCATATCCAGCTGCAAAATATCCAGCACGGAATTCTGCTTGTCCTGGTCAAGCCTGAGAATGTATCTGACTTCCTCGTCGAACATCTTCACCATTGCACGCAGCATGGCATCGGCCCTTTCTGTGTTATTCAGCTTATAGAGATTCTCAACCGTCCTCAGGCTGAAATAGTTGTACGGAACCCGTTCATTGGGAAAAAGTTCCAGGGCTCTGTCCATAACTCTCTGAGCCGAATCCAGTTTTTCCTCTTTTATTAATTCTTCCGCTAGGCGGTTGAAATGGTATCTGAAATTGGACAACATTCGAAGGTTGTTCTCATCAAGGTATACATCCGGATCGGTTACCCCTCCCCATCTGAATTTTTCCATGATATTCTTGTACATCACCGATGTTTCAATCCTTCCCAGTTCTGCTCCTCCGGCCTCTGTCAGAATGGGAACTACCCGGTAAGCCAGACCATCCAGTTGAAAGAATGGTTCAAGTCCCAGGTATGAACTGCGGGGAACGGTAACGGCAAAATATACCGGCCGTTCCCACCGGTTAGTAGCCATCAGGTCAAGGATCATCAAATCATTTTTGTACAACATATTCCTGTTGATTTCCCAATCGAGATAGGGTAGAACCTCATCCCGGGCATCGGTTGAAACGGTCTCGTTTTGCAGCACCTTTACCGTATCCACGGGTATTCTCAACTTTCCGGTGGGAGAAAAATGCAAGCGTTCCCCACGCATAAAGGGTGAAGGGGTCTGGGTGCGGGGATCATCACTGGCAATGAAATCGAATACCTGGTTGATATCCTGGAAACCCCGAAGCCTTTCGCTTTCCTGTATCAGCACAATATCACGTGTTCCTTTCCTGTATTGTTTTTCTTCAAGGGAAAAAGGTACGGGCGGAGAATCATACGCCCTGGCTTTCATCTGGGTAATATACCAGTCGGCTCCCAAATAACTCAGGTTCACCACCCTCACATCCGTCCGGATTCCTTCCACATCCTGAACATACCACAGGGGGAAGGTATCATTATCCCCGTTGGTAAATAATATGGCATTTTGATCGCATGAATTGAGGTAATTGGCTGCAAAATCACGCGCACTATACCGTTTCGCCCGGTTATGGTCGTCATAATTCTCTGTGAACATAAGCAGCGGTACCGGTAACGGAAGGATCAGGGCCATCACAGCGGCCGGTATTTCTTTTAATAATTTCAATCCGAACATATACAGGTATCCTACACTCATACCAATCCAGATCGAAAAAGCGTAGAAAGAACCCGCATAAGCATAGTCTCTTTCCCTGGGCTGATGGGGCCACTGATTCAGATAAATTACAATGGCCACACCCGTCATCAGGAAGAGCAACATGATGACCCAGAAATCTTTTACATTCTTCCGGTACAGGAACACCATTCCCAGAATGCCCAGCAGCAGGGGCAACATGTAATATCTGTTACGGGCAGGATTATTTCTGTATGTTTCCGGAATATCCTCCTGAGGGCCCAGTCTGGGATTATCAACAAAGGAAATTCCACTGATCCAGTTTCCGTCAAGCACATTCCCGTGCCCCTGTATATCGTTTTGCCGTCCGCTGAAATTCCACATGAAGTACCTGAAATACATATGCCCCAGCTGGTAACGGAAAAAAAACCTCAGATTTTCTCCAAAAGTAGGTTTCACCAGCACATTATTTCCCTCGGAATAACCCTGCACGGTGATTCTTTCTCCTTTAACCTTTCCCCAGTCTTTGTAATCCTGAATATGCTGGTCTTCATTTCTCGACCACATTCTGGGGAAAATAGTCACAAACCGGGGGTCGTAAACATATTCGGGATCACGCGCTGCTACGACATACCGACCGTCTTCCTGCACATAGGTCGGTTTCCCTTCCTTCACATCGATAACCGGAGCATTGTAATACGGACCCTTTAACAATGGAGATGCCTGATATTGTTCTCTGTTCAGGTATTTCAGAAGGGAAAAAACATTCTGGGGATTATTCTGGTCCATAGGTGGATTGGCCGATGAACGGATAATGATCAGGGCATAGGAAGAATATCCTATCAGCACTACCGTAAATGCCAGCAGGAGAGTATTCGCTGTCACTTTCCCTTTGATATGTGTATAATACAATCCGGCTGCTATCAGAAAGATCACCAGGATAAGGTAAAAAATCACCCCGGAATGGTAAGGAAGGGAGAGTCCGTTAACAAACAGTAATTCAAACCATGAAGCAACTTTCACAAATCCCGGAATTAAAAAGTAGATCATAAAGCCCAGAATAACCATAGATGCCAGAAGGGCAATCACAATACCATTCCGGGTTGGTTTGTATTTCCTGAAATAGTATACCATGGCAATGGCAGGAATGGCCAGAAGGTTCAGCAGGTGAACCCCAATGGATAACCCCATCAGATAGGCAATCAGCAAAAGCCATCTGCTGGAGGACGGTTCGTCTGCTCTTTCTTCCCATTTCAGAATGGCCCAGAAAACAACGGCAGTAAAAAGTGACGAAAGGGCATATACTTCTCCTTCCACGGCCGAGAACCAGAAAGTATCTGAAAAAGAGTAGGCCAGAGAACCGATCAAACCTGATCCGAGAACGGCAATCATGCGACCGGTAGAAATCTTGCCATTCTTCAGCAGAATTTTATTCATCAAATGGGTAATGGTCCAGAAAAGGAACAGAATGGTCAGTGCACTGGCCAGCGCCGACATGGCATTGATCATCATGGCTACTCGGGAAGGATCCCCGGCAAACAGACTGAAAAACCGGCCCAGTAGCAGAAAAAAGGGCGCTCCGGGAGGATGGCCCACCTGCAGCTTATAAGCAGCTCCTATAAATTCACCACAATCCCAGAAACTGGCCGTGGGCTCCATGGTGGTGAGATACAATACTGCCGCCACCGTGAAAACAAACCAACCTGTCAATGAATTGAATAATTTGTAACGATCCATATTTTTTCCAATTGTTCAGGAACAAAGAACGAAAAAAAAGATGAAACCGCATCAAATGCTCATACCTGCTTCCTTACAATTTTTTTCGCAGAAGGGAAAAGCATCCTGTGTAATGAAGGTATACTCCGTGACTGAAATCGACCCCGTACCGGCTATCCCAGAAAGGCTCAAACCTTACCGACAACCAGATCCCTTTCATTATCCGTATATCTTTCTTGAGCCGGAGAATAAAAAGATCCCTTTTCTTCTCCGTATATCCCTCACGGTTCACTTTCCGGCTCACGGAAGAAAACAGGGGATCACCAAATTCGGCATAATAGGAATCCCCTTTCCAGTAAGATAGTGCCCCATCAACCACCACAGTATTTAAAAAAGCTTCCATGTACAGGCCCCATCCTTTCCTAAAAGGATTGATTCCCCCTTCGCTGGCCTGACGGCTCAGATGTAACTGGGTTTCCACCCCTGCAGAAGTAATCCACTCAGAATACCGGCTCATCAGAGTATATCCGGCTCCCGCCGCAGCATTCCATAAGGTATATACCGGCAGTCCGGAAACATCGATCTGCCCGCCATAATGACAAGCCGTAACCAGCATGGATACATTTATTCTGGTACGACCGGTATTCACCGGCGACCATATCCCGTGAAAACCACCCCATATTTTTTCCTGTTCATCATCGTATCTTTCTATCATCTGTTCCCAGTGCATCCAGGTGTCAAAAAACAGGTTCTCTTTTGATACGATCGACTGCATACCGAATTCAAGAGGATCGGTCAATGATCTTTCAAATGAATATACCGGCTGGGGGAGGCGGTGAAAATGATTCCCCCTGATCCTGCCCAGCTGCGTTTCCATTCCCCATGTCTTAAACCTGACACCCACCACAGGATAAATTTCCGGATAACCGGACTTCCCAAACTCCTGATTCATGAAAAAACCTGCATGCAGAGACACATCTTTCCCCGGAAGATAAATCAATGAGGGAAATAAATGGTTCCCTGTAAGAGTATATCCGTCGGCAAAAGGATTAAAATATTCGTTATTCCGGAAATAAAATAAATGATCAATTCCAAGAAACAGATTCCCGGCAACACTATCGGGAAAAGCATGTTCATTCAGGAATACCCGGTTATCCCACTGTGCCTTTGCGGGCACAGGCCAGAGCAGACCCATTCCAAGGAAAACAAAAAATCTTCTCATCCACTAGTTTTTTCAACAAAAAACCTCCAGGGTACGTTTTTCCAGTATTCTCCGGCATAGTCAATTCCAATGCGTGGCGCGGTTTTAATTTCAAAGGAATTAACTCCTTCCGTCAGCCAAATACTCTCTGACCGGCACAAATCTTCCCCCAGAAAAGCCCTGTCGATATCCAGGCGGCGTGTCAGCCTTCCCGGTCCGTTTACTCCTTCCAGACCACGTATCAGGACAGCCTGAGGTTGGCCTGCTTTGCCTGTCACAATATTGAGCATCCAGTGAATTCCGTATATAAGATAAATATACAACAATCCTCCCGGTTCGTACATGATCTGGTTCCGGGGAGTACGACCCTTACTGGCATGGCAGGCCATGTCCTCTTCTCCCCGGTATGCTTCCACTTCGGTTATCATAAAGTTTTCAATCCGGCCATCGGGATACTTTCTGACAAGAAATTTGCCCGGTAGTCCTCGAGCCACCTCCAGCACATCTCTTTCGAAAAATTCCCTATCCAATCTTACTTTCATCCTGTTCAGTATTCAATCCGGTCTTCCCATTCAAGCCAGGCCCTGAAAGCCTCTCCGGCTTCTTCCTGCATCATTTGTTCCGCCGGAAGGTCTCGTTTTTCCGGAGGAAGCGACATTTCATGGTAGATATAATTATCCCTGAAACCCGCCCTTTCCGCATCTTCCCTTGAAGCCGCATAGTAAATTTTTCTTATCCCGGCCCAGTAAATTGCCCCCAGGCACATGGGACAGGGCTCGCAACTGCAATAAATTTCACAGTCATTCAACTCAGGTGTGTCCAGTATCTTGCTGGCATTTCTGATCGCCTGGATTTCCGCATGGGCAGTTGGATCATGAGTGCCAAGTACCTCGTTCACACCCGTTGAGATGATCTGCCCGTCGCGGGCAATTACAGCCCCGAAAGGACCTCCGTGGTTCCGTACATTCTCAACCGACAGCCTGACGGCTTCCCGCATTATATCTTCCCTTGATTTTTTCATATTTTTCTTTTCTGGCTAAAAACAACAAACTTAAAAAAAATGCAAAAAAACACACTCCCGTATGCGTTTCCAGAGTATCTTCATTTACCATGGATAATCCCGCAACCAGAACAAACACGAGGGAAAGATAATCCAGTTCCCTCCTTTCCAGATAAACAAACCTTCCCAAAGCGGCCATAATCAACAGAAATCCCATTATACCGAAAGTTAGAAGAAACGTCAGGTATTGGTTATGGGCACGTAACCGCCATTGGGGAGAAAGACGGGTATGGTCCTGGCGATACTGCTGTTCGAAAGCCCTCTGAACATCTCCCGTTCCAATACCTGTTAACGGGTGGGCTTTCCATATTCGCCAGCCTGTTTTCCAGTATTCGATGCGTTGTGTAACGGAATGTCCGCTGGGATTTCCCCCTTTTAGATAAAAATCAATCTCCCATATCAACTCATACACCCGGGTATACGGATTCCACTTTTTCAGAAAAAGCACATTGGTCAATCCCTGCTCAACGGCACGGATATCTGTGTCAGACAATTGATTCACCCCTTCAGCATCCTTTCTCAAACCCTTGGAAGTAAGGTACCTGATCAGAGTGAACCGGATTTCCTGACCTTTTCTGTCAAGACTGTCATAAGGAATTTCACTCACCTGATTCCACGCCTTTTCCAGTTCCTGCTCTGATACATACAACCAGGTATAATGTCCGTTCTCCACCTGTTTGTTTTTCGGGTCATGATAATATGGATTCCCCAGACTGGTATATTCATCCAGTGTCTCAACTTGAATATCATCCGTATCATAGAACCTGGCAACACTTCTAACTGCAAAGGAAGCAACCAGCAATACCATTACGATTAAGGCCGTAGCAACAAAAAGCCCAGGTAAAAGACTTCTGCGTTGATACACATATCGGCAACCGATAAAAACAATCCCTATCAAAAACACGGCCCAGCCGGTCAGTGATCTGAGTACTCCCATAAAAATCATGAACCATATGATCAGGATCACCAGCCCTGCTTTTTTCCACCACCCCCTCACCGATACGTCAAACAACCGGAATAACAGAAAAAAAACCGATAAATTTAGAAAAAGAGACAACCGAATATGTGAAACAAAGGGCGATAGCATACGCGGATCCGACAAGGCAGTCGTTTCACTCCTCAGCACCGCCAGGGTACCTGCCAGGGTAGCAACCAATACACCGGTCAGAAAAAAACGCAGGACCAGGTGAAATTCCTTTCTCCCCAGAGGGCCAGAAGTTCCCATTACAAGGGGAAGCACTACAAGGGGCAGCTTGATACGCAGGTCGTGCCATCCGTATGCCACTTCTTTTGAATAGATCATTCCTGCCAGATGGATAAGGTATATTAGGCCTATCCACCAGATACTTTCCCGTTTTCGCAAACGGTCCATTGCTTCTGTATGGTCACCAAGAAACAGCCAGGTCAGGAACAGGATGATCAGTGCCAGGCTCAATCCAAATTCCGAAAGAGGCAAACTGATTGCCAGAACACAGAGCGACCCCAGGTATAAAATGGAATAATACCTTCTTTTTTCCGCCCGGCTCATGTGTTTTACCCCCTGCATCGCATGGGCAAAAATAGAGCAAATATTATTGGATTATCAAAAATCTTTGTATTTTTGCAGTCCATATTCTGAAAATCAGAATTATAACTGAGTGTTTTTTACAAAGTTAGGGGGAAAAGTGGATACATTAAGCTACAAAACCATATCGGCAAATAAAACCACGGTTCAGAAAGAATGGGTAGTGGTTGATGCCAGTGACCAGGTGCTGGGAAGACTGGCTTCAGGCGTGGCAAAAATGCTTCGTGGAAAGCACAAAACCAACTTCACACCTCATGTGGATTGCGGCGACCAGGTGATTGTGATCAATGCCGAAAAAGTGAGGCTGACCGGAAATAAATTTTTTAACCGCCGGCATTTCACCCATTCCGGTTTCCCGGGAGGCCAAAAAAGAATATCTCCAAAAGAACGCTTTGCCCGCAAACCCGAATCCCTTGTGGAAGAAGCTGTTCGCAGGATGTTGCCCAAAAACAGGCTGGGGCGTGCCCTGTTCCGTAATCTGTATATCTACACCGGACCGGAACATCCCCATGAAGCTCAGCAGCCCAAACAAATTAACCTGAATGAAATTAAATAGTGCACATGGAAATTGTTAATGCCATAGGCCGCAGGAAATCTGCCATAGCCAGGATTTTTGTCAGTGAAGGAAAAGGACAGATCCTGATCAACAATCGCAAATTACAGGATTATTTCCCCACCCCGCAGTTGCATTACGTTGTGAAGCAACCGCTGTCACTTTTAGAAGCTGAAGCAAAATACGATATCCGTGTCAATCTCAGCGGAGGAGGGTTTAACGGGCAGGCCGAAGCTCTCAGACTGGCCATTGCCCGGGCACTTGTAAAAATAAATCCGGACAACAAACCCGCCCTGAAAGCCCAGGGTTTCCTCACCCGCGACCCCCGGGAAGTGGAGCGAAAGAAACCCGGACAGCCAAAAGCCCGCAAGCGCTTCCAGTTCAGCAAGCGTTAAAAACCAGTGGGGATTGTTTAGTATCTAAATTACCGGGACTCCGGATTAAGGGCTACCCGGTAATTGACAAACAGAAGGTAAACAATTAAAAATAACATCATGCCAAGAACCACAGTAAAAGAATTGCTGGATGCCGGAGTACACTTCGGGCATCTGAAAAGAAAATGGAATCCTGCGATGGCTCCCTATATCTTCATGGAACGCAATGGAATCCATATTATCGATCTGGAAAAAACCCTTGTCAAACTGGAGGAAGCTTCAGCAGCCATGAAGCAAATTGCCAAATCGGGCAGGAAAATACTCTTTGTGGCCACCAAGAAACAGGCCAAGGAACTGGTTGCTGAAAAGGTCAGGGCCATTAACATGCCCTATGTTACGGAACGCTGGCCGGGAGGGATGCTTACCAACTTTCCCACCATCAGAAAGGCAGTGAAAAAAATGTCGTCCATTGACAAGATGGCCACCGATGGTACCCTTGAAACCATGTCAAAAAGAGAACGGCTGCAGGTGGCACGTCAACGGGCCAAGCTGGAAAAAAACCTGGGAAGCATTGCCGATCTTACCCGGCTTCCGGCCGCTCTTTTTGTGGTGGATGTCATGAAAGAATATATTGCCGTCCGCGAAGCAAACCGGTTGAATATTCCGGTGTTCGCCATGGTCGATACCAATTCCGATCCAACCAATATCGACTACCCTATACCGGCAAACGACGATGCCTCCAAATCCATTGCCCTCATTGTCGATATCGTTTGCAAAGCCATTGAAGAAGGCCTGGAAGAAAGAAAACTCGAAAGAGAAAAAGACAAGGAAACAGCCGCCAGAGGCCAGAAAACATCGGGCAAACCAACCTCCGGAAAGGATGACCTGGAGGAAGAAGAGAAGGAAGAAACTGAAGAAAAATCTCCGGTTAAACCCGCCAGAAAAAGAGTGGTGAAAACAGTGGTGGAAGATGATGAGGAAGATGAGGTGGAAGAGGAGGAAGAAGAAGAAGGCACAGAAGATATCGATGAACCGGAAGATGATGACCGGGAAGAGGGGAAAGAAACCGATCTCCATCATGAGGAGGAGGAGGAAGAAAATAAGAACAATAAACGATAAACATTAAAATAAAAAATATCATGGGAGAAATCTCCGCTGCTGATGTCAGCAAACTCAGAAAAATGACCGGCGCAGGTATGATGGACTGTAAGAAAGCCCTTCAGGAAGCTGCCGGCGACTTTGAAAAAGCAGTAGAAATCATCCGCAAAAAGGGACAGGCTGTAGCTACCAAGCGGGCCGACCGTGAGGCATCGGAAGGAGTGGTACTGGCAAAAGTGTCGGATGATGCACAACACGGAGCTATGGTGGCACTGAATTGCGAAACAGATTTTGTAGCAAAAAACAATGATTTTGTAAATCTGGCCGGTCAGATTCTCGACCTCGCCATAGAAAAACAACCCGCTAATCTGGAAGAACTGAAGAACCTTCCATTCAAGCAGGCAACTGTTGAAGAAGTGGTGGTACACCAAATAGGAATTATCGGGGAGAAAATTGAGCTCTCCTTTTACGGTCACCTTACTGCGCCGCAGGTTACGGCATACATTCATCCCGGAAACAAACTGGCTACCCTGGTGGGACTGAATCAGAAGGATGTAGACCAACAGGTAGGAAAGGATGTGGCCATGCAGGTGGCAGCCATGAATCCCGTAGCCGTCGATAAATCGGATGTGGCTTCTGATATCCTTGAAAAGGAAAGGGAAATAGCCAGGGATCAAACCAAAAACGATCCTAAAAATGCCGGCAAACCCGATGAAATTCTTGAAAAGATCACGGAAGGCAAATTGCAGAAATTCCTGAAAGAAAATACCCTGCTTAATCAGGATTTCATCAAGGAAAATAAAAAAAGCGTGGGACAATACCTGAAAGAAGTGAATCCCCAGCTGACAGTGTCCGGATTTCTGCGTTTTTCATTGCGTGACTGATCAACCCGAATTATCCTTATCATAGGCTTTCCGTAAAACCGGGAAGCCTTTTTTGTTTTTCCACGGTCTTTTTTCTTATTTTCATGGCAAATTTCCGTTCCATGAAATACAAAAGGATCCTGCTCAAACTCAGTGGAGAGTCGCTGACCGGCAGGCAATCATCCGGGATTGACCCGACCATTCTGCATTCATTTGCCAACAGCATCGCTTCCCTTCACTCCATGGGGGTGGAAACAGGGATAGTTATCGGAGGTGGTAATGTTTTCAGGGGCCGGCAGGGAACCACCAGGGGATTTGACCGCTATTACGGCGATCAGATGGGCATGCTGGCCACCGTAATCAATGCACTGGCCATCCAGTCGGCCCTGAACGAAAGGAAAATCCCCTGCAAACATTTAACTGCAGTCACCATCGAATCGGTAGGGGAAAGATTTTCCAAAACCCGGTGCCTGGAAGCACTTGCTTCCGGCCAGGTGGTCATATTCAGTTTCGGAACAGGAAACCCGTATTTCACCACCGATACTACCGCAGCATTAAGAGCCGTGGAGATGGAAGCAGAGGTGCTGCTCAAGGGAACCCGGGTTGACGGGGTGTACTCGTCCGATCCGGAAAAAGATCCCGGGGCCGTTCGGTATGAAACAATCACCTTCAGCGAGGCCTATGAAAAAAAATTAAAAATTATGGATCTGACCGCTTTTACCCTGTGCCGGGAAAACAACCTTCCTGTCATCGTTTTCAATATGAACCGGCCGGAAAACCTTCAGGATATTATTTTTGGGAAAAATATTGGTACATTCATCAAAAATTGAATATTTTTAAATCCGTTCATCAAACCCAATCCGTCATGGAAGAAGAAGTCAGCCTGTACCTCGAAGACGCTGAGGAAAGAATGAGCAAGGCCATCAGCCACCTGGAACATGAACTGGTAAGGATAAGGGCCGGAAAAGCCAACCCGTCCCTCCTCGACGGGATCAAAGTGGATTATTACGGAGTCAGTACTCCCCTGAACCAGGTCTCGAATATCAATACCCCCGATGCCAAAACCATCCTCATCATGCCCTGGGAAAAAACCATGCTGGGTCCCATTGAGAAAGCTATTCTGGCAGCCAATATAGGTCTGACCCCCATGAACAACGGCGAGGTCATCCGGATCAATATCCCGGCCCTGACCGAGGAAAGACGGGTGCAACTGGTTAAACAGGTAAAAGCGGAAGGGGAGAACGCCAAGATCAGCATCAGGAACACCCGGAAGCAAACCAACGATGAACTGAAAAAACTTCTGAAGGAAGGCCTGGCCGAAGATGCAGAAAAGGCTGCAGAAGAAAAGGTACAGGAACTGACCGACGAACATGTAAAGAAAGTGGACGAACTGGTTGAATCAAAAGAACAGGAGATCATGACCATTTGACCCGTTCCCTGACATTAATCCGATCACCGGTACCCGGAAAGTACCGGTTTTTTTATGTCAATCTGAGACCCTCAGTACAATTCCTGCACATATCAATCCCGCTCCGCCCTTTCAGCACAAGAGCCCTGAAATCCATAAAATCCTTCTGTTTCCAGCATGTTCTTAGCCCGTTTTTGGCAGCATCCCCCATCCTGTAGGCAGCATCCTTGTCAAAACAGCAGGGAACCAGGATTCCATCCCAGATAACCACCGCCGTGGTCCATATTCTCAGGCAACGGTTCCTGAACCGGTTCTTCAGTTTGAGGTGACGGTCTTCATAGGTATATCTGGAATAAAACTTCTGGCGGGGGATCCACGATACAGGATTTTCCGAGAGGCCCACCTGGGCGGTTTTGATCCAAACATCATCCGCTCCCAGTTCATTCCCCAGCTTCCGGATATCGTCAACCTGATGCTCATTGACAGACGTCACCAGAAACTGGATCACAACATCCGGACGACCGGCGTTTAGTATTTTCTTCAGCCGGACAACCTCCCTTACTCCGCTGAGCACCCGGCTCAGATTCCCTCCCTTCCGGTATTTTTCGTAGGTTGCCTGATCGGTTCCGTCCACGCTCACCAGCAACAGGCCGAGCCCTGATTTTACCGTTTCCATGGCCCGGTGACCGTTCAGAAAATGGCCGTTGGTTGCCACCATGGTATAGATCCCTGCTCGGGAAGCATAGCTGATCATTGCCGGTAACTGTGGATGCAGATATGGTTCGCCCTGAAAACAGAGGTTCATCCAGACCAATTTCTTCCGGTTCTCATCAACCAGCTTTTTAAATAGATCGAGCGGAATGATGCCCTTCTGCCGCCTCAACCGATCCGAACCCACTTCACACTCCGGGCAGTGTAAATTGCATCGGTTGGTGGGCTCTACCGAGATACTGACCGGAGAGCCCCATACAATAGCCTTTCTCAAAACCAGGGAAAAACCATAGGATAAATAAACCAGGATGGCATTCCATAACTTCCGGAAGGTCATTGCCCGCAACCAACCGGTTTTTACCCGTAATGTATTCATCTGTTCCGCCGGAATACCCTGTTAGTTGGTTTCCAGTATTTCAAGAATTTCATCCAGTTTAGGGGTCAGAATAATTTCTGTCCTCCGGTTTTTCTGCCGGGCTTCCGGAGTTTTCGCCGGATCAACAGGCATGGTGGGCCCCCTGCCCGCAGCAGTCAACCTTTTTGGATCAATGGAGGTTCCGTCCAGGAGGATCCTGACAATGGAAGTGGCCCGTTTTACGCTCAGATCCCAGTTGTCTTCAATTCCCCCCTTCGGAATATAAGGCACATCATCGGTATGTCCCTCGATCATGATGTTGATATCCGGGTTCTGCTCCAGCACCCTGGCCAGCTTTCTGAGAGCTTCACGGCCCCTGGGATCAACCGAATAACTGCCCGACTCGAACAACAGTTTTTCCTCCAGCGAAACATAAACTTTGCCGTTTCTGATATCCACAGACAAACCCTCCTTCTCATATCCGAGCAGGGCGGTAGAAACTTTTCTCCTGAGAGAAGCCACAGCTGAATCCTTGCGGGCCAGCACTTCCTGTAATTCTATCAAACGGGTATTCTGTTCCTGCAGTTCGAACTGCATTTCATCAAGCTGGGTCCTTTCTTTCTGAAGTGAAGCTTGCAACAAACGCAATTCGTCTTCTTTCTTCTGCAGCGTTTCCTGGGCCGATTGCAACTCTCTGAGCAATCGGCCGGTTTCCTTGACATTACCCTTGATCATAGCTTCCTGTGCCTGCTGCAGATTATTATAATCACGACTCAACCGGTTGTAGTTTGCCCTCAGGTCCTTCCAGACCTTATAACGTTCCATACTGTCGGCAACCAACTGTTGAATCTGCCTTTCCAGCTTATCCACAGAAGCCTTGTATTCAGTGTTCTCCCTGGCATATTGCTGATTTTCAATCTTCAATTGTTCCACCTCATCCATACATTCCTGGTAACCGGTTTCCAGGTCACGGAATTGTTTGGCAGGCACACAGGCAAATGCCAGTAATGCGGTTACCGGAAAAACGAGCAAAATGTTCCTTCGTTTCATGGTTCTTGCTTGGTATTTCTTACGGATCAAATATAACAACAATGGCGGAATTTCGCGATTTGCCTTTGCTTTCCTTAACCATAAATCATGCATTCAAAATAATATTATATTTGTATTTGAATTTATGGATGAACCGGAACATAGTTTACTCGCCGGGATTGAATTTCCTGACGATCTAAGAAGACTGAAGGAAACCGACCTTCCCCGGCTATGCGATGAACTCAGAGAGTTCATCATTGATGTGGTTTGTTCCAACCCGGGCCATTTCGGCGCCAGCCTGGGAGTAGTGGAACTAACAGTGGCCCTGCATTATGTATTCAATACCCCGGAAGATCAAATTATCTGGGATGTGGGCCATCAGGCCTACGGACACAAAATCCTGACCGGAAGGAAAAAAGTTTTTCATACCAACAGGAAGTACGGGGGAATCAGTGGATTCCCGAAACCATCCGAGAGTGAATACGATGCTTTCGGGGTGGGTCATTCCTCCACCAGCATTTCTGCCGCCCTGGGCATGGCCGTTGCCAATCAGCGTTATTATAATAACCCCCGTCAGGTGGTGGCCGTGATCGGCGACGGTGCCATGAACGCCGGTTTGGCTTTCGAAGGGCTGAACAACGCCGGCGATCTGAAACCCGACATGCTGGTCATTCTGAACGACAACAACATTGCCATTGATGCCAATGTGGGTGCACTGAAAGAATACCTGGTAGATATCACCACCTCACCCACCTATAACCGGTTCAAGGACGAGATATGGAATATGCTGGAAAAACTCAGCAAGATCGCCCCGAATACCAGAGAACTGGCCAGCAAATTGGAAGCCGGTTTGAAAACCACCCTCCTGCGGCACAGTAACCTTTTTGAATCTCTGAATTTCAGGTATTTCGGCCCTGTCGACGGTCACGATGTGATCCATCTTACCCAGATCCTGCGCGATCTGAAAAAGATCAAAGGACCCAAACTGCTGCATATACTCACAAAAAAAGGCAAAGGATACCGCTTCGCTGAAGAAAACCAGACAGCCTTCCACGCCCCCGGCATATTCGACAAAAAAACCGGAAAAATTTTCCATGTTTCTTCCGGCAAAAATCTTCCGCCCCGCTACCAGGATGTTTTCGGCCTTACTCTCATTGAGCTGGCAGAAATGAACAGCAGGGTGGTAGGTATTACCCCCGCCATGCCCACCGGATGTTCCCTGAATCTCATGATGAAAAAATATCCCCGGCGTGCTTTCGATGTGGGAATCTGTGAACAGCATGCCGTTACATTTTCAGCCGGTCTGGCCACCCAGGGCATGATCCCGTTCTGCAATATATACTCTACCTTCATACAGCGGGCCTATGACCAGGTTATCCACGATGTGGCCCTGCAAAAACTGCCTGTTGTATTTTGCCTTGACCGGGGCGGTCTGGTGGGAGATGACGGCGCTACCCACCACGGAGCTTTTGATCTGGCATTCATGCGGATTATTCCCGGAATGACCGTGTCAGCTCCCATGGATGAAGTGGAACTGCGCAATCTGATGTATACGGCCCAACTGGGAAAATATGGAACTTTCTCCATCCGGTATCCGCGGGGGAATGGCGTCATTCCCGACTGGAAGCAGGCATTTTCTGAAATCAAACCGGGCACGGGGCGATTGATCCGTGAGGGAACCGATGTGGCTGTTCTTTCCATCGGCCATACAGGGAACATGGTGGCAGAAGCCTCCAGGCAACTGGAAAAAGACAATATTCAGGTTCTGCATTACGACATGCGCTTTGTCAAACCTCTCGATACCCGTATACTGGATATGGTTGCCAGGAAATTCAACGAAGTGATCACTGTGGAGGATGGTTGCATACAGGGCGGATTCGGATCAGCCGTAATGGAATATTATAATGACAAAGGCCTGGCCGTTCAGGTAATGCGGCTGGGTATTCCCGACCGTTTTATTGAACACGGCACCCAGAAGGAATTGCAACGTGAGTGCGGTTTCGATACGGATAGCATCGCATCAGCCGCACGAACCCTGGCTAAAAAGAAACTGCTCTCAAACGCCGGTTGACAGATACCGTGCAATCGGCCGTCACTCCTGTAATTGCGCTCTCAGATATCAAATTTTATACCCTGAGCCAGAGGCAGGTCGGTGCTGTAATTTATGGTATTGGTTTGCCGGCGCATATAGGCTTTCCAGGCATCGGATCCCGATTCACGTCCGCCGCCGGTATCTTTCTCTCCTCCAAAAGCCCCGCCAATTTCCGCCCCGGATGTTCCGATATTGACATTGGCAATCCCGCAATCGGATCCTGCTTCTGAAAGAAAACGTTCGGCTTCCCTCAGGTCAAGGGTAAAGATAGCCGAAGACAATCCCTGCGGCACATCATTTTGCATCCGCAAGGCTTCATCCAGGGTTTTGTACTTCATCAGATACAGTATGGGAGCAAAGGTTTCTTCCTGTACAATGCGGTAATGATTTTCAGCTTCCGCCAGGGCGGGAACCACATAATTTCCTCCCGGATACTGTTCACCTTCCAGCACTTCACCGCCAAAAAGAATCCGGCCACCTTCTTTCTTCACCGCTTCAAGAGCATAGCTAAAGTTCTCCACCGCGAACCGGTCGATCAGCGGACCCACGAGCACCGACGGATCAAGCGGATTGCCGATTCGCCCGGCCACCTGCCGATAGGCGTCCTTCAGCCTGCGCTCCACTTCGCTGTAAACCCCTTCCTGCACTATCAGCCGCCGGGTTGTGGTACAACGTTGCCCGGCTGTTCCTACCGAACCGAATACTATGGCAGGAATGGCCATATCCAGATCGGCTTTATCGGAAACAATGATGGCATTGTTTCCTCCCAGTTCAAGGATAACCTTTCCCAGTCTTTTTCCAACTATTCCTCCAACATGTTTCCCCACTGCTGTGGAACCCGTTACGGAAAAAAGAGGGATCCTCCGGTCGTCAAGGAACTGATCGCCCAGCACCGATGATTTGGCAATGAACAGGTTGAAGACCCCTTCCGGTACGTTATTCTCTTCCAGCACCCGTGAAATGATATTCATCGTGGCAATGGCGGTAAGAGGAGTTTTTGAGCTGGGCTTCCAGAATATCACATCCCCCGCCACCGCAGCGATCATAGCGTTCCAGGCCCATACAGCCACAGGGAAATTAAATGAGGTGATCAGTCCCAGAATGCCCAGCGGATGATACTGTTCATACATCCGGTGGCCGGGCCTCTCAGAATGCATGGTCAACCCGCTGAGCAGACGCGACTGGCCCACAGCAAAATCGCAGATATCGATCATTTCCTGCACTTCTCCAATACCCTCCTGGTAAATCTTTCCCATTTCCAATGTCACCAGATAACCAAGATCGGCCTTGTACTTCCTTAATGCCAGCCCGATCTGCCTTACCACCTCACCCCTTCTGGGAGCAGGCCACTGACGCCACCGTAAAAAGGCTTCCTGAGCCTGACTGATCATTTTTTCATAATCCTCCCAGGTACCGTTCTTCACTTCCCCGATCAAAGAGCCGTCAATCGGTGAAACCGACCTGGAGGTTTCACCCCGGCAATCCAGCCACCTGGTTCCGGATGATACGCCCATGTTTGTATCACGTATTCCCAGACTGGCCAGTACGGTTTGGTGATCCTGTTTTATTTCCATGACAAATAGCTTTTTTGGGGTTTATGATGCACGCTTCAAAAGTAGAAAACTTTTTATGTATTGCCGACCTGTTTTACAACCGCTTTATCCCTGCTGGGTATTAATTATCAGGATATTGATCGTTAAATGCATAATGATTTTTTCTTTGTTCTAATAAAACAAATCCCTATCTTCGCAGACCGACAGGTTCATTGATATCAGGCCCAGGTGGCGGAATTGGTAGACGCGCTGGTCTCAAACACCAGTGGTAGCAATACCATACCGGTTCGATCCCGGTCCTGGGCACTTCATTATTGAATTCTCCGTTGGAAATAATTTCCTTGTACACAATGAAAAGTAAACAGGATACTATATACAGGCCCTACGGGGACAAGCAGGAACAGTATGACAGAAGGTATCTGGAAATGGCGCGTATCTGGTCAAAGAACTCATACTGCCGGCGAAGAAAAGTCGGAGCACTTATTGTAAAAAACAAGATGATCATTTCCGACGGATATAACGGCACACCGGCAGGTTTTGAAAACCAGTGCGAAGACGAAGCAGGAGTGACGAAACCCTATGTGCTGCATGCCGAGGCCAACGCCATTACCAAAGTGGCCAAGTCGAACAACAGCAGCGAAGGCGCCACCCTGTACGTTACCTCCTCTCCCTGCATGGAATGCTCCAAACTCATTATCCAGTCGGGTATCAAAAGAGTAGTATATTGCGACACCTACCGGAATGTGGAAGGGTTGGACATTCTGCGAAGAGCCCATATTGAAGTGGTTTATCTGGAACTGGATCAGAATACATGAGCAGGAAAAATTCAAAAATATCGGTATGGCTTCCTCTTCTCCTGGCCCTTTTTCTGGCCGCAGGGGTGCTGATTGGAATGCTTCTGGGGAAACCCGGAAGAAACCCATCCATGTTTATCTATCCACGCACTGACAAGATCAGCACCATTCTAAACTACATACGCGAAGAATACGTTGACAGCGTGGATATCAGCCAACTCGAAGAATCCACCATCGTTTCACTCCTCAGTGAACTCGACCCCCATTCAGTATACATACCCGCAGAAGACCTCAAGGCAGTAAATGAACCCCTGGAAGGCAATTTCGACGGAATCGGAGTACAATTCAATATGCCCGAAGATACAGTGGTGATCATCAACACCATTCCGGGAGGACCATCCGATAAGGTTGGGATTCTGGCCGGTGACAGGATTGTACGGATTAACGATTCGCTGGTGGCGGGTGCAGGTATCCCTCAGGACGATATTGTGAGCATGCTCAAAGGACCACAGGGAACCCGGGTTAAAGTGGGCATAAAAAGAAAAGGAGTACCTGACGAGCTGACCTTTGAAATTACCCGCGACAAGATCCCTCTTTACAGTGTGGACGTGGCCTATATGGTAAACGACAGTACCGGCTTTATTAAGATCAGCAAATTTGCACGCACCACCTTCAATGAATTTATGGATGCCGCTTCCCGACTGAAAGAACAGAATATTACCGGTTTGATCATCGACCTCAGAGGTAACAGCGGCGGTTATATGGACGCTGCAACACATATTGCCGACCAGTTCCTTTCCGCAGGGAAGATGATTGTATACACAGAAGGACGGGCCCGCCCCCGCTCGGAAATAAGAGCCACTCACGGTGGCATCTTCCTGCACGAGAAAGTGGTGGTGCTGGTAGATGAATTTTCCGCTTCTGCCAGCGAAATCCTGGCCGGAGCCATTCAGGATAATGACCGCGGAATGGTAGTGGGCCGGCGCACTTTTGGAAAAGGACTGGTTCAGGAACCCATCCTCCTGGCCGACGGTTCAGCCCTCCGGCTGACCATCGCCAGGTACTATACCCCTACCGGAAGAAGCATTCAAAAACCTTACGACAACGGAACCGAGGAATATTACAACGACTGGCAGAATCGCTTTCTCCATGGGGAATTCACGGTTAGGGACAGTATCCGGTTTACCGATTCCCTTAAATATGTCACACCCGGCGGAAACGTGGTGTATGGGGGCGGAGGGATTATGCCCGATGTGTTTGTCCCGTTCGATACGACAGGTATTACCGATTATTTCATGCACGTAAGCAACCGGGGATTGATTTACATGTTCGCATTTGAGTATACCGACCGGTACCGTGATGAACTTACCCGGTTCAATGACTGGAAGGAACTGAATGCTTATCTCAACAGGCAGAACCTGCTGCAGGTTTTTACCAACTATACAGGCCGGCAGGGAATCGAACCAAAACCATCTGAACTGCAAATCAGCGGGAAAATAATCCATACACAGATAAAGGCATACATTGCTCGGAACATCCTCGATAACGAAGGATTTTATCCTCTTATTCACCAAATTGATGCTGCTTTTCTGAAAGGGAAAGAAGTGCTTGAAACCATGATGTAAAGCCAGCAAAAAAAGATGCCCGGCAGGTAACCGGGCATCTCCAGGCACATTCTATGAAAAGATTAACATGAAAGAAGGGCTCCCAGCATATTCCCTTCTCCCTGCCTGCCCCCGATAAATCCCACATATTGCCTTCAATATGCGAAACTGCGCCTGAAAAATTTCGCAGAAATCCGGTAGCAGTTCGGTGCTAAAAAGATAGGAAATTTCCACACAAAAATCAACAATAAACTGTTAATTTTTTATACAATGTGGCAACCGGTCTTAAACCTTTATCTGCCGAAAGAAACGGAGCAAATGTTCTGCCGCTTCCTGTGGTTCTTCCAGAAAACCCATATGGCCGGAATTTTCCAGAATAACAGCAACCGACCGGGGAACCAGCGCATGAATTCTTTTAAGTGATTCCAGGGATATAAACCTGTCGTGCATGCCGTGTACCAACAAAACAGGAATTTTCAGTTCCTTTAATGTACGGGTCCGGTCGGGCCTGTTTTTCATGGCTTCCAGAACATATATCACCCCTTTGTCGGGAGTCTTGAGAGCACGCTCCCTGATCGCTTCTATGGTTTTCTGCATCGTCTGCTCATGATGCAAAGCAAAAGTACTGGGTACATGCTGCCCCACCAGCAGGTTTTTCTTTCCCTGTCTGATCAGTTCAATCCCCCGTTCACGGTTTTCCTTCTTTTCTCCTGTATCGGCAAAGGGTGTTGAATGGAACAAACAAAAACCCTCCAGCCGGGAAGCTTGTTGCCCGGCCATGGCCAGGGCCACATAGCCCCCCATGGAATGCCCGGCCACCGTAAACCGTTCTATTCCAAGCTTATCCATTAATTCAAAGACCATTTCCGCCATACGGTCGATGGAAGGTTTTCCGCCAGGAACTTCAGAATCCCCGTGACCCGGCAAATCGGGCACAATGAGCCGCACTTCCCCGGAAAGAGCGCCGGAGAATTCCTCCCATATTTCAGACGATTCCAGGTATCCGTGCAGCAGCAACACATTTTTTTCTCCCCGGCCTGCCTGAAAATAACCGATTCGGTGTCCACTTACGATCATTTGCTTCTTTTCCATGGCCAATCCTGTTTTTACTCAGTCTTTATTCATCAGGTTTTCAATTTCCTCCGGCTCTATTGCCGTCCCGTCCATCAGATTCTCATTTCCTTCAGGGGTGATCAACAAATCGTTTTCCAGCCTGATTCCCACCCCTTCTTCAGGGATATATATGCCCGGCTCACAGGTAAGAACCATGCCCTCTTTCAGGACAATGTGCCTGCCCCCTGGATCATGCACATCCAGCCCCATGAAATGCGAAATCCCATGGGGAAAATACTTCCTGTACAAAGGCCTTGCCGGATCCTGGTTTTTCAGATCCTTTCCCGTATACAAACCCAGCCTGATGTGTTCCTCTTCCCACAATGCCTGTAATTCCCTGTTTACTTCCTCAAGAGTGGCCCCGGGAATCAGCAGGGAAACAGCTTCACGGTAAATTTTCAAAACAGACCGGTACAATTCACGCTGCCGCGACGTAAACCTGCCGTTTACCGGAACCGTCCGGCTGCAATCAGAAGCATACAGGTTGTACTCTGCCCCGAAATCCAGCAGCACCAACTCTCCGTCCCGGCAAAGATCCCTGTTTGCCTGATAATGCAATACACAGGCATTGTCACCTGATGCCACCACTGGTAAAAACGCATGTCCTTCCGCTCCCCTGACAAGACATTCCCGGGTCATCTCCGCCTCAATCACATATTCAGGTACTCCGGGTTTAATAACTCTCAGCAAATGATGCAAAATTCCCGAGGTAATGGCACAGGCTTTTCTGATCCATTCCAGTTCTTCCCCTTCTTTTTGAAGCCTTAATTCCGAAATGACCGGAGCCAGTGGCTCCGGTTTATGCAGGGGATATTTCTCAAGCAATAGGCGGGCAAATCTTTCATCCCGGGAAAGAAGTTCATCCGGTCCACGGTAATGCATCACCCCGTTCAGATAAATATGCCGACTGTGCAGCATCACTTCATGAAGCCGGCTGTCATATAGGTTCAGTGGAAATACCTGTGAAATACCCGATATGCGTGAGGCTACTTCAGGCGACAGCTTCTTCCCGTCCCACACCTCTGTTTCCTTACAGGCCGGCAGGATAAATAACATCTCCCGCCGGGACCGGTCGGGGTGGTCGGGACACAACACCATGATACTTTTTTCCTGCCTGATGCCCGTGAAATAGTAAAAATCACTGCTCTGACGAAAAGGGAAAAACTGGTCACCGTTCCTCGGCATCTGGTCGGCAGATTGAATAGCCACCGCCGAGAAAGGAAGCATTTTTTCAGTCAGCTTTTTCCTGTTGCGTACAAACAGGGGAACTTTGGTATTATCTTTCATAATTTTTGTTTAGACTGCCTATAAATCAGGGCCATTTATGTTCCGGAACATAGAAAATACTCTTTCGTTTCATTAGATTTGGTTTCCGGGCAAATGTGTTTCCCCGCCAAGATAATTAACTTTAATCATATTCTCATGGGCAAACTATTCGGATCTTCCCTGGCACAAAAACTGGTCATGGCACTGGCGGGATTCTTCCTGATCCTGTTCCTGCTGGTTCACCTTTCGATTAATCTGCTGCTTCTTGGTGACAATCCGGAAACATTCAACCGGGCTGCTGCCTTCATGTCGGGTTTCTGGTTGGTGAAAATTTTTGAGGTAGTGCTTATCGGCGGTCTGCTCATACATATCATCATGGGCATCATTCTCCAGATACAAAACTGGATAGCCAGGCCGGCCAGGTATAAAAAAAGATATCCGTCCCAGACATCCTTCTTTTCCAAATATATGATCTGGACGGGAGGCATTGTTTTAATTTTTCTTTTTATCCATTTTCTGAATTTCTGGTTTGTGCGTCTGGGACTGGTTGAAGGCGACCACCATAACTTTTACGGAATGGCCCACGAGCTGTTCAGTCATCCGGGCTATAACATCATTTACTGGATCTCATTCCTCATCCTGGGATTTCACCTGCATCATGCCTTTCAGTCGGCATTCCAGACATTCGGGCTGAACAACCGGAAATGCACACCGGTGATCAAAACCATTGGTATTATCTACTCCATACTGGTTCCCCTTGGATTTGCACTGATTCCGTTTGTGATTTATTTCTTTAAATAATGTTTAAACAACAGGATATGTACAAGTTAGACTCCAAAATACCGGATGGCCCCCTGGCTGAAAAGTGGACACGATATAAAGCCACCTGCAAACTGGTCAGTCCGGCCAATAAAAAGAAACTCGATATCATTGTGGTGGGGGCCGGTGCAGCAGGTGCAGCGGCTGCCGCTTCCTTGGCCGAGCTGGGTTACAACGTGAAGGTGTTTGTTTACCAGGACTCCTCCAGAAGAGCTCATTCCATTGCCTCCCAGGGAGGTATCAACGCCACAAAAAATTACAAGAACGACGGTGACAGCGATTATCGCCTGTTTTATGATATGATCAAGGGGGGGGATTTCCGTGCCAGGGAAGCCAATGTTTACAGGCTGGCAGAAATCAGCAACAATGTGATTGACCAGTTTGTGGCTCAGGGGGTGCCATTTGCACGGGAATACAGCGGGTACCTTTCAAACCGTTCTTTTGGCGGTGTCCAGGTTTCACGCACCTTTTATGCACAGGGACAAACCGGACAGCAGTGCACCCTGGCGGCTTACCAGGCACTGATGCGCCAGATCAAAGCGGGAAAAGCCGAAATGTATACCCGCCGCTTCGTACTTGACCTGATTGTAATTGACGGAAAAGCCCGGGGGATCATTGCCCGCAACCTGGTTTCCGGCGAAATCGAACGCCATGCTGCACATGCCGTGGTGTTAGCCACCGGAGGTTTTGGAACCGTTTACTATCTGTCAACCCTGGCCATCAATTCCAACGGATCGGCTGCCATGGCCGCCTACAGAAAAGGAGCCTTTATGGCAAATCCAAGTATGGCACAGATCCACCCCACCAGCATTCCCGTTCTGAACGATTACCAGGCCAAGCTGACCCTTATGTCTGAATCACTCAGGAACGACGGCAGGGTATGGGTCCCGAAAAACAAGGGAGATAAACGGAAACCAAACGATATCCCCGAAGAAGAACGGGATTACTACCTGGAACGGAGATATCCAGCATTCGGGAACCTGGTTCCCCGTGACGTGGCCTCGAGAGCGGCAAAAGAACGATGCGATGCAGGATACGGAGTGGGAAGCACCGGGCTCTCCGTGTACCTGGATTTCAGGGATGCCATCAAAGCACAGGGCAAACAGGCCATTGCAGCAAAATACGGAAACCTGTTCGATCTGTATACCAAAATCACCGGCATAGACCCCTACACCGAACCCATGAGGATATATCCGGCCTCGCACTATACCATGGGAGGATTGTGGGTCGACTATAATCTGATGACCACCATCCCGGGACTTTATGCCATAGGTGAAGCAAATTTCAGTGATCACGGCGCCAACCGGCTGGGCGCCAGCTCACTGCTCCAATGTGCCGGCGATGGATACTTCATACTTCCCGTTACCATTGGCGATTACCTGTCGGCCGAAATAAAAACCCCTAAAATCCCCGTGGATGACCCGGCTTTTGATAAAGCAGAAAAGGAAGCTGCCGACAAGCTGAAAAAATTACTGTCTGTCAACGGAAGCCAGACCGTGACTTCCTTCCATAAGCGGCTTGGCCATATTATGTGGCAATATTCCGGAATGGTCAGAAATGAAGAAGGATTGAACAAAGCCCTGAAAGAAGTGAAAGAACTCAGGGATGAATTCTGGAATGATGTGAAAGTGCCCGGAAAGATCGATGAATACAACCATGAGCTGGAAAAAGCTTTCCGGGTAGCCGACTTCTTCGACCTGGCCGAACTCATCATTACCGATGCGCTGCACCGGAAAGAATCATGCGGGGCACATTTCCGGGAAGAATACCAGACCGAGGAAGGTGAGCCAATGCGGAACGACGGGGAATACATGTATGTGGCAGCCTGGGAATATACGGGAGATAATTCCCCGCCCAAACTGCACAAGGAACCGCTCACTTTTGAAAATGTGAAAGTGACCAAAAGAAGCTATAAATAAGGATCAGCCAAGGGTTATTGATTATATATTTCTTCGAAAAAAGCATCTGTCATGAAAATAACACTCGATATCTGGCGCCAGAAAAGCCCAAATGATAAAGGGAAATTTGTTAGGTACGAACTGGAAGGTGTTTCCAAAGAAATGACCTTTCTTGAAATGCTGGATTACCTGAATGATAAACTGATCAAAGAAGGGAAAGATCCGGTGGCTTTCGACAGTGATTGCAGGGAAGGAATATGCGGCACCTGCGGATTGTTTATCAATGGCAGGCCCAACGGCCCTGTAAAAGGGGTCACTACCTGTCAGTTGAATATGAGTGTTTTCAAAGACGGTGATACCATCACGGTGGAACCTTTCAGGGCAAAGGCTTTCCCGGTTATCAAAGACCTGATCATCGACAGATCGTCTTTTGATCAGCTGATCCAGTCGGGCGGTTTCATTTCAGTAAATACCGGGGCGGCGCCGGAAGCCAATTCCATACCCATTAAAAAGGAAATAGCTGAAAGAGCTTTTGATGCAGGGATATGTATCGGTTGCGGCTCCTGCGTGGCCGCCTGTAAAAATGCATCGGCCATGCTGTTCGTTTCGGCCAAGATATCCCAGCTGGCCCTTTTGCCCCAGGGACAGGTTGAAGCCAGTGAAAGGGTCAGAACCATGGTAAGGGAAATGGACAGGCTCGGATTTGGCAATTGCACCAACACAGGCGCCTGTGAAGCCGAATGCCCCAAGGAAATTTCCCTGTGGAATATTGCTAAAATGAACCGGGAATACTACAAAGCCACCCTGGGATAATCGCAGAAAATACTATTTCGCCATCTTTTCAACCTCATCCACGGTTTTGGGAATAGGTTTCCCCAGTACCTGGTAACCGTCTTCAGTCACCAGCACATCGTCTTCCACACGCACTCCACCAAAATCCCGGAAGGCTTCCACCTTGCTGTAATCGATATATTCGGTAAACTTCCCCTCTGCTTTCCACTGATCAATCAGGGCAGGAATGAAATATATGCCTGGCTCAATGGTAAATACAAAACCGGGTTTCAGTCTTTTCCCGAGCCGCAGCGAAGCCAACCCGAACTGGTCGCTCCGTTTGATCTCATCATCATAACCCACAAAATTTTCTCCAAGCCCTTCCATATCGTGAACATCCAGTCCCATCATATGACCCAGTCCATGTGGCATAAACAGGGCATGCGCCCCCCGGTTTACCGCCTCTTCCACATCCCCCTTCATCAAACCCAGTTGCTTCAGTCCCGCAGCTATCGTAGTAACGGCCTTTATGTGCAGAGTCTTATTCGGTACTCCCGGCCTCACTCCATGTATGGCAGTCATATTGGCATCCAGCACAATCTGGTATATTTCACGTTGCCGTGCATCGAATTTTCCACCCACCGGCGTTGAGCGGGTGATATCTCCTGCGTAATGCAAAGGTGATTCGGCGCCTGCATCCACCACCAGAAATCTTCCTTCCTTAAGGGTATTCCCGTGATAATGGTTGTGCAGGGTCTGCCCGTTGATCGTCAGGATCACGGGAAATGCCACCGGATTTCCGTTGGCCAGCGATATCCCCTCAATGGTGCCCGATATTTCCCTCTCCACCACCCCGGGTTTGGCCATTTTCATGGCTGTAGTGTGCATAATATAACTGATATCCACCGCCTTTTCAATTTCCTTGATCTCTCCTTCATCCTTCACCTCACGCATAGCCACCACTGCCCTGATCAGGGCCTCCGAAACCATGGATTTGATCTCTGCCGGTTTTTTCCCCATCAGATCGGCCAGCTGGATCACAGTCTCTCCCCGGTAAGGGGGAAGAAAATGTATCTTCTGACCCTTTGCCATGGCTTTCCTGATCATATCGGGATAAGCCTTCAGAGGCATGGTTTGCGATACACCTACCCTGGTTGCCCGTTCCGACATGGCTGGCTGGGGACCCATCCAGATCACATCATCCATGTTCACATCGTTGCCGAAAATGATCTCCTGATCTTCATCCACATTAATCATGGCATACAGGTCGGGCATATCCAGACCGAAAAAGTACAGAAAATTACTGTCCTGCCGGAAATGATATGTATTGGCAGGATAATTCATCGCTGCTTCCGTATTCCCCGGAAAAAGGAGAACGCCCGAACCCATGACTTCTTTAAGCCTTTTTCTTCTGTTAATATAAACTTCAGGTGCAAACATTGTTTTAGATTTAGTTTAGATTCCGAAGTTAATACCAAATTTTTTCATTCCAAAAACCACCCGGTGAAAACCGTCGCTCATTCTATATAACCGGCATACCCTTCCGGTCTCTCTGCACGCAATGGTTAAATATCTGAATGTTTTTTCCTTTCAACCTGCGAATACTCTTGTTTAATTCCTTAATAATTATATCTTCGCAGTTTGTGTTCATTTTATTAACCACCCATTAACATTTTTTCAACAATATGCCTTACCGCCGTCTGCCCAACACCGACAATGCAAGGCTCAGGGCCCTTAAAACAGCTCTTGAAAAAGGCAGGGAATTGCCTCCGTTCCGCCTGGCTTTTTCACAAAAAACCCTGCAGGAAATCAGCTCTTTCCTTCCCTCTTTTGAAACCGGCATCCAGCTGAACAGGCAGAATTATTCCAGGTATGTAGACTACGGAAAAAAATACCAGCAGGAATTGAAAAAGGCGCGGTTATACCTGTCCCATTTTATCCAGGTAATGAATATGTCGATACAGCGCGGGGAACTTCCCGAATCCACCCGTGAGTATTTCAGGCTCCCCCCTGAGGAAAAAACCCTGCCCCCTTTGCAATCGGAAAATGATGTGATCACCTGGGGAGAACGGATCATCGAGGGTGAAAACCAGAGGATTCGAAAAGGGCTTTCGCCTGTTACCAACCCTACCATGGCCATGGTCAGGGTATGGTTTGAAAAATTTATTGAAGGATACCGGTTTCAGAAGACCATGATGCAGAAGCAGGCCCGCAGTCAGAGTAATTTAGCCAACCTGCGCAGCGAGGCCGACCGGATTATTGTGCAGGTGTGGAACGAAGTGGAGGATCATTTCCGTGACCTGCCCGATGAAATGAAAAGAGAAAAAGCCGGAGAATACGGTGTTACCTATGTTTACCGGAAAAATGAGATGGAAAAGCAGAACCACTGCGGGAACGAGGAAAAGAAAACAGGTTAGAAAATCTGATCCGGGCTCACCCCTTTTCTCTGCCGGTAAACCATCCATATCATCAACCCTGTGAGGATCACACTCAGAACACCTGTCCAGTAGCTTCCCGGAGTAGCCCCTATGTGCTCGATATCGCTGTTGACCATTCCCCGCTCCATCAGGAAATAAAAAACAACAATCACGGCATTGTTTAAAAAATGCGACAGGATGGGTAGCCACAATGTTCCGCTCCATACCAGCAGGTAACCGAACCAAATGCCCATCAGCATCCGCGGAACAAACCCGAAAAACTGAAGATGCAGGGCACTGAACAGAACTGCGGTTACAATAACGGCTGCATGAACATTCCTCCACCACTCGGTAAAAAGCCTCTGAACCACCCCCCGGAAGAGTAATTCCTCCCCCAGTGCCGGTATAATCGCTACTATCAGTAAACTAATCCATAATCCTCCGGGCCGTTCAAATTCCAGAAAAGCTTCTGTCAACCGGGATGCTTCTTCTTCCCTTGATCGCATCCATTCTTCAACACCTTCCAGAAAATCAGGAAAACGAACGGCCATGTTCCACTCGGCAAGGACATTGATCAACGGGATGGCCACGATCAGTACCAGCCCGCCGGTGATCCATACCGGCCATCCGGGACGATGCCGGAAACCCAGGAAATGCCCCGGATGGCTGCTCAACAGGTAAGCCAGTAACAGGGAAGGAATGATGAACAAACCCAGGGACTGCACCACCTGTAAAAACCGGAGCATATCCGGTATATGCGGATCGTCCGGATCGGATAAACCTTCCAGAATCATCCCAGGTTCAGCACCGTACACCAGCATTGCCAGCAATGTCCCGATCACACTGAAAACCAGAAACGATCCAAGAATGATAACCAGGCTGATCAGCAGGCGAAAGGGGGTGGAAGTGTTCTCGAATAAACCGCTCGCCATTTCTCGATTTTCTTAATTTTGCACCAAATCTAAGAATATTTTTTCAATGCTTCTTCCGGGAATCATATCCCTTCCCTCCCGTGCCCTGCTGCTGGCACCCATGGAAAACATCACCCATACCGTTTTCCGCAGCCTCTGCAGGCGCTACGGTGCCGATATGGTTTTCACCGAATTCGTCTCTGCCGATGAATTGCTGCACAACCGGCGCCGTACCCTGGAAAAACTCACTTTCCGGCAGGAAGAACGACCGCTGGGTATCCAGTTATACGGCCACCGCAAAGAACAGATGACCGAAGCTGCACGGCGGATCATGGAATATCAGCCCGATGCGCTGGATATCAATTTCGGCTGCCCTGCCAGAAAAATTGCACGCCGCGGGGCCGGAGCCGGAATGCTGAGAAATATTCCCGCCATGGCAGACATAACCAGTGCCGTTGTGCAGGTCGCCTCATGCCCCGTTACCGTAAAAACACGGCTGGGCTGGGACCGTGACCACCTGGATATAATGGAAATAACCCTCCGCCTCCAGGATGCAGGAATCCGGGCCATCACCATACATGGACGTACAGGTGATCAGGGCTACGGGGGAAAAACCGACTGGACCCTGATCGGGGAAGTGAAAAACCATCCCGGTGTGCATATCCCCGTGATTGGGAACGGCGATATCCGGACCGCGGAGGATGCAATAGAAAGGTTTCAACAAACCGGAGTGGACGGAATCATGATCGGACGAGCAGCGATAGGGAAACCCTGGATCTTCAGGGATATTCGAGAGTACTTTCGCACTGGTACCGTTCCTCCTGCCCCGGGCCTCAGGGAACGCGTGGAGCTTGCTTCAGAACACCTCACCGAATCGGTAAAAACAAGAGGCCTTCCACGGGGTGTATACGAAATGCGCAACCATCTGATTCTCTATTTCAAAGAATTCGAAATTTTTAAACTCTTCCGGAAAGAAATGATTACCTGCACCGATACGGAAAGAATCCTGGAACTGATGAACCGGATGACCGAATATTGAACGTCTGTTGCTCAACACAAATCCTCCTGTATTACCTCATTATATTTTCTTATTTTTAAAGAATCATTCCAAGAATAGTAGTCATGAAAAATGCAAACTCCCGCATGCTCATCCTGTGTATCCTGATCCTTACGGCCGGATGGAAAGGGCTATCCCAGGAAAACCTCACTATTGAAAAAATTATGAGTGATCCGAAATGGATCGGCGTCTCACCGGAAAACCCGGTTTGGTCGGATGACGGACAAACCCTGTATTTCAGATGGAATCCTGAATCCGAACCGGAAAGCGATTTATACGCCGTCAGGTTGAACCAGACGGAACCATTCAGGGTCAGTAAGGAAGAAAAAGAAACCGTTCCAGGCCGGACGGATGCCTACAACCGGGACCGGACAAAAAAAGTCTTTATCAGAAACGGCGATGTGTATCTGCACAACCTGATTACAGATGAAACGCTGCAGGTTACCGCAACAGCCGGCAATGAAAGCTCGCCAGCCTTCAACTGGGAGGAAGATAAAATTGTATTTTCACTCGATCAGAACCTTTACACCTGGAACATCAAAACCGGGCAACTGACTCAACTAACCCGATTCCAGCAAGGGAAATCTTCTTCCGAAACCAGGCCCTTTGCGGATGAAAATGAAAAATGGCTTCACCAGGACCAGTTGCAGCTGTTCGAATACCTCCGGAAGAAGAAGGAAGAAATGGAAAGAAGAGCAGACGAAAGGGAAGCCCCACAGGGCCCGCCCTATACCATATATACGGGAAGCGGGCGGGTTGCTGATACCCGGCTCAGTCCCTGCGAACGGTATATTACCTGTCTCGTTTATGATATGCCACGCAATACGAAATCGACCCTGATACCCCATTTTGTCACCGAAACGGGATACACCGAGGAAACTTCCGCACGGCCCAAAGTGGGAACCCAGTACACCTCAGGTTCACAACTTCATATTTACGATACCCGTCGCGACACCTCATACAGCTTCATCACAGAAGACCTCCCCGGACTGTCCGACCCGCCCGGTTACCTGAAAGATTATCCCAACAGGCAGGCAACAGAAAGAGCAGAACGTAAAGTGATGTTCGGCCCGCTCATCTGGTCACCCGACGGAAAACATGCCGTGCTCCAGATTACCTCCCTCGACAACAAAGACCGCTGGATTATGCTGGCCGATCCGGAAACGGGCCATATGAAGCTGCTCGACAGGCAACGCGACGAAGCCTGGATCGGAGGACCCGGCATCGGCCAGTGGAATGCCACCCTGGGTTGGATGCCCGACGGCAGGGAAATCTTTTTCCAATCGGAAGAATCCGGGTACTCTCACCTGTATACCGTAAACATTCAAACCGGGAAAAAGAAAGCCCTCACCCGGGGGGAATTCGAGATATACGATCCGTTCATCTCCCGGGATAAAAAGTACTGGTATTTTACCTCTAATGCAGTGCACAGCGGCGAAAGACACCTGTACCGGATGCCTTTGAATGGGGGGAAAACGATACGGCTCACCTTCATGGAGGGCCGGAACGACGCCTGGTTATCCCCCGATGAATCGATGATCGCCCTGATCCATTCGGAATCGAATTGTCCTGAAGAGCTGTACCTGATGGAAAACCGCGAAGGGGCCGAACCGGTCAGGATCACCCATTCACTGACGGAAGAATTCCTGTCCTATTCCTGGAGAAAACCCGAATTGATCCGCTTTAAGGCCCGCGATGGCGTGATGGTGCCGGCCAGACTTTACCGCCCCGATCATCCGGTGCCGGGCGGACCGGCCGTTATTTTCGTCCACGGAGCCGGTTACCTTCAGAATGCCCACAAGTGGTGGAGTTCCTATTTCAGGGAATACATGTTCCACAATTTCCTTGCCGACCACGGCTACACAGTGCTTGATATCGATTACCGTGGCAGTGCCGGATACGGGCGCAACTGGCGTACAGCCATATACCGGCACATGGGAGGAAAAGACCTGGACGATCAGGTGGACGGCGCCCGCTGGCTGGTTAAGACACAGCAAATCGACCCGGCAAGGATCGGTATTTACGGAGGGTCATACGGGGGCTTCATTACCCTGATGGCCATGTTTAAAGAACCCGGTGTATTTGCTGCCGGAGCAGCCCTCCGGTCGGTTACCGACTGGGCACATTACAACCACGGTTATACTTCAAACATACTGAATACTCCGGCAGCCGACAGCCTTTCTTATGTAAGGAGTTCCCCCATTTATTACGCAGAAGGCTTGCAGGGCGCCCTGCTGATGTGCCATGGCATGGTAGACGACAACGTGCATTTCCAGGATATCGTACGGCTGGTTCAGCGCCTGATTGAACTGGGTAAGGAAAACTGGGAACTGGCTGTTTATCCCGTGGAAAGCCATGCTTTTACCGAACCCGCCAGCTGGACCGACGAATACAAAAGAATTTTCAAACTATTTGAAGGGAATTTAAAATAACCAATTATACGCTTTCTTTTAATTTACATATATTTATTTAATTAACATCTCGCTACAATTTTCATCTACGTAGGCAACTACGTAGTTACCTGGCTTTGTTGTGATATAATCAGCAATTTCTTGTATATTTGGAAAAAATGCTGT
>JBNGDI010000008.1:0-104423 GCA_049975425.1 Bacteroidales bacterium
GGCCGGCGCAGATAAAAAGCGCCGCCGCCAGGCGGAGACCGGCCGGGTTTTGAAGGATGGACCACCGGCGATCACGAATGCATCTAACAGAAATCACTATTTTTGACCGATAAATATTCCAGCCTATGAAGAAATACTACCTTCCGGCTGCCGTTTTCCTTTCCACCTTTATCATGCTGAGCATTGTGAAAAGGATGGTCACCCCTTCCGTTCTGATTCTGGAAAGGTTCTTCCCGAATTACGGAGGATGGGTTGAAATTCCTTTCATCTCATTATACGGAAGTGTGGTGGCACGGGGGATGAGTGACCCGGTAAAAGCCCCCCGCTGGAGAAAGATCACATGGACCCTGTTTTCAGCACTATTTTTCGCCCGGTTATTCCTGGGACTGTTTGTATCGGATATCTTTCTGATGACCGGGAAACTGCATCTGCCAATACCCGCCATGATCCTTGCCGGACCTGTGTACAGGTGGGAAATCGGGTTTATGACATGGCTTTTCATCAGCACCATCATCCTGAGTGGACCCGCCTGGTGCAGCCACCTGTGTTATCTGGGGGCACTGGACTATCTGAGCGCCGGGCGCCGGAAAAAACCCCTGACCCTGAAAAAGCTCTGGAAATACAAATATACCCTGCTGTTACTAACCATGGCAGGAGCCCTGGTATTCAGGCTGATCAATCTGACTTCTCTTTATGCCACCCTCGGAGGGGTTCTTTTCGGAACAATCGGATTGGGAATCATTATTTTCATCTCCTCAAACAGGGGAAGCATGATCCATTGTACGGCATATTGTCCGATAGGAACCCTGGTAAGTTTCGGGAAAAAGATATCTGCCTTCGGCATGCGGATCACTTCTTCATGCACCCTCTGCATGGCATGCATCAGCGCCTGCCGGTACCAGGCTCTTCAAATACAGGATATTCGTTCGGGGAAACCCGGAAAAACCTGTACTTATTGCGGAGATTGTTTAAAGGTATGCCCTCACCATGCCATTCAATATACCTTCCCGGCAATGTCGCCGGAAGCAGCAAGAAACACCTGGTTGTTTATCACTGTCTCCCTGCACACAATTTTCCTGGCACTGGGAAGAATATAAACTGAACCAACCGGAAAGAATTCAGAAACGTTTCATAGTCCGGTCTACTTGATCTGCAGTTCATGAAGCTTCCTGTATATCCCATCCTTTCCGATCAGGTCACGGTGTGATCCCTTCTCCACTATCCTTCCTTCTTCAAGCACAACAATCTCATCAGCATTTTTTATGGTGGAAAGCCGGTGGGCTATCACGATGGATGTCCGGTTTTTCATCAGGTTCACAATGGCATCCTGCACCAGTCGTTCCGATTCGGTATCCAGGGCGGAAGTGGCCTCGTCTAGGATCAGTATGGGGGGATTGCTGAGCACCGCCCGGGCAATGCTGATCCTTTGCTGCTGACCGCCGGAGAGTTTCGATCCGCCCTCCCCCACATTCGTAAAATACCCCATGGGAGATTCCATAATAAAATCATGGGCATTGGCCACTTTAGCCGCGGCGATCACATCTTCTTCCGTAGCGTTATCCACACCGAATGCAATGTTATTATAGAAAGTATCATTGAACAGGATCGATTGCTGGCTGACAATGCCCATCATCCGCCTCAGATCTTCTATCCGGTAGTCAGGCAGAGGGATACCATCGATGAGCACGGCACCTTCCTGCGGATCGATAAAACGCGGAATCAGGTCGACCAGGGTGGTTTTGCCTGCTCCCGATCTTCCGACCAGGGCCACGGTTGTCCCTTTGGCAATGGTAAGATCAATATGCCGCAATACCCAGTCGCTGTCGTATCTGAAGCTGACATCGCTGAATTCGATAGCCGAGCGGAAGGTTTGTATCCTTCTGGCGTCGGGTTTATTGAAGATGGTCACCGGGGCATCCAGCACCTGGTCGATCCTTTCGGCGGAAGCCAGGCCCTTTTGCAGGTTGAAATAAGCGGTTGAAATGGACTTGGCAGGAGTTATGATCTGGGAAAAGACCACCAGATAGGCAATGAAGGCTTCCGAATTCAGCCCCCCGGCACCCTTAAGCACCAGAGTCCCCCCGTACCACATGAGAATCATCAGAACGAGAGTGGCAAGAAATTCACTGGCCGGGCTTGCCAGGTAGCGCCTTCTGTGCACCTTGTTCATGATCCGGGTGTAGAAATTATTCACATTCCGGAACTTCACCGTCATTTTTTCTTCACCGTTGAATGCTTTGATGATCCTCAGTCCGGATAGGGTTTCTTCGATAATGGAAACGATCATGCCCAGCTTCCTCTGTCCCCTGAAAGAAGTGGTGCGCAATGATTTCCCCACTTTGCCAATCACCCATCCGCTGAGGGGTAGCAAAACCAGGGCAAACAGTGTGAGCGGTACGCTGGATGTCATCATGTAGGTCAGGTAGATCAGGATGGTGATCGGGTCCTGGAAAATCATCTCCAACGAGCTGATGATGGATACTTCGATCTCCTGCACATCGGTGGAGATTCTGGAAATAACGTCTCCTTTCCGGGCATCGGTATAATAACTCATAGGCAGCCGCAGGATCTTGTCGTAGAAAGTATTGCGCATATCCCTTACCGCCCCTGTGCGTATGGGTGCCATGAAGTAGTTTGCCAGAAACTTGAACAGGTTTTTCAGAAAGAAAGCCACCACCACAAATAGGCTGACAATCAACAGGGCATTTTCGCTTCCTTTCCACTCGATCAGCCGGGCGATATTATAATTCAGCACCTGGTGCAGGTAATCGGCCGTAAAAGCAAAACTGCCGGGCCGTACAATTCCTGTCAGGTCCTGCTCAAACAGGATTTTCAGGAAAGGCACCACCATGGTGAACGAGAAAAGAGAAAAACAGGCGGACAGCAGGTTAAAAACAACATTCAGCACGGCATATCCCCAGTAGGGAATGATATAGCCCAGTATTCGGTTGATCTTCTTCATAAACTATCCTGTGTCGGCTAATAACCGGTATAATTCCCCGGTTCAATACGTTTCAGTTCTGCTTTAACCTCTTCCCGCACATCGAGTGAATCGATGAACCGGTGGATGGTTTCGCGTGTGATACGCCGGTGGGTACGGGTCAGTTCCTTCAGTTTTTCATATGGGTCGTCATACCCTTCCCTGCGCAATACCGTTTGAATGGCCTCGGCCACCACGCTCCAGTTCCTGTCAAGATCTTCTCTTACCGCTTCGGCATTCAGCTGCAGCCTGGCCAGTCCTTTGATAGTTGATTCTATCGCTATCAGGGTATGTGCCAGAGGAACACCGATATTCCTCAGCACCGTGGAATCGGTCAGATCACGCTGCAACCTTGACACCGGAAGCTTGGCTGAAAGAAAGGCAAAAACGGCATTGGCCATTCCCAGATTCCCTTCGGAATTTTCAAAATCAATGGGATTGACTTTGTGGGGCATGGTAGAAGACCCCACTTCTCCCTTTTTGATCTTCTGCCTGAAATAATCCATGGAAATATATGACCACATGTCCCGGTCCAGATCAATCATTACCGTATTGATCCTTTTCAGAGCATCGCACAGAGCGGCCAGATGGTCGTAATGATCAATCTGGGTAGTGGTCTGGGAACGCTGAAGCCCCATAACATCATTGACCAGCCGGTTTGCAAATTCCACCCAGTTTACCGACGGATAGGCTGCCCTGTGGGCATTGAAGTTGCCGGTAGCTCCTCCGAACTTTGCTGAGAAAGGCACCTGGTCGAGCAAATCCACCTGTTTTTCCAGTCGTTCAACAAATACTTGTATCTCTTTTCCCAGCCTGGTTGGGGAGGCAGGCTGACCATGGGTACGTGCCAGCATGGCCACTCCGGCATATTTATCGGCCAGGTTGCGAAGCCGGTCGATCAGTTTCCGCAGCGCCGGGCGGTATACTTCCTGCATGGCTTCTTTCAGGGAAAGGGGAATTGCCGTATTGTTCACATCCTGAGATGTCAGGCCGAAGTGCACAAACCCCGTGGCCTGTTCCATTCCTGCTTCTTTCAATTTCTCCCTGAGAAAATATTCCACTGCCTTTACATCGTGATTGGTGTTTTTCTCGATTTCCTTGATACGTTCCGCATCCTGTAGAGAAAACTTCCAGTAAAGGTTTCTCAACTGACTGATTTTCTTTTTGTTAAACCCATCCAGCTGAGGAAGGGGAATGGCTGCCAGGGCGATAAGGTATTCCACCTCCACCCTGACCCGGTATTTCATCAGGGCATATTCGGAAAAATAAGCGGCCAGGGCAGAGGTTTTCTGCCGGTATCTCCCGTCAACAGGTGAAATGGCCGTAAGGGGGGAAAGTTTCATGCCAGGGGCTTTTATACCCGGCAAAGTTATGAAAATTTGGCACGTTTCACAGGTATTCAAATCCCCTTCCGGAAAAAAGCACCGAAGAATTCACCACACAACCCCGGAATCATTTATCTTTGTTTCACTAACACAGAAACATCCCATGCACAAGCTACTGACGACCGCATTATTACTGTTGTTGCCGCTCCTGCCAGTGACATCGCAGGACACCACCCTGATGCGCACGGAAAATACCGACACGTCCCGGACGGTTATATACCTTTTTGAGATCATGGAAGAGATTGCAGCCCCAGCATGGAGAACCACCCAGCGCAGTTTTGAAGAGGCTGTCAGCGCAGGGGCTGATTATATTCTGATTGAACTGAACACTTACGGAGGAGCCGTGGAGGCTGCTGACTCCATCCGTACGAAGATACTGAACAGCCCTGTACCGGTCATGGTGTTCATCAATAACCAGGCAGCCTCAGCCGGGGCCCTGATCGCCATTGCCTGTGACAGCATTTACATGAGGCAGGGGTCCAGTATAGGTGCAGCCACGGTGGTTGATGCAACCGGTACAGCCGCTCCCGACAAATACCAGTCGTTCATGCGTTCGGTCATGAGGGCCACAGCCGAAGCTCACGGAAAAGATACGTTGGTCAGGGACGGCGACACCCTGCACACATGGCACAGGGATCCGGGAATTGCCGAAGCCATGGTCGATCCGCGGATCGTTATCCCGGGAGTTGTAGATACGGGTCAGGTGCTGACGTTCACGGTTCATGAAGCCATTGCCCACGGATATTGCGAAGGACAGGCCGAAAACATACCGGAAGTGCTGGAAAAAGCAGGCATTAAAAATTACGTTATTCTGCAATACAAGAAAACCACCCTTGACCACATCATCGGGTTTCTGATCAGTCCGTTGATCAGCGGTCTTCTGATTATGATCATCATCGGGGGCATTTATTTCGAGCTGCAATCACCGGGAGTGGGCTTTCCCCTGGGAGCAGCCATAGCAGCCGCCATCCTGTATTTTGCACCGCTCTACCTCGAAGGCCTGGCCCAGAACTGGGAACTGGTGATCTTCATTGCCGGAATCATTTTACTGGCGGTGGAAATTTTTGCCATACCCGGATTCGGTATTGCTGGCGTTAGCGGCATTATTTTCGTGGTGGTGGGACTTACCATGAGCCTGGTTGACAACATAGTCTTTCATTTCGATGCACTGACTGCTTTCAGTGCCCTTCTCCGTGCGCTGGGCACAGTGCTGTTGTCTATGCTGATTGCTTTCTTTTTGTCGCTGTACATCAGTAAAAAGGTATTCACTTCCCGGAAAATTTTTCTGCACTGGGCCCTTGATTCCGTACAGAACAAGGAAGAGGGCTTTATCGGTGTGGATAAAACCCATTATTCGGCCATGGTAGGGAAAACCGGTATCGCCTCCACGGTACTCAGGCCTTCGGGCAAAGTCAGCATCGACGATGATATTTATGATGCCAAAGCCGAATACGGATATATTGAAAAAGGAACCCCGGTGAAGGTAATCAGGGAAGAAACAGGTCAGTTATATGTTATCGAGATTAAAAAAGAAGAAACCTCCTGAGCAATCCATCATGATCAGGGATTATCTCCAGGAAGATTATCCCCAGATCATCGAACTCTGGAAACTCACGGGAATGGGTGACGAACGAAGAGGCGACGACCAACAGGTAATTGAAAGAAGTCTGGAACTGGGCGGCCGCCTGCTGGTGATGATCGGGCTGCCTGGAAAAGAGATCATCGGCACCTCATGGATCACATTCGACGGCCGAAGGCTGCACCTCCATCATTTCGGTATTCACCCGGATTATCAGGGAAAGGGGCTTTCACACCGGCTTACCGAAGCTTCGATTGCTTTTGCCCGAGAAAAGAAAACACAAATCAAGCTGGAGGTACACAGAGATAACCGGAAAGCCGTATCTCTGTATAAAAAGCATGGTTTCAAATACCTGGGCGATTATGATGTATACATTATCAGGGATCCATAAATACATCTACTTCCGCAGGCATCCGTTCCGGTCCTTTTAACAAAATTTAAGAACCGCTTTCCTTTTATATCCATTTTTTATTGACTATTTTTGATGGTCGCACCCTTTTTTATCCATATCTATTAATTCATATGATGAAGACTATTACTTTCAATGAACTGAGGAGGATCAAAGACAGTTTGCCCGACGGCAGCATGCAAAAAATTGCCGACAAGCTGAATCTGGATGTGGAAACGGTTCGGAATTACTTCGGAGGCACCAATTATGAAAAGGGACAGACAGTGGGAATGCACCTGGAACAAGGACCCGACGGGGGAATTGTTTCATTAGACGATACCACCATATTGAATCTGGCCAGGGAACTTGCCTCCAATCACTGATTCAGGGTAAAAAGCTGTCAGAAAAGCAAAAAAGGATTCCTTTTTTGCTTTTTTTTTTCAGAACCATGAGCAGGAATACAACCTCAACGAACCCCGACGAGACTCGGGCAAGAGAGATCTACCTGTATGTCGGCACATTATTCCGTAACATGCACCTTCCTTCGCATGACGAAACCCACCACGCGAGGGTATGGAAAAACTCCGAAACACTTCTAAAAGCCTTTGAAGTACAGGGATATACATTCGACCGGATGTTTACAGAAAACCTGATGCTGGCCTCCTTTTTTCACGATACGGGAATGATCAGGGAGACCGGGCCGTCGCACGGATCCTTCTCCCGGCTTTTTCTAACCGAATACCTGGAACAGTCGGCACCCGATCTTTCCATCTACCGGCCCGCCCTGGCTGCCGTGGAAAAGCACGATGACAAGTCTTACCAGGATGAAGGAGATGAACTGATCCGTATTCTCGGCATGGCCGATGATATGGATGCCATGGGAAGGATCGGGATCATCAGGTACCTGGAAATATACCTGATGAGAGGAATTTCTCCCGGCCGGATTCCCGGCAAGGTACTGACAAACCTTGAAACCAGGTTTGCCCATATGAAAAAGTATTTTCCTCACGATCAAACACTGTGGAATACCCAGAAGGTGAAATACGAGCTGACCTGCAGCTTTTTCCGATCTGCCGGAAAAGTTTCAGGAAACCGGTACAGGCAAGCGAACTATCTGAAAGTGGTCGATCTTGTAAAGAGTCGTTTGATCGGGAAGAAGGAATCATATAAACGCCTGTGCCATCATGTACTGAAAAATCCTTTCGACGATGATATCGTGGTATTTTTCAGGGGATTCCTTGAAGAAATGCAGGCATACAACCAGCCGTGAAATCAGGGGTAAAGGTTTCTCAGGAAACAGGGTCTTTACCTGACAAAAAAATCCAGCAGCTTTTCCCCTTCCAGATAAGCTTCCAGCCGGTCGTTCTTTTCCACAGGACCTACTCCCGCCGGGGTTCCTGTAAAAAGCAGATCGCCTGTACGGAGGGTCATGAACTTCGAAACATAGGCAATGAGCTCGTCCACCGGGAAAATCATGTGGGCGGTGTTCCCTTCCTGAACCGTTCTGCCGTTTATATCCAGTCGGAAAAGAAGGTTTTGCAGCCCCCGGGAAGGAATGCTGCGGAAAGGACCGACCGCTGCCGAACCGTCAAAAGCTTTGGCAATTTCCCATGGCAGGCCATTTTTTCTGCATTCATTTTGCAGATCACGGGCGGTAAAATCGATTCCCAGTGTAACGGCATCGTAGTAACGGGAAGCGAATTTCGGGGCAATGTTTTTCCCCAGTCGTTTGATCCTCACCACCAGCTCGGCCTCAAAGTGGATACTACCCATGAAATCGGGAAGGTAGAAAGGTTTGTTATGAATCAGAATGGCGGAATCGGGCTTGAGAAAGAAAATGGGCTTTTCGGGAAGCGGGTTGTTCAATTCACGGGCATGATCGGCGTAGTTCCTCCCAATACAGATAATTTTCATAGCGACCCTATTTCTGGAAGGCACGAAGCTTGATCTCGGTAAGCACTTTCTTGGTATACAGGGGGAATTCGCCGTTCATCATCCAGGCGTAATAACTGGGTTCTTCCCTCAGAACCTTTTCCACCGGTTTTCCCTTGTGTTTCCCGAAATTAAACACTTCCGTTCCATTTTCGTCGTATATGATGCGGCCGGCAAAATCGGCATGATGGTTATGAAACGAGAAGGAAGAAAGAAATTCCACATCGTTTTTCAGTTCATCGTACCGTTCAAGCTGGGCTTCCAGAATTTCATGGGTAGCCTTTACATCGGCTTCTGCCGTATGGGCTCCTTCAAGCAACTTATTACAGTAAAATTTATAGGCGGCAGTCAGGGTTCGCTGTTCCATTTTGTGGAAAATATTCTGCACATCCACAATCCGGCAGCGTTTCAAGTCCACCTCAACATTTACCCTTAAAAATTCCTCCGCCAGCAGGGGCACATCGAACCTTCCGGCATTGTATCCTGCCAGGTCGCATCCTTCCAGCATGCGAGCAATATTGCGGGCAACCTGGGCAAAGGTAGGGGCAAATGCCACATCGTCATCGGATATGCCGTGTACGGCCGTTGATTCAGGAGGGATCGGCATTTCGGGGTTCACACGCAGGGTAACGGAATCTTTTTTTCCTCCGGGATCGATGCGAAGAATGGAAATCTCGACAATCCTGTCGGTGGCAATGTTGATTCCCGTTGTTTCAAGATCAATGAAAGCAATGGGTTTTTTAAGTTGAAGCTCCATGAAATAGTATTTACGGGTCCGGAAACCTTCCGGGCTTCCGTGAACAGTCAGTTATTGATCATCATGGGCATAAGCAGCATCAGGACATCTTCTTCTTCCACCTCTGTCTGTACAGGCACAATGATTCCCGCACGGGTAGGATCGGAAAGTTCCAGGGAAACTTCTTCTGAAGAAAGATTTGAAAGGATCTCGATCAGGAAAACCGATTTGAAACCGATTTCCATCTCATCTCCTTCATACTGACATTGCAGGCGCTCATAGGCTGAAATGGAAAAGTCAATATCCTGTGCGGATATAGTCATCTGATTTCCGGTAAGTTGCAGTTTAACCAGGTTACTGGCCTGGTTGGAATATACCGAAACCCGTTTAAGGGTATTGTAGAATTGCTGTCGGTTAACGATCAGCTTGTTGGGATTGCTTGTAGGAATAACGGAATTATAACTGGGATAGTTCCCTTCCACCAGCCGGCAGATGAGGCGGTAATGACTCAATCCGAAATAGGCATTCTTTTCGTCAAATTCCACCTTTACGTCCTCTTCCTGCCGGGGAAGAATATTCCTCAGCAAAGAAGCCGGTTTTTTCGGAAGAATGAATGACGAACCTGTTTCCGCTTTTCCGTCGGTTCGTCTGTATCTTACCAGCTTGTGGGCATCGGAAGCCACAAAGGTAACATGTTCGGGCGTCATCTCCATGAGAATACCGTTCATCACCGGCCTGAGTTCATCGTCGGCTGTGGCAAAAATGGTTTTACCGATCCCCGAAAGAAGCAGGTCGGGTGACAGGGTCAGCTCCGATTTCTGTTCTTTTTTGATCACCGGGATCTGGGGAAAATCCGATCCCTTCTGCCCCACAATGGTAAATTTTCCGTTCTCAGAACTGATCACCACCGAAAGGGTTGAAAGATTGATCTCAAAAGTCAACGGCTGTTCCGGAAATTCTTTCAGGGTATCGATCAGGATCTTTGCGGGAATGGCTATAGATCCGGTATCGGTCACATTCTCCAGGTTCATCACGGTAATCAGGGTCGATTCCAGGTCTGATGCGGTGATCTCAAGGGAATGATCCTGCAATGAGAAAAGGAAATTATCCAGAATGGGTAGGCTGTTCTTGGAACTGATCACCCGGCTTACGGCCTGCAAATGGCCCAAAAGATCTGTACTGGAAACGACGAACTTCATAGGTAATTATTTTTGTTTGAAGATTATAAATTAAAGCGGAACACAATTTTATGGAAATCAATAATACGAAAATTTTGTCAATAGACCAACGCTAATCATTCGAGAAAATAATCCATCTTTTTTAGAACGGGATCGATATCCAGGTACCTGATCAGAAAATATTCATCATTATCAGGCCAGTATCCGTACAAACGGTATGGATCGGGCATACAGGTACCGCTGGATGATTGTACCGGAACAGGATAATATTCTGTTTTATGGTTGGTTCCGTCATTGGTTGCCACGCAGAGCCGGAATACAGGCAGGGTACCGGTTTTTTTCAGGGAATCGGCCACCCACATTTCCTTCCTTTCCGCAAACGATTCAAATCGGATATTCATAAAATACGACAGGTACCTGCCGGCCCGCCCGTGATTAAATGCATCCACCGTTTCGCCGGCGTTGTTCAGGAGAGTAAACCCTTCGTCCGGATGGTAGCCAAGCCGGAAGGAGGCGCCGGGCTCTGAGGGATAAGTCAGCTCAACACTACGGATATCGGTCGGATTCAGACGGAAAAGGGTGTGGCTGCGCCATGGGGTTGGACGGGTTGTCAGCAGATCATCCGGTTTGACATCCATACCGTAACTATCGGCAAGGAACCATTGCCTGCGACCTGCCCCTTTTACCAGGAAACGTTTTTCACCGGTTGAACCCGTTTGAACAAAAAAATCACGTATTTTTCGTTTCCTTTCGAATAGCTTCAGGCGGAACGGATGAAACGGTACGCTGTCAAGCCGTTCATTCCCGGGCCGGGAAACAGGCGCCTGGATATCCAGGCGCTGAAGCCAGTCCAGCAGCCTCTTAATCCTTTCCATATCTGCTTCATGCCGTTGATTTACCACCCATATCCCCTCCTCCTGAAATGAAAGGATCAAAGTATCATTCTCCCGCATCAGCACAATACGAGTGATCGCATCGGGGTCTTCCAGGGGAATTTTCCTGTCGGCCCGGCTCAGTGTGCTGAAAGGATCGGACAGGAAAACCCACATTGCCATCGCAGCAATGACAAAAACGAAAAAAACCGGAACAATCTTCTTTTTCATAGAAATCACCGGTATTTCCCCGGCCTGCCGTATTTTCTTTTCCTGATAATGTTCACCATCACACCGAATAGAACAACCAGCAGCACAGGAGCTGCCAGATTACATGTTTTCCAGAAAGCACCCGATTCCATGATCCTGGCCCTGTCAAGAAGCAACAGCCTGAGTTCCCTTACCCTGAGCGGCATCAGACCCGCATCGTCGGTCAGGTAGTTTACTGCATTCATTAGAAAATCTTTGTTCCCGAAAGTTTGCTGCATGTACCGGTCATACCCCAGGGGAAGAGGCTGCGGATCACTTCCCCGGCCTCTGACCTCATTCCGGATCAGATCACCGTCGGCTACCACAATCATGGCTGTGGGCAGGCTCTGTTCCTTGAATGTTTTACCCTGAGGCAGAGCATATTCCCCGATCATCCTGTGGCTAAAAACCGACCGGAATTCCCCTTCCAGCAACAGGCTTACCGGCTGGAAAGACTGGCTGTATTCTTCCTGCACCGGTTTTTCGTCGATCTGCCGCAGACTGATAAACGAAGGAACGCGTACCAGCCTGGTATAAGGGGACGAAACCAGAAGAACGGTTTTCCTTACCGCCTGGGACATTCCCACCGTATCGATGGTACCTGGATATTCGGCTTTGATAAAATTCAGGTTTCTGGTTATCGGATGATCTTTCCTCGGAGCCAGCAGGGGATAGTACGGCCAGGGTGCAGGCACAAACCGGGGCTGCTCTCCGGGGGGAGCCGTGTTTACCGGAATCAGGGCACATTGCAGATCCCTGAATAAAACCGGGTTAACCCGTGCACCGTACGTGAACAACATATCTTCCAGGTTGGTTTCATTCACCAGTGCCAGGGTTGTTTCGCCGGTAGACAGGCTGTCGCGGTTCACTTTTACCGCATCGATCAGCCACAGCACTTTTCCCCCGTTCATAATGTACTGGTCGAGAATAAATTTCTCCTCTTCCGTGAATTTTCCGGTGGGCCGGGCAATGATGATCACTGAGTATTCGTCCAGGTTGGGCGACTGCGTATCGATAAACCCCCGGTATACTTCATAATACCGGGCCATTTCATCGGTAATATCCAGCACATCCAGGTAACCCAGCTCACCATGCCCCTCCACAAAGGCAATTTTTTTCACGGTGTCGGCCGACAGGGAAGATATGGCATGCACCAGTTCATATTCCAGAGACTGTAATGACTGGTTCAGGTTTTCTTCGGAAGAAAGAGCCGGATTATTCGAAAGCAGGTTCACGGCTGTATTTTTACTTCCATAATGAATGATCACCCCGGGAAAGACCCTGCGGGTGTCGGTGCCCCCCTCCTGCTTGCTTTCTACCACATCCACCGGCTTCAATCCTTTTTCCATCAAACTGTTATGAAATTCCTGGCGCAACCGTGCATCTTCCTCTTCTGAGGGATTGACAAAATCATATGCCAGACGGGGGCCGGCCACCACCCTCATCTCATCCAGCATTTCCTTGATGCTCCGACGCATCCTCTTCAGGCCGATAGGCATATCCCCTTCCAGATACACCCGGATAAATATCTGCTTATCAATATTTTTCAATAAGGTGCGGGTAGGTTCTGAAAGGGTATACCGTTTATCGGCCGTAAGGTCCACACGAAAATATACGAACGAGGAAAGATACCCCAGCAATAAAATGGCCACCAGAGTCATCAGCAGCTGCGATAAGCTTTTTCTTGCCTTGTTGTTTTTCCATATTCTTTTCATGATCACCATGTTCTGCTTTCAAGTACAGTTCGTGTAAAGAGCAGGAAAACCATATCCCAGCCCAGGAAATAAAAGATATCCCGTGAATCGATCACCCCCCGGCTCATTGACTGGTAATGCTCATTGATACCGATCCGTATAACAAAATGATCTATGCTTTCCATAAAGGGCAGCAATCCGATGGACTCAAAGCCCAGATACATGAAAAACGAAAGACCTGCTGCAAGAATAAATGCAATTACCTGGTTTTCAGTGAGAGATGAACAAAACAACCCGATGGCTGCATATAAACTGGCCAGGAGGAACAGACCGATATACGATCCCCAGGTTGCCCCGGTATCCATATTGCCTGGCGGATCGGCCAAAAAATAGACGGAAAGGAAATACACCAGGGTCGGCAACAGGGAAAATAGCAACAGAGCCAGTGCCGCCAGGTACTTGGCCAGAACCAGCTGAAAAGAAGTCAGGGGCCGAACCAGCAACAATTCCAGGGTACCTGTGCGTTTTTCCTCGGCAAACAGGCGCATGGTCACAGCTGGTACCAGAAACAGAAAAATCCAGGGAGCCATCAGGAAAAGTGTGTCGAGGCTTGCATACCCGCTGTCGATCAGGTTCAATTGCCCGGGGAATACCCACAAAAACAGTCCATTGGCTATCAGAAATATAATGATTACGAGATATCCGGTCACCGAGCTGAAAAAACCGCTTATTTCTTTCCTGAACAGGGCCAGCATAACTTTTTGTTTTGTGGTCCAAAGGTAATGAATATTACGGGTTCAGGATTACGGAATTTCTTCTTTTCCCGCATACTCCTGTATCGTCACTCCGTGAAAATAGTAATGGATCATATCATAAAAAGTATACCCTAGTTCTGACATTTTCAATGCGCCTTCCTGACACATTCCCGCTCCATGACCGTATCCCCTCCCCTTCAGGATCACCCGGTCCTGATCTACCTGATCTATAACAATATCAAAAAAGGAAGATTTCAATCCCCAGTCTTCCCTGATCCGTGCCAGCGGAATTGTGTAATCCCCCAGCCTGTAATAATCTGTACGTTCAGGCTGGAAAAATTCCAGGCCGGCATTCGAATGCAGCATTTCCTCCGGTATTCCCTGTTCCTTTAAATAATTCTTCCAATCACTCAGTGGAAGGGACCTGGTCCAGCGCGCGTTCCTGCCGTACAGGCAGAATGTATCCTTCACCGGGCGCAGGTAAGGCATATCTCCTATCCACACATTATGACCGTCGGCAGTTTGTCCCCCGCAATTGCTGTGAAAAGCAGTGGTGATCAATTCTCCGTTTCGGTCTGTGACCACCAACCCCCGGGTTTCAGTTACCGACCGGTAAACCGGATGACCGGACGGCGGAGTTCCCAGAAAAGCCTGGCAATGCACTGCATCACACAGATTGAAGCCTTCGGACCCATGCTTGTCGAAATGTCTGAATGTATAGGTACGGCAAAGCACAGCCTGGGCCTTATTAAATTCTATGCGGGTGGTTTCCCCTCCTTCCGTGTACACCACACCCGCCAGGTACTCCTCCAGGGAAGTATCCAGAATCAGTTTCAGACCCGTGGGCTCGGGAATGATCTCCAGTATGCCCCGGTACTGTCTCTTTCCGGTGGGAATGTGCAACGGTCTGATGGCAATCACTCCAGAGCTGTCAGCGGATCTCAGCAAAAGTTTCCCACAGATCCGCTTCATGCCGTTTTCGCCCCGCAACAACACACGATCACCTACCAGGCTAACATACAGCATTCCCTGTACAGGATAAGCAACTCTGTCGGCCACCATAATCCATTCACCCTGTTCAGGCGTAACCACAGCCGAAAAAACCAGCCACTCATAAAACAAACCGATACGAACCCTGGTTGGACTGGCATAAAGGCCCGACCACAGGGAAGAAATGATCAGCAACAGGAACAGATATTTTCTGAAAGCAAACCGGATCATGTTGCATATAATATGATACCGGCGGCAATTCTTTGCGATACTCCCGGTTCTCCCAGCATGGAATCGAGTGTTTCATAGTCATCCAGGATGCGGCGAATAGTCATGTCATCATACAGCAGAAGGTCCATTTCCTCTTTCAGCCGTTCCGTATTCAGATCACCCTGAATCAGTTCGGTCACCACCGTTCGCTGCATAATAAGGTTCACCAGTGAAATATGCTTTATTTTCACAAGCATCCTGGCCATGAGGTACGAAAGCGGATGGGCACGGTAGCAAACCACCTGGGGGGTTTTCAGCAGGGCGGTTTCCAGGGTTGCGGTACCGGAAGTTACCATGGCAGCCCTGGCAAATTTCATGATCTCACGGGTTTGATCGAACAGCAGATGTACTTTTCTGTTCCCGATAATGTTTGCATACAGATTTCTGTCAAGCGCCGGGAAGCCCGCCACAAGGAACTGAAATTCGGGATAATGCTCGGTCATTTTGAGCATTACGGGCAGGTTTCTTTTGATTTCCTGGATCCTGCTGCCGGGAATAATGCCAATCAGGGGCCTGCTATCCAATCCATTCCGTTTCAAAAATTCCCCGCGCGACACCACGTTTTTCTCAAAGCAGCTGATACTGTCAATCAGAGGATTCCCTTCAAAATAAACCTGGTATCCGTACTTTTTGTAATACTCTTTTTCAAATGGAAAGATCACGAACATCTGGTCAATGTATTTTTTGATCTTTTTTACCCGTGAACTCTTCCATGCCCACACCTTGGGCGAGATATAATAACACACACGAATACCCTGTTCTTTTGCATAACGTGCCATCCGCAGGTTAAAACCGGGGTAATCGATCAGGATCAGCACATCGGGGCAGAAAAGCACAAGTTCCTTCCGTGCGGCTCTGAACATATTGCGGATCTTACCCAGGTGAGCCAGCACTTCAATGAATCCCATAAAGGCCATGTCACGGTAGTGGGCCATCAGCTCCACGCCGGCCTGCTGCATAAGATCCCCTCCCCATCCACGGAATATCCCTTCCGGATCCAGTTTCTTCAATTCTTTCACCAGATGTGAACCATGAAGGTCTCCTGAGGCCTCTCCAGCTATGATCATGTATTTCATGCGGGCATATTCAAAAAACGAACTTCAATATCAAAACGGCGAAAGCAATAATAAAAGTGGCGGTCAGTACACCGCGGGCGGAATACAAACGGTCGGACCAGATAAATACAAAAAAAAGCAGAAGATTGGGAACGGCGCACAGGCTGATCACCTGGGTGGAAACCTGCCTGACTATAACCTCGTGGATAAACTCAACTATTCCTGATTCTTCGTGTAAAAAAAGGTAAAATACAAAAAATGTCAGAACAGGCATCAGCAGGCCCAGGAACAGGCCCAGCTCCACGCGGTTGGCTTTAGTCTTCATAATCCCATTGTTTCAGGGTATTGATCAGATCATAATCGGTGAGGTCGGTCTTTACTGGAACCACCGACACATATCCGTGTTGCAGGGCCCATTCATCAGTATCCTCTGCTTCCGACTCGAAATTTCTGAAGAAACCGGTCAGCCAGTAATAATCCCTTTCAAAGGGATCCGTTCGCCTGACGAATTCTTCCTGCCACATCCCGTCGGTTTGCCGGCAAATTTTCACCCCTTTGACCGAATCTTCAGGCAGGGCGGGAATATTCACATTCAGGCATATTCCTTCAGGCAATCCGTTTTTCATTACCCGGTCAATCAGTATCCTCACATATTTTTCAGCAACAGTGAAATCGGCATCCTGATCATAATCCAGCAGAGAAAATCCCACAGAAGGGATCTTGTTAATGCATCCCTCAATGGCAGCAGCCATGGTTCCCGAATAAAACACACTGATGGAAGCATTCGATCCATGATTCACCCCCGATAGTACCAGATCGGGTTTTTCTTCCAACAGCCGGTTGAGAGCCAGTTTTACACAATCAACCGGGGTGCCGGTGCAGGCGTATTCGCGGTATCCGGTCTCCGACTTCTGTTCATACACGCGGAGGGGATGCTCCGAAGTAATGGCATGCGACATTCCCGACCGGCTTTCCTGGGGTGCCATCACCACTACCCGGCCGAATTCTCTGGCTACTTTTGCCAGCGCTTTCAATCCCTTTGCCCTGATACCGTCATCATTGGTGATCAGGATCAAGGGTTTCCTTTCGTTTTTCAAATCCTGTTTCATAAGCTACAAATATATCACATTCCGTTCAAGTTCCCATTTCTTTTCCGGCATTCAGCGGATAGAACCATTGCCGGTAAGGCAGTTATGATTTCAGGAGAAAATCCTTAATTTTGCTCAGCCATTAAGAACCATAGCCAACTATGAAACTTTCATACAACTGGATCAGGGAATATTTGCAAACCGACATATCTCCCCGGGAAATGGCCCGGATCATGACTGATATCGGGCTGGAGGTGGAAAACATGGAAACCTTCGAGAGTGTGAAGGGTGGCCTGAAAGGAGTGGTGATCGGCGAAGTGGTTACCTGTGAAAAGCACCCAGGGGCTGATAAGCTCAGCCTTACCACCGTGGATGTGGGCAACGGAATACTCTTGTCCATTGTTTGCGGTGCACCCAATGTGGAAGCAGGACAGAAGGTGCCGGTGGCTTTGCCCGGAGCCGTTCTGTTTCAGGACGACAAATCCTTCGAGATCAAAAAAACCAGGATCAGGGGTGAAATCAGCGAAGGAATGATCTGTGCCGAAGACGAGCTGGGACTGGGAACGGATCATTCGGGCATCATGGTGCTGGATCCTTCCGCCCGACCCGGAACCCCCGCATCAGAATATTTTCAGCTCTGCACCGATACTGTTTTCGAGGTGGGCCTCACCCCGAACCGCATCGACGGAGGGTCGCATTACGGGGCGGCACGGGATCTGGCAGCCTGGTTTTCCATCCGGAATAAGGCAAAACTCATACTGCCCCCGGTGGAGGCCTTCAAACCCGACAACCACGAGTTACCCATCGATGTCAGGATTGAAGATGAAGAAGCCTGTCCCCGGTATGCAGGGGTTACACTCACCGGTGTGAAGGTGGGTTCTTCCCCGTTGTGGTTACAGTACAAGCTGCGCAGCATCGGACTCACTCCGGTAAACAATGTGGTGGACATTACCAATTTTGTATTGCATGAAACCGGTCAGCCTCTTCATGCCTTCGACGCCGACCGGATAGAAGGCGAAACGGTGGTGGTTAAGAAGATGCCCGGGGGAACGAGGTTTGTCACCCTGGATGAGGTGGAAAGGGAACTGTCGGAAGAGGACCTGATGATCTGTAACACACGTGAACCCATGTGTATCGGAGGGGTTTTCGGTGGACAGCGTTCGGGAGTGACTGAAACAACCACCCGGGTTTTTCTGGAAAGTGCCTGGTTCAATCCGCTATCTATCAGGAAAACCGCACGCAGGCACGGACTGAATACTGATGCCTCCTTTCATTTTGAACGGGGAGCCGATCCCCGCATGACCCTGTATGCCCTAAAAAGAGCGGCTCTGCTGGTAAAAGAAATAGCCGGGGCAAAAATCAGCAGCGATATAATCGATCGTTATCCCCGTCCCATACCCGATCATACAGTGGAATTTTCCTTTGAAAGAACCGCCCGGCTGATAGGAAAACAAATCGAGCCGGAAACCATCATTTCCATTCTGAAAGCCCTGGAAATTGAAATTCTGGAAAAGAATGCTGACGGTCTGAAAACCAGGGTCCCAGCCTACCGGGTGGATGTAACCAGGGAGGCCGATCTGGTGGAAGAAGTGCTCCGTATTTACGGTTATAACCAGGTAGAAAGTCCGCCGGTAATGCGTTCCAGCCTGTCGTATGCAGAAAAACCCGATCCCGACCGGGTAAGAAACAAGGTAGCCGACATGCTGGCTGCCAGCGGATATACCGAGATCATGTCGAATTCACTCACCAGCCATAAGTATTATTCAAAAAGCAAAAGCTTTCCGGAAGAAAAGTGTGTACGACTGTACAACCCACTGAGCCAGGATCTGGATGTAATGAGGCAGACGCTGCTTTTCGGCGGTCTCGAAACCATCAGGCATAACCAGAACCGGCAGCAGAACGATCTGAAGCTTTTTGAATTCGGACACATCTATTTTATGAACGATCCCCGGTCATCACGAAAGGATTTCAGTCAGTACCTTCAGGAAGAAAGACTGGGCATCTGGATCACCGGGAAAAAAGAACCCCTGAACTGGCACAGAAAGGAAGAAACGGCCAGCTTTTTCACCCTGAAATCTGTGGCTGAAAAAGTGCTTGTCCGTCTGGGAATTGATCCCGGAACACTGGAACAGGATCATTCATCCGACGACCTGTTCGAAGAGGGAACAAGATATCTGCATGGAGGAAAAGCTCTGCTGACCATGGGGAATATCCCCCGCAGAACGCTCAGGGAAACGGATATCAGAGGACCGGTTTATTATGCTGATTTCAACTGGGGATATGTGTTGGAATTATTTGCCCGGCAACATATCCGTTTTACAGGCATTCCCCGTTTCCCCGAAGTAAGGAGAGATCTGGCCCTGGTGCTCGACAGGGAAGTTCCCTTCAGCCGGGTGTACGAACTTTCACTGAAAACCGAGAAAAAGTTACTGAAAAGCGTAAATTTATTTGACGTGTACGAAGGTCCCCAGGTTGAAAAAGGGAAAAAATCGTATGCGGTTAGCTTTGTATTGCAGGATGAAAATAAAACACTGACTGACAAGCAGATTGATCAGGTTATGGCCAGATTGCTGAAAAGCTTTGAAAAAGAGCTGGGGGCAAAACTCAGGTAATAAAATCTGTGCAACGGAACAGGAAAAAAGAAGGAATATGGACCGTATCAAACTGATTCAGGGAGATATAACCCGGCAGAAAGTAACGGCTATTGTAAATGCTGCAAATACCACCCTGCTGGGAGGCGGAGGAGTGGACGGAGCCATTCACCGTGCAGCCGGCCCTCAGCTGCTGGAATCCTGCCGGAAGCTGAACGGATGTCTCACCGGTGAAGCGAAGATCACACCGGGATTCCAGCTGCCGGCAAAATATGTTATACACACCGTGGGGCCTGTTTGGCAGGGAGGTACCCACAACGAAGATCAGCTGCTGGCCTCGTGTTACAGGAACAGCCTTCAACTGGCAGTGGAACATGATATCCCCGATATAGCATTCCCGAATATCAGCACCGGCGTATACGGTTTCCCGAAGGAGCGCGCCGCCCGGATCGCCCTGAAAGAAACAGCCGCATTCCTTGACATAAATGAAAGCATTAAAGAAGTCATTTTTGTGGTTTTCGACCGGGAAAACCACGAAATCTACAGGAAACTGCTGAAAAATTCATAAGCATGTACCGTGCATTGCACCGTGTCTGGGACTCAACCAGAACAAGCCTGACCCCGGTGGATCAGATCACCCTGGCCTACATCTGGATCACGGGAGTATATGCCGTGGCCGGATGGGAACGACTGGAATACGCCGGAGCCCATCTGGCTTTTCGTATTATTCTCAGTCTGCTGATCCTTCTGATCTCTCTTTACCGAAACAACAACATGAGCAGGGCCGGACGGTTTGTTACCGACATTTACCCGCTTCTGTTGCTGGGAATATTCTACAACGAAACCGACCTGCTGAATAATGTGTTCATTCCCAATCTCGACCCCTGGCTGGTTTCAATCGAAAACAGCATCTTTGGAATGCAACCGAGCATTGTATTTTCAGAGGTATTGTCCCGGCCCTGGTTCAATGAACTGATGTTTTTCGGATATTTCAGCTATTTCCTGCTCATTGCCGGCTTCCTGCTGACAGAATACCTGAACAACAAAGATCATTTCCGGCACGATGTTTTTATCATTACCGGTTCCTTCTATATTTATTATCTGATATTCTGCCTGGTACCGGCCACAGGTCCGCAATTCCACTTTTCAGGTCCCGAGTCCGAGGTCCCTGCCACTTACCTGTTCAGTCACCTGGTGAAATATATCCAGGCCATAGGTGAACGACCCACCGGAGCTTTCCCCAGTTCTCATGTGGCCGTGGCCATGATCGTGCTAACCCTCCTCCACCGTCGGAACCGAAGAGCATTTATACCCGCTGTCGTTCTGGTGGCGCTGCTGATCCCCTCCACCATATACATCAAAGCCCATTATGCTGTCGATGTACTGGCAGGTCTGCTGAGTTTTCCTGCCGTATATCTGATCAATATCCGGTTATTCAGGCAACTTGATCAATGAAATGCCGATTCTTCCAACAATACACATCCGGAATATTTAAAACAGCATATTTACGGATTTTTTTATATTTTGCCGTAAAAACCTCAGTTAACCGGTATACTCACTGTTCCCATGACAATAGAAATCCGACAAGTAAAAACACGCAGAGATCTGAAAACATTCATCCATCTTCCTGAACAACTGCACAGGAATCATGCTAACTGGGTACCACCGGTTTATGTGGATGAGTATTCTTTTTTCAACCCCGCGAAAAACAAGTGTTTCGAATACAGCGATACCCTGCTCTGCCTGGCCCTCCAGAACGGCAGACCTGTGGGACGTATCATGGGTATTATTAACCACCGGTATAACGAAAGACATCATGACCCGCATGCCCGCTTTGCTTTTATGGAATGCCCCGATGATACCGCTATGGCACACACTCTGCTCCAAGAAGTAGAAAGCTGGGCTCTTCATCATAACATGCCCAAAATAGTGGGGCCAATGGGATTTTCAGATAAAGATCCACAGGGATTTCAGATCGAAGGCTTCGAGTACCCACCCATCCTGGCCACGGCAACAAATTTGCCGTATATGCCTTCCCTGGTTGAAAAAGAAGGATACCGGAAAAAAGTGGACCTGAGGGACTATATTTTCATTGTGCCGGAAGTTATTCCGGAAATCTATAAAAAGATCAGCCAGCGGTTCAGCCATCGTGACAATTTCAGAGTCCTGGAATTCAAAAACAGGAGGGAATTAAAACCATTAATACATAAGGTTTTTGAACTCATGAACGAAACCTACACCGATATCTTTGGTTTTGACCCTCTGAACAAAGAAGAGATGGATGAACTGGCAGCCAGGTATCTGCCGGTCATTGACCCGAAATTTGTTAAAATGGTATCCATAGACCATGAACTGACGGCTTTTGTGGTGGGGATGCCCGACATTTGCAAGGGTATTCAGCGAGCAGGAGGCAGACTGCTGCCATTTGGCTGGTGGCATATTCTCAGGTCCATGAAAACAAGCAGGCATCTTACCCTCCTGCTGGGAGGTATCAAACCGTCTTACAGGGGATTGGGACTGGATGCCATTATGGGAATCAGAATGCTGGAAAGTTGTATGGAAAGGGGAATTACTCTTCTCGAAAGCCACCTCATCCTGGAAACAAATACCAAAATGATTGCTGAACTCGAAAAGCTGGGAGCCAGGGAGCACAAGCGTTTCAGAATCTATGAGAAAAATACTGGCCTGATCTCAGGAAAAGGATCAGAACCTGTACCTGAACCCCACACTCAATAATTCCTTGAACTGGATTTTCTTGGTAGTGGTCTTGATCGTTTCCCCGTTCACCACCTTTTCCACAGGAATATCCACATCATCGTCGTATATAAGGTGGGTGGAAATATTGGCATCCATATACAGGTTGATTTTCATGCGTAAAACAGCTTCCCAGTTGATATCGATATTCTGTGGCTTACGGGAATAATTGGTAAACAGGTCCAGCTTATTTTCGAGGGAAATATCTTCAGTCAGGGTGGTTTTGTAACGGGTCTTGATATACCCTCCCATCTCACGGCGTATACGTTCGCCTTCCTCCAGTCCGTATTTTGCCGGGTTGACATTTTCAAGGTCGCGTACAATGGTGGTTTTTGAGGTAATCGGTGATATCAGCAGGGAGAAATACTTGTTGGGTTTATAATCCATCCCCAGCGCAAAAACCAGATATCCCGGAGCCAGAAAATTAGAAACAACAGTAGTATCCTTGTAATCGTAACCTTTGAAAAACTGGCTTTTCAAATTTCCCATAATGCTGAGATACCAGTCATTGACCATTTTCTCACCGTAACTTGAGTTGATCTCGAACAAATCTTCATTTTTCCTTAATCCCTTTTCTCCCGATTGAAGAACTCCGGTTTTGATATGCAAGCTGTTTTCCCATTTGCTTTTCCCTTTTGAGTAATTGGCAAAAGCCTCAATCTGGAACAGGGCGGCCACGGAGCTTTCCCCTCCTTTTGCCCAGTACGACAGATAACCCTGGGAAAATTGCAAACCGGTAATCGCTTCATAAGTCCATGCCGGAGTGGTCACCTGGACCTTGTTCATATTCCTGAGTGTTTCATCCACTCTTCTCTGGAGTTCCACCTGATCCCACTTCTGCTGTTTTCTGCTGAACGACCGTACATAAACCCCCTCATCCATAATCATTCGCATATTTTTACTGTCAAGACCTTCAAGCCATAAACCCACTGAATCCCTGGCCTCGTTCTTGACCCAGAACCTGAAAAAATTCCGTTCCCGGTCGCTGAGCCACACCTGCAGGGAATCATTGGTAATATTCCTGATCCAGAGATTGATCGAATCCGACTGCATCTCCTTCACCAGGAGTTGAATGGCTTGCCGCAGGCTGTCTACCAGGGTATACCGGCTGGAATCGACCATCATCAGGGTATCACGGGTAAGTACCCTTTCACGTAGATTTCTCAGCTCCAGTGCTTCTGTTGTGGTATCCTTCCCTGCAATAATGTGGAAGGAAGTGCTGTCGCTGAAGACCAGACGCAGGGTATCCATAGCCTGCCTGATCAGGCTGTCACGAATGCCGGGTAATACGGGCGGTAATTCGCTCAGCAGGCTGTCGGTCATGTATGCCGTTGCCATCGTATCTCCGGATTCTTTCTGCCTCAGCGAATCTTTCGGCAGATATAGGGTGTCTGTTCGGAAAATATCAACCGTATCCTCCTGAATCATCGGGTAGGTATACAGTTTGGCAAACTTATACCGGTCCAGAAAATGAGCCAACGAATCAGGAACCGGACTGTCAAAATAATGGATCAGTTGCTGTACCGCCTCCCTGAACAAGGGTTCGAAGAACAATCCGGTACTGTCACTTTCCAGCAGGTTCCTGACCATGTACAGGGCTTCCTGTATGGAATCGGGAACCAGTTCCTTCACGGGAACCAGAACCCGCGGAATTGTATCGGATATTATCAGGGCACGGGTATCAGGCTGTGCATTGGCAGAAGCTTTTTCCTGTGCCTGAAGAACAGCCGGTAATCCCAGAAATAAAATTAGGAGCCAGGCCTTTTTCATCAAAAAGAAATTAATTATATTTTATCTGCGCAAAAATAGAGACTCGTAACCTTTCCTCCAATATTTCTTATCCAAAACGGAAAAAAATCCGTGTTCATTACGCGGCCTGCAGAAAAAGCCTTGACAAACCGGCCCAAAAACCGCATTTTTGCATCCTGAATGTGATACATGCAAGATCTCACCTCCGGAAAAGAATGGAAACGCATACTCCGTTTTGCACTTCCCATGTTGCTCGGGAATGTGTTTCAGCAAATGTATAATATTGTCGACAGCATTATTGTGGGGAATGTGCTGGGAAAGGAAGCTCTGGCGGCCGTAGGGGCATCGTTTCCCATTATTTTCCTGCTCATATCTTTCATTATCGGCATTGCTTCAGGCACCACCATCCTGATCGCCCAGTATTATGGTTCCAGGGATATCGATCAGGTGAAACGTGCCATCGATACTCTGTATATATTCCTCTTCTTCGCCTCGCTGGTTGTAACGGCCCTCGGCCTGGGAATTAACCGGAGCCTGTTCCGCCTGCTCAGTTTGCCTGAGGAGTTGCTCCCCGAGGCACTTAAGTATCTGAATGTCTATGTCCTGGGAATCCTGGTATTCTTTGGCTTCAACGGCACCAGCGCCATACTGCGGGGGCTGGGTGATTCAAAAACCCCCATGTACTTTCTGATTATCTCTACCCTCACCAACATCGGCCTCGATCTGCTGTTTATCATGGTCTTCGGATGGGGAATCGCAGGAGCCGCCTGGGCTACGGTGGTTTCCCAGGGAGGGGCTTTTGTAACGGCTGTTCTGTACCTGAACCGGACACACAGGATTATTCATTTTTCCATCCCGAAAATGAGATTCCACCGCCGGATCTTCTGGCAGGGAATACGCATCGGATTGCCGGCAGGAATGCAGATCATCTTTTTCTCCCTGGGGATGACTTTCCTGATGGGGATTGTCAACCGTTTCGGCACCAACGTCATTGCAGCCTATGCGGCGGCTGCAAGACTCGACTCCATAGCCTCCCTTCCGGCCATGAATTTCGGTATGGCCCTCTCGGTTTTTGTGGGTCAGAACCTGGGTGCCAACAAACCGGAACGAATAAAAAGTGGGCTTGTTTCAACCATCATGATGTCGGGAACCATATCCGTTACAGTCACCCTGGTTATGATGCTTTTCGGGGAAAACCTGATGTCCATTTTCACCAATGACAATGAAGTCATTCGCATCGGACACGAATATCTGCTCATCATCAGTGCATTTTACCTGGTTTTCAGCCTGATGTTTTCGCTAAACGGCGTCCTCAGAGGAGCCGGAGACACCCTCATTCCCATGTTCATCACCCTGCTTTCGCTCTGGGTGATCCGCATCCCTGCTTCTATTTTTCTTTCAAACCGCATAGGTGAAACAGGTATCTGGTGGTCGGCCCCTCTGGCCTGGATCATCGGTCTGGCCGCCTCGTACATCTATTATCTGTCGGGAAAATGGAAAGCAAAAGTGGTGGTTAAACATTAAACCGGCCGGGGGATTCCGAAACCAGTAGAAAAAATGCCGGTTTATTTTCTACCTTTGTTAAGGCAAGGCCGCTATTTGAATATCATGAAAACCGACGATACCATGGTCCAGTCAATGACAGGATACGGGAAAGCAAACGGAAAATACGGAGAAAAGAATATCATTGTCGAAATCCGTACCCTCAACAGCAGGCAAATCGATATCGGCATCAGAACACCTGTTCTTTACCGGGAAAAAGAATCGGAGATCAGAAGCCTGCTGGCCGAAAAACTGGTTCGGGGCAAAATTGACTGCAATATATTTACCGAGGATAACGGAGAAGATTCGGCACCCCAGATCAACCGGGAAGTGGTAAGGAATTATTTTCAACAACTGAAAAGTATTTCGGGGGAATTTCAAATCGGCCATGAGGAACATTTCCTCTCCATTATCATGCGCTTACCGGAAGTGCTGAAAACCGAACGTCAGGGAATCAGCGGAGAAGAATGGGAAACAGTACTGGAAATCATGGGGAAAGCCATGGAAGAAGTCCAGGAATACCGGACCAGAGAGGGGCAATCGATCGAGATCGACCTGAAGAAAAGGATAGAAGTAATTCAGCACCTGCTGAAGCTGTTAGAACCTCTGGAAAAACAACGCAAAGAACGTATCAGGAACCGCATCAGAAGCAATCTGGAAGAATACCTTTCATCCATGAACATCGATGAAAACAGGTTTGAGCAGGAAATTCTCTATTACCTGGAAAAATTCGACTTCAGTGAAGAAAAATCACGGCTGGACCACCATTGCCGGTTTTTCACCGATACACTGAAAGGAGAAGAACCTGCCGGCAGAAAACTTACCTTCATTGCTCAGGAAATCGGCCGGGAGATCAACACCCTGGGATCCAAAGCCAATGATGCCGAAATCCAGAAAATGGTGGTACAAATGAAAGATGAGCTGGAAAAAATCAAGGAGCAACTGGCCAACATGTTGTGATTTAATCCTCTGGTAAATGGCAGAATCTGCACAGAAGGGCAAAATGATCATCATTTCCGCCCCCTCAGGAGCGGGAAAGACCACCATTGTGAAACACCTGCTTCAAAGCATTCCGCGGCTGTCCTTTTCCGTTTCAGCATGCAGCCGTTCCCCGAGAAAAGGGGAAGTCAACGGAAAAGATTACTGGTTCATAACAGAAAACGAATTCAAACGGAAAATCGAAGCCGGTGAATTTGCTGAATGGGAAGAGGTATATCCGGGGCACTATTACGGTACCCTGAAGAAGGAAATCGAACGGATATGGAATGACGGGAAACATGTGGTATTCGATGTGGATGTAAAAGGGGGGATGAACCTGAAAAAACAGTATGGTGCCCGCGCCCTGGCTGTTTTTGTCAGCCCTCCCTCCCTGGATATTCTAGAAAAAAGGCTCCGGAAACGTTCCACGGAAACCGAAGAAAAGATCAGGGAAAGAAGGCAAAAAGCCGCCCGGGAAATGGAATTCGCTTCCCGGTTCGATACTGTACTGGTAAATGACAGGCTGGAAGAAACCCTTGACCGCGCCGTGGAACTGGTTGCAACATTCATTGGAAATTCAAAATGAAAACCACCGGTTTATTGTTCGGATCGTTTAACCCCGTTCACATGGGACATCTGATGATCGCCAATTACTTCATCGAGTTCACCCCGGTGGAAAACCTGTGGCTGGTTGTCAGCCCCCAAAACCCCCTGAAAAAAAGCTCCGGCCTGCTTCCCGGACCTGAACGGCTGGAAATGGTGCGGCTTGCCCTCCATGACGATCCCCGGTTTCTGGCCTGCAACATTGAATTCCGGCTTCCGGAACCCTCCTATACGATCAACACCCTCACGCACCTTACCGCGAAATATCCTGACAGAGAGTTTGTACTCATCATGGGCGCAGACAACCTGTCTACCCTTTCCAAATGGAAAGATTACCAGGTTCTGCTGGAAAAGTACCAGATTTTTGTCTATCCCAGGCCGGGATACCCGGCAGAAAAGAATATACAGCATCCCAACATCAGCCTGCATGAAGCTCCACTGATAGAAATATCCGCCAGCTTTATCCGTGAGTCAATCGCACAGGGAAAGGACATGCGTTTCTTTCTCCCGCACCGTGTGTATGATTACATTACGAAAAAAGGATTTTACAGCAGAAAATCACGGTAAGTACCCTTTGCTGTGATCACTTCTGATTGCGGCTCTCACTTCCGCACACTAGGCAGGCTGATAAACTTCCTGGATAATTTCCATGCCGCGTTTGATGGCTTCCTCGTTCAGGGAGATCAGGTGGTGATACCTTTCGGGAAGCGATTTTTCAAGGCCCCTGTGCACATTCTCCATCTTCAGCAGGGGTTTGATCTTCAGAAAACCGCCCAGGACTATCATGTTGAATACTTTGTTCGATCTCATCCGGGCAGCCTCCTCCGCTGCATCCACCCGGTAAATGGTGATATCCTTCCTTTCCGGATGCCGGGTGATCCCGTTCCCGTCGTAAATGAGCATTCCCCCCGGTTTCACCGTTTTTTCAAACTTGTCCATCGACTGCTGGTTCAGAATAATGGCCGTATCATAGGCGTTCAGAATGGGCGAACTGATCCTTTCGTCACTGATAATCACTGTAACATTGGCCGTTCCTCCACGCATTTCAGGCCCGTAGGAAGGCATCCAGCTCACTTCCTTGCCTTCCATAACTCCGGAATAACAGAGAATTTTACCCATCGACAGAACCCCCTGCCCGCCAAAACCGGCTATTATGATCTCTTCGGTCATGATATGTTCATTTTTTGTTTATTCTTCTGGTACTTTCAAATCACCCAGCGGATAAAAAGGAAGCATGTTCTCTTCCAGCCACCGGTTTGCATCTACCGGCGTCATTTTCCATCCGCTGTTGCAGTTGGAAACGATCTCCACAAAACAGGTTCCCTGGTTGCGTTTCTGGTATTCCACCGCTTTTCTGATGGCCTTTTTGGCTTTTCTCACATTCCCGGGCGTATGAACCGATTGCCTTGTTACATAATATGATCCCGGAAGAGTAGCCACAATATCTGTTATCTTCAGGGGATTACCCATCATTTGCACATCCCGGCCGTAGGGACAGGTAGAAGCTTTCATATCCGGAAGGGTGGTCGGAGCCATCTGCCCTCCGGTCATACCGTAAATCCCGTTATTGATAAACAGAATCGTAATATTCTCACCCCGGTTGCAGGCATGAATAGTTTCCGCCGTCCCGATTGCGGCCAGGTCTCCGTCTCCCTGATAGGTAAAGACGAATTTTTCGGGCATCAGCCGCTTGATGGCCGTAGCCAGAGCCGGAGCCCTTCCGTGGGCTGCCTCCTGCATATCAATATCCATGTAATTGTACATCAGCACCGAACATCCCACCGGGGTGATCCCAATGGTTTCAGACTGCAGGTCAAGCTCTTCGATCACCTCGGCAAGCAAACGATGTACAGTACCATGGCCGCAGCCCGGACAGTAATGCAGTACCGTTTCGGTCATGATCCGGCTCCTGGTATATACCATGTTTTCCGGTTGAATGATCTGGTCAGTGGTTATCTCAGCCATTTTTTTATCCTCCGATAATTTTCTTTTCAAGCATTTCTACAACTTCGTCGGGAGTAGGGATAATACCGCCCATTCTGCCGTAATAATCCACTTTTATCTTCCCGTTTACTGCAAGTCTGATGTCCTCCACCATCTGACCGGCACTCATTTCCACAGACAGAATTCCCTTCACCTGGTCGGTCATGGCAAATATTTCCTTCGACGGGAAAGGCCACAGGGTAATGGGCCGGAACAATCCCACTTTTATGCCTTTTGAGCGCGCCAGTTGCACTGCCTTCTGCACTACCCGTGAACTGGTCCCGTATGCCACAAACAGGTATTCAGCATCATCACACTGTATTTTTTCAAACCTTACTTCCTTTTCCTCAATTTCCCTGTATTTTTTCTGAAGCTTCAGATTGAAATCCTCCTGCCTTTTCGGATCGAGGTCCAGCGAGGTTATAATGTTCCTTTCCCTGTCGGGGGTTTTTCCCGTGGTAGCCCAGGGCAGAATTTCCTTGCTGCGGGGAACGGGATCGAAAAGTTCCACTTTCTCCATCATCTGGCCAATGGCCCCGTCGGAAAGGATCATGGCAGGATTTCTGTATTTGAAAGCCAGTTCGAATCCCAGTTTAACAAAGTCAGACATTTCCTGAACAGAAGCCGGTGCCAGCGTAATCAAACGGTAATCGCCGTGCCCCCCGCCCTTTACCGCCTGGAAATAATCCGACTGGGCAGGCTGAATGGTTCCCAGACCGGGACCTCCCCGTACCACATTCACCAGCAGGCAGGGCAGCTCCGCCCCGGCAATATAGGAAATCCCCTCCTGCATCAGGCTGATACCCGGACTGGATGAGGAAGTCATTACTTTTTTACCGCATGCGGCTCCCCCGTACACCATATTGATGGCAGCCAGCTCGCTCTCAGCCTGTAAAACCACCATCCCGGTCCTCTCATAAGGTTTTTCGGCCATCAGGTATTCCATCACCTCCGACTGAGGTGTAATGGGATATCCGAAATAACCGTCCGCTCCGGAACGTATGGCAGCTTCTGCCACCGCTTCGTTGCCTTTCATTAATCGTAGTTCTCCCATAATATAAAGCGGGTTTATGTATTTAAGAAGTTTTTACTCTGTATACCGATATAACCCCGTCGGGGCAGATAATGGCACAATTGACACAGCCCGTGCAGGCTTCGGGGTTTTTCATATAGGCATAATGATACCCCTTACTGTTTACCTCCTCTGCCATACCGATGACATCGGTGGGGCATGCTCCCACACACAGTTCGCAACCCTTGCAACGTTCCGTATCAACAACGATAGCACCTCTTACTTTTGCCATAATAATAAATTATCAGATTAAACAGCAGACCAAATATAACAAAATTGATTGGCAGCACCCCATGATGAAACTCATACGGCAGACTGTTATTGAACACAAGATATATTATGTAATTAATTGCCATAATGTTACAAATCTCAATCCACAGGCCTGCCAAATCTATCCGGAATGGTCACGGTGAAACCTTTTCAGTCTCTCCTCAAGCAGTGGCATCTGGTCAGGGCTTACCTGCGATACACAGGCCCTGAGCCCTTCCGTTATCCGGCTTCCTGTAATAACCAGAGATATGGAACTGATCCCGTAATACAGCATTTCTTCCAGTAACTCCGGACCGGAAAAGCCGGGATAGGAAAAGGTAAAATAAAATCCATCGGCCAGTTCCCGGTCGATATCCCTGTCATAAACTATGTGAAAACCGTTTTCTTTAAACAGTTTTTTCATCAGGGAAGCCCTGTGCGCATATTCTCTCACCGAACGTATGAAATTGAACCCTCCTTCGTTAGCGGTTTTCAGCATGGCCGCCAGAGCATACTGTGCGGAATGGGAACATCCCGATGAAAGGGCATACAGAGCCCCGTATACCATGGCATGCCCGAAGCGATCGGAACTGTAATACCGCTTCAGATCGGGATACTGCCGGTCAAAAAGCACATCTGACATGACCATCATCCCCACACGCTGGCCGGCATAACTGAACACTTTCGAGCTGGATATGAGTAATATGTAATGGTTGGTATACCTGGCCACCGTGGGTTGGAAGGGCGGGCTGCCCGGCTGGGAGTAATCCTGGCGGTAATCCATACCAAAATAGGCCAGATCTTCAATCACAATCACATCATATTTCATCGACAGTTCGCCGATCATGCGAAGCTCCTCTTCCGTAAAACAGATCCAGGCAGGATTATTGGGATTGGAGTACAATACAGAAGAAGCCGCAGCCCCGGCAAGCACCGACTCCAGACGTTCTTTCAGTTTTACGCCCCGGCAGTCGTACACATCAATACTCTCATACTCATGCCCCAGGATACGGCATTGCTGTTTCTGAACCGGGAAACCGGGATCAAGGAACACGGTACCCTTGCGGTACCTGTCATTTCTATTGGCCGTGAGGAAAGCGGCCATGCTGCCCATCATCGATCCCACGGTGGGAACGCATGCGGCCGGACTTACATCAACATCGAGAAACAATTTAACGAACCGGCTGATCTCTTCTTTCAACTCTCTCACCCCTTCGATCATGGGATACTTCGATGCCACACCCCTGCGAAGTGCCTCTATCTCGGCGTCTACCCCCACTTTGGCGGGAGGCAGACCCGGCACCCCCATCTCCATCCTGATAAACTGCCGGCCCGTTTCCTGTTCAATTTCATTCACCAGCCTGACTATCTCACGGATACTCGAAGAACCAACCTGCGGAAGGCGGCTTTCCGAAATCTTTTTCCTTACCGTATGAAAATCAATGGGCGTATCGTGTTCACGGGATGAATCGAAAATCCTCATAAACAAAATGGTATTAACGATGAAAGCGGGGAAGTATTTCCTCAAGCCATTTTTCAACCCGTGCGGGGGTTTTGTCGGCTTCGTAATCCTCATCCAGTGGTAAACCGATAAATTTCCCGTCTATCAGCCCTTTGGAATGGGAAAATGTATAGCCTTCCTGAGAAACACGCCCGATGATATCTGCCCCGTTGTCCAGCAAACGCTGGCCCAGCACACCAAGCGCATCCACAAAGAAATCGGCATAGGTAATATGATCACCCAGCCCGAACAGGGCCACCTTTTTGTTTTCCCAGTTTACCCGGTCTACTTCAGGCAAAAACCGGTCCCAGTCGGCATCCGGACCTTCGGCTTCCCAGGTTTCACGACCAACAGTCGATATACCGAAGATCAGATTTTGGTATTTCTCCATATCTCCGGCTCCGGAATCTTTCACCGAGTGGAGGTTCACCCGGCCTTCTCCGATCATATCGGCTATCAGGCGGGCAGCCCTTTCCACCGAACCTTTTTCGGGACCATAAAACAATCCTATTTTTTTCATATCTGCAGGGTTTATTTTATCTATCGTATTAACAGGGTATGCCGCCATTCACATACATCTAACCTCAGGAACCCTTATTTGTCTTTTCTATCCTGATCCTGGCATCCACAGCTACCACCCTGTTTCCTGAACCCAGGAGGGGATTAATATCCATTTCATAAATTTCAGGAGCTGTTTCCAGCAGAACCGACAGGCGGCTGATGATGGAAGCGAATTTGCCTGTATCGATACCGGCCCTCCCCCTCACACCCTGCAACAGGGCAACTCCCTTTAATCGACCGATCATGGCGGCCGCTTCTTCTTCAGTTACCGGAGAAAGAGCCACCTGCACATCCTTCAGCACTTCCACGTAAATGCCACCCAGCCCGCACATAACCAGATGTCCGTATCCCTCTTCCCTTTTTGCCCCGGCAAAAAGTTCAATCCCTTTCAGCATGGGCTGGATCAGTACCCCGGTGGCTTCAGGGATGCCCATCAGCCGGTTGAATTTTTCCTCAGCTTCTGCCAGCCGGTTTATGTTTAGTTCCACACCTCCCACATCCGACTTATGTACCGGTCCCACCACTTTCATCACCAGGGGAAATCCGATGGCCTCACAGGCTTCCTTCATCTCACGGTTGCTTACCGCCACCCTTTCGGGGGCACGGGCAATGCCGGCTGCATCCAGCAGTTGCTGTACTTTCTCCGGTATCAGGTAGCCGTTGCCTGCCTCCCCGATCACATCGCGTACGGCCTGCACATCCACCTGCGGCAGTCCGGTGCGGGAATACCGGTTTGTTTCCTGTTTCATCACCTTTCCCATAGCATGGGCAAACAAAACCTCGTCGGGAAAGTTGATCCTTCCCCTGGCCAGAAACCGTCCAATCTCTTCCCTGGCATTGATTACCGAAGGAAGCACCGGATAAATGGGTTTTTTGGAAGTTTTCATTCTCCGGTCAAGCACGTCGTATACCTCGTTCACCGGGAAGAGACCCGGACTGCCGAAGATCACCACGATGGCATCGGCCGCGTGAAACTCATACTCACAGGCTTCCAGTATGGCATCCAGCTGTTCGGCTGTACCGGTGGCCAGAAAATCAATGGGATTTGCCACCGACGAGCCGGGGAACAGTTTTTCCAGCAGATTCGCAGCAGCACGTCCATTGAAAGGTGGTATTTCAAATCCTTCACGGGAAAGGGCATCGGTCAGCATCACTGCCGGACCTCCTGCATGAGTAACAATAGCCATCCTTTTCCCCCGGGGGACAGGATGCAGCATTACCGAAGCCACGGTAACCAGTTCTTCCCTGCCCTCGCAACGCACAATGCCGGCTTTTCGGAACAGGGCATCCACAGCGGTATCCGGGCTGGCCATAGCGCCCGTATGGGAGGAAGCCGCCCGGCTTCCTGCTTCGGAACTTCCCGCTTTGACTGCGGCTATGCGGCAACCTTTGCTGATGAGGGAAGAAGCATGTTTGAGCAGCATCTGCGGCTTTTTCACGCTTTCCATGTATAGGAGCTTAACCCGTGAACTTTTCTCCGGATCAAAGGTTTCATCCAGGTATTTCAGTATATCCTCCACACCCATCTGGGCACTGTTCCCCACCGAATAAACACTGGCAAAGGAAAGTCCTTTGGGAATACCCGATTCCATAATGAACACCGCCGTGGCGCCCGAACCTGAAATGAAGTCACATCCCTTCGGATCGAGCCGGGGAATGGGCTCGGTAAATACCCCGTTGTAATTGGGGTTCAGAAAGCCGATGCAGTTCGGCCCGATCAAACAACCATCCACCCCGTTTACAATCTCTACCATCTGCCTTTCCAGTTTGGCCCCTTCCTCACTTTCCTCACTGAAACCGGCCGAAAGGACAATAAAGGCACGAACCCCTTTCTCACCGGCCAGTGTTTTCATAACAGGCGGGCAGTGACGGGCTGCAACGGCCAGGATAGCCAGGTCACAGGATGGCAGAGCAGCAGGGTCGCGAAATGATTTAACTCCCTGCACTTCATCAGCTTTCGGATTCAGTACATACAGCTCACCCCCGAAATTCCCGTCCTTCAGATTTTTTAACACTTTGCCTCCGGGCTTGGCGGTATCCTCCGAGCCACCAACCACTACAATACTTTTTGGATCAAGCAGTTGCCGGTTGATCATATCTTACAGATTTGGTCATAAATATACAATTTTCGGCAGGCACAGTCCTTGTTGTTTAACATATCACCAGGCCGGTTCCGGTTTTTTTTCTAATTTCATAATCGTATTTAACCCTTTTGCACAATGAAAAACCTGTATCTGTCATTGCTGGTTATTTTATCATGCACCGCGGCATATCCGCAGATGCCGGTGGATTACTACCTTCCGGCAAACGGACCTTATAATTCTGACATAACCACCCCGGAAGAATTTCTCGGCTATCTGCCCGGAGAATTCCATGCCTCCCACGACCAGCTGGTCAGGTATATGGAAACCATTGCAGCGGAATCAGACCGGGCCGTAATGCAGGAATATGCCCGCAGCCATGAACTCCGGCCCCTGGTCCAACTGATTTTCACCGCACCTCAGAACATTCCCCGGCTCGAGGAAATGCGAAAGAAACACCTGGCGAACATGGACCCGACAAATACCTCCAAACTGTCACCGGAAGAGGTGCCACTGGTTATTCGGCTGGGTTATGGAGTGCATGGGAATGAATCGAGCGCCTCTCATGCCGCCATGCTGACCGCCTATTACCTGGCCGCGGCCGAAAGTCCACAGGTCAGGGAACTGCTCGATAATACCGTGGTTCTGGTGGATCCCTGCCTCAATCCCGACGGATTCACACGCCACACAACATGGGTCAACATACACCACAGCCTTGTCCCCTCACCCGACCCGGCTTCCCGCCAGTTTCGTGAAGCCTGGCCCGGCGGACGAACCAATCATTACTGGTTTGATCTGAACCGCGATTATCTGTTGCTTGTGCATCCCGAATCCAGAGGCCGGGTGGAACAGTTTCACCGGTGGAAACCCAATGTGGTAACCGACCACCATGAGATGGGAGCCGGTTCAACCTTCTTTTTCCAGCCCGGTGTGCCGGGCAGGAACAATCCTGCAGCACCGGCAGAAAACGAAGAACTTACCCGGATGATCGCTGCCTATCACGCACGGGCCCTCGACAGCATCGGCTCTTTGTATTACTCGGAAGAAGTGTTTGACGATTTTTATTATGGGAAAGGATCTTCCTACCCCGATGTCAACGGGTCGGTCGGCATCCTGTTCGAACAGGCCGGATTCCGGGGAACCTGGAGAGAAACCGGCTTCGGCCTCAAGCCCCTTGCTTTTGCCGTACGAAATCAGTTTGCCGTCACCCTGTCTACCCTGCGGGCTGCCCATGAAATGAGAAATGAATTAATCGATCACCAGTACCGGTTCTCAAGGGAAGCTCTCAATCTGGCACGCCGGGACCCCATAAAAGCCCGTATCGTAGGCGACCCGTACAACCCCACCCGCACAGCCCGTTTCATCGATCTGCTGCTTCGGCATCAGATCAGGGTATACCATTTGAAGGAGGAAGTACGTGCCGGCAAACAGATGTTCACCCCGGGCCATGCCTATGTTGTTCCCACGGAACAGGAACAGTACCGGATGATAAACGGATTGTTCGAAACGATCACGGAATTCAGTGATACCACATTCTACGACATTTCCACCTGGACCATGCCCCTGGCCTTCAATATGCCGGTAGCCGAACTGCGAACCACCAGAGATCTGAACAGATACCTCGGCGAACAGGTCACCGGCCTCGATCTTCCCCGGGGAAAGGTGGAAGGAGGAAAAAGCCGTTACGGTTACCTTTTTACCTGGGATGACGACCGGGCTCCACGCGCTCTGTATATTCTGCAGGAAGCAGGCCTTCGAGCCAGGGTGGCCACAGCCCCTTTCAGGTATCGCGATCAACAAACCGACAGGGAATTCGGGTACGGAAGCATTATGGTACATACTCAGGATCAACCCCTGGATATCGATGAAATATACACTCTGGTTACCCGGGTTGCCCGGGAAACAGGAGTGGATTTTTTGTCGCTCCGAACCGGCCTCACCCCTCAGGGAATTGATATGGGAAGCAGTTCTTTCCGGTTGCTGAAAAAACCCTCGGTTATGATGCTGGCAGGCACAGGTATCAGAAGCCAGCAAGCGGGGGAAATATGGTTTCATTTCGACCACCGTGACCAGATCCCGGTTACCCTGGTGGATATCAGTCAGGCAGGACAAACCGGCCTGAACCGGTACAATACCATCATTCTGCCAGAAGGATCCTATCGTAACGCAGACAACGGTTTCGCTGAGAACCTGGCCGGCTGGATACGTAACGGCGGAACCCTGATCGCCTTCGGGCAGGCCGGCCGGTGGCTGGCGGAACAAAAAATGACCGGAATGAAATACAAATCACCCCCGGCAGGGGATACCACCCGGCAATATACCTACAGTGAAAGATCTAGATCATATACACTTAATAACATACCGGGTTCTATCCTGCAGGCGCGGGCCGACCTGTCTCATCCCCTGCTCTATGGATACCGCAGGCCTCTGCTCCCGGTCTTTAAGGAAGGGGCAACCGTAGCCGTTCCCGGGCCTGTTCCCTGGGCCGAACCCCTGCATTTTTGCGATGATCCCCTGATGAGCGGGTACGTTTCAGAAGAGAACCTGACACGCCTGGCGGAATCCCCCGTGGTGAGCCTCAGGAAGTTAGGAAAAGGAAATATCATGGTTTTTCATGAAAATATCCTCTTCAGGGGTATATGGCAAGGAACAGCAAGGCTTTTGTCCAATGCCGTTTTCTTTGGAAATATCATCAGCTTGTAACGAACAATTCTCCCCTTTCCGCGTTGGTAAGAGAGAGTATGAAACAACGCACTGTACCACTGGGAAAAACGGAGATCAGGATCACACCGGTAGGACTGGGTACCTGGCAGTTCTCCGGGGGAAAAGGAATGACCGGTTCTTTCTGGAACGCCATTCCCCCCGATAAAACCTATGAAATCGTCAGAACTGCCCTGGAAGGAGGCATTAACTGGTTCGACACCGCCGAGGCTTATGGCAGGGGCCGTTCGGAAGCTTCCCTGGCCCAGGCCCTGAAAACAAACAACATTTCTCCGGATGACGTGGTCATAGCCACCAAATGGTGGCCTCTGTTCCGCCGCGCGAAAAACATGCTCCGGACCGTGGACGACAGGTTGCGCCATCTGAATGGCTACGGGATCGGTCTTTTTCAGGTACACATGCCCGTTGGATTTTCTCCGGTGGAAGCGGAAATGAAAGCGATGGCCAGGCTGGCTGAGCAGGGAAAGATCCGGTCGGTGGGAGTCAGTAACTTTTCCGCAGGGCAAATGGTCAGAGCCCATAAAACCCTCCGGAGAATGGGCCTGACACTGGCTTCTCACCAGGTAAAATACAGCCTGCTCGACCGAAAAATCGAACAGAACGGGATTCTTCAGGCAGCAAAGGAACTGGGCATTACCCTTATTGCCTATTCGCCGCTGGAACAGGGCATATTAACCGGAAAATTTCACCGGGATCCGGATAGAATCCGGTTCACCGGATACCGGAAATGGCGCAGGCTTTTTCGCCGCCCGGCTCTGCAAAAAACCCTCCCTCTCATCCGGTTGCTGGAGGAGGTTGCTGAAAACCACCACACAACTCCCGCAGCCGTTGCCCTGCACTGGACCATCCGTTTTCACGGCGATACCGTTGTAGCTATCCCCGGAGCAAGCAAGCCCGGACACATACAGGCACATATCGATGCCCTGAGAATCAATCTGGGCCAGGAAGAACTTCACCGGATAAATACAACATCGAAAACAGTGTGCAGGGAACTGTCATGAAGCCTGATCGTTCATTACAGGAGAAGCTTTCACCCCGATCTTCCCCCTGCGCAGTGCCAGGTAAATAATGGCAAATGTAAGCATAGACACCGTAATCCCGAAAATATTCGCATCCAGCCCCCAGGGCAGCGGAGTATTGCTGGCAATAAGCGCCAGGGTAGTACCCCCGCCCAGCATCATCGACCAGAGGGCAGCAGCAGGCGGGCTGCCTTTCAGAAACAATCCTCCAAGTACCGGAACAAAAAGGCCCGAAACCATAAAAGCATAGGAATACAGCATCAGTTCCAGTACGTTTTCCATGGACGTGGCCAGCCACAGGGCCAGAGCTCCGATCACCAGGGTCAGTATCTGGGAGTACCTCAACGTGCGTTTGCCTGTTTCCTTCACTCCCATGATATCGGTCAGCACATTCCCCGAGGCTGCCATTAAACAACTGTCGGCCGTCGACATAATGGCTGAAAAATACGCCGACATCATCAGTCCCATTAATCCTACAGGCAATACCGTTCTCAGCAGCAGCGGAAGGCCCATTTCCCCGTCCATTCCCTCCACACCGGGAAAACCCAGCGGGGCAAACATGCCATTCTCGGCCCCCACCCTTGCAAAAAGACCCAGGGTTACTCCCATGAACGACATCAGCGGATATTCGAACAACCCGGCAATAAACCAGGCTTTCTGAGCCTGACGGGACGTTCGGGTAGAGTAGATACGCTGATACAGGGTCATGCCCACAAACCAGATGGGCAGGATGGTGACCAGCCAGTTCAGCATCTGCTGCCAGGTGAGATTATTCAGCTTCAGGAAATCGGCTGACAGGGTTTCCTTTACCGCCTGTATGCCTCCGATACTTTTCAGCCCGATGGGTATGCCAATCAGGATCAGTCCGCTCATCAGCAGGGCCCATTGAATGGTATCGGTATAAATCACGGCTTTCAACCCTCCCATGGAGGTGTACAACACGGCAATCACTCCCATGATGATGAGTGCGGTTTGCATGTCCAGCCTGATAAAAGCGGCCGAAGCCAGTTTGGCCCCGGCCAGTATCTGTGAACTGGTAAAACCGATGTATCCTATGGCTGAAATGATCCCTGCCACCAGGGCCACCCTGGGGCTGAACAGGGTATTGAGCATCTGGGGAAAAGTAAGGAACCCCCATTTTTTCGAAAGGCGGCTCACCCGGGGTATCAGAACCACAGCACTGATCCAGGCTCCCAGCAGGCCCGTGAACAGCATCCACGACCCCGACAGGCCCATGATAAACCCCAGTCCGCCCAGCCCGATGGAAAATCCTCCGCCCACATCAGTGGCCACCACAGACAAGCCCACATGCCAGCTCCCCATCGTCCTCCCGCCCACAAAAAAATCATCCGTATCCTTGTTCCTGAAATGAAAAAAAACTCCCACGCTCAGCATCAGGAGCATGTAGATTCCGAATATGGAGACATCAATCCAGTGCATGTTTTTCCCCCCAACAATAACATTTTTCCTGCGGTTGACCAAAAATTATCCGGAATTTATGGTCAGCGCGGCGATTCCCCTTCATGCAGAAACAGCATCCCCCCGTGACATACAGCAGGTTTCCCGGGTTGAGGAAAGAGAAAGAAACGTGCCCTATTCAGTCAAATTGCATGATGCGAACATCCACTCCCCCAATCGCACCCAGGTCTTTTTCCAGGGCTTTCATATCATTGACCGGCCCAGTCAGTTCAAGCAGGATCAGTCCGTTGGGGCTGCACGTATCGTCGGTAGCTTCATGCAATCCCAGGCGGGTTTTAATGGAACATCCGTAGCGGGTCAGCGTTTCCTGAACCCTCCCGGCAGCTTTTTTTCTGTCGGTGATCAGGATCCCGACAATTCTGATGATGTGTTTTTCTGTCATGGCCATTGCTTTTTGAATTTCCTTTTTCTCTGTATTTGGGCCACCGTGATGATCTTTTCATCCAGATGAACCCTTCTGACCAAATATAACAGAAAATTTGAATGATTCCTTTCCGGAAAAATGATTATTCTGCAGGCCGGTTAGTATAAAAAAAAGGCTGCAGCGGAAACCCCCAGCCCGCTGCAGCCTATCACCACTCCTCACAGGAGGGGGCTCAGAAATCGATCCTCAGCCTTATAAAGAAATTTCTTCCGGGTTCCACATCCACCGTTCCCCGGTTGGAGGTCAGGTGGTTTCTCCAGGCCCGGTCGGTGATATTTTCCACCCCTGTATACAATCTGAGGGAGGCAGGCCCCAGTTCCAGCGGTACGGTCTGAACATAGGCATGATAAACGGCATAACCGGGTGTGGAACGTTCCCCGTCCGCAATCCGGTGCTGGTCGGCGGCAAATTCCGATTTGACAGTCACCTGACCCGCCTTTTCTATTCTGTATCCGGCAAACAGGTTGCCGTTGAAAGGAGGTATCAGGGGCAGGGCATCGCCCGAATCCAGGTCACGGGCATAAACAAAACCTGCCGAACCTCCGGCAAAGAACCTGCTTGCCGGCATCACTTTCCAGTTCAGATCGAATCCTGTAAGCAGACCGCGGTCGATATTGGTATTCACCAGGGCAGGAAGGGTGTCGGTTACCCAGGTATCGGACCCGGTATACACATTATATATGTATTCCCCCGGCATTTCGGTAATCAATCCATTCACCCGGTTCAGAAATGCATTGAAACCCAGTTCCAGGGAAGAGGTCCATGTTCTCCATCCCAGGTCAGCCGACCAGCCGGTTTCAGGTTCCAGGGCAGGATCTCCCACCCTCACCGTGGAACCCAGGTCGATATACTTGAACCTTTCTTCAAGGGAAGCCGACCGGTAGGCACGCGCCAGGGAAACGGCAAGATCGGAAGAGCCTGTTACATGCACCAGCATACCGGCATTCAGGCTCCAGGAAAAATCTTTTTCCTTCCCTTCCGGAAAAGTAATGCGCTGATTGGGTGGTGTTTCGTTCAGCGTACCGTTCATAACCAGAAACACGGGATCACGGGCTTCCTCGTTACTGATGAAAATTGCGTCGAACCTTCCTCCCAGTTGCAGCCTGAACCGCCGATCCTGCAGGCTTATCTCATCATGAAAAAACACGCCGGCACTTGTAAACCGGGATTCCGGAATAGGTATTTCTCCCCTTTCCAACTGGTTTATGGCAGTTACTTCCCCCTCTCCATCCAGCATTTCGATCTGTATGTATTTGGTGCGGGTGGTAAACAAATGCCGCGACCACAGATCAGCCCCTGCCACCAGGGAATGATTCCCTCCCGGAGCCCATTGGCTCTGAAAACTGATGCCTCTGGTACGGTGCAGACCATAGGGAGTAAAATAGAGTGGGGTGGTGATCCGGGTGGGGGTCTCCACCGGCGGGGTATTGGGATGAACAATCACGTCCCTGAGTATATCCTGGTAAAAAGCTTTTACCGACCAGTTTTCCAGCATCCTGCCAGGAGTACCGGTCAGCTGAAAATAACAGAGGTCACGAATGGCTCTTTTGTACGTGGCTTCGGCTGTTGCCGGGAATGCCAGCCCGCCGGGAATACCCACATCCCCCGCATACATATGTTGCAACCCGGCACTGAGTTCCAGTTTATCGGTAAGCATCACTCCCGCATCGGCTATGAGGCTGCGGTCATGGAACTGGCTGTTGGGCAGTTCCCCAATGGGGGTGCGGGTATCATCGGCTCCCCGCAGGTTACCCGAAAGGGATGCCCGCCATTTGCGGCTTCCGGCTTCAAGGCGCAGTCTGCCCGTATGCATGGCGTTCACCGATTGCCACCCCGATGTTATATTTCCTTTCAGGGTAAATGAATCCGCATACCCGGCTTTCCGTGTAATGATATTGACCACTCCCCCCAGCGATCCGGAACCGTAGAGTGAGGAGGCAGCTCCTTTGATCACCTCCACCCTTTCCACATCGGCGGGATCAATCAGCGACAGGGCGGCGGCCAGATCTGTGGCGGTTTCCAGCCGGTTGCCGTCAACCATGGCAATGATCCTGTTCTCTCCCAACCCGCGAATATTCAGGCTGGTAGCCCATATCCCGTCACGCACCAGGTTGATACCCGGCTGCGCATTCATCATTTCCGAAAGGGTAGGATACGGCCGGGCTTCAATCTCACCAGACTGCACAACCGCAAACGGCAACACCGATTCACGCAGGGGTTTTGTCTTCCGCAAGCTGGTCACCACCACTTCTCCCAGCTCGGCCTGCCGGGGTTTCAGCGCCATGTCCACCTGCACGTTTTGCCTGTCGACATGCATCTCCATCCGGAACGGTTCGAAACCCACATAGCTGGTTTCGATCACCACCCGTCCATACGGCACATTGGTAAACTCATAATATCCTGCGGTTGAGGAAACGGTATGACGCACGTTCACCACTCCGCCGGCTGTGGCAGCCTGCAGGGAAATGTGCGCTGCCGGAAGAGGATTTGAATTTTCAGCATGGATCACCCGTCCGGTGATTGTAGCCTGCTGGGCCATCAGCGGCATGTTCATGCCCAGCAGAAGAACAACAATTGCATTACATTTTTTCATGGTTTAACCGGTTTTTGAGTACAACTGACTTGACTTCCACTCCGTGAAGCCGGCCAAGCTGTCCGGTCAGGGACCCTATTTCGTCGGTCGTTCCTTCCAGCACCAGTGAGATGATGCTGGCATGGGTATCGCGCAGGGGTATCCCCTGGCGTCCGATGATGATCTCACCATGTTGCGAAAGGATGCGGTTCAGTGCCTGAACCACTTCTTTATCCAGTATCAGAATAATAGCTGTGCCGATTCTCTTTTCCATCAGATTACCTCCGGATCAGAATTTTCAGGGTCCTCGGAGCCACCGAAGCAACTCCCCAGACAGTTGGTGTTAAATGATTAACAAAAGTAATGTTTCCCACCGATTCCGCAAAACAATTTATCAAAATAATAACCCATTATTTTTATTGCACAAACATTTTATATGTAAATTTAGAAATACACATAATATTTTACTATGACATAATGGTTATTTTATTGATATTCTATTATTAACTACGTTGCAATCTACGTAGATAACTACGTAGATAACTACGTAGTTATCTACGTAGTTATCTATCTCACTTCCCACTTCCTCTGGCCGGCAGGGCCGAAAAATATTGAGTGCCTGGCGTGAAAAATGCCCTTTATTCCCCGATTTGTTTATTAGTTTTGCAGGAACAGGAAGGTTTATGAAAAAACAACTGCTCAGCGGCTGCGTGGTTTCTCTGTTGCTTCTTTCCGGCTGCATGCAAAGGCACGCAGATACCGGCATCTTACGTATTGCCACCCTGAAAGGTCCCTCGGCCATTAGCATGGCCCCCCTGATCAGAGACAGCCGGAACGACAGTACCGTCCGGTACCTGCTGTTTGACGAACCCCTGCGTATCAGGGCCCTGATGCTCAGGGAAGAGGTAGACATAGCCGTGCTTCCTTCCACTACAGGAGCGCTTCTTTATAACCGGGGCGTTCCGTACCGCATTGCTGCCGTTCCTGTATGGGGCAATCTTTACCTGCTGGGGCCTTCCGGAGAAAAGTGGGACTGGAATGAAGCCGCAGAAAAACGGATCTTCCTGATGGCCCGGGGCATGACCCCGGATATTCTGTTCCGTTACCTGGCTGCAAGGAACGGTATGGACCCGGAAAGAGAGCTGAACCTGGATTATTCCTACCCCACCCATACCGACCTGGCACAGGCCCTGGCGGCAGCAAAAGCAACCTATGGAGTGATAGGCGAACCCTATGTCAGCATGATCCTGGAAAAAAATCCCGGTCTCGACAGAATACTGGATCTGAATACAGCCTGGGAACGCATGTGGGAGGACAGCCTGCCCATGCCCCAGACGGCCATCCTGGTGCATAATGATTTTGCTGAAACCTGCCCCGAAAGGCTGGAGAAATTTCTGGAAGAATACGCCGGAGCGATTGAGTGGATCAATGCCTTCCCTGACGCGGCAGGCTACCTGTCTGATTCTCTCGGAATCATGAAGGGACCGGAAACAATTGCCCGTTCCATTCCCTGGTCGAATATCCGGTTCCGCAGGGCCGGCGGGGTAAAGCATGCCCTTGAGGATTATTACCGCGTTTTTTATGAATTTGATCCCAGGATACTGGGAGGGAAAATGCCTGATGAATCGTTTATTTACGAAAAATAAGCTGATCACCTTTACCTCGGTGCTGTTGCTGCTCCTTCTATGGAAGCTGGCGTCCTGGCTCATGGGCTCGGACCTGATCCTACCCTCGCCGGAAAAAACCATCGCCACCACCCTGTCGCTGCTGATCAGGGAAGAATTTTTTTCGGCGGTAGGACATACCGTTCTCAGGGGAATCACCGGCTTTGCTCTCTCCCTTGTGCTGGCCGTGGGCCTTGGCATCTGGGCCGGCACAGTGCCCGCCGTGCACGCCGCTATCAAGCCCGTTCTGGTTACCCTGCGTTCCACACCGGTCATATCTTTCATTTTGCTGGCCCTTATCTGGTTCCGGGTGGAACAGGTACCGGTATTTATCGCCTTCCTTACCATGTTTCCCATTGTATGCACCAATGTGATCCAGGGCATCCGGTCGCTCGACGGCGATTTACTGGAAATGGCCGAATTCTTCCGGGTACCCCGAAAACGGATTATCAGGGAATTGTATATCCCGGGCATTGCCCCTTTCCTTACCAGCGGTATTTCCACCGCCATAGGCTTCGGCTGGAGGGCCGTGATCATAGGAGAAGTGCTCAGCCAGCCCGGATTGGGTATCGGAACACAGATGCAGCAAGCCCAGACCTACCTGATGGTTTCGGAACTCATTGCATGGACTGTCATTGCGGTTCTGATCAGTTATTTTTTCGAATGGCTTGTCACCCGGGCTGAAAACAGGTTGATACAATGGAAAGCATCATGAAACTTGGGGTAAGAAACATCCGGATGTCCTATCCCGGGCAGGAAATATTCAGGAATTTTACCCTTGAGTTCAGGGAAAATGCCATAACATGTATTCTGGGGCCTTCGGGATGTGGAAAAACTACCCTGCTGAATATCCTGAGCGGGAACCTTCGCCCCCAATCGGGGGAAAGGATCGGATTCGGCAACAGGAAGCTTTCGTACATTTTTCAGGAACCCCGGCTTCTGCCCTGGAAAACTGTGACCGGGAACCTGTTGTTTCCCGTGAAGGAACAGATCCCGCCCGAAAAGCAGGAAGCCTGGCTGGGTCATTACCTGGATCTGGTAAACCTGCAGGGCAAAGGTCATTTATATCCCTATCAGCTCAGCGGAGGAATGAAACAGCGGGTAGCCATGGCCCGGGCCTTTGCTTTTCCCTCGGATATCATCCTGATGGATGAGGCATTCCGGGGCCTGGACCTTTCGCTGAAAATGAACCTGATGGAAAGTTTTCTCCGTATATGGAAGGAACATCCCAGGACGGTGATTGCCGTTACGCACGATGTGGACGAAGCCCTGGCGCTGGGGCATGACCTGATCGTTTTCAGTCACCCGCCACTGTCGGTAGTTGACCGGATCGGTCAGAGAAAACAGGAAGAGACCGTTTTTACCGGAAATACGGAAATACGGAACAGATTGATTTCCCGGTTAATGGAAGCAGGCCGCAATCCTGACCGTTGAAAAAGCCCGGGGCTCCGGTTACTCCCTCTCCCCCGAAAGCTTTACAAAATATGCCACCTTCTCCAGAAAAGTAATAAAATCGTACGATTCTACGAATACATTCTCCGGCACCTGGAGCGGCACAGAGGTATAGTTCAGTATTCCCCGGATACCGGCATGAACCAGCCTGGCCGTTATTTCTCGAGCCGCCTCCGGGGGAACGGTCAGAACGGCAATGCTGATCCGTTTCTCACGTATGATTTCATGAAGCTGCTCCACCGGATAGCACACGACTCCCAGGGTCACTTTGCCCACTTTGCCGGGATCGTTATCGAACGAAGCAATGATATTCAGTTTGGATCGTTTTCCCCTGAAATAATTGGTTATGGCATGACCCAGGTTCCCGAAACCCACCACGGCCACATTGATACCCCTGGGGGTGTCAAGGATACCCGCAATCCGGCGGATGAGTTTTTTCACATCATAGCCTTTCCGCTGAAAGCTGCTGTACCCGATCAGCATAATATCTCTTCTTACCTGTTCGGGAGTATAATGATGCAGGGCCGCCAGTTCATGAGAAAAAATATACGGCTTCCCTCCGGCAAGGTATTCCAGCAGGCTTCGCCTGTATTCGCTCAGTCTTTCAATCGTTCTGGGAGGAAGTACAGGTGATTTCATCTAATACAAATATAATACAAAAAAAGGATGGTCCGGTTCGGACCATCCTTTCCTGTTTCTTGTGGTTCAGATCAGTAACGGTTTCTTTCCACGTAGTGTGTATGCAGGAGTTCGTGGGATTTGTGACTGAGGGGCTCGCCCAGGAACTCCTTGTAAATAGCTATGATTTCCGGGTTCTCATGCGATTTGCGGATGGCTTTGCCGGCATCTTCGCGGTAAATGGCTTCAGCCCTCTTGGCCCTGATCTCGGCATTCGTGGGAATGGGCTGACCACCGCCTCCCAGGCACCCGCCGGGGCAGGCCATGATCTCAATGAAATGGTAGCTTTTCTTGCCTTCTTTCACCCACTGCATCACCTGTTTGGCATTTGTCAGACCGTGAGCCACGACGGTCTTTAATTCCACTCCCTCCAGAAATTTCCAGTCGGGAAGTGTGTCCCTGATCTCAATGGAAGCCTCCCTGACACCTTCCATTCCCCTTACAGGGGTTATATTCAGCCCTTCGAAAGGCACTTCGCGCCCGGTTACGATTTCATAAGCAGTACGCAGAGCGGCTTCCATCACTCCACCGGTGGCGCCGAATATCACAGCAGCACCGGATGACTGACCCAGCACACTGTCGTAATCCTCATCGGGCAATGAATTGAAATCCAGGCCGGCCTGCCTGATCATGATTCCCAGCTCGCGGGTGGTCAGCACCAGATCCACATCCTTGAAACCGCTGGAGCGCATCTCCGGGCGGTCGGCTTCGAATTTTTTGGCCGTACAGGGCATAATGGACACCACCACCATTTTGGCCGGATCCACACCCACCTTGTTCGCGTAATATGTTTTGGCAATAGCCCCGAACATTTGCTGCGGCGACTTGCAGGTTGACACGTTGGGCAGCATTTCGGGGAAGGTATGTTCTATGAATTTGATCCATCCGGGCGAGCAGGAAGTGGTCATGGGCAGGGCCACATTGGGATCTTTATCCACCAGGGCTTTCTTCAGGCGGGTCAGCAGCTCGGTTCCTTCTTCCATGATGGTAAGGTCGGCCGACCAGTCGGTATCGAGCACTGCATTGAATCCCATGCGCCGCAGGGCAGCCACCATCTTTCCGGTAACGATTTCTCCGGGAGGAAGGTCGAGTGCCTCGCCAAGGGCCACACGGGTAGCCGGAGCTGTCTGTACTACCACAAATTTATCCTCATCATAAATGGCATCCCATACCTCGTCAATATAATTCCTCTCGATAAGGGCGCCGGTTGGACAGCGGTTTACACACTGACCGCAATTGGTACACACCACTTCGAACATGGGATGATCGAAGAAGGTGGAAATTTTCATCCGGTCGCCTTTATGGGCCACGCCCAGGGCGCTCACATGCTGGAGTTCCTCACAGGTACGCACGCAGCGCTGGCAACGGATACAGCGGCTGTCGTCCTTGATGATTGAAGGCGAATACATATCCACCGTAAAGGTTTTCCTTTCCACCAGATCGAGAAACATGTGTTCGGTATTCTTCAGCTCCGATGCCAGGGCCTGCAGTTCACAGTTACCGTTTTTGTAGCATTTGGTACAATCGGCATTGTGTTCGGAAAGCAACAGTTCGATAATATGTTTACGGGCATTCCTTACTTTCAGACTGTTGGTACGGATTTCCATGCCATCAGCCGCAGGAGTGGCGCACGATGCCACCAGGTTACGCGTTCCCACCTGCTCCACCACGCACACCCGGCAGTTACCGGCAACACAGAGGTCTTCATGATGACACAGGGTAGGTATATGTATATTTTGCGAACGTGCGGCATCCAGAATGGTTTTGCCCTTTTCAACCTGGACTTCCACACCGTCAATCTTCAGTTTCACCATATTTTCCATTTGATTCTTGTTTTTTTCGGGTTAGTAGATCATTTCTTCCCTGAAGTTGTTCACAATGGAGTGGAATGAGTTCCCCACCGACTGGCCGAGTCCGCATTTAGCGGTAATTTTCATGGTTTGTGACAATTTCAGGAGGGTGTCCAGGTAACTGGCGGGTTTTTCCCCGCGTTTAACCGCCTCAATACCCAGGAAAAGCTGCTGGCAACCCACCCGGCAGGGTGTGCACTGTCCGCACGATTCTTCTTTGAAGAAATCCAGGTAATTATGTAACACATTGTACATAGAACGTGAAGAATTGAAGAGCATCATGGAGCCGCCGGTAGGAACCCCCTCGAATCCGATGATGGTATCCGTAAACTTTTTCCGGGGCACACAAAATCCTGCAGCTCCCCCCACCTGAACGGCTTTGGTATCGCCGTCACCGAATTCGTTCACAAACTGTTCCACAGTCATTCCCAGCTCCAGCTCATAAATACCGGGAATGGGCGTATCGCCCGAGATACTGAAAAGCTTCGATCCGCGTGAATCGACTGTTCCAAGTTTCTGGTATCTTTCAGCACCTATCCGGTTGATGATCAGAGCCGACACAAAGGTCTCCACATTATTGATCACCGTAGGTTTTCCCCTGAAACCGTATTCGGTTGGATAAGGGGGCTTGTTACGGGGTTCGCCGCGGTCTCCTTCCATCGACTCGAACAGGGCGCTTTCTTCACCGCATACATACGCTCCGCTGCCCAGTTTGATATCGATGTGAAAATCCATGCCCAGGGCTTTCATATCCTCATGGAACTCGTCAAGTATCTGATACAGTTTGGGAAGAAGAAAACGGTATTCTCCCCTCAGGTACAGGTACCCTTCTTTTGCACCGATGGTTCTGGCACACAGAGCCATACCGTTGAACACTTTCCGGCCCACCCTGTCAAGGATCTCACGATCTTTGAAAGTGCCGGGCTCACCTTCGTCGGCATTGCATACCACATATTTTTCAGGATCTTTCTGATCCCGGGTAAATTTCCATTTCAGTCCGGTAGGGAAACCGGCACCGCCTCTTCCGCGCAGACCCGAATCAAGGAGTTCCTGAATGACTTCATCCGCGCTGCGGCTGAGTACTTCTTTCAGTTCATCCCGGTTCAGGAAAGCCTCGGAAAAGATCAGATCAACTTTTTTCAGGGGTTTATTGTTTGCCATGATATTCCTGTTTTGGAAAAATATATATTCGTTTTATTTGCGTTTGTATTCAGCGATGATCTCACGTACTTTCTGCGGAGTAAGCTCCGTATAGGGAGTATCATTGATCAGCATGGCCGGTCCTTTGTGGCACCATCCCAGGCAATTGGCTTCCAGCAGGGTAAATTTCTTATCGGGTGTGGTTTCACCCACCTGTATTTTCAGGATATCGCTGATAGCTTTGATCACCTCATTTCCGTTTTTCATAGAGCAGGAAATGGTTTTGCAAATCCTGATCACGTATTTCCCCCGGGGAACCGTGTCAAGGAACGAGTAAAAGGTAGCCGTCCCGTACACCTGAGCTGCTGCAATATCCAGCTCACGTGCAATTTCAGTCATGGCTTCATCCGACAGGTAACGCTCCTTTTCCACCACCCCCTGCAAGATGGGAATGAGGCTTTCCCGTTTCCGGCCGTGTTTGTCAGCCAGTTCTTTAACCAATGTTGCGATTTCAGACATTCCAGTGATCGTTTAGGGGTTTAAATTATTGTTAAAATATTAACAGAATTTGAAAGCGTAAAAGTAGTATTTCGTATGCTACCCAGGCATGATTTTTATCATGCACGGGAAGATTTAAAACAGACCATTTAAAAATAAAGACAGGGTTTTTTGCGGTGTTTACAACCCCAGAAAACGAATTCCGATCCCGCTCAGAAAAATAATGCCTCCGGCCAGGGCATGCATATACCTTTCCAGTTTGTTCAGCGGAAGGAAACGGAACCCGGTAAACCCCAGCCACACTGCCGCCGTCATGGTAAGAACGGTCACCACACTGAACACCCCGGCCACGGCCACCACTCCCATCATACTGTTTTCGGCGGCCGGGTACATTAACAGGGGGATCAGCGGTTCACAGGGACCGAGAACAAAGATCAGGAAAAGCACCCAGGGGGTGAGATTCCTCCTGCCGGCTTCCTCATGCAAATGAGCATGTTCAGTATCATGAACGTGGACATGATTATGCCGCGACCCGTTGGCGTGCATATGCGGATGACTGTGTGGTCTGTTCCTGATGGCCTTCCGTATGCCCCAGAGCATATAGGCAAGTCCGAATCCAATAAGCAGCCATGCCGCTATTCCTCCGCGCACCGATTCCACTTCAACCAGCCGGTTCATACCTATTCCCAGCATCACCCCCACCAGGCCCAGCACCACGGAACTGGCCACATGGCCCAACCCGCAGGCTGCGGTTATCCAGAGAGTACGGGCAGCCGACCAGTTTCTTGCCCGCGACATCACAATGAACGGAAGATAATGGTCCGGACCCAGCAGGGTATGTAAAAAGCCAATGGAAGCAGCTGTGGCAATCAGTATTCCCGTATCCTGTAGCATAAGGCAGTATAAGTTAATGATATGGCTGAATGACCGAAAGTTCTTCCCTTTCATAAAATCTTTCGGAAGGCTTTATGTCCAGTACCGGACTTCCGTTGAGCGCATCAAGACCGATTACCCTGATAACCCCCTTATCCAGCTCCAGGAGATGCACGGTGGATATTCCTATTTTAGTTGGCCGGCAGGTCTGGCGGGTGGCGAAAACACCCTGGCTTTCCCCGTATAAATTCTGTGCAGTAAGGGCGGTTCCCTTTTCCTGGTGAAAAAGATACACCACATCAATGAAGCGGTGTTCCTCGAGGCCTTTCAACCCTTCGCGGAATTTGTCCTTCATCAGCAGCTTGCTTTCCCTGCTGCGAATCAGGGCCGGATCGGCCGGTCGGGTAAAGGAATTTCTCACTATCCCGATCTGTTGAATCTTATCGTGTATCATGCCCATAAACCGACGTGCCAACCTAAATTCATTCCACCAGTTTCATTTCATCAATCAGATAACCGGCCCCGGCGTATCTGTCGATCAGAAAAAGCACATACCGGATGTCGAGCGAAATATTCCTTGATTTTTCGGGGTTGAACATCAGGTCGCTCATCACTCCTTCCCAAACCCGGTCAAAATTGATCCCGATCAGATGTCCCTCGGCATTGATCACCGGGCTTCCCGAATTACCGCCGGTAGTATGGTTGGTGGCCAGGAAACAAACAGGGAGTTCCCCGTCTTCGGCATACCTCCCGAAATCTTTTTCACGGTATAATGCCTTCAATTTCTCAGGCACCCGGTAATCGTACACATCCGGATCGTCTTTTTCCATCACTCCCGCCAGGGTGGTACAATGCCTGTATATCACTGCATCGCGCGGCTCATATCCCATCACCCGGCCATAGGAAACCCGCAGTGTAAGATTGGCATCGGGATACAGGCGTTCGCCCTCCCGGAATTCCATCTGGGCTTTCATATACAGCCTGTCGAGTTCGGAAATCTGTTGTCTGAGACGCAGGTATTCGGGTACAATCCGCAGATAATAAAACCTGCGTGCATCCATGCTCAGACGATATGCCGGATCCTGTATCAGTTTGTTCACAGAATCGGGGCTGAATCCGGCAAGAAAGGATTTCACCCGCAACGCATCGTCGAGCCAGCTCTGTTCAAACAGCCCGTCGCTCCAATCGGAAAAACGGTCGCCGTACTCCTTCTTCATCTGTTTCCAAACCTCCGGATGGAACTCTTCATCGACAGTGGTTTCAAACAACCGGGCTACTGCGGCAAACATTTGCCGGTCGACTGGTGGATGATAATCGTCGAAAAAATTACCGGCAACCTGTTGCAGGCGTTTAACCTGAACATCATAGGCCGCCAGCGACGAATCGCCCTGCCGGTACTCCTCCAGTACACGAAAATTTCCGGCAAACGAAATAATTTCGGATCCGTATCTGAAAAACACTTCGTTAAAATACTGGTACAGCAGGTTATACTTTCCGAAAATACCGTACAGGCTGTCGTATTGTGCCAGCAGGCGACCGTATTTCTCTTTGCGTTCTTTTTCAGCCTGCACCCAGTTTGAAAATGCTCTTTCGAATACTTTTTTCCTTTCATACACCTGCATTTTTTCCAGCCCCTGCATTTCCCCCATCCAGCGTTTCCACGAATTGCTGAGGGAAGCATTTTTTGCGGCATACTGTATCCTCACCACAGGACTGGCTTCCATGGCCGCATTCATAATGGCCAGTTTTTCACTCCTGATCTCAATAAGTTTAGGGTAGAGGTTTTCCGTAAGCATCTCGATATGGTCGGATGGAACATACCGGGCGGTACTTCCCGGATAACCGAATACCATGGTGAAATCGCCGGGCTGAACCCCCTTCAGGGAAAGGGCAAAGAATTTTTTCGGCTGATAAGGTACGTTGTCGGGTGAATATTCAGCCGGCCTGTTATTCTTGTCGGCATAGATACGGAACAGGGAAAAATCGCCGGTGTGCCTCGGCCATTCCCAGTTATCGGTATCGCCTCCAAACTTGCCGATAGCAGAGGGAGGAGCTCCCACCAGGCGGACATCTCTGAACACTTCATTCACAAACAAGAAATACTGATTCCCATGGAAAAAAGGCTTCACCGCAGCGGTGTAATGGGTTCCCTTCACCGCCTCGTCTATAATGGCGGAAGCCCTTTCCCCGAGGATTTTTTCCCTTTCCCGGAAAGGAATATTTTCATCAATCCCCTCCAGCATCCTTTCGGTAACGTCCTCCATCCTTACCAGAAAAGTAGCCGTAAGGCCGGGATTGGGAAGTTCTTCTTCGGGCGACATAGCCCAGAATCCATGGGTAAGATAGTCGTGCTCGAGGGTTGAATGTGCCTGGATACGCCCGTAACCGCAATGGTGGTTGGTCAGCAGCAGGCCCCGGTCGGAGATCAGTTCTCCGGTACATCCCCCGCCGAACAACACCACGGCATCTTTCATACTGGCCCGGTTGATGCTGTACACATCTTCGGCTGTAAGACGGAATCCCATTCCCTGCATTTCTTCTATATTGTATTTTTCCAGTAACATGGGGATCCACATGCCCTCATCGGCAAACAATACCCGTCCCAAAAGGACCAGCATGGTAAACGATACGGTAAGTTTTCTTTTCATAACAAACATGATATAATCTTTACATTAGAATTTTTTCAGTTCATGATATAGCTGTTGAACGGGCAGTCCCATGACATTGAAGTAGGATCCGCTGATCTTTTCTATCCCGATATACCCAATCCATTCCTGGATGCCGTATGCCCCCGCCTTATCAAAGGGTTCGCAGTGTTCGATATAATACTCGATCTCATCGCCGGTAAGGCGTGTAAACCATACATCGGTGCGGGAATGAAATTCCCTTGATTTTCCTCCGGAAACCAGGCATACCCCGGTATGCACTTCGTGTTTTCTTCCGGAAAGAAGCCGAAGCATTTCCCGTGCTTCTTCCGGCCCGGACGGTTTGTTCACCACCCGGTTCCTGCACCACACTATTGTATCTGCCGTAATAACCAGGGCATTATCTCCTGCCAGAGGCATGATCTCACCTGCTTTTCCCCTGGCAAGAAAAACAGGTATATCTTCTTTCCCCAGATGATCCGGGAAGTTTTCCTCTCCGTTAGGGGGAACCATCACTTCAAAATCCAGGCCCAGTTCCGCCAGCAGGTACTGCCGGCGTGGGGACTGTGAACCCAGCACAATTCGGTATTTATCGAGGTTCCTGAGCCACTTCATAACAAATCAGAACATTGAATAAATGATATAACGGACCACGAGTGCATACAGCACACCGGCAGCCATCACTCCTTTCATTATGGTGCTGGCCAGATGAAATTTCTTCTGAGTGCGGGCAATCCATACGGTAATACCTGCAAAAACCAGCGGCAGAGTCACCAAAACGATCATGTAAACCAGGGTAAGGATATCGCGCAGAAAGCGGACATACACCCACCCAAGGGCAGCCAGTATAATAACGATCAGTACGGTAACCACAATCCGTGACCCGGTCATGCCCATCACAATAGGCAGGGTATTGTGCCCATAAGCCCGGTCTCCCTCAAAATCTTCCATATCTTTGATAATTTCCCGTGTCAGCGTGGTTATGAAGGCAAAAAAGGAAAAGCCAAGAATCCAGTAAACCAGCAGGTCAAAGCTGGTGTTCCATTGCCTCAGAACGGGTGCATAGGCCTGGTTCAGCAGGGGAATCTCAAAAAGGGCCACCATAAAGGGGACCAGGGCCGTCAACACAGCCACCAGCAGGTTCCCGATCAGGAACTGCCTTTTGTAGGTAGTGGAATAGAACCAGAGCATTCCGGCCACCAGAAAAAACACGATGCTCCACAGGGGTTTCCCCACATAGAAACTCAGGTAAACTCCCATACCCACTCCCGCCACATTAAGCACCATGTGTATCATCATGGCAATTCTTCTGGGAATCACTGTTCCCACCACAACCGATCCGGGGCGGTTCAGCATATCGATCCGGGTATCGAAATAGTCGTTGATCACATACCCTGCCGCCGTAATCAGTACGGTAGACAAAACCAGCAGCAGGAAATGGCCTTCGGGCAGTTGAAGATCAAAACCCGGTTCACCTGCAAAAGAAGCCGATGCCACCGCATGATCGTACCTGGCCAGCAGGGCGCTGATCACCCCGTACCTCATCAGGTACTGGGTGGCGGCAATGATTACCAGGTTCGGCAGACGTATCAGTTTGAAGAAAGACTTCATAACTCCTGGTTTACCATCCGAAAGCTTCGCCGTTCATCCAATGGTTGTGCAGCCTCAGCACCTGTTCAATCACATCACGGGCACAACCTTCTCCTCCCCTGAAATGGGAGATGTATCGGGATATCTGTTTGATCTCGGTAACCGCATCGGCCGGACAGGTAGGAAACCCCACCATCTCCATTGCTTCCAGATCGGGAATATCATCTCCCATGTACAGAATAGTCATGGGATCCAGATCGTATTTCCCGATATAATCCTCCAGATCGTTTTTTTTATACCGGGAATCGAGGTAAATATCGGTCACACCCAGTCCTTCATACCTCAGCCTGACGGCTTCCGATCTTCCCCCTGTGATAATACCCACCCTGTATCCCTTATTAACCGCCAGTTTGATGGCATAGCCGTCGCGTACATTGATAGACCTCATGGGCTCTCCTTCGGCATCCATCGGAATGGTCTGGGTTGACAGCACACCATCCACATCAAATATGAAAGTATTCACCTTTCTCAATTCTTCCTTGAAATTGCTCATGATGTGTCTTTTCTGTTTTTTGTCCTGATAATATCATCCGATAATAACCGGTAGATTTCCTTCCGGCCGGTGTCATGGCCAAGAAAACCCAGGTGTTTCTCAATGACCCGGTGGTCGTTTCGCACAGCCGGACCGGTCTGCGCATTTTCCGGGCCTATTTCCAGGGATTTTTCCATGGTTTCCCTGATCAGGGGTTCCAGGGCAGAAATGGACAGCCCGTTGCGCTTCAGGATATCTACCGCAATGCGGTAGAGGTGGTTCTGAAAATTTGAGGCGAATACTGCTGCCACATGCATTGAGAGCCTGACCTCCGAATCTGCTTCGGTAACACGATCGCTGATTTTTCCGGCCAGCTGGCTGATGGCCTCCAGGGCGGAACCGGTACTGCCTTCAATAAAAAGCGGAATTTGCCTGAAATCCAGTGGACGATTCCGGGTAAATGTCTGAAGGGGATAGATCACCCCGTACTCAGGGGAAGACTCACCCAGCACGGTTGCCGGAATGCTGCCTGAGGTATGTATAAGGATCTTATCGGATGGTTCCAGGGCGCCAAGGATTTCCGGGATCGCATCATCGGAAACGGCTATAACCACCGCATGAGACCGGGGATTGATGGCAGCGGGGAATTTACCCGAAGGAATATTCCAGGGGGATACCAGCCGGGCAGCCGACACACCGGTTCTGCTGAACACCTCCATAACCTGTACTCCCGCATCCAGAAAAGCCGGTATGAGGTGACTGGCCAGGTTACCGGCTCCGATAAATGAAACCCTTTGGATCGTTCTCTGCATACAAAGCCGTTTTTCCCTGTATCATTCGGCATTCTCGATCTCTGTCAGCACCAGGTCGTACAGATAGTAAGCATAAGGATTATAAAGCTTGTAGCAATCATCCTTCGCTTCACCGGAGAAGTAAACCACCACGGGTTCCGGATATTGCTGGCCATATCGTTCGATGGCCAGGTCGCGGATATCTTCAGGCACATCCTCGGGATTGCACAGGGTAAATTTCCCCTGGATGTACAGAGCATTAATATAGCCGTACTCTGCGTTCTCCATGAACAGCTCTCCTGCTTCCCTGTCTACGTGGAATTTGGTTTCCGAATCACAACCACATTTTTCCTTTCCGCATCCGGAGAAATGGATCAGGGACCCTAGGACAAGAAGCAGAATAACGGCAGGAAAGGTTCTTTTCATCTGGCTCAAGTATGTTTTCCCAAAAGTACCAAAAAAATTCGGGTTTTAAGGGTGTCTTCGGGAAAACGGAAGATTACAGCCGGTAGCTGTTATCTTCAATCATACGGGCGGCAATACGCCGGCGGGCTTCCTTTACATTCACAGGAGCCGTATGTGTCAGCCTGCGCAGGGCTTCTTCCAACTCTTTCAGCCGATCCCCCTGAGCAAATGACTGCAGGGCATCGGTACCTTTCTTCAGCATGATGAAAGCCGCATCATGCATAAATACATCCAGTATATCACGGTATATTCCCGTGTTTTCCTGTCCTTTCATGGCTGCCAGTTTCTGCACCCTCAGCATGGCAGATTCTGCCGCATAGGTTTCCATGATCATATCGGCCAGATTGTTCATGATCTCCTGTTCGAAGGAAAGTTTTCTTTCGAAGAAAGAGGAAGCAGCGCCGGCTACCAAGAGTACGGCTTTCTTAAAATTAGCCACTACCTGTTTCTTCTGTTCATCGTAGGTCATTCCCTCAAAAACCGGATATTCCACCGACTGAAGATCACTGAGCAATTCGTTTGCCGGAGTGAACAGGTCGTATTCCCCTTTCTTTGAATGTTTCAGGGTAAGGTCGGTCACAAGCAAACGGTTGATCTCGTTGGTTCCCTCGAAAATACGATTAATGCGGGAGTCGCGGTACGACTTCTCGACCAGGGTTTCTGAAGAGTAACCCATACCGCCGAATATCTGCACAGCCTCATCAACAATGTAATCAAGGGCTTCAGAGCTGAACACTTTCAGGAAAGCAGCTTCGATGTTATACCTGGCAATGCCTTCGATGGTGGCCCTGGCTTTATCCAATCCGTCATGCACCAGCTCATTTATTGCATCATCGATGTTCTTGCTTACCCGGTACACAGAAGATTCGGTAACAAAATGCCGAATAGCCTGTTCGGCCAGTTTATGCTGTATGGCGCCAAAGGAAGAGATCAGCTGTCCGAACTGTTTCCGTTCGTTGGCATACCGGATGGATTCGTCGATAGCTTTTCTGGAAGCGCCCAGCACATTGGCTCCCAGCTTGATTCTTCCCATGTGGAGAATATTCAGGGCGATACGGTATCCGCCTCCCCTTTCTCCGATGAGATTTTCCACCGGTACTTTCACATCGTTAAAAAAGAGCTGAACCGTGGAAGAACCTTTGATCCCCATTTTGTGTTCTTCCGGATTCCTGACCACACCGGGAGAATGGGCATCCACCAAAAACGCACTGAGGCAGCGGTCGTTGTCAATCTTGGCGAATACCGTCAGCAGGTCGGCAAACCCCCCGTTGGTAATCCACATTTTCTGGCCGTTCAGGATATAATGCTTACCGTCTTTCGAAAGGGTGGCACTGGTTTTTCCGGCATTGGCATCGGAACCGGCCCCCGGTTCGGTAAGGCAGTAAGCGGTAAGCAGTTCGCCTGTCACCATCTTCGGGATGTATTTGTGCCTGAGCTCATCACTTCCGTAATACAGAAGGGGACAGGTACCGATACCTGTGTGAGCTGAAAATGCCACCGAGAAAGAGAAACCAGCGCCCATCACCTCGCTCGCCAGCATGGTGGTCACAAAATCCTGTCCGAATCCTTCGTACTCCTCCGGCACAGAGATGCCCAGCAGTCCGAGTTCCCCGGCTTTCCTGAGCAGGGAAGGCATAAGGCCTTTTTCCTGCTGGTCAATCCGGTCAAGTACAGGGAATACCTCCGTTTCCAGAAAATCACGGCAGGTTGAAGCGATCATCTGCTGTTCTTCATTGAATTCTTCCGGGATAAAAATGTCATCGGGCTGGGTGTCTCTTACCAGAAATTCACCGCTTTTGAGTGCTTTTTTTTCCATTTTTTTCAGATTCAATTATTTTACAATCCAAGGGAGAGAGCTACCATTTCTGCAATATCATATATTTTTACTTCCTCTTCCCTGTTTTTGTATTTGACCCCGTCGGTCAGCATGACCATGCAGTAAGGACAGGCGGTCACAATGATCCTGGCGCCCGTAGAAAGGGCTTCTTCCGTTCTCTCGATAAATATCTCCTTATCACCCGGTTCAGCTTCCTTGAACATCTGGCCCCCTCCTGCCCCGCAACACAGAGCAAAGCTCCTGTTTCTTGACATTTCGGCCAATGACACCCCCAGTTCCCCGAGAACTTTCCGGGGAGCTTCGTATTCCCCGTTCCCCCTACCAAGGTAACAGGGATCGTGATAGGTTACCAGGTAATTTCTGAACACTTCCCGTTTGGGCATTAATTTCCCCTCACTGATCAGATTATGCAGGAACCGGGTGTGGTGGATCACTTCATAGTGGCCATCGAAATCGGGATATTCGTTTTTAAACGTATTATAGGCATGGGGGTCACAGGTGAGGATTTTCTTCACTCCGTACCGGTTGAACAGGTCTATATTGGAAAGAGCCTGCATCTGGTACAACATTTCATTTCCGGCTCTCCGGGCCACGTCTCCCGAGGAAGATTCTTCGGTTCCAAGTACGGCATAATCCACGTTCAAAAAGGCAAGTATTTTCACAAACGCACGCGTGACATGCTTGTATCTGTCGTCATAGGCTCCGGCGCTACCCACCCACAGCAGATATTCGGGTTTCTCACCCCGGGCCGCCATATCAGCCATTACGGGAACAGTCACTTTTGTTTTTCCTGTAGCATTCATAGTATTCCGATTCAGGCTTTTATATAAAGGTCTTCCGCCCACAGCATTCTGTCTTCCCGGGAATATTGCCAGGGTGCTCCGTTATTTTCGATGTTCGAAAACACCGTATTGAGTCCGGCCGGGCCTTTGGCTTCTTCCATCACCAGATAACGCCGCATATCCACAATCAATAAGGGATGGTTTATATTCACGGGGCATTCCCGGGCACAGGCATTGCAGGTGGTACAGGCCCAAAGTTCTTCTTCAGTCACATAATCACGCAGTAATGACCGGGCATCATCAAAATCTTTTCCCTTCCTGATCAAACCGGGACCCTTTTCTTTCATGCGTGCACGAACGTCCATGATGATCTTTCGCGGACTGAGTTTTTTCCCTGTGAGACGGGCCGGGCATACGTCGGTGCACCTGCCGCACTCGGTGCAGGCCAGGGAATCCAGGTAACTCTTCCAGGTAATGTCTTCCACATCCTTCACACCGAAACGTTCCAGTTCAGCCGGTTCGCCGGAAGAATCTCCATCCGTGTCAGGATGAAGCATGGCCCGTATTTCCCTGGTGATATGCGGCATATTGGGCAGCTTCCCCAGGGGATCAAGCCTGCTCAGGACCACATTCGGAACGGACATGAAAACATGGAAATGCTTTGAATAGGGCAGAATATTGGCAAAGAGGAAGATCAGCAAAATATGTGCCCACCAGTTGATCTCATGAACCCGGTATACCGTTGTCACTGAAAGGTCGCTTCCCAGAAAGGAAGATATCAGGCTGCTGACAGGAAACAGCCCTTTCTGTTCAAAACCTGCCAGAGTGATATAGGTTACATAAGCCGTATTCATTCCCAGCAGGGTAATCATGAGCAAACCGATCAGGCTGAGAGCCAGAATGGCATCCAGGTGAGAGGTATGCTTCATCTCTTCACCCCTGAACCTTGGAATGTCCATGGCCACACGCCTTATCAGGAAAGCGGTCACAGCCACCAGCACCAAAAGGGCAAAAACATCACCGAAGGCAATAAGAACATCGTACACAGGACCCAGAACAGCCAGGAATCGTTCGGTACCGGTCAATCCGTCAATCATCATTTCAATACTGCCGAACAGGATCACAAGGAAGCCCCAGAAAACCAGAGCATGCATCAGACCCACCGCCGGGCGCCGGAACATTTTACTTTGCCCTAAGACCTCGGTGAGCAACAGTTTAAACCGTTTGCCCCAGTCTTTAACCGGGAAAGCGGGTTTTGTCAGTCTGAAAAAAGCCACTATCCTTGCGGTTGTCCAGGCAAATATTCCCAGGGTGATCAGCAGGGAAAGGGTGAAAACAACCTGTTTTGACATAGTAATCAGCTTTTTTTTGCCGGGAAGTAATATCAGGCAGCGAATGATGAAAGTGTATCTGTGGATTCAGGATTTTTTCACTTCCTCAACAGCCCGTGTAAATTCGGGCACCACTTTGAACGCATCCCCCACAATTCCGTAATCGGCCACTTCGAAAATAGGCGCGTCGGGATCCTTATTGATAGCCACAATATATTTGGAACCCCTTACCCCTGCCACATGCTGGATGGCACCTGAAATACCAACGGCAATATAGAGAGTGGGAGCAATGATCTTGCCGGTTTGTCCCGTATGTTCGGAATGGGGTCTCCAGCCTTCATCAGAAACGGGCCGCGAACAGGCGGTTGCCGCATTCAGCACTCCAGCCAGTTCTTCCAGCATGGTCCAGTTTTCAGGCCCTTTCATTCCCCGTCCGCCGGAAACTACAATATCGGCATCGGCCAGCAGAATTTTACCGGTTTGCTTCCTGACCTCTTCCACACGTATGGCCGGTTTTTCGGTTTTTCCGGGCACAAAATCCATTATCTCCGGATGTTTTTCCCGTTCATGCAAACCGTATGAATTTTGCATCAGAGTCAGCACCCGCCTTTCCGTATTCAGAGCCACGCGGGCAAATGCATTCCCGTTAAACACTTTCTTCTTCACCACAAAAGGATCATGGCTTTCAGGAAGGGCCACCACCGAGGCGCCCAGCGCTGCTTTCAGTCTGGCCGACAGGCATGGGGCCACCGCTTTGCCGGCATTGTTGTGAGCCAGCACCACCGTTCGGGAACCTGTTTTTTCCACTGCTTCGGCCAACACCGAGGCAAATACCCGGTTATCCAGGAAAGTCACTTCATCACCTTCCACCTTCCATATCTTATCAGCCCCGAACCGGCCCAGCCCGGTCAGTTCATCCTCTTCCACCTTTCCAATGGAGAGCACGTTCACTTCTCCTCCCGTAATCTCGGCTATTCCTGAAGCATAGGAAACCAGTTCATGGGTAATTTTCTTGAATTTCCCGTCCCAGTTTTCGGTATATACTAAAACAGACATATTGGTAGCTTTGAATTTTTCACAATGGGTTCATATTACTTTTGCTTCTTTGTGGAGCAACTCGGCCAGTTCTTTTACCTGTTCAGGGTCGAGTTTCCTGCAGGGAGGTTTGGGAGCCGGTGTTTCAAAACCAAGATATTCGGTAAGCGGGTTCACTTCCACACCCGGCATCACCTTCAGGGGTTTTTGTTTGGCCATCATTATTCCCCGCATGGAAGGGATCCTGGGTTCCCTGGCAATTCCCTTCTGCACGATGGCCACCAGGGGCGAGGAGGCAATGATCTTTTCCACTCCACCGTCAATATCCCTGTGCAGCAGCCATCCGTCATCGGCCGGCTCCAGGCCTGACACGGCTGAAACGGAGGTTACGGAAAGCAATTCGGCCAGCATACCTCCCACGGCGGAATTATTGTAGTCGCTTGATTCAATACCACAGAGTATCAGATCAAAGGATTCCTGCCTGAGGGCGGCTGCAAGTTGCGAGGCCACTGAAAAGGCATCGGCCGGATCTGCATCCACACGGATAGCATTGTCGGCCCCGATGGCCATAGCTTTCCGCAGGGTAGGATCGGCCCCTGACCTTCCCACATGCACTACCGTCACCTTTTCCACCCTTCCGCCGGATGATTCCTTAATTTCAAGGGCCCGGGTCAGGGCCAGTTCATCCCAGGGATTAATGATCCACTGCACCCCGTTAGTATCCAGCCGGCTGTTGTTGTCTACAAACCGGATACGTGTAGTGGTATCGGGAACATGACTCAGACATACAGCAATTTTCATCGGATGATGATTTATGGTTATTTGTTGGTTGTTCTGTTCACGATAAATCCCGGCTTTCCGTTTTCCACTGGCTCAGACAGGCCGTTCTGTTCCGTCGGGCCTTTGTCTGTCCGGTATCATTCCGCCTCCGGCCGGGGTTTTATGGGGGACAAATATAAAAAATTCTGTTTTAATCCCTCCATTCCAAAACCAAATACCCTTAAAACAGCCATATAATGAACAAACCCTGCCGTTACGACAGGGTTTGTTCTATTTGTTCGAAAAAAATCAGGCCTGGGCCGTTGGCCCTCCGAAGTTCATGGGCACCACGGGTCCGCCTGACCCTTTTACGTCCTTGATGGGGCCATGCACCGATTCGTACTTTGCGATATTATCCTTCAGTGCGGCCATCAGCCGCTTGGCATGCTCGGGTGTGAGTATGATCCTTGATTTGACCCTGGCTTTTGGCACACCGGGCATAATCCGGATAAAATCGAGGATGAATTCGGCAGCCGAATGAGTAATAACGGCCAGATTGGCAAATACTCCCTGACCTACTTCATCACTGAGTTCGATCTGGATCTGGTTTTTCTGTGGTTTTTTTTCATCCATGACTATTTTTCTTTTTCGTTTTCAATCATGCTCTCTTCCTCCTTGCCGGAACCAGAGACCATTGACCGGTATTCCTCCATGGAACCCACCACCAGGTTCTGATATTCGCGCAGACCCGTTCCTGCGGGGATCAGATGCCCCACAATCACGTTTTCTTTCAATCCTTCCAGTTCGTCCACTTTTCCGAAAATGGCGGCTTCATTGAGCACCTTGGTGGTTTCCTGGAAGGAAGCGGCCGACATAAAGCTGTTGGTTTGCAGGGCGGCCCGGGTAATTCCCTGCAGCACCTGGCTGGAGGTAGCCGGAACGGCATCCCTGTACTGTACAGGCTTCATATCCTTCCTTTTGAGAATAGAATTCTCATCACGCAGTTTCCGGGCGGTAATGATCTGGCCGGGTCGCAGGTTCGGACTGTCGCCTGCATCCATAACCACTTTCTTGTCATAGATCCAGTCGTTCTCATCCATAAATTCCCATTTATCGACCAGTTGTTTCTCAAGGAACCGTGTATCGCCCGGATCCTCAATCTCCACTTTGCGCATCATTTGCCGCACAATGATCTCAAAATGCTTGTCGTTGATCTTCACCCCCTGCATCCGGTATACTTCCTGCACCTCGTTAACAATATATTCCTGCACGGCTGTGGGTCCCTTGATAGCCAGAATATCTGACGGGGTAATGGCGCCGTCGGAAAGCGGGATCCCGGCTCGGACATAATCGTTTTCCTGCACCAGGATCTGCTTGGAAAGAGGAACCAGGTATTTCTTCACCTCACCGGCTTTCGATTTGATAATGATCTCGCGGTTACCCCGCTTGATTTTTCCGAAGGATACCTCTCCGTCAATCTCAGCCACAATGGCCGGGTTGGAGGGGTTTCTGGCTTCAAAGAGCTCGGTTACACGGGGCAAACCACCCGTAATGTCACCCGATTTCCCAACAGCCCGAGGTATCTTGACCAGGATCTGTCCCTGCTTTACGGCATCGCCTTCGTTAACCACAATGTGAGCGCCAACCGGCAGGTTGTATGCCCGGAGGACTTCATTTTTCTTATCCACGATCTTGATCATGGGGTTTTTGGTCTTATCTCGTGTTTCGATAATGACCTTTTCCCTGAAACCGGTCTGTTCATCCGATTCTTCACGGAAAGTAACTCCGTCCAGTACATTTTCAAACCGGACCTTTCCTGTCATTTCAGTAATGATCACCGCATTGTAGGGATCCCATTCGCAGACCAGATCGCCCTTTTTCACCACATCCCCGTTCCGGATGTACAGTTTCGCTCCATAGGGAATGGGATGGGTTGTCAGCGGAATGCGGGTATTCTTGTCGAGTATGCGAAGTTCGGCCAGGCGACCGATCACAATACCATATTTCCGGTTCAGCACCTCATCTTCATATTCCACCGCCCGGAGCTCTTCTATCTCGGCCACTCCGTCGTATCTGGCAATAACACTCGATTCGGCAGCAATATTCGAGGCGGTACCTCCCACGTGGAAGGTACGCAGGGTAAGCTGGGTGCCAGGTTCTCCGATCGATTGCGCTGCGATCACCCCAACGGCTTCTCCTTTCTTCACCATTCTGCCGTTAGCCAGGTTGCGTCCGTAACATTTGGCACATACCCCCTTCTTCGATTCGCAGGTCAGCACCGAACGGATCTCCACCTGTTCGATGGGTGAATCTTCGATGATCTGAGCCACTTCCTCGGTGAATTCATCTCCGGACTTTACGATCAGTTTCCCTGTATTCGGATGGTAAATATCATGCACGGAAGTACGTCCCAGGATCCTTTCATATAGTGATTCCACCACCTCTTCATTGTTCTTGATGGCAGTAGCCACGAGCCCGCGGAGGGTTCCGCAGTCTTCCTCGGTTATCACCACATCCTGAGCCACGTCTACCAGCCTGCGGGTAAGATATCCCGCATCGGCGGTTTTCAGGGCGGTGTCGGCAAGCCCTTTACGGGCACCATGCGTGGAAATAAAATATTCCAGTACCGACAATCCTTCCTTGAAATTTGAAAGAATAGGGTTCTCAATAATTTCGGCTCCTGTGGCACCCGATTTCTGCGGCTTGGCCATCAGTCCCCTCATTCCCGAGAGCTGGCGGATCTGTTCTTTCGAACCCCTGGCTCCGGAATCCAGCATCATATATACCGGGTTGAACCCTTTCTTGTCAGACGAAAGCCGCTGCATAAGGGTTTGCGTCAGCTTGGCATTTGTATGGGTCCAGATGTCGATGATCTGGTTATACCGTTCGTTATTGGTAATGAAGCCCATATTGTAGTTATTCAGCACTTCTTCCACGGCCTGATAGCCTTCATCCACCAGGGTGATCTTTTCTTCGGGCACGATCACATCGTCCAGGTTAAACGACAATCCTCCCTTGAAAGCCATGAAATATCCCTTATCCTTTATATCATCGAGGAATTTGGATGTTGCTGCAGTACCGGTCATTTTCAGCACCTTGCCGATGATTTCCCGCAATGATTTCTTGGTCAGCAGTTCGTTGATGAACCCCACTTCGGGAGGCACCACCTCGTTAAACAACACTCTTCCCACCGTGGTTTCCACCATTTTGCTTACCGGTTTCCCGTTTTCCATGGTTTTCACCTTCACCTTGATGATGGCATGCATATCCACCCTGCCCTCGTTGTAGGCAATATTGACCTCTTCGGGCGAGTAAAACACCATTCCTTCGCCTTTTACCACATCATCGGGTGTGCTTTTCCTGGCTTTGGTCATGTAGTAAAGCCCCAGCACCATATCCTGGGAAGGAACCGTAATGGGGGCTCCGTTGGCCGGGTTTAGAATATTGTGGGCGGCCAGCATCAGCAGCTGGGCTTCCAGAATAGCGGCATTCCCCAGGGGAACATGCACAGCCATCTGGTCGCCGTCAAAGTCGGCGTTGAAAGCTGTACAAACCAATGGATGCAACTGGATGGCCTTTCCTTCGATCAGTTTGGGCTGAAAGGCCTGAATACCGAGACGGTGCAGGGTAGGCGCCCTGTTCAGCAGCACAGGATGGCCTTTCAGTACGTTTTCCAGGATATCCCACACCACCGGATCCTTACGGTCGACAATTTTTTTGGCCGACTTCACAGTTTTCACAATGCCTCTTTCAATCAGCTTCCTGATGATAAAAGGCTTGTACAGTTCGGCCGCCATATCTTTGGGCAATCCGCATTCGTGGAGCCGCAGTTCGGGTCCTACCACGATCACCGATCGGGCAGAATAATCCACCCGTTTCCCGAGCAGGTTCTGGCGGAACCGTCCCTGCTTGCCCTTGAGGCTGTCGCTGAGCGATTTCAGCGGCCGGTTGGCATCGGTTTTTACTGCATTCGACTTCCTGGAATTATCGAACAGGGAATCAACGGCTTCCTGCAACATTCGTTTTTCATTCCTGAGGATCACTTCCGGAGCTTTAATTTCGATCAGCCGTTTCAGGCGGTTGTTCCTGATAATCACCCTGCGGTACAGATCGTTCAGGTCGGAAGTGGCAAAACGGCCGCCGTCGAGCGGAACCAGGGGACGGAGCTCCGGGGGTATGACGGGAATAACCTTCAGTATCATCCACTCGGGTTTGTTCACTCCCTTGGATGCCCGGAACGCTTCCACCACCTGCAGGCGCTTCAGGGCTTCATTTTTCCTTTGCTGTGATGTTTCGGTGCTGGCTTTGTGCCTCAGATCATAGGAAAGTTCATCCAGGTCGAGGCGTTCCAGCAACATCTGCACGGCTTCCGCACCCATTCCGGCAATGAACTTTTCAGGATCGCTGTCGTCCAGATACTGGTTTTCTTTCGGAAGGGATTCCAGGATGTCGATGTATTCCTCTTCCGTCAGGAAATCCATATAATTGATGCCGTCGGCTTGCTTGATACCGGGGTTGATTACCACATAGCGCTCATAATAAATGATGCTGTCAAGTTTTTTGGTTGGCAGCCCCAGCAGGTAGCCTATTTTGTTGGGAAGTGAGCGGAAATACCATATGTGGGCTACCGGCACTACCAGGGTGATATGCCCCATGCGCTCGCGCCGCACCTTCTTCTCGGTTACTTCAACCCCGCAACGGTCACAAACGATCCCCTTGTATCGGATCCGCTTGTACTTTCCGCAATGGCATTCATAATCCTTCACCGGGCCGAATATCCGCTCGCAGAACAGGCCATCCCTTTCGGGCTTGTAGGTCCGGTAATTGATGGTTTCAGGTTTCAGGACTTCCCCGCTTGATCGTTCCAGAATTTCTTCGGGAGATGCCAGACCAATGGAGATCTTGGTGAAGTTGCTTTTGACTTTTTGGTCCCTTCTGAATGACATATCTGTGTTGTTTGTTATCTGTAAATAATAAATATAACCATGAATAACCCTATACCAGGTTAATGCTCAGTCCCAGCCCGCGCATTTCATGCAGCAGCACGTTCAGCGATTCGGGGATACCGGGGTGTGGCATGGGCTCGCCTTTGACAATAGCCTCGTAGGTACGCGCCCTTCCGGCCACATCGTCTGACTTCACGGTAAGGATCTCCTGAAGAATATGGGATGCTCCGAACGCTTCCAGGGCCCATACTTCCATTTCCCCGAAACGCTGTCCGCCGAACTGGGCCTTTCCGCCCAGGGGTTGCTGGGTGATCAGGGAATAGGGCCCGATGGAGCGGGCATGCATCTTGTCATCCACCATGTGGCCCAGCTTCAGCATATAGATTACCCCCACCGTAGCAGGCTGGTCAAAACGTTCGCCGGTGCCCCCGTCGTACAGATAGGTTTTCCCGTATTTGGGAAGCCCGGCCTTATCGGTATATTCCGTAATTTCATCCAGGCTGGCACCATCGAAAATGGGTGTGGAGAATTTGACCCCCAGTTTGGCGCCTGCCCAACCCAGCACGGTTTCATAGATCTGCCCCAGGTTCATCCTGGAAGGCACACCCAGCGGGTTCAGCACGATATCGACCGGGGTTCCGTCCTCCAGGAAAGGCATGTCTTCCTGGCGAACGATCCTCGATACGATCCCCTTGTTCCCGTGACGCCCGGCCATCTTGTCGCCTACCTTTATCTTCCTCTTCTTGGCAATATATACCTTTGCCAGCTGGATAATACCGGCGGGCAATTCATCGCCGATGGCAATGCTGTATTTCCTGCGCTTGTATTCACCGTCCAGCTCCTTGTATTTCAGCATATAATTATAGAGCAGGGTCTTGATGGTATCGTTTTTCTTCTTGTCAGTAGTCCACTTGTTGGGATTTACCTCCAGATAATCAATTTCCTGAAGCTGCTTGAGAGTAAATTTGTTTCCCTTGGGAATCAGGTCTTTATTGTAGTAATCCTTTACTCCCTGGGAGGTTTTTCCGTTCACCAGAATAAACAGCTTATCGATCAGTTTCGATTTCAGTTCGGCGGCCTGTTTTTCGAATTCCGTCTCGATTTTATCGAGCAGGGGTTTCTCGGACATTTTCACTTTGCGGTCTTTGATAGCCCGGGAAAACAGTTTCTTGTCAATCACCACCCCTTCCAGGGAAGGAGGAGCTTTCAGCGAAGCATCTTTCACATCCCCGGCCTTGTCGCCAAAAATGGCCCGCAGCAGTTTTTCTTCAGGCGATGGATCAGATTCCCCTTTGGGGGTGATCTTTCCTATCAGGATATCGCCCGGCTGCACGTTGGCTCCGATGCGTATCAGTCCGTTCTCGTCGAGATGGCGGGTAGCCTCTTCACTCACATTGGGAATATCTGAAGTAAGTTCTTCGAGTCCCCGTTTGGTATCACGGACCTCCAGCAGGTATTCGTCGATATGGATGGATGTGAACATATCTTCGTGCACCACCCTGTCGGAGATCACGATAGCATCCTCGAAGTTGTACCCTTTCCATGGCATAAAAGCCACTTTCAGGTTCCGGCCCAGGGCCAGTTCCCCTTTCTCGGTGCCATATCCTTCGGTGAGGATCTGACCCTTCACCACCTTGTCGCCCCTGGAAACGATGGGTTTCAGGTTAATGCAGGTATTCTGGTTGGTTTTCTTAAACTTGGGAAGCACATATCGTTTCACCGGATCGTCAAAGCTCACGAATTTTTCTTCGTCGGTCCGGGAGTATCTTATCACGATCTCGTCGGCATCCACATATTCCACCACTCCGTCGCCTTCAGCCACGATCAGGATACGCGAATCGCGTGCTACAATCCCCTCAATGCCTGTTCCCACGATGGGAGACTCGGGTTTGATCAGGGGAACGGCCTGCCGCATCATGTTTGATCCCATGAGGGCACGGTTGGCATCGTCGTGCTCGAGGAAGGGAATGAGTGAGGCCGCAATGGAGGCGATCTGATTGGGGGCAACATCCATCAGGTCGATGCGCGAGGCATCTTCCAGCGGGAAATCCCCTTCAAACCGTGCTTTTACTTTCGGATTCACAAAGCCCCCTTCATCGGTAATGGGAGCATTGGCCTGGGCAATGATCTTTGCTTCCTCTTCCTCGGCACTGAGGAAAATAATACCGTCATGATCCAGCCTTACCTTTCCTTCCTGTACCTGCCGGTAAGGTGTTTCAATGAATCCGAGTTCATTTACCTTGGCATACACACACAGAGAAGAAATCAGCCCGATATTGGGTCCTTCCGGGGTTTCAATAGGGCACAGGCGTCCGTAGTGTGTATAATGCACATCCCTTACCTCAAAACCGGCTCTTTCGCGCGACAGACCACCGGGACCCAGGGCCGACATACGGCGTTTGTGGGTCATTTCAGCCAGGGGATTGGTCTGGTCCATGAACTGTGAAAGCTGGTTGGTCCCGAAGAAGGAGTTGATCACAGAGGACAGGGTTTTCGAATTGATCAGGTCGACGGGTGTGAACACCTCGTTATCCCGAACATTCATCCTTTCCCTTATGGTCCGGGCCATGCGGGCCAATCCCACACTGAACTGGTTGGAAAGCTGTTCGCCCACGGTACGTACCCGGCGGTTGCTCAGATGGTCGATATCGTCTACATCGGTTTTGGAATTGATCAGTTCGATCAGGTACTGTATAATCTGGATAATATCTTCCTTGGTCAGGACTTTCACATCCATCGACGTTTCCAGTCCCAGTTTTTTATTGATACGGTATCGTCCCACATCACCCAGGTCGTAACGCTTGTCGGAAAAGAACAGTTTATCGATTACGTCGCGGGCTGTGGCTTCATCGGGCGGCTCCGAATTACGAAGCTGCCTGTAAATATGCAATACGGCTTCTTTTTCTGAATTACAGGGGTCTTTCTGTAGGGTATTGTAAATGATGGCATAATCGCTCACATTGGCACCTTCCTTGTGCAGCAAAATGGTTTTGGCACCCGACTCAACGATCTGGTCAACGTGTTGGTTTTCCAGAATGGTTTCCCGGTCGATAATCACCTCATTTCTTTCGATGGAAACCACTTCACCGGTGTCTTCATCGACAAAATCCTCCACCCAGGTCTTCAGCACACGGGCGGCAAGTTTCCGTCCTACATATTTCTTCAGGGCCGCTTTGCTCACCTTGATCTCATCGGCCAGGTTGAAAATCTCCAGAATGTCCTTGTCGCTTTCGTAACCTATGGCACGCAGCAGGGTGGTTACCGGAAGTTTCTTCTTCCTGTCAATGTATGCATACATCACATTGTTGATGTCGGTGGCAAACTCGATCCACGATCCTTTGAAAGGAATAATACGGGCAGAGTACAGTTTGGTACCGTTGGCATGCAGGCTCTGGCCGAAAAAAACACCCGGCGAGCGGTGCAGCTGGGAAACCACCACCCTTTCGGCCCCGTTGATCACAAAAGTCCCCCTCTCAGTCATATAGGGTACCGTACCCAGGTAAACATCCTGAATCACGGTATCAAAATCTTCATGCTCGGGATCTGTGCAGTACAGCTTCAGTTTGGCCTTGAGAGGTATACTGTAGGTAAGCCCTCTTTCCAGGCATTCATCGATGGTGTACCTGGGCGGGTCAATCTGGTAGTCGAGAAATTCCAGCACAAAATTGTTCCGGGTATCGGTAATGGGGAAATTTTCAGTAAATACCTTATAAAGGCCTTCCTTTTTCCGGTTTTCCGGAGTGGTTTCCAGCTGGAAAAACTCCTGGAATGACTTCAGCTGGATTTCCAGGAAATCGGGATAATCGAGCTGATTTTTGGTTGTTGCGAAACTAATTCTTTCACTCATTGGACAGGAAGCGGTTTAATGAAAGACAGTCCTTATGGACATGAAACGATTTGAATACATAAACGACAAAAAGGCTTAGTCCCCAAAACAGGGACTAAACCTGTGGTTTACCCGTTAAACGAGTATTGTTTTTATTTAATTTCAACTTCGGCTCCAGCTTCTTCCAGTTGTGCTTTCAGTGATTCGGCATCTTCCTTGGTGGTTCCCTCCTTCACGGGAGCGGGAGCAGAGTCAACCAGGGCTTTGGCTTCTTTCAGACCGAGACCTGTGATATCCTTCACGAGTTTTACGATCTGCAGTTTGGCTCCGCCCGGTGATTTCAGGACGACATCGAACTGGGTTTTCTCAGCGGCTGCCCCTTCTCCTTCCCCGCCGGCAGCGGGTCCGGCTACTGCAACAGCAGTGGCAGCGGGTTCAATACCGTATTCATCTTTCAGAATATCGGCCAGTTCATTCACTTCTTTCACAGTCAGATTTACTAGCTCTTCAGCCAATTTTTTCAAGTCTGCCATTTTATTTACATTGTTTTCAGGTTACACTTTTTGTTATGCTCTTTCTTCCAGTGTTTTCAAAACACCGGTTAAAATGTTGCTGCCGGAATTGAGTGCCGACATCACATTTTTCATGGGCGACTGCAGCAAGGCAATTACATCGGCCACCAGTTCTTCCTTCGACTTGAGCGAAGCAAGGACATCGAGGTTTTCGTCTCCTATATAGACGGATTCTTCCACATAGGCTGCTTTCAGCACCGGCTTATCATGCCTCCTCCTGAACTCTTTAATGAGTTTGGCAGGAAGGTTTCCGGTATCTGACAGCATCACGGATGTAGGTTGCTCCAGCACTTCCAGCAGGTCATTATACCGGGTGCCGGATTTTTCCAGAGCCTTGCGAAGCAGTGTGTTCTTAACCACGATCAGCTTGATATCCTTCTCAAAGCACTTCCTCCTGAGCGCCATGGTATCGGCAGCATTCAGGGTGGAAATATCAGCCAGGTAAACATGGTTGTATTTCCCGAGTTCTTCTGTCAGGTTATCAATGATTTGATTTTTTTCTTCGCGTCTCATGCTCGGTTCTCCATTTTATTCATCCAAAGCTTTGGCATCCACCCTGATACTCGGACTCATGGTACTCGAAAGGTAGATGCTTTTGATATAGGTGCCCTTGGCAGCAGCGGGTTTGAGTTTCTGGATCGTGCTGATAAATTCGCGCGCATTCTCCGCAATCTGCTTCGGCTGGAAAGAAACCTTTCCAATGGATGAATGCACAATGCCGTATTTATCCACCTTGAAATCGATCTTACCCATTTTCACTTCCTTCACCGCCTTGCCAATATCCATGGTCACCGTTCCGCTTTTTGGATTGGGCATTAAACCACGAGGTCCCAGAATTCGCCCCAGTGCGCCTATCTTGGCCATAACGGTGGGCATGGTAATTACCACATCCACATCGGTCCAACCCGATTTGATTTTCTCGACGTATTCATCCAGCCCAACATAATCGGCGCCGGCTTCTTTGGCCTCCTCTTCCTTGTCGGGAGTACAAAGCACCAGCACCCGGGTCTCCTTCCCTGTTCCATGAGGGAGGGTAACCACTCCTCTGACCATCTGGTTGGATTTTCGCGGATCTATCCCCAGGCGTATGTCCATATCCACTGAAGCATCGAACCGGGCGGTATTGATCTCCTTCACCAGCTCGGCTGCCTCAATGAGTCTATAGGCTTTACCGGGTTCCAATTTATCCAGAACCTTTTTTCTGTTCTTTGTTAACTTGGCCATTTTGTAAAGTCAGATTTTTAATTACTTTTTCCGGGAAACTCACCTTTCACGGTGATTCCCATGCTCCGGGCGGTACCAGCCACCATCTTCATAGCCGACTCAATAGTGAAGGCATTCAGGTCGGTCATTTTATCCTCGGCAATAGCCCGCACCTGATCCCAGGTAACCGAAGCCACCTTGGCGCGGTTGGGCTCGGGAGAACCCGACTTGATTTTTGCAGCCTCCAATAACTGCACGGCAACCGGAGGAGTTTTGGTCACAAATTCGAACGACTTATCAGAATAAACGGTAATGATCACAGGTATGATCTTACCGGCTTTATCCTGGGTCTTGGCATTGAATTGTTTGCAAAACTCCATGATGTTTACCCCTTTCGCCCCCAGGGCAGGGCCCACAGGCGGAGAAGGGTTTGCGGCACCCCCTCTGATCTGCAACTTGATAATTCCAGAGACTTCTTTAGCCATTTGTTGTTTCTAGCTTAGATTTCACATGCCGGCAGCCACTCAGGAAGCAATTGTCGTAACTACCGTATATATTTATGGTGCGTAACAGTCTTTTCAAAAACTTCATCTGCAGTACTATTCTTTTTCCACCTGCAGAAAACTCAGTTCCAGTGGGGTTTTACGCCCGAATATTTTTACCATGACCTTGAGCTTCTTCTTTTCCTCGTTCACCTCTTCAATCACACCGGTAAAACTGTTGAAGGGTCCGTCAATCACTTTAACGCTCTCGCCCACGAAAAAGGGAACATTGATTTCTTCATCGCTTTCGGCCAGTTCATCCACTTTCCCCAGAATCCGGTTCACTTCCGACATCCTGAGGGGGATGGGATCACCGCCTTTGGAACCCAGGAAACCCATTACGTTGGGAACATTCCTCAACACATGGGCCACCTCTCCCACAAGGGCAGCTTCCACCAGGACATATCCGGGGAAGAAATTTCTTTCCTTGCTGACTTTTTTGCCGTTCCTGATCTGATATACCTTTTCTGTGGGGATCAGTACCTGGCTGACGTAATCCTGCAGGTTCAGACGGGAAACTTCACTTTCGATGTATTCCTTCACTTTCTTTTCTTTGCCCCCGATCGCCCTCAACACATACCATTTCTTTTCCAGCTCTGTCATGGTGTCCCTTCAGGTATTTAATAAAACAAGCTGTAAATCAGTTCCAGTATATTTTTGAAACTGATATCCATAAGAAATATCACCAGTGAGATCAGCAGGGAAGCCACCATCACCACAATGGCACTGCTCTGCAATTCTCCCCAGGTAGGCCATGATACCTTGTGCACGAGCTCGGTGTATGCCTCCTGTATATAATTCTTGATTTTCATGCTGAGCTGTATTGGCACGGGAGGAGCGACTCGAACGCCCGACACCTGGTTTTGGAGACCAGTGCTCTACCAACTGAGCTACACCCGTGTACGGAAGCGGGAAACAGGATCCTTTTCCGGAACCCTGTTCTCCCCCTCCGGTATAGTATTATTCAATGATCTCAATCACCTGGCCGGCACCTACTGTCCGTCCGCCTTCACGGATTGCAAAACGCAGGCCCACATTGATGGCCACGGGATAGATCAGCGAAACTTCAATCGTTACATTGTCGCCAGGCATCACCATCTCCGTTCCCTCGGGAAGCTTGATTTCACCTGTAACATCGAGGGTACGCAGGTAAAACTGGGGACGATAATTGTTGTGGAAAGGAGTATGACGCCCGCCTTCTTCCTTCTTCAACACATACACCTCAGCCTTGAACTTGGTGTGAGGCGTAATGCTTCCCGGCTTGGCCAGCACCATTCCACGCTTGATCTCCTTCTTGTCCACTCCCCTGAGCAGCAGCCCTACATTGTCTCCCGCTTTTCCTTCATCCAGGATCTTCCGGAACATTTCCACACCGGTACAAACGGTTTTCCGCTTGTTGGCACCCAGACCAATGATTTCCAGTTCGTCGCCTGTATGCACCACACCCAGTTCAATTCTTCCGGTGGCCACTGTGCCGCGCCCGGTAATTGAAAAGATGTCTTCCACTGGCATAAGGAAGGGCTTTTCTTCATCACGGGGAGGAACAGGGATATAGCTGTCAACAGCTTCCATCAGTTCAACCACCTTTTCTTCCCATTTGGCCTCTCCGTTCATGGCTCCCAGGGCGGAACCTCTGATCACGGGGGTGTTTTCACCGTCGAATTCGTAGAAATCGAGCAGCTCACGCACTTCCATCTCCACCAGTTCGATCAGTTCCTCATCATCCACCATATCTACCTTGTTCAGGAAAACCACTATCTTCGGCACGTTCACCTGGCGTGCCAGCAGAATGTGCTCACGGGTCTGCGGCATGGGGCCATCGGTTGCGGCCACCACCAGGATAGCACCGTCCATCTGGGCTGCACCGGTAACCATGTTCTTCACATAGTCGGCGTGTCCGGGACAGTCAACATGGGCATAGTGCCTGTTTTTGGTCTCATATTCCACATGGGCGGTATTGATGGTGATACCCCTTTCCTTCTCTTCCGGGGCATTGTCAATGGAATCGAAATCCCGGATGGTTGTTGAAAGACCTTGTTTGGCCAGTACCATGGTAATGGCTGCCGTAAGGGTGGTTTTCCCGTGGTCAACGTGACCGATGGTACCAATATTCACATGAGGTTTTGTTCTTTGAAATTTTTCTTTAGCCATGATAACAGAAATTAGTTATTGAACCACTATTTGTTTTTGATTTGTCTTTAACGCTTTGAGCCAATGATGGGAATTGAACCCATGACCTCTTCCTTACCAAGGAAGCGCTCTACCCCTGAGCTACATCGGCATCCTTGAGCGGGAGACGGAACTCGAATCCGCGACCCTCAGCTTGGAAGGCTGATGCTCTACCAACTGAGCTACTCCCGCGATTTTTTTTCCTGCCTTCCGGCAGGGAGGAGCCATTTCATTTGGTTGGTAAAACTTCCTGGTCCCCTCCTGTTGATTGTTTATTTTTCTGACAATACCAACAGCAATTAAAAGAACCTGCACTATTCAGTCATCATTCTTTCCTTCAGTACCTGCCGGAAGGCAGGAAAAAACTGTGGGGAGAGAAGGATTCGAACCTCCGAAGGCATCAGCCAGCAGATTTACAGTCTGCCCCAGTTGACCGCTTTGGTATCTCCCCATCTGCGATAGATCAGGATCGTGAGCCGATGGGGGGATTCGAACCCACGACCTGCTGATTACAAATCAGCTGCTCTGACCAACTGAGCTACATCGGCACAATATGGTAAGAACCACGATTTTAGGCAAACCCCTGAAAATCGGTTTGCAAATGTATGAATATTTTTTTACAACCCAAAAAAAATGCCTTTTATTTTGGAAGGCTTTTCATACCCCCCTGAGCTTCTCTTTTTGTTTGGTAATCTGGCGTTTCAGCGCATCGACAGCTCCGTCGGCAGCCTCCTCAAACGTCTTGCTTTGCTTCTTGGCAAACAGGGGACTGGGAGGTATATCCAGTCTGATCTCTGTAATCTTGTTTTCATCATTCTGTGAATTGTCAAGACGCAGAAAAACTTCAGCTCCAATGATCCTGTCATTGTACTGCTCCAGCTTCTTGATCTTCTGTTGTATGAAATTCAGCAACTTCTTGTCGGCATCAAACCGAACGGAATGAATTTGAATGTTCATAGCATACGATCTTTTGGTTTGTTATTCATGCCCTTGGATGGGCCTGTTTATATATTTGCTTGAGTTTTTCAAAAGTATTGTGGGTGTATACCTGGGTAGCCGACAGGTTGGCATGCCCCAGCAATTCCTTGATGGCATTCAGATCAGCCCCCCGGTTCAATAAATGCGTGGCAAAACTGTGCCTCAGTACATGCGGGCTCTTTTTTTCCATGGTAGTCACCAGCCTGAGATAATGGTTCACCACCCTGTATACAAGCCTGGGATACAAAGGTTTTCCATGCTGTGTAAGAAACAGGGCAGGAAAGGATTCCCTGGCGAAGTTTTGGCGCTTCATCTCCAGATATTCCGTCAGCTGGTCCAGGTAAGCCCGGGTAAGGGGAATGATCCTCTGCTTGTTCCGTTTGCCAGTAACCCGCACCTGTGCTTTCTCAAAATCCACATCCTCCTCTTTCATCCTGATCAGCTCGGCACGCCTCATCCCTGTAAGATACAGGGTTTCAATGATGAGTCGGTTCCTTATCCCCCGGTAATCATCGCCGAACTCATACCTGTCGAGAAGGTGGTTGATCTTCTCTTCTTCCACAAAACGGGGCAGTTTCTTTTCCTGCCTGGGAGCGCTGATCCTGTCGGCCGGATTCCGGTCCACCAGCCCCCTTTTCACCAGGTACCTGAAAAACGCCTTCACTGCCGAAAGTTTCCTGGCGACCGTCCGCGGACTGATGCCTTCTTCCATCAGCTTCACCATCCATGCCCTGATAAGCCGGTAATCACACTCCTCTGCCGGAACAGGTGGTTCCCTGCCGTCACAGAAACTCATAAACTGCTGAAGGTCATTTCGGTAGGAAACAACCGTATGGATGGAATATCTTTTCTCGTGCGTTAGAAAACCGATAAATTCTTCCAGGTACTTCATGAAGGCAGAGGTTTGATCACGGATTCAACCAGGCAGGGACACAGGAGGCAAACAGTGTCAGCATCCGGATCAAATTACTCTTCGTCTTCCTTCAGTTTCTGGAGAAAGACGGCACGTTTCACCGTCTGGCGTCGTTTTACAGAAGGTTTCGTAAAAGCCTGCCGTTCCCGAAGCTCTCGCATGACGCCCGTTTTTTCAAACTTGCGTTTGAATTTCTTAAGCGCTCTTTCAATGTTTTCTCCTTCTTTAACAGGTATAATTATCATATCTACTTCCCGATTAATTGAGGCGCAAATTTAGAACCGAAAATACATTTTTCAAAATTTTCTTTTGAAAAAGGGATTTATGATTTATGTACCCGCCCGGTTGGTTATGGTTTCCCGGCAAGCAACGCCGGATCATTTTCCCTCAAATTACAAAAATTTTATGGCAAATTCAAGTTTTTCCGCCCTCAAATTCCGCCCGGTGTTCAGGGTTGCCGGTGTCCTATTTCCAGGTAAGGAGCTATCCGTCGGTATATGGAATCGGGTAGCAGCCGGTTCCTGCGAATCTCCTCCAGATTACTGAATCCCCCCTGCGATTCGCGGTACTGCACCAGCGCCCGTGTATGATAATAATCCAGATAGGGGTGCCTGAGCAATTCCCGAAAACCGGCCCGGTTCAGATCCATTTTCCTGATGCGGGCGCTGTCAATCCACACCCTGCCTCCCCAGCCTGCAATCAGCGAGTCATCCAGGCCATACACCTCCCCCACCTGGTCCATACTGTAAAACCCGCCTATCAGCAACCTGTAACGCACCAGCCGGGAAGCCAGAACCGGACCAACCCCCGGCAGAACCTGCAGTTCGGCCGAATCGGCGGTATTCAGGTCGAGAGGTGCTGCAACGGCCGGTGATGCCTTTTTTCCATCAGATTCCTTTTCAGACATTTCTGCTCCGCCCTCCCCTGTACCCCGCGGAATCCGGATATACGGTTCCAGCAATGCATAGCGGCCGGAATCCAGACCATAAATCTTTTTCAGATCGGCCGGTACCCGGAAAACACCCCCGCTCTTCAAATAATTATCGGCCGTACGGGCCTGACGGGGAGTTAATCCAAGGTTCAGCCAGTCGTTATACGAGTTCTCATTGGGATTGAAAGGAAACAGCTTCACCACCCCATCCGGATTCTGCCATTCTTCCCGTAAGGAGGCCATCCCCGCTTCCTGCTCCAGGCTCCCCTCAAAATTCCGGACCTCTTCAGCCAGCTCTCCGGCAGAAGGCCAGTCGGGAGGAAACAGCTTATTCCGCACAAGCGGAAACAGCATAATACCAGTCATCAGACAAACCCATAAAAGAATGCCCCGCTTTTCCCTCATGGAAAAGGACAGGAACGGCCTGATCTTTTCTTTCCATTTCATCGGGCAGAACAAATCGCGGCGCCACGTTCACCGACCAATGATTACCGCACTGTCTTTATACAGGTTCAGAACAGTCCCAGGCTGTTCAGAAAAACAAGCGCTATGGCAATGGGAGCTATGAATCTCACAATAAACAGGAACAAAGGATAATACCTTACAGGGAACATACCGTTGCTCGACAATTCCCCCGCCACTTTCGGTTTCCCCATAAACCAACCAACAAATACCACAATAAAGAAACCTCCCAGGGGCAGCATGTAATTGGCCGAGGTATGGTCGAGCAGTTCAAAAACACTTAAACCAAAAATGTCAAGCTCTCTGAACCACGACCACGACCCGGAAGCAAAAATACCCAGCACAGAAATTGCCAGTGCGGCCATTATGGTGGCCTTCCTGCGTCCGAGCTGGAATTCTTCCGTGAAATTGGCAACCACCACCTCGAGCACCGAGATGGTTGACGTAAGAGCCGCAACCGCCAGCAACAGGAAAAATATCATTGAAAAGAAATACCCTCCGGGCATCTGCTGAAAGATCACCGGCAGGGTTTTGAACACCAGATCTTCTCCGGAAGCAGGGTCAATGCTGAAAGCAAAAACCGCGGGGAAAATGGCTACCCCGGCCAGTACCGCAATGAAGGTGTCGGTAAGTGAAACACTTACCGCAGTATTGCCCAGTCTTTCTTTTTTCTTTATATACGAACCATAGGTGATCAATGTCCCCATTCCTATGCTCAGGGAGAAAAAGGCCTGTCCCAGGGCTTCCAGCACCACCTTGCCGGTTATTTTGGAAAAATCGGGCCTGAAAAGAAATACCAATCCTTCTCCGGCTCCCGGAAGGGTGAGGGAACGAATACTCAGGGCAATCAGCAACAAAAGAAGAACCGGCATCAACACCTTGGTATATTTTTCAATCCCTTTCTGTATGCCTGACATCACAATGCAGGAGGTCATCACCATGAAAACCAGAAACCAGATAACGGGACGGGCCGATCCCGAACGGAAAGTATCGAACATGGCGCTCAACTCCTCTCCCGACTTGCCGGAAAAACCGTTCACAACCGACTGGTAGAGGTACTCCATGGTCCAGCCCGCTACGGCAGCATAAAAAGCCAGGATCATAAAGGCAGCCGCCACTCCCATAATTCCCACCAGATACCATGGTTTTCCTGGGGCCAGAATCCTGAATGCACCATAGGGGTTACGCTGTGCACTGCGACCGATAACAAATTCCGACATCATCACAGGAATACCTATTACCACAACAAAAATCACATAAATCAGTAAAAAAGCACCTCCGCCGTTGGCCCCCAGTACATATGGAAAACGCCAGATATTGCCCAGCCCGATGGCCGAACCGGCAGCAGCTGCAATCACTCCGAATTTACTGCCGAAACTGTCACGATTGGTAAGGTCCATAGAAAAATGTGTAAAATGATGAATGAACGCTCCACAGGGGCTGCAATATGGCAAATTTTCATGTTTCCTGCAATATGCCTGAAAGCATTCTGAAAAAATAGAATTGAGAATCAATATTATTTATGCGATAGTACTATTTATTAATATTATATTTAATTTTTATTATATATATTTTAAATATATTAAATATTATTTGAATAATATTTTCGCTTGTACCAGCTGGTAATATTTGATTAATTTTATGCGGTATCAAGCATTATGAATTATGGTTTCGATTTGCTCATCCAAAACCAAGATTATTGCCACCATCGGGCCGTCATGCTCCGGCCTGGAAACATTAAGGCAAATGTTCAGCGAAGGCATCGACCTGTGCAGGCTCAATTTTTCACATGGCTGTCATGACGACCACCTGAAAGTGATCAGGAATATCCGGGTACTGAATGAGGAACTGGGGAAGCAGATAGCCATTCTGGCCGATCTGCAGGGCCCCAAGCTACGGGTGGGAGAAATGCAGGACAACGGGGTTTTTCTGGAAAACGGAAAGATACTGGATATAGTTACCACCCCCTGCATGGGAACTCCTGAAAAAATATTCCTGAATTACCAGGGATTGCCGGCCGATGTGAAACCCGGCGACCCGCTCCTGCTCGACGACGGAAAACTGAAACTCAGGGTGCTGGAAACCAACGGCCAAGACAGGGTCAGGGCAGAAGTGGTACACGGGGGATTGCTTTCCTCACGGAAGGGTGTGAATCTTCCCGACACCAGCATTTCACTGCCAAGCCTTACGGAAAAAGACATTCGGGATGCCGAATTCGTGCTCGAACAGGATATCGACTGGCTGGCCCTGTCGTTCGTGCGTTCGGCCACCGATGTTATCGAACTGAAAAAGCTGGTGAAGAAGAAAAAGAAAGCCACGCGCATCATTGCAAAGATTGAAAAACCGGAAGCCCTGGCCGAAATCGACAATATCATTGATCTGGCTGACGGGATCATGATTGCACGGGGGGATCTGGGAGTGGAGGTGGATTACGACAGGGTACCCCTTATTCAGAAAAATATCATCAGAAAATGCATTGACCACGCCCGGCCGGTCATTATTGCCACCCAGATGCTCGAAAGCATGACCAACAACTTCCGTCCCACCCGCGCCGAAGCCAACGATGTGGCCAATGCCGTGCTCGACGGAGCCGACGCCCTCATGCTGAGCGGGGAGACCTCCGTGGGAAAATATCCGGTGGAGGTGATCCGTACCATGCAAAAGATAATCAACTGGACCGAGAAGAACGGGGCACATTTTATCCGCGAACATGCACCGACAGAAATGTCCACCTCTTTCCTGCCCGATTCCATCTGTTACAATGCCGTGATGATGGCCCGGCAAGCCCGGGCCACGGCCATTATTACCTTTACCCATTCGGGTTACACGGCGCAACGCATTTCAAGCCACCGGCCCACCACCGATATTTTTGCCTTCACCAGCAACAAGAGACTTTTGAATTCCCTTTCCCTGTTATGGGGGGTGCAGGCCTTCCACATGGATTACTTTGAAAAAATCGATGAAGCCATAGCCCACACCATCACATTCCTGAAAGAAAGAAAACTGGTGGAGGAAGGGCAGGTGGTGGTTCACGTAGGCAGCACGCCCCTGGTCAAACGGGGACAAACCAATATGATCAAGCTGAGTTATATCTGAACGATCAGAAGGGATACCCGATCCCGATCTGGAGGGTAAAATCATCTTTCAGGGTCCACCTTTCTGTTCCGATTACCCACCGCAGATGCTCCGGTTCCCTGGGATCGCGGACCTTCATACCCAGATCGAGCCGGAACAGAACGAACGTAAAGTCGAAGCGGAAACCCAGGCCCGTACCCATAGCAATCTCCCGGTAGAAACGGTTCCATTTGAACTCGGCGCCCGTCCTTTCGTCGCGTGCACTGATATCCCATACGTTACCGGCATCCAGGAACAGAGCGCCTTCCATGACCCAGAACAATTTGAACCGGTATTCCACATTGGCCTCCATCTTGATGTCCCCCGTCAGGTTGGGATACCGCAGGTTGGCCTCATCGTAATACGAACCTGGTCCCAGCGATCGTACATGCCATGCCCGCAGGCTGTTGGCCCCTCCGGAAAAATACTTTTTTTCGAAAGGCAGGGCACGGGAATTCCCGTACGGATAGCCAATGCCACCGAACAACCGGTACACGAATTCGTTCGATTCGTTCAGCACCTGGTGAAAACTCAGGTCGAAATCAGATTTCACATACTGTGCATATTCCATTCCAAACAGGCGGTATGCCCCGTTCGGTTTGGGCGTATCGACCAGTTTGTGAAACCCCGTGAGCAGGTTTCCGGCCATCCCGGCATTGAAGCGGAAAAAGATAAAATCGGTCTTCCTCTTGATATTCTGATTGTTGAATACAAAGTTGTAGGTGAACTCGGGGATCATTACGTTCTTGTAGCTGTATTCCAGGTATGTTCCCCTGATCCGGTCCATGAAATACGGACTGATATTAAATATCCTGACCGCATATAATTCGAAGGGATTCACCGTATGCGAATTGAACCGGTTCCCGTCCCAATGGTACCCGAAAGACGCATTGGCAATGGTACGGGTATAATCGGGACGGCGCTGGAAATTGTAAGCCGTGGTAATCCGCGTCTTCGGGTCATACTTCTTCACAAAGCTTTCCTTGTTCAGAAAAGGTAGCAGGTACACGGGCAACTGCAGATTGGCTTCGGCCCCCAGTTCAAGGGTGTTCTTCAGTCCGCTTTCATTTTCAGCAAGGGTTTCAATAGCTCCCTTGAATTTCAGGTCGAATATTTCCGCACCCCGGAAAAGGTTTTTGTGCTGGTAAATAAAATTGCCGGCAACGCCCAGATTTCCTGAAGAATTTGTACCCTCCACCTCCACGGTATACGACTGGCGTGTCATAGGTGTAAGCTGTATCTGGCAATTCAGCAGGTACTCATCATCGGGGCCGACAGGCCGGTACGGATCCTCGAAAAACTGAATGTTTATCCCCTTGAAAATACGCAGGGAACTAAGGTGTTCATAGGTTTTGTCCACATCTTCCAGGCGGTATCGGTTCCCTTCCACAATGTAGTTGGAACGTGTCACCACCCTGGGCCGGACGGTAAAATCCAGATCTTTGCCGGTAAATGAAATCCCCCGGTACACCATCGTATCCAGGTCGCTGAAATAGGAATTCCCCTGGGCCAGTGCCTGCACCGGGTCAAAATCCATGAATACGTTAACCTGATTGATGCGGTATTTGCGGTGAGGTTCTGTGCTGAAGCGGGTGGGTGTTACCCTGACCTGATACGGTTTTATTCCCAGAAAAACATCCACCTGGTGATTCCCCACAGTGGAATCCACTTCAAAATAGATGTATTCCTTGCTAAAATTAAAATACCCCCTGTTTTTCAGAAAGGTCTCAAGCCGTTGCCGTTCTTCCTGCAAAAGGTCCTGTTCATATCGCACACCGGGTTTTAACAGTGTCTGCGCCGAATCGGCCAGCACAACCTCTTCCAGGGTGGGATCCTCGAATCTGTAATTGAGTTCCCGCAGGGTATAAGGATCGCCGGCATGGATATGGTAAGAAACGGTGGCTTTCTGTTTCCTGAATGTGGCCATATCGGTCACCTCGGCATTGAAATACCCTTTGTTCCGGATATACTGTTTTAGCTGGTCACGGGACAGCTCGCGCAGGCGGGGGTCATAGATCACGGGCGGTTCTCCGATTTTCCGGAGCCAGTTGTGGAACCAGTTGTCCTTTTCGAGGTTGGATAGATTGTACAAACCCAGGTGGAAACGCACTCCCAGGATCTTTTTGTTGGGATGTTGCCGTAAATAACTGCGCAGCTGGTCCTTTTCGATCTTCCGTTTCTCGAATTTAAGCTTATTTTTGTGAAGCAGGTATTCGTTCTCGGGAACGTATTTCGTAGGATTGCATGAGGCAAGGGGAAGAATGAATATTGCCGCATACCAGAATAACCTGGCCGGAGAATAGGGTGACGTATTTCGGTTACTCCTGTTCAATGGTCGTACGGCAAAAGATGCCATGCAAATATAGATAAAATCAGGGGAGATAAATACATCACACGAACCTGCAGTTACCGAATACCACAAATTAAGGACCATGCTGTCGAAAAACAAACAAAAACTGATCCGTTCTCTGCAGCAGAAAAAATATCGCGACCGGTACGGACTTTTTCTGGCCGAAGGGCGCAAAATAGTGGAAGAACTGCTGCAGGAAGGTGCCGAAGCCAATATCCTGGCAGGTACCGAAAAATGGATCAGGAAATACAGCCACCTTCTGAACAATATCAAGGTAACCCCCGATTTGCTTGGTGAAAAAGAAATGAAATCGGTCAGTCTGATGAGCACCCCACAGGAAGTGCTGGCCGTGTTTCGGAAGCCTGTTTACTCACCCGTCTGGGAAAACGTGGAACAGTCTCTTTCGCTTGCGCTTGATAACATTCAGGATCCGGGGAATGTGGGTACCATCATCCGGTTGGCCGACTGGTTCGGCATAAACGATATTTTCTGTACGCCCGGCACGGCAGATGCATACAATCCTAAAGTGGTACAGGCCTCCATGGGATCCCTGTTCCGGGTAAGGGTACATTACATACCCATGGAAGAGGTTCTGGAACGTTTCCCTCCACCAGGCCCTCCGCATGTTTACGGCACATTCCCCGACGGCGATTGTCTGTACGATGCCCCTCTTGACTATCGCGGGATCATTCTCCTGGGTAATGAGGGGGCAGGAATTTCCCCGGCACTGCTTCCCCGCATTCACCGGAAGATCAGTATTCCTTCCCACCCGGGATCAGGGCTCGATTCACTCAATGTGGCGGTATCCGCAGCCGTGGTTTGTGCCGAGTTCAGAAGAAGGCAGCGAAAGGTTAACCACGGCTGAGCCAGGCATGAACCTTATCGGCCGTATTTTGCCCGTCGATGGCCGACGAAAGGATCCCGCCGGCGTAACCGGCACCCTCTCCGCATGGAAACAATCCCTCACACGACACCGAGGTGTGGTTTCCGGCATCTCTGACCACCCTGATCGGGCTTGAGGTACGTGATTCCACTCCCACCAGTAACGCTTCGCCCGTAATGAATCCCCTCATTTTTTTATCAAAAAGCCGGAAACCCTGTTTCAGCCTTTCCACCATAAAAGGCGGCAGCCATTCATGCAAGGGAGAAGGCTGCAGGCCGGGGAAGTAGGAACACGGCGGAAGGGATGCCGGCCGTTTGTTCTCCAGAAAATCGGTCAGCTTCTGCGCCGGGGCCTGCTGGGTTTTTCCCCCTTCAAACCACGCCTGTTTTTCCAGATTTTCCTGGAATTTCATCCCGGCCAGCACCCCGTGCCGGGAAACAGAGGGAATGTCCTCTTCCGTTATTTCCGTAACTATACCAGCATTGGCGTAAGGTGAATTCCGGCGCCATGGCGACATACCGTTTACAACCACTTCACCCGGAGAAGTGGCCGAGGGAACAATGAAACCACCTGGACACATGCAGAAGCTATATACACTAAATTTCCCGGCCCGGGCCGTCAGGCGGTAGGTTGCTGCAGGCACCCCCGGAATATTCTTAAATCCGTGATACTGAATACGGTTGATCAGTTCCTGGGGGTGTTCCACCCGCACCCCCATGGCAAAACCCTTCATTTCCAGCCTGATCCCCTCATGGGCCAGCAGTTCGTACACATCCCGGGCCGAGTGGCCTGTGGCAAGCACCAGGCAATGTGCGTTCATTTTGCCTCCCGGTTCGGTAATAAAACCGGCAAGCCGACCGGCCACAATCATCAAACCCTTAAGCCGGGTCTGGTAATGAAATTCTCCTCCATGTTCCAGAATAGTGTTCCTGATTCTTTTGATCACCCCGGGAAGCCGGTCGGTGCCAATATGCGGGTGCGATTCGTAGAGAATTTCCGGGGGTGCTCCGTGCCAGACCATGGTTTGCAGTATTTTGCCGGTATCACCCCGTTTTTTTGAACGGGTATACAATTTCCCGTCGGAAAAAGTACCTGCTCCCCCTTCTCCGAAACAATAATTTGAATCGGGATCCACCCGGAGTTCTCTTGAAATGGCCGCCACATCGCGTTTCCTCAAACCCACTTCCTTCCCTCTTTCCAGCAACACCGGCTTTCGGCCCAGTTCCAGCAGCCGCAGGGCGCAGAATAAACCCGCGGGGCCCGTCCCTGCAATATAGACCGGTTCGGCCCGATGCACATCGTTATATCCGGGCCGAAAAGGTTCCTGACGTTCTTCACCGGCAGAGAACACCCTCAGCCGGTAATGCCAGCGGATGAACCCCCGGCGCGCATCCAGCGATTTTTGCAGGATATGAACAAAGGCATCGCTTTCCGGTAAAAGTTCACCCCGGCTGCGCAGCGCATTGAGTATGGCTTCCTTCTCATCCCCTCCGGCAGGCGGGAGGGTAAGGTCGAATTCACGGGGCATGGCAAAGAATGACGGTTATTCAAAATGAAAAGACAGGATGAGGATATTCGACATGAGACGGCCGATAGCATTGACATACTCAGGATGTGTTGCATTGGGGTCATCCATCAGTATATCACGGGTACCGGCTGCCAGCTTCAGCTCGGTGGAAAACTTGAAATACCTGAGATAAAAATCTATTCCAAAACCAATTTCATAGTGGAGGTCGGAACGTTTCAGCCGCAGGTACAGGTCCTCCGCATCATCGTATTCCTTTCTGGCAGCCAGGTCAATCCGGTAATTCAGCCCTCCCAGCAGGTAGGGCCTGTAATTGTTGATCCGGGTAGATTTGTATTTCACCACCAGGGGGAATTCCAGGTAGGATGATTCCAGTTTCTGGACGGTTCCAACCTTCTGCCTGCCGGAATAGTACACCAGGTTTCGCTGTCCGAAACCGATCCCTGGCAGGAAGCGCAGATCGAAGTAGTCATTCATTCTCAGGTTGGAAACAATATTGATATTGAATCCGGGCTGCAATCGGGTTACATCGGCAAAAAGGGTGGTATCGAGGTAAGCCGATTCGGAGATCACTGCCCCGAAATCCATGGCATTCAGTCCCACCGTAAATCCAAAATGGAGGGGTTTCTTATCGTAAGCCGGATCATTCTTCACCCTGGATCGTTGCGCAGCCGTATCACACAGGAAGAAGACCAGTGCTGTCCAGAAGATGATATGGAATTTCGTTTTCAATTTCCCGGTCTACCCTCGTAAACAAATAACTGTTTTCATACGGTATTATTATCCTTTCAGGGAAAAAAGCAATGAAACGACCGGGAATGTCAGGATACAGGGTCTTCCAGGTATTTTTCCAGAGTTGTATCGTAATATTTTTTCATATCGCACACAAACCCGTAGGAGATATCATCCACCCGTATCTCTCCTTTGGTAACATGACCCAGGGCGGAGAACGGAAAATCCTCCTTCAGCATAAAATCAATGAATTCAGTCTCGCGGGTGGGAGCTACGGAAACCACCACCCGGCTCTGAGCCTCCCCGAACAGAAAAGCGTCTTTTCTTATTTCCGCATCGGTGGTTATATCGAATCCCAGGCTGCGCGGCATGCCGCATTCCAGCAGGGAAATAAACAGTCCGCCTTCCGAAATGTCGTGTGCCGACATCACCAGACTGTATGCAATGAGTTTTTTAACCACCTGTTGCAGCCGGTGCTCGAAATCCAGGTCGAAATGCGGAGGGGGTGACTGGGTCACCTTATGCCAGGAAACCAGATATTCTGAGCTGGATATATCGTTTTGCGATTTCCCCAGCAGAAAGATCATATGGCCCTTGTTTTTGAAAGCCATGGTCATTTGATTGTTCTTCTCCCTGAGCAGGCCAAGCATACCGATGGTGGGGGTGGGATGAACCGGCACTTCCTTTCCGTCGATAACCGACTGGTTGTAAAAACTCACATTTCCTCCCGTAACGGGGGTTTCGAACTTTTTACAGGCTTTTCCCATGCCTTTCACTGCCTGGACGAACTGCCAGTAAACCTCGGGATTGTATGGATTTCCGAAATTCAGGCAATTGGTAATGGCCATGGGTTCCCCGCCCGAACACACAATATTCCTGGCCGCTTCGGCCACAGCAATCTGGGCTCCGATGTAGGGATCCGCATGTACATACCTGGCGTTGCAATCGACCGTGAGCGCAAGGGCCGTTCGGGTTCCCTTGATATTGACCAGTCCTGCATCACATGGGAAATTGGTAGACAAATTATTGGTACGTACCATGGTATCGTACTGGTGGTAAACCCATTGCTTGGAGGCAATATTGGGATTCTGCACCAGGGCATAAGCCACTTCTTTCAGGTCTTCCGGCTCGGGAATGTTATCAATGCGGAATTTCCGGTATTCTTTAATATAGGCAGGCTCGCGAGTTTCGCGCTCATAAACTGGAGCCCCTCCGCCCAGCACCAGCGATGAAGCCGGAACATCGGCCACAGGTTTTCCATGCCAGGAAAAAACCAGCCTGTCTTCGGGAATAACTTCTCCAATAATCTCACAACTCAGGTCCCATTTATCAAAAATGGCCTCCACCTCCTTCTCCCTGCCCTTTTTCACCACCACCAGCATCCTTTCCTGTGATTCCGACAACAGGATTTCAAACGGTTCCATATCTTCCTGCCTGAGAGGAACCCGGTCCAGATCGATCCGCATACCGCACTTTCCGCGTGCCGACATTTCAGATGTGGAACAGATGATCCCGGCAGCTCCCATATCCTGCATCCCCACCACGGCTCCGGTGCGGTTCAGTTCGAGGGTAGCCTCGAGCAGAAGTTTCTCCTGGAACGGATCACCCACCTGCACGGAAGGAAGATCTTCCGCTGAATTTTCGGTTATATCGGCCGAGGCGAAAGTAGCCCCATGGATGCCGTCCTTTCCTGTTAACGATCCCACAATGTACACGGGATTGCCTTTCCCCCGGGCTGTAGCAGAAATCATTTCTCCCTTTTTGAGAATCCCCACCGACATGGCATTGACCAGAATATTGGTGCGGTAACAGGGGTCGAAATATACTTCCCCACCCACCACGGGCACACCAAATGCATTCCCGTAATCGCCTATACCCTGCACCACACCGCGCATCAGCCACTGGGTACGGTCGAGATGGATCTCCCCGAACCGCAGGGAATTCAACTGCGCAATGGGCCGGGCACCCATGGTAAATATATCGCGGTTGATGCCCCCCACACCGGTGGCAGCCCCCTGATAGGGTTCAATGGCACAGGGATGATTGTGCGATTCTATTTTAAAGGCACAGGCCAGATCATTTCCAATATCCACCAGGCCGGCGTTTTCCTCACCCGCCTCGGCCAAAAGATGCTTTCCCTTACGCGGTAATGTTTTCAGCCATTTGATTGAATTCTTGTAGGAAGCATGCTCCGACCACATGACTGAATAAATACTCAGTTCGGTAAAATTCGGTGTACGGCCCAGGATCTCTCTGATGCGCAGAAATTCCTCCCGGTTGATTCCCAGTTCGCCGGCGGTTTGTTCATTCACTTTTTGAGCGGGCATATATTAGGCTTTAGTATACCGAAGCAAATATAATCAACAATATGCTGACTTGGAGAAACCTGCCGGGAAATTTCCCCCGGTTTTCCCGGAAAAACCTTTGGAGACAGGCCTTACGGAAAAGTCTCTTTTTTTCTCTATTTTTACCATCGGAAATAATCACAGTAACCATGATCAAAGAAAAGGAAACGGTATGGATTACCGGAGCCTCTTCCGGAATCGGAAGGGAAACCGCCCTGCTCCTGGCCGGGAACGGATACCGGCTCATTCTCTCTGCCCGAAGAAAAAAACTGCTGGAAAGCCTTTCGAAAGAAATACTCCGCCGAACCGGCACCCCGGTGCGGGTTGTCCCGCTCGATGTAACGGCAAGGGAAGAAGTAGAAAAAGCGGTCAGGGACCTTCCGGAAGACTGGGCACAGGTAGATATCCTGATCAACAATGCCGGGCTGGCCGCCGGGCTTGATTACCTGCAGGAAGGAGACATAAACAACTGGGAACGGATGATCGACACCAATGTCAAAGGACTGCTGTACATGACCCGCAACCTGCTTCCCGGAATGATAGAACGGGGGCGGGGACATGTGGTCAACCTGGGTTCCACTGCGGGCAAGGAAGTATACGAACGCGGCAATGTCTACTGTGCCACCAAGCATGCGGTTGATGCCCTTTCCAGAGCCATGCGCATCGATCTGCTTGCCCAAGGGATCAAAGTGACCAACATTGCTCCCGGACTGGTGGAAACGGAATTTTCCCTGGTCCGGTTCAAAGGAGATGCAGCCAAAGCAAAAGCTCCATACCGTGGGATGACCCCCCTGAGCGGGAGGGATGTGGCGGAAACCATTTTGTTTGCCATTACCCGTCCGCCCCATGTCTGTATTAACGACCTGGTGATCACACCCACTGCACAGGCCAATTCATTCTATGTAAAAAGGAATTACTGAAAAACCTTTTCTCAGGGAAGGTAACCCTGTTTTTTGAGCAATTCAATCAGCTTTCCGGAAAAGAATTCATTGTCTTTACGGGTGTAGCGCAGGTTGGTAAAAATCCGGGCAAGGTTGGGTTTATTGTTAATTTCCAGCAGCTTTCTGGTAGCATCGAGCGATTCTTTTTCCCGGTACAGCCGGTCAATCCGCTTCGGGTCATAATCTTCGTATTTTTCCCTGTGCACCACAGCCTCCACTGGCAGTCTGTCGGTCAGCCCGGGATTTTCTGCCGGATATCCCATTACAATGGCGGCAACCGGAATAACCCCGTCGGGCAATTCCAGTATCTCGACGATCCGGTCGGCATTGTATAAGGCGGTCCCCAGGTAACATATCCCAAGGCCATGAGCTTCAGCAGCCAGGCAAACATTCTGTGATGCCAGCAAGGCATCGGTAGCTGCATTGAGAAACCAGAGGAAATTCCGGTAACCCGGTTCGGCTTCCCGCTGACGGCACCATTTTTCAAAACGGTTCAGATCGGCACAAAAGGTGATATGCACCGGAGCCTCCAGTACCATATTCTGTTTGAAATGCTGCTCCCACAATTGTTTCCTTATCTTCTCATCGGTTGTAACAATCATGCTGTACACCTGCATATTGCCGGTATTGGAAGCGCGGGTCCCCGCTTCCAGTATCCTGTCAAGCAGGTCGGGAGCTACCGCATCGGTTTTGTATTTTCTGATGGAACGGTGTGTAAAAATGGTGTTGAGCATAACTGTTTTTTTTACAAAAATAAGCGGATAGGCCGTTGCCGGCAATGATATTACTCACGTATTAATGATTTAAATACAAGCCTTTCTTATTAACAAGTTTACAGTTTTAAAAAGGCTGGGCACTCAATCTATGTCACATAACAGGATGATTTATTCAATGAAATATGCATAATTTATAAAACGTTTTTTCTACTTTCACCTGATCAACCCCAATGCTTATTTAAAAAATCATCACATTATGAATCGACATGTATCCCTTCAAAGAGTCCTGCCCGTGATCTTTCTGTGTATTTTCACATGGAGTGTACCCGTATGGGGAGCAGGTAAAAAAGAAGAAAAAAAATCCGAAGAAGAAGGAAAAATGATTTCTTCCACCTTCTCCGGGCTCAAATGGAGAAGCATTGGCCCTGCATTCACCTCGGGCCGAATTTCCGATTTTGCGGTAAATCCCCGCAACCACTCGGAATGGTTTGTTGCAGTGGCTTCAGGCCATGTATGGAAAACCGAAAATAACGGTACTACTTTCAAGCCGGTTTTTGAAAACTACGGGGCATATGCCATGGGCTGCCTGGCCATGGACCCGCGCAATCCGAACGTGGTGTGGCTGGGAACCGGGGAAAATAACCACCAGCGCGCGCTGGGATACGGCAACGGAGTATACAAAACCACCAATGGTGGAAAATCATGGAAAAACATGGGACTGAAAGAATCGAGACAGATCGGCATGATCGCCATCCATCCCGGGAACACCGATGTGGTTTTCGTTGCTGCTGAAGGATCGGCCTGGGGGCCCGGAGGCGACAGGGGGCTGTATAAAACCACCGATGGAGGCGAAACCTGGAAGAAAGTACTCGAGATCAGTGAGAACACCGGAGTGAACAATGTGATCATTTCACCCTGGGACCCCGAAATAATGTTTGCCACTTCCGAGCAGAGGCGCAGGCATGTCTTCACCAAAATAGGCGGCGGACCCGAATCGGCCATTTACAAATCAACCGACGGAGGAGAAACCTGGAAAAAACTCACAAAAGGACTGCCCGGCGGTCATGTGGGAGGCATGGGCATTGCCGCCTCACCGGTAAAACCCGGCCTTCTCTATGCCATTATTGAAGCCGAAGGCGAAACAGGAGGGTTCTTCCGGTCGACCGACATGGGAGAATCATGGGAAAAAATGAGCGATCATCATTCCAGCGGCCAGTATTACAATGAGATTGTGTGCGACCCCTGTGACCCCGACAAGGTATACAGCCTGGAAACCCGTACCCATTATACCCTCGACGGAGGAAAAACCTGGACCCGCCTGAGCAACAACAGCCGCCATGTAGATGACCATGCCCTGTGGATCGATCCCGGTGATACGAAACATTTCCTGATCGGCGGCGACGGCGGGATATATGAAACCTTCGACGGCGGAGTGCATTATGTTTTCAAATCGAACCTGCCAGTCACACAGTTCTACAGGGTGGCCGTTGACAATACCGAACCCTTTTACTGGATATACGGAGGAACGCAGGACAACAACAGCATGGGCGGACCTTCAAGGAACCTGAATTCGGCGGGAGTGGCCAATGACGAATGGATCGTTACCGTGGGAGGCGACGGTTTCTGGCAGGCCATCGACCCCACCGATCCGAATATTGTATACTCGGAATGGCAGTACGGAAACAGTGTGCGGTACGACAAGCGAAGCGGGGAAGTGATCGACATCAAACCCCAGCCCCGCCAGGGCGAGGAAACCTATCGCTGGAACTGGGATGCTCCGCTGATCCTCAGCCCGCACAGCCATACCCGCCTGTATGCTGCCGCAAACAAGGTGTTCCGGAGCGATGACCGGGGAAACAGCTGGACCGTCATTTCCGGCGACCTGACCCGGAATATGGACAGGAACACCTGGCAGGTAATGGGAAAATACTGGAGTGTTGACGCCGTGGCCAAGGATGTTTCCACTTCACAGTTCGGAACCATCGTCGCCCTGGCCGAATCGGAAGTGAAGGAAGGACTGATCTATGTGGGAACCGATGACGGGCTCATTCAGATCACTGAAAACGGAGGGGAGTCGTGGACAAAAACAGCCAGTTTCCCCGGTGTGCCTGAATATACCTATGTGAGCGATATCTGCCCATCGAAATTCGACGAAAATGTAGTATTTGCCTCATTCAACAACCACAAACGCGACGATTTCAAACCCTATGTGCTGAAAAGCACCGACAAAGGGAAAACGTGGACTTCCATCACCGCCAACCTGCCCGAGAACGGAAGTGTACACAGCATCGAGCAGGATTTTGTCAATCCCGACCTGCTGTTTGTGGGTACCGAGTTCAGTTTTTATTTTTCCACTGACGGTGGAAAAAAATGGATCAGGCTGGCATCAGGCCTTCCCGACATTGCCGTACGCGATATTGCTATCCAGCGGAGGGAAAACGACCTGGTGCTGGGTACATTCGGCCGTGGATTCTTTGTGCTGGACGATTACAGTCCGCTGCGACAGGCAAATCCCGATCTCTTTGAAAAGAAAGCCCACATTTTCCCGGTAAAAAAAGCCGATATGTACATCCCGGCCGATTCCCGGTACGGGCAGGGTTCCACCTATTTCCTGGCCCCCAATCCGGAATACGGCGCTGCCATTACTTATTACCTGAAAGAAACCTACAAAACAGAGAGGCAGAAAAGAAGGGAAAAAGAAAAAGAACTGTTCGAAAAAGGAGAGAAAATTCCCATTCCCGCCCCCGACGAACTGAGGGAAGAAGGAAAGGAAGAAAAACCACACCTCTTGTTTACCATTTACGACACCGACGGCCAGGTGGTGAAAAAGATCAGAACCTCTGCCTCTTCCGGAATACAGCGAATTCACTGGGACCTCCGGAATGAATCACCTCTTCCGGCAAGAATGAGGGATGGCTTCGATCCGCTGGCCGGAGGCCAGTCGGGATTTCTGGTCATGCCCGATACCTACCGTGTATCACTTTCCGAAGTGGTACAGGGCAAGGAAACCCTCCTGGTGGAGCCGGTGGAGTTCCGGGTGGAATCACTGCATCTGGCCACACTGGAGGCAAAAGACCGGCGGTCGGTGGTTGAATTCCAGGAAAAAGCAGCCGAACTGTTTCGGAAAATGCGGGGAGCCATCAACCTCACACAGGAACTCTCGGAAAAAACCGATGCCATACTGCAAACTCTCTACCAGGCCCCGGGCGCCACTCCCGGGATGATCGAACGGGCCAAAGCGGTGAGAAAGGAACTGGACGATATTCAGTTCACCTTTTACGGACACGAGGCAAAAGCCAGCTGGGAGGAAGTGCCTCCCCAACCCATGCCGCTTGCCCGGCGCATGAGCACCATGGCCTATACGCATAACTCGTCTACAGCCGATATCACCGAAACGGAAAAAGAAGCCTTCCGCATTTTGATGGAAGAGTTTCCTCCGGTGCTGGAAAAAATCCGGAAAATCAACAATACCGATATTCCTGCCCTGGAAAAAATGCTGGAAGAAATTAAGGCGCCATGGACACCCGGCAGGGATATACAGATGTAAAACCGGAAAAACACAGACCCGGTAATTCACAGAATACCGGTCAACGAACACTTTGCTGAAAACAGAGGCCGCTTCCTTTCCCGGAGCGGCCTCTGTTTATACGATATTTTTTACTTTGCCGGTACAACAATCCACCCGGAAAAGCCGTTACTGCTGCCGGGCTTTTTCTTGCGGAAGCCATTAACCCGGAATAACCGGCCATTTTTCTGTTTGTTTTTAAACTTTTATGCTTTATATTTGTTTTTACTCTGCTGTATCACATTAACCGAATACATAAATGAAAAAAGGGGTCATCATAGTGGCTGTATGCCTGCTCCTCGGACTCGCACTGAGCGCTTGCAACAATGAGGTATGTCCCGCATACAGTCATACAGATACGGAACAACCGGCCGAGGCGGTTTAAGTTTACCGGAAAATAGTATTCTCTCCACCCATTCCATGATCAATGGGTTTTTTTATCATGATGAAGAAATTCGTTCATATCTTCACGGGATGGTTTTTTTTATCCCATCTTGTTTTTGCTCAGGGAGATATTGACGAACAATCCAGGATTTTTTACCGCAACGAAAGCTCTTTCGGCCTGATTCTGCATACCAGCGGATACGGCATCAGCTACCGTTACGGCCAGCGGATCAATTATTTCGACAAGCAGCTTTACGAAGCCGGATTTCATGCCTTCCGTCATCCCAAAGAAGTAAAAATCAATAATCCGATCTGGCCCAACAACCGTAGCTTTGTTTTCGGAAAGATGAATTCCCTTTTCTGGGCTAATATCGGATATGGTTTTCAACGCGAAATCTACCGGAAATTCGATATCGGAGGGATAGCCATCCGGTACTTCTTTACAGGCGGACCCAGTGTGGCCCTTTATAAACCGGTTTATTACCAGAAACTGGAACTCATCCCTCCCAACGACTATGTTATTACCACCGAAAAATTCAACGAATCGTTCCATCAGGCCACGGATATATTCGGCCGGGCAGGCTTTTTCAAAGGAGTGGACGAAACCAGAGCCCTGCCGGGAATCTATATGAAAGGAGGGATCAATTTCGAATACAGCAGGTACGATGAAATTCTGCACGCTCTGGAAATTGGGGGAATGATCAATGCTTTCGCAAAAAAAATTCCCATCATGGCCAACGAAAAAGCCACACAGGTGGTTGTGGCCCTCTTTGTTAGCTACCGCTTCGGGAAAATATTTGATCCCAAAGCCCCCGAATCGGAAAGGCAGAGGAGAAGAGAACCCGCCCTGCAGGAAGACCTGATATACTGACAAAAAACCCGCGGCATACAAATCCCTGGAAACGAAAGGAAAATTGAATAATTGCCTGTACATTATTGACAGAGTGGTGTTAATTGATTAGTTTTGTATGCTTTTTACTAACCATTTAATAGGATTGTTATGACAAAGATCAAAGTTGCCATCAACGGTTTCGGAAGGATAGGCCGGAATGCATTCAAAATTGCACTGGAAAAATCAAACCTCGAAATTGTGGGGATTAACGACCTCACCGATACAAAAACCCTTGCCCACCTGCTGAAATACGACAGCACACAGGGAAAATTCGAAGGAGTTTCCCACGATGAGAAAAACATTATCGTCAATGGGAAAAAATACCCCGTGAGCGCTGAAAAGAATCCCCTGAATATCAAGTGGGGCGACACCCCCGATGTGGTGATAGAATCGACCGGTGTATTTGTCCGCCGTGAAAGCGATAAAGGAGGATATGGTGATCATCTGAAAAACGGGGCGAAAAAAGTAATCCTTACCGTACCCGCCAAGGATGAGATAGACAACATGATCGTACTGGGTGTGAACAACGAGGCGCTCCGTCCCACCGACCAGTGCGTTTCCAATGCTTCATGCACCACCAACTGCCTGGCGCCCGTTGCCAAGGTGCTGAACGATATATTCGGGATTGAAAACGGGTTTATGACCACCATTCACTCCTACACCAACGACCAGCGTATACTCGACCTTCCGCACCGGGACCTGAGAAGGGCCCGTTCGGCAGCCGTTTCACAGATACCCACCACAACCGGAGCCGCCCGTGCCGTTGGAAAAGTAATTCCCGAACTCAACGGGAAACTGGACGGATGCGCTGTGCGCGTGCCCACCCCTACCGGCTCACTGGTCGACCTGGTTGTCAACCTGAAAAAGGAAGTAACGAAAGAAGAGATCAATGCGGCTATGAAAGAAGCTGCGGAAGGTCCGATGAAAGGTATCCTCAAATATACGGAAGACCCCATTGTATCGGTAGATGTGATCCACGACCCCCATTCTTCCATTTTCGATGCCCTCAGTACCATGACCAACGGAAAAATGGCCAAAGTATTTGCCTGGTACGATAACGAATGGGGTTATTCCTGCCGGGTGGTCGATCTTATCGATCTTCTTTTTTAGGAATCCACCTGCATTATAAAAACATAAAGAGGCCCCGCCGGGCCTCTTTTTTTTGGCCGCACTCACCTCTTTTCAGGCAAGGGCAGGTAATCATTTTACAGGTATACCACATTCAGCCGGATAGGAATGCTCACCGATTCCTTGTAATGAACCCCCAGCTCATACATGGATTCGTCCTCTTCTTCATAATACCAGTTCACCAGCAAATCATGCCCCTGGTGGAAGTATTTCCTGAGTGTACGCAGAATCTCCATCAGATATTTGGAAGTCCCGCTGTTCACATACTCCAGCCTCAGGTTCAGGATGGTTTGTTTGCATGGGTTCCTGAAATATTGTTCAATCCAGGTTAACAGGGGTTCGAAAAATGATTCCGAATCTTCAGGTATCGACCTTCCTTCTATCAGAAGTACCCCGGTAGAAGCATTCAGATCCACACGAGGAGTGGCAGGCGACTTTTCAATGAAAAGATTTTCCATGATATATGCGTTTGCCGTTTATTCATAACGCAGGGCTTCAATGGGATCCAGTCTGGATGCCTTGACAGCCGGCAGATACCCCGAACCCACCCCCACCACGAAACATGCAATCACCCCGTTGATGATCCATATCCATGGAATAATGAACGAGGCATCCATCAGGGCCGACACCAGGTTGCCTATGATGATGCCCAGCACAATCCCTACCAGACCCCCCAGCTGACCGATCACCACGGCTTCAAACAAAAACTGCTGCTTGATAACTGCCCCCTTGGCTCCGATGGCCTTCCTGATACCGATCTCCCGGGTACGTTCGGTAACCGAAACCAGCATAATGTTCATCAGCCCGATGGCCGCCCCGAAAAGGGTGATCAAACCGATCACCGTGGCAGCATAGGTAATCACTTTGATATTCTCCAGCAGAATATTCAGCAGGTTGTCGCTTTTGGTGATGTTGAAATCGCTTTCATCCACGGCTTTCAGGCCCCTGACAATACGGAATATTCCCTCCGCCTCGCTGATACTCACATCCAGATACCTGCTGTCATGCGGCTTTACCTGAATGGTATACGACATATTGGGCCGGGAATAATACTGCCGTACGTTGGTATGGGGAAGCATGCAAACCTGATCCATTCCGCCGAAACTCATGCCCTTTCCTTTCAGCACGCCGATAATCTTATACTTTCCGGGTCCTACCGAAATGATCTTGTCAATCGGATCTTCATTATTCTTGAACAAAACGGGGACCAGGTCGGCCCCGATGATCACCAGATGACGGTTTTGCTGTATTTCCTGGGCGGTGAAATTCCTTCCCCTTTCCAGTTCATACCCTGCCGTCTCGAGGTAATTTTCATCCACCCCTCTTACGGAAATAATGGGATTGGATTTGTTGTTGCGGTATTTCACCGTGGCCGATCCCGAAGCATATACCGAAACAGATACCGTACCGGGAAAAGAGTATCTTTCCCTGAACTCCCTGGCCTGCCGGTACGAAATATAGGAATAATTCCGGGTTCGGTGCCTCTGGTTTCCAACCACCACAGTCATGCCCCGGCTTTCAATGGAAAAGGTATTCGCTCCCATGAAGGTGAACTGCTCAGTCATGGCCGACTTGATGGATTCAATGGCCGTAAGAATCCCAACCAGTGCCATAATGCCGAATGCAATGATAAAAACAGTGAGAATAGCACGGAGCTGATTCGTGCGGATCGCCTGAAAGGCCACGCGGACATTCTCAATAAACAGGTTAACCGCTTTCATACCTGCACCTGGTTATATTGTTCAACCGTTTCCCCTCAGAGAGGCAAAGTCCGATAAAGATACAAAAGATTCTGCTCTCCCGCACCGAATTATTTCAAACCAAAATATTCGTTATTTATATTCATTCTAATTTTATACCTTTGTGGCTCACCCGGTATCAAAAATATACTTTTTACATGACATTTGACCTGCAAATGATCAGGCGGGTTTACAGGAACCTGCCTGAAAAAATAGAGCGATCGAGGAAAATCACACAACGGCCTCTTACCCTCACCGAAAAGATCCTGTACAGTCATCTGGCACAGCCCGCCACCCGACCCTTTTCCGGGGGGAAGGACTATGTGGAATTCCATCCCGACCGGGTTGCCATGCAGGATGCCACCGCTCAGATGGCCCTGCTGCAGTTTATGTCGGCCGGGAAGAAAAAGGTGGCGGTTCCCTCCACCGTGCATTGCGACCATCTCATTCAGGCCCGTGACGGAGCCCTGGCGGATCTGAAAAATGCCCGAAACGGTAATCAGGAGGTATTCGATTTTCTGGCCTCTGCTTCCAGAAAATACGGAATCGGATTTTGGAAACCGGGGGCAGGCATCATTCACCAGGTGGTACTGGAAAATTACGCTTTCCCCGGTGGAATGATGGTCGGTACCGACTCCCACACCCCGAATGCAGGAGGGCTGGGCATGCTGGCCATCGGAGTGGGCGGTGCCGATGCAGTGGATGTTATGGCGGGTATGCCATGGGAACTGAAATTCCCACGGCAGATCGGGGTAAAACTGACAGGCCGGCTCAGCGGCTGGACCGCCGCCAAGGATGTGATCCTGAAAGTGGCCGGGATCCTCACTGTAAAGGGAGGTACCGGATACATACTGGAATACTTCGGCGACGGCGCCCGGTCCATATCGGCTACGGGAAAAGCCACCATATGCAACATGGGGGCCGAGATCGGGGCAACCACTTCCCTGTTCGGTTACGACCGGAAAATGGACGCCTACCTGCGGGGAACCGGCCGCAGCGATCTGGCCGATGAAACCGCCGGGGTGAAGGAACATCTGACAGCCGACCCGGAAGTATATGAAAACCCTGAAAACTATTTCGACCAGTTGATCGAGATCAACCTCTCGGAACTGGAGCCTCATATCAACGGGCCCTTCTCCCCCGACCGGGCCTGGCCGCTCTCCGAATTCGCACAGGCCGTAAGAGAAAACGACTGGCCGAAGAAGCTGGACGTCTGCCTGATCGGTTCATGCACCAACTCTTCGTACGAAGACATCACCCGGGCCGCTTCCATTGCCCGGCAGGCCCTTGAAAACGGACTCAGGGCAAAATCCGGCTTTACCGTTACACCGGGTTCCGAACAGGTGCGGTACACCATCGAACGCGACGGGTTACTGGAAATATTTGAAAAAATCGGGGGCGTGGTCCTTGCCAACGCCTGTGGCCCCTGTATCGGACAATGGGCCAGAAAGGGAGCTGACCGGGAAGAGAAAAATTCGATCATCACCTCGTTCAACCGCAATTTTGCCAGGCGAAACGACGGCAATCCCAATACCCATGCCTTTGTCGCCTCCCCCGAAGTGGTCACCGCCATGTCACTGGCCGGCGACCTCACCTTCAACCCCCTGACCGATACACTGGTCAATGAGGAAGGGAAAAAGATCAAACTGGAAGAACCGGAAGGAATTGAATTGCCCGTGAAAGGCTTTGCCGTGGACGACAATGGCTACGTATCCCCTGCCGATGATGGATCCGGGGTGGAGGTAAATATCCCTCCAAACTCCGAACGACTGCAGTTGCTGACCCCTTTCCCCGCCTGGGAAGGAACCGACCTGTTTGATCTGAGGCTGCTGATCAAAGCCAGGGGCAAATGTACCACCGACCATATATCCATGGCCGGTCCCTGGCTGAGATACCGCGGACATCTCGACAGGATCTCCGACAATCTTCTGATCGGGGCCGTCAATGCCTTCAATGACAGAACAAACCTGGTGCTGAACACCGAAACCGGGAAATACCAGCCGGTGCCAAAGGTAGCCCGTTACTATAAAGAAAGAAAAATCGGCTCGGTGATCGTGGGAGATGAAAATTACGGGGAAGGTTCTTCCCGGGAACATGCGGCCATGGAACCCCGGTACATGAATGTACGGGCTGTTCTGGTCCGTTCGTTCGCCCGCATCCACGAATCGAACCTCAAGAAACAGGGAATACTGGCCCTGACATTTGCTGACCCGGCCGATTATGACCGGATCAGGGAAACCGACCGGATCAGTATCCTGGGGCTGGGATCGTTTGCCCCGGGAAACCCGCTGACCGTCCTGCTCAGGCATGACGACGGAACCGAAGAACGGTTCCCGGTTAACCATTCCTATAACGAAACCCAGATCGGCTGGTTCCGGGCCGGGTCGGCCCTGAACCTCATCAGGAAAGAGAAGGAAAAGTAACCGGTAAACCCTCTGAAAATACATATATACCCGCTCCTTTCGGGACAGTACCCCCTGTCTCTCTCACACTCTGTCCTCACCCCCGCCCCTGTTTTCAATTCATGAATCATCATGCATTTTTCTGTTTTTTTCGAAAAAAAACTAATCATTTAGTTGTATAACTAAAAATTTAGTTGTATTTTTGAACTATGAAAGAACTGACCAGAGCCGAAGAACAAATCATGCAGGTCCTCTGGAAGCTTGAAAAAGCTTTTGTAAGGGACATCATGAAAAGGCTTCCCAACCCCGTGCCGGCATACAACACGGTGTCGACCATCGTGCGTATCCTCGAGAAAAAGGGGTTCGTCTCTCATGAGGCTTTCGGAAAATCGCACCGGTATTATCCCCTCGTATCCAGGGAAGAATATACCCGCGCCACAGTTAAAAGCTTCGTGCATAATTATTTCAGCAATTCATTCGGGAACATGGTCTCCTTCTTTGCGCGCGAGAGGAACCTGTCCCTGAAGGAAATGGAAGAGATCATGCAGATCATGCAGAAAGAGATCGAAAAACAGAAAAAGTAACGCCCATGTTTCAACCGGGTCATTATTTACTGGAATCGGGTATCAGCCTGGGGCTGTTCTACCTGCTTTACTGGCTGTTGCTCCGAAAACAGACCTTTTTCGGTCTCAACCGGCTGATCCTTCTGGGCACAGCCCTGCTGTCACTTGTCATTCCCCTGTTCCATTTCACCCTGCCGGCATCACCGCAGGAAGGGTCGATACTGTATGTGGTGGAGTTTCTGGCATGGGAGGTAACGGGAACGGGCAACGGAGAGGCTTCACAGGCTGCAGGAAATACCGGCATCGGTCACTGGCTGACAGCCGTATACCTTTGCGGCATGTTTTTTTTCCTTCTCCGGTTTCTGGTTCAGATCGTTCATATTGTGACCCTCATCCGGTCGGGCAGAAAGGTCATGACGGGTGATTCTGTGGTGATCCTGACCGGTGAAAAGATCCCTGCTTTCTCTTTCTTCCGGTGGATCGTGATAAATGAAAAATGCCGGGAAAGAGAAGATATTTCGGATATAGTGGCCCATGAAAAAGAACATGCTCTCAGGTTCCATTCCCTCGATATTCTTTTCATGGAAATATTCACCATGGTTCACTGGTTCAATCCCTTTGCCTGGTTGTATAAAATGTCACTCAAACAGGTGCATGAATACCAGGCCGACAGGGAAGTGATACGACAGGGAGCCAACACCCTGCATTATCAAAACCTGATATTGCAGCAGATCTTCGGACATCAGTTCTTTCGATTTGTAAATCATTTCAATCAGTTTCACCTGAAAAAACGTTTTACCATGATGACCGATAACCGCAAAAGAAAAACCGCCAAATGGCGTTCACTGGCCCTGATCCCGGCAGCCGCCCTGCTTATCGCCCTGTTCGGGTTCAACAGCAAACAGGCAGCTCCGGGTTGGAACAAGGCTTCCGAAGCCGATCCCATCAATTCAATTACAGACGACAATGCCCCGCAAACCGATAATCCTTCGGATCAGGAAGACTCAGTATTCTTCGTTGTGGAAGAAATGCCGTTATTTGTTTATAAGGGCGATACAAGCCAGGAGGCATTCCGCCATTATATCACTGATCACCTGGTCTATCCGGAGGAAGCCCATAAAAAAGGGATTGAAGGAAGAGTTTATGTGACCTTTATCGTGGAAAAGGACGGAAAAATGTCCGATGTGGAAATTGTCAGGGGGAGTCACGAATTGCTTGACCGGGAAGCCCTCCGCGTGATCAATGAATGCCCGCAAGCCTGGATCCCGGGCAGGCAGCGTGGACAGGCAGTACGGGTGGCCTTCACTTTTCCCATGGTTTTTGCACTGAACGGAAACGATAAGGAAAAAACCTGAATCCATCCATCCGGTTGAAAAGACACAATGGACAGGTATTCAGTAATATATATTCAGTATTTTACGTACGTACCCTGTGTCCTTTGCAGTAAAGAAAATTTTTCAGACAGCTTATTCCTCACGGATTATTTACAAATAATCGGCCTCTGAGGGGCTGGTGGGATGAATATATCAAGGATAAATTTGCAAGAACAGATTTTTGTTGCGTCTGACAGGTGATGGTTTTCTTTCTGTCTGTAATTGAATGAATAACTAAACAATATTAAATCATTTAATAAGGACATGCGAATTTAAG
>JBNGDI010000009.1:0-103804 GCA_049975425.1 Bacteroidales bacterium
GAAATGCTGGTCATAGAACAAAATATCTACGATAAATCGCCTGATCAGATCGACCGGCTGAAAGAAGCCCTGCCCGGTACACGCATTGTTCCCGGCGGTGGGTTCTGCCTGGGTTCGGGCTGGATCCTTCTGCTGCTGCCGCTGGCCGGAACAGGCTGGATGCTGTCTGCCTGGCTGAAAAAGAAAAAAAAGGCACAGGCCGCATGAATCCCAAACCGGGGTACCGCTTTCATCCGGCCATACCGGTCATACTCAGCATGACAGTCTTTGCCGCCTTCCCGGCAGGTAACGCCCTTTCCTGGGCATCCCTGGGCCTGGCGGGGGTGATCATGGCCACGGTACTGTTCACCGATCCTTCCCCCGCCCATCTGATAGGTTTTTCCGGGGGAAAAAGGCATTCGTTGCTGTTGCTGGCGGCCGGGATCCTTACCGGGGCCTCCCTGGGGTTCCTTGACCGGACTCTCTCACCCGTTCCACCTATGCCCGAAACAATGTTGCTGCCCGGCCTTCTGACCCCCCTTGTCGGTATGACCGAGGAAATAGTATACCGCGGATTTGTTCAGGGAACCATTCAAAAATACAGCCGGATATGGGCCGTGATCCTGGCCTCGGCAGGACATACTCTCTACAAATCGGTATTGCTGGCATCAGCCCTCCCCCGAGGCGATCCTGATCTGGTATTGCTTACCGTGCTGACATTCACTACCGGATGCCTGTTCGGGGTATTCCGGATCTGTTCCGGCCGGATATACGCCCCCCTGGCGGCACACGGCCTGTTCGACCTGCTGGTATACGGCGACCACACCACCATGCCGGCCTGGGTGTGGTACTGAAAATGCGGGTAAACAAGGTAAAATACATCCCGGCATAAAAATACCCCGGTTTTCCGCCCGATAAGTTGTATTTTTGGCAGGTCAGAAAAAGAAAAAACCGGTAATCCGAATGAAACGAAAAAACCCGCCACCGTTCGCTTGCCTTTTTCTGTGTTACCTGTATGCTTTCTGTTGCAACCCGGTTTCGGCACAGGAAGATGCTCCCCCCATTACACCGGAACCTCTGCTGGAAGTCAAGGGGCAGTGGTTTCTTGGTTTTCAGCATTTTGTGAAAGAAAACCACACTGAAAGCGAATTTACCCTGAAACGGGGATATGTCACTTTCCAGAAAAAGCTCAGTTCCCTGTTCACCGTAAGGTTCACACAGGACATCACCCTCGACAACGAAGGTTCCGATGCGGGAAATGTGGAAATGCGCCTGAAGTACCTCTACCTGGATATACATCCCGAAGGCATGTTCCTCGGTTCGGCCTGGCATGTTGAGGCAGGCATGGTACACCGGCCGTGGTTGTCGTTCGAGGATGGCATTTACCAGTACCGTATGCAGGGCACTCTTCCTGTGGAAAGACACCGGGTGATGAACTCGGCCGACTTCGGGGTTACATTTTCCGCACTGCTGGGCGGCCCGATCAACCAGAATTACCAGCAGAAAGTCAGCTCAAATCACCCGGGGAAATTCGGAAGCCTGGCCCTGGGAATATACAACGGAGGAGGATACCACGACCTGGAAAATAATGCCTCAAAGAATTTCGAAGGTCGCATCACCCTGCGCCCGTTCCCCGGTCGTTTGCCCGGATTGCAGCTGAGCTATCATATAGCCGCCGGAAAGGGAAATATTGCCGAAGAGCCCGGTTTTTTCATGCAGCAGGGATACCTGTCATTCGAATCGCCCCGGTTTCTTGCTGCCGTTCAGTATTTTAAAGGAACCGGCAACTCATACGGCTCTTTCATTGACACCGAATACCGGCCGTTCGGTATGAGCGGATTTTCTGTTTTCAGTGAAGGATACCTTTACGGGAAAAGCCTTTCCCTGGTCTCAAGGTACGACCATTTCGAGCTGGAACCGGCCGGCAACCTGCGCAGGCAGATATTCCTCACCGGCCTCAGCTACCATTTCCTGGGGCGGCAGAAGGTGATGGCAGACCTGGAGTGGATAAAGGAAAACGGCACCCTGCGCCGAATGATCGAGCTGGTGCTGGAATTAAGATTTTGAAATACTGTCTACGCAGATAACTACGTAGTTATCTACGTAGTTATCTACGTAGCTATATAAATAGCTAACTATAAATATGTTTTTAAATGACTCAGGTCCGGCAGGATCATGCCCTGACAGGCGCAGCCTGGTTAAAGGTATGTCTCATCCCATGGCACATTTGAGTACTTAGCTATTATTTCATCAGGCGTTTTTCAGAGGCTCTCCGGTTATTTCGAAATTTCCTATAACTGCGTTAATAAAATAAATAAAGAAAACAGAGCACTGCATGATCACAGGTTCAGGTTCGGAATTTTACAAATCCCTGTGTATTTCAGCAGCGGGGCCCGCAACACCTCAAAAAAAAAAGGCTGCGCCTGCAGCCTTTTTCTAATATCTTCTGATCTGGTCGGGGTGTTTCACCACAATCTCGGGCTTCCCTTCAAACTCGGTGATCAGGCCTGTTACCATGATGTAATCGTTCCGGAAGTACCGCTCGGGATTCCAGGAAAACCGGCGGGCAATATTCCCGGGCAGTACCACTGTAAAATCGTGGTAAGGGTAATACGCTCCGAAATACAGGAAATATTCATCGGTTTCCCGGGCATAATACGTATCGGTCACTTCTCCATATACTGTTCTCAATTCACCGATGTGGAACAGGGCATTATAGGCCGAGATCATCTCGAACCGGTAATCGGGATAATACGTCCACGTGCGCATCACCGGGTACAGATTCACATAAAACCGGAACACGTTGACCGACCAGCGGATGTGTACCCGGGCAGGGCGGCGGTACGGGAAATGCACGGCCCGGTATTCCCGGCTGGGTGGAGGGGTAACATACACATGGCGTGCGGGGTGCCGGTTCACATACCGGCGGGTGGAACGGTACACAACTCTTGACCCGGAATTCCGGTTCTCTGCCCGGGCGGGGGCGGTATTACCGCGGTTGCCGCGGGAAGTGGCGCTTCTTCGCTGCACCGTTTCACGGTTCCTGCCATTGGCCGCACTGTTCCTGTTCCTGACGTTTGCGGTCGATGCCGTTGAGGTGCGCCGGTTCTCCTGTCCCCGGCTCCGGGAAACAGTCGCCTGGTTACTGCGGTTCGTGGAAACACCTGTATTCCGGGAATTTCTGCTTTGAACAGCCGACCGGCTGGCAGAAGAAGAAAAACGGCCTGCCTGGCGGGCGGTGGAAGCATTGTTCCGGGAACTCTGGCGGGCAGCCGCAGCATTCCCGGATGAACTGCCCCGGGTAACCTGCCGGGCTGCTGATGCCCGCTGGCTCGAACGGCTCCGCGAGGTTTGCCTCACGGCCTTCGAGCGTTCGTTGCCTGATTTTTTTGTGGCAACCGACCGCTGCTGCCGTGTATTGTTCCTGGCCGAACTTTCCACCTTCTTAGTGGAAGAACGCTCGGCGGTCCTTCGCTGGCTTTCGGCCGGCATGGCCAGCATAAAACTCATTATCAGGCTGATGTAGATATATTTTTTCATGGCTCTCTGTTTTAACAGGTTCATCAATCATCATTCAACCTGAATAAGGCAAATACTTTGCCAAACTTTACTTATCCGGGTAGGGGTGAATTAAACAGGTTGCGCATAAAAAAGGCACAAACAAATTCACCGAAGATATCCAATGTTTATGGTACATTACATATATTTACATTTCAAAAACGACCGGTTATGAAAATCAAACTGAAGCTATTTCTGGGCTTCTTTACCCTGGTGCTGATGCTGGCCCTTGCCGGTGCCTATTCCATCATTGAATTCACCCGCATCAGTTCGTCGGTCAATGCTATTCTGCAGGACAATTACCAGTCAATTCAGGCAACCAAAGATATGCTGGAGGCCATTGAAAGGGAAGACAGCGGCATACTTCTTTTATTAATGGGGAACTTCAGGGAAGGAAGGCAAACCATCTCGGTTTCAGACAGCAGTTTCCGGCAATCTCTTGATATTGCAAGGAATAACCTGACAGAAAAAAATGAACGACAATATGTATCAGACATTGAATCCCTGTACACCCGGTATCGAAGAATTATTGAATATCCTATTGTCAACACATCCCGCCAGGGAAATATCGAATGGTACGAAACCGAGGTATATCCCCTGTTCCAGGAGGTAAAAAAATCCATTCACGCCCTGATGGACCTGAACCAGTCCAGTATGTACCGCGAGGCCATGATGCTGAAGGAAAAATCAAAGCGGGCCATCATGCCAGGCATTGTGGCCATCGGGGCAGGGATTGTGTTCACCCTGATATTCAATCTTTTCATTAACTATTACCTGGTGGCTCCGGTGAAAAGGCTGGTGCACTCCATCAGAAACTACAAACGGGGAACCGTATTCGGGGCTGAAATAGAAACCAACGACGAATTGAAAGAACTGGAAAACAGTATCCGGGACCTGACAGCCAAAATGTAGATCTGCGACAATGAGAATCCCTTTGATCATAAGGCACATAGGAGGTATTCTGCTTTTCACGAGCCTTTTCCTGTTCATTGCTCTCATCATTTCACTGATGGACCGGGACGGAACCAGTCTTATTTTCCTGTATTGCTGCATATTATGCCTGATCTTCGGTCTTTTCCCCATGATTTTCGTACCGGCTTCCACGCAGAATATCAACATCCGTGAAAGCATTGCCATTGTGGTTGCGGGCTGGTTCGTGGTTTGCCTCTTCGGTTCTCTTCCCTACCTTCTGTGGGGTGGTGAATTCAGCCTGGTAAATGCCTGGTTCGAAAGCGTTTCGGGGTATACCACCACGGGTTCCTCCATACTGAACCATGTGGAAGACCTTCCCCGTAGCCTGCTGTTCTGGCGTTCCTCCACCCACTGGATCGGCGGGTTGGGTGTGATCCTTTTCACCCTGATCATCCTCCCGGGCAAGGATTCAGCAAAGTTTGTCCTGGTCAGCACCGAACTGTCGGAAATTGCCCGGCAAAACTTCAGGGAATCAAGTAAACGCACCCTGCATATCCTTTTTTTTGTATACCTGGGCCTGACCCTGGCTGAAACCATCCTGCTGAAGGTTTGCGGAATGAGCCTGTTCGATGCGGTGAACCATGCATTTGCCACCATTGCCACCGGCGGTTTTTCCACCCGGAATCTCAGCATCAGCTATTTCAACAGCATACGCATTGAGGCGGTGATCATGCTTTTTATGGTGCTTTCGGGTATTAATTTCGGTTTGCTTTTCGGTACGGTAACCCTGAAGAGCCGCAATATATTCACTTCATCCATCGTCCGGTGGTTTATCCTGGTGCTTTTCACCGGCATACTGCTGGTTACCGCCAGGTTATATGCCTCGGGCTATGGTAGCCTGTGGCATTCGCTTCGTTACGCCTCCTTTCAGGTACTTTCCCTGGGTACCACCACCGGGTTTGCCACCACCGATACGGGGAACTGGCCGGTTTTTGCGCAGCTTGTCCTGATCTACTTCACCCTGCAGTGTGCCTGCATAGGTTCCACCTCGGGTGGATTGAAGTTCGACCGTATCGTCCTCTTCTTCAAATCGCTGAACAAACAACTTCGCCTGATCAGGCACCCGAGGGCAGCCGTCGTTTGCAAGCTGGAAAACCGGCCCGTTTCGGAACAACTGGAAAACCAGACCCTGGTATTCACCGTCCTGTACCTCCTGATCATTCTGATATCCACCCTGGCCCTGACGGCGATGGATGTGGACCTGATGACCTCCTTTTCCGGTGTGGCCGCCACCATAGGGAACGTAGGTCCCGGTTTTGGAGAAGTCAGTTCACTGGCAAACTACAGCGGCCTCCCTGCCGGGGCCAAAATCATTCTTTCCCTTGATATGCTGGTTGGCCGGCTGGAAATCTTCAACATCCTGATTTTCTTTTCTCTGAAAAAATTCTGATCTTTAAGAAAAAATATCCCCCATGTCGAAAACCGCCCTTTACCTGCTGGCAGTGGCCAACCTTGTCGGGTTTGCCTTCATGATCGTACTGAATGTTATGGCCAATGCCCTCCCTATTAACGGGAAAACCACCGGCGAACTATCGGACATGTATCCCAACCTGTTCGTACCTTCGGGACTTACCTTTTCCATCTGGGGAGTGATCTACATCCTGCTGACTCTTTTCGTGATCTACCAGATAGTAGAGGTCATTAAAATGAGTGCAGGAGCAGTCGGTATTCTGCAGAACATCCATGTCTGGTTTTTCCTTTCCTGCCTGTTGAACGGTGGCTGGATCCTGGCCTGGCACCATCAGAAGGTGGGGCTGTCATTGCTTATTATGCTGGGCCTGCTGGCCTGCCTGCTGGTCATTTACCTGCGCCTGGGCATCGGTAAAGGAACTGTACCAGGGGCCACTCGTTACCTGGTCCATGTTCCCTTCAGCATATACCTGGGTTGGATCAGCATTGCCACCATTGCCAATATCACTGCCTGGCTGGTACATACAGGCTGGAACGGCTGGGGCATCAGCCAGGCCACCTGGACGGTGGTGATGCTGGCTGCCGCGGTGGTGTTGGCCTACCTGATGCTTTTCACCAGGCACGATACCTTCTTCGCCCTGGTAGTTGCCTGGGCCCTTTTTGGGATATGGCTGAAACGCTCGGGTGCCCCCGATCCCGTTCCCGTGGTTACCTGGACGGCACTGTCGGGATTGATCCTCGTGGTGCTGGGCATAGTGGCCGATCTGCTGCCGTTCCGGTCGGTGACGGGGAAAGGATGAGGGCATTATCCAGGCAATAAAAGATGAAATCAACCTGTCCATCGATGGATTTTACCCGGTTATGGCGATCATTTTTCATTTTTCACAGTTAAATGCCTCCTCCCGGTACTCCGGGTCCCGGTCCTGTTATTTACTGCAGTACCCGGCGGGTAAGCCCTGCCATGCAGCCCGCAAATCACCATCCGTTATGTAATCCCGGCTGCAATCCTGTTATTGATTACCAGCCAGCTACTGCGCAGCAACCGGACTTTCAGGCAATAACCACCTGTACAGTCTCAGACTGTGGTTTTACAATAATTATTTATAACCGTTATAAATTATTCTGTTCAGGTTCATTTTTTCCCTGAAAAACTGGAATTTTTTTTCTGTTTTTCGGAAATTGTGTATAGTAATCATTCCATCAGCCCTTTAAGGCATACACACGCTCGCGATGAGACCCGGGTTCATGCGTTCCGGCTTTCTGGCAGCGGCAGGATGCTTTTGCTCTCTTCTCCTGCCGGCCCAGGAACATGTACTGGAATATGCGGTTTCAGGAGGAGGCACAGGAATGACGGCCATCCGCTCTCTGGTTACTGCAGATCGTGGGAAGGCTTTCGCTGCCGGGCAATATGCCGGCAGTTTCAGCTGGGCAGGGGTTTCTGAGGAAGGTGATTATCCGCATGGAGGCTTCATTTCGGCCCTGGAAGCAAACGGCTCGGCCCGATGGTTCCTCCCGTTTCACAGCCGGGAATTCATCGCCTTTCACCATATAACGGTTACCAGCGGGGAAAACCTGCTGGGAATCGGAACATTTTCCGACACCCTGTTCTACCCGGGTGGAATGCTTCTGCCTGACAAAGGAACGGCCGGTTTTATGGCGGAAACCGATACAGCCGGGAACCTGATCCGGTGCTTCACGCTTATCAGCCAGCTGAACGGGCATTTCAGGAATACCCTGTTATTACCTGATGGTTCGCTGATCGCCTGCGGGGAATTCGAAAACATCCTGAAAGCCGGGAATTTCACACTGAAAAGCCGGGGCAGAAAAGATATCATGCTGATGCGTTTTTCCCCTGAAGGGGCTGTTCAATGGATCAGACAAATAGGGGGCAGGGGAAATGATACCCCGGCCGCCCTGGCGAGGGCTGATTCAGGTTTTTTCGTGGCGGGTAATTTCGGTAAAAGCATCCACCTGAACGAATGTCGGCTCGTTGCTTACGGAAAAAGCGATTTTTTCATTGCCCGGATGGATGAGAACGGAAATATCATCACCTGCCTGCACGAAGGAGGCAAAGGGGCTGACCGGGTAACGGACATGCTGGTCGACTCTCTCGGCAACTGCTGGTATACAGGATATTTCGAACGCGAATTCCACGATCAGACTGCCGGTGGGGGGAAAAATTTCTTTCTGGCCATCTGCAATGAAAACGGAGAGTTGATCCATGCCATTACGGCCACAGGCCCCTTCGACGAGGCAGGGGCAGCCCTGGCCCTGGAACCACCGCATACAGTGTATCTTTGTATGCCGAGGGAAACTGCACCCTGCAGGATCATTCGTTTACACCGGACGGTAAAAACAGGAACATACTTTTTGCCAAATTCGCGGGAACAGATTCTCTTTGCTGGATCAAAGAACTGGGTGGCGCCCATGATATAGTGCTGTATGGTATGCATACCGCCCCGAAGGGAGAGGTATTTCTTTACGGCACCTGTTCAGGGAAGTTGCAGATAGATGACAAACAGGTGGTTGCAGAAGAAGAAACCAGCGTGTTCCTGGCCAGGTTTTTCGATCCCTGCCAGAGAAAAGAACTGGAGCTTGGTCCCGACCGTATTCTCTGCAGGGGAAACAGCCTTATCCTGGCTGCTGACGAAGGGTTTGCCACATACGACTGGAATAACGGAGCATACGACGGAAATGAATGGACCATTGAAGAGCCCGGAAAATATTTTCTCAGAACTGTATGCCCGTACGGCTGTGTTTACAACGACACACTGATTGTCAAAGAAGGCTGGGTGGATGCCACCCCGGCCATTACCGATGAAACGATTCCCCCCGGTCAGAATGGTTCCATCTGCATCACGCCTGAAGGCAACTTTCCCCCCTGGAACTACAGATGGTCAACCGGCGATACTACTGCATGCGTATATGACCTCTTGGCGGGCATTTACCAGGTAACCGTAACCGACAGCGCAGGATGCGAAGTATCCCTTGATATCGAAGTAGAAGAATCAACAGCCAGCGGAATGAATCTTCAGGCCGATCCCAACCCGTTTTTCGATCTCACCACGGTTTCATACAGCATTCACTCGGAAGAAACGGTTGAGCTGTTCCTTTTTGATGCTTCCGGAACCCTCAGGAGAATTCTGTACCGGGGAAAAAGAGAGCCGGGAACCTACACCCTGGAGATCGACAGGCAAGATCTTCCGGCAGGTATTTATCTCATCCGCCTGAAGGCAGGAGACAGAATTCTTACCCGAAAAATTATGATCACCGGCACCCCATGAAAAAACGGCTGAAATATTTTCTTCCTCTGGTTTTTCTGACTGGTGCACTTACCATCTGGAAAATACCAGCCCAACAGGTATTCCCGCAAATCGACAAAATTGTTCCCCCCTCGCCCACGGCTTCGGGACTGGGAAAATTTGGGGAAATACCGGTTGGCACCTATACGGGAACCCCACAGATACAGGTTCCCCTGTATACCGTTCCCGGTAAAAAAGTTCCGCTTCCCATCACCCTGTCCTATCATGCATCCGGGATCAAGGTAGATGAAATTGCCGGATGGGTGGGCCTTGGCTGGTCGTTACAGGCAGGAGGAACCATAGTCAGAACGGTGGTAGGCATGCCGGACGATGTGCCCGGCGGATACCTGTATGTAACAAGCCACCAGTTCCCGGAAGCGCAGTCAGAACCGTATGCCGGACTGCAACCCCTGCAGTTTGACACGGAATTCGATAAATACAACTATCTGGACCAGCTGGCAACCGGTCACATCGACGGGGACCCCGACGTATATTCTTTTCATTTTGCCGGACACAGCGGCAGGTTTATCCTTGATAAAAATTTCAAGGTCAGGGTAGTGCCGCATCAGAATCTGAAAGTAACCATCAACAGAAATACGGCTGGCAACATCGACTCCTGGAAAATCCTGGATGAAAACGGGAACCTTTACAGATTCGGGGAACGGGAAGACTGCATGGAATACAATCTGATTCTCAACGACCATGGGAACATCGAATCGAAACATATTTCTGCCTGGCACCTTAGCACCATGGCATCACCCAACCAGGAGGACGAATACCACTTCAGCTACAGCGATCATTACTCGGTGCACAGTTATCCCGTACCGGTAAAAATGGACGGGTTTCTGCCACCGCTGGAAGATCTCAGAAAGGTAAAAAAGACAGGCCACAGGGAAAAACTGCTGTCGGAAATCCTGTTCAGGGAAGGAAAGCTGACATTTACACTGGACACCCTGGACGGGTATCCGGGCGGATATACCACCGTACTGAAAGAAATCAGCCTGTGGGATATGAACGGGATATGCAGAAAAAAATTCCGTTTCGATTACAGCTTTTTCCCGGCTTTCGGCTGCGAATCTTCCAGTGATTACCTGCCTCCTTGCCGAAGGCCACGACTTGACAAGGTCACCGAATATTCGGGGGATATGGCCGAACACAAACCCCCGTGGTGGTTTTTCTACGAAGACATCCCCCTCCCCCCAAGAGGCTCCTTTGCACAGGACCTGTGGGGCTATTACAACGGAAAAGCGAACGCTCATCCGGTACCACAAACCGTGGTAAGGAACTTTCAGAATCCTGAAGGGATTCCTGATCCCATAACAGAAAACGGAAGAACAGAGATCAGTCACCTGAAACGTGTCAATCTGAATCTGCTGTTCGTGCCTGAAACCGAATGGATCGTTCCCGGGGCAAACCGGGAACCGGACCTGAAATACGCCCGGGCCGGTATGATCAGGAAGATAGTCTATCCCACGGGAGCCTGCACGGAATTCGAGTTTGAACTACACGATTACGGATATCTTGCGGGAATTTCGAAAAGAAGAACACTGGTTGCACGCGCCGCATCAAAATACGATACCATCACTGAAGAATCGCGGAATCTTTTCATTGCACTCCCACAGATCATAACCTTCCAGCCGTTTTTCGGAATAGAAGCCAATACCCCAAAAGACCAGGGCAACCTGGAACCGGACCCGGCTTCCTCCATCACCGTGGAAAAATACAGTCTGCAGCCGGATGTACCCCCAAACATCATCTATCACCTGGATTATCAGACAGCACGTCAGTTACCCGACCAGGGAAACAGGGAGATGGAATGGTTACTTGAACCCGCGAGATACAAAATCACCTGCAAAGCCTATGCATACGACCACGTTTTTGCTGTCATTCATTATCAAAAGGGCCATCCTTTTGATGATACCCTGCCCGTATTCAAAAGGGAAGTGAAAGACACCACTGTCAAAGCAGGCGAAAGGATCTGGCCTGATGACCGGGCCGAATACGTTTCCACCCTGTTCACCCTGACAGAAAAAGACCGGCAAAGGGTACAGATCAACTATTACCTGTATTCCAATATGTGGAACCCGAATAACGTGAGCCAGACCGCCCTGGATCCGAAAATCAGCTACTGCAGACTGAGCGACCACACCACCGGAAAGGTTCTTTTTGAAAAATATTTCATCGACATATTTCCCGATGATCCGGTAATGTATCGTGACCCGCATTACTGGTTCAAGAAGGGCTCGGCAGAAATGCTTCTTCCGCCCGGCACCTATCAACTGGAATACGTGCCCAGGATTCCCGAGGAATGCGGGATGCTGAGTGTCACGTACGGGAAATTCGTTAAAAACCATTATGCCCTGCCTGCCGGAGGACTGCGGGTGAAATCCCTCACCAGCCTGGATAATGCCGGCGATACATTGAGCTACAGAGAATACAGGTATTCCATGAAGGATATGGGGTCATTTTCAAGCGGTGTGCTGATGGGAACTCCCCGGTTCTGCGATCTGGATGAGTACCAGCTGCATGATGTAAGCAACGCCCAGTTCGGCATGGACCGCTTCCCGTTGACTCTTTTTTCAGATCCCCGCAACACCCTGTCCACTACCCGGGGAGGCCATATAGGCTACAGAAGGGTGGAAGAGGTCCTGCCTGACAGCGGCAGAACTGTTTTTCATTATACAACGGCAGTGGAATACCCTGATATTTCAACCGGGGAGTTCCCCTTTCCACCGGTTACCTCATTCGACTGGAAAAGGGGTCTGTTAACGGGTAAAAAAGTATTTGACAGAAACGGAAACCAGCGATTGTCGGAGATCATTACATATAATGGTCTGGATGAAGACCCGAACAAAACGTTCCAGTATGCCCGGCGGGCCGTTTACCGGAAAGCCGGACAGTATTATCCGGTATACCGCACCTACATAGTGGGTACGGGATGGAATCACCCGGTGGAAAAAGTATCCGAATACCGGAATCCCGGCCAGGAGAACTCTTTCACCGTGAGGGAGAGCTTTACGTATGATCCCGGTCATCTGCAGCTGAAACAGGTAACCACCCGGAACAGCGACAGCACAGTCACACAGACCCGGTACACCTATCCGGACGATATGGAAATTGCTACCGAAGCCATACAGAAACTCAGAGAAAAACATATGGTCAGTTCACTGCTGAAGAGAGAAGTATGGGTGAACGATGTACAAACGGACGGCGAGAAAATCCATTACGGTCTTTTCGGACAGGGGAAACTGGTTTTGCCGGTCAAACTGGAAAAATGGAAAGGGAACCACTACGAGGAACAGGTCACGATCAGCCAGTACGATGATTACGGGAATATCCGTGAATTTACTCCGGCCGGAGGCGCCACACAGAGCATCGAATGGGATCCCCGGGGCATTTATCCGATGTGGAAAGCGGACAATGTCGGTTATCGTGCCGACCTCTCCCTCTATCCCGATGAGGCCATGATCACCCGGTATGAACACGAGTGGCTCACGGGACTTACCTCCCTGACCGATCCGAACGGCATAACCACCCGTTATCGCTATGACAGGATGGGACGGCTTGACCATGTACTCGATTTTGAAGGCAACGTTCTGCAACGTTTTCAATACCATTACAAAGGATACCTGGGAGACACACTTACCGGTGCCGGAACGGAGCCTTCCGTTTCCTATGCACCGGAGCCCGATACGGCCTGGGCTTCCCCGCCAGGTGTGAATTATACCTGTCCTGTTCAATTGTTCGTTTCCGGCCCTTCGTTACCGGCAGGAACAACCTGGAAATGGTATGAAGGAGGCTGCGGCCATACCACGGCAGGTACCGGCGAAAGCATTACTGTTACCCCTGCGGCCTCATCCACCTATTATGTACGCGGAGAAGGTTCAGTCAATCTTACTCCCTGTAAGGAAATCAGTGTATCGGTTCTGGAAAATTTCATTCAATCGTATCCTGAAGAAGTGGAAGTCTCTTACGCGGGGTCTCCGGAAGGCGGCATACCGGTGTCCCTGATCTATACCGGATGTGAACCTTTGAGCGCACATAGCCTGGCAGACTGGATCACCATAGAGGCATGCACCGACGAACATCTGGTCATAGCAGTCGGCGAAAACGATTCTGAATACATGCGTACAGGGAACATCCTGGTCTCAGGCGGAGGAGCCGACTTGATGATCCGCGTAAGCCAGGAAGAAAAACCGCTTCCTCCCGAACTGATTTTAAAGGCGGAGCCGGCTGACATAGCCGAAGGGACTTTCGTTACGATCACCGCTACGGTGGAGAACGGGACCGCTCCGTATTCCTTTTTATGGGAAAGGAAACTTTCCGGGGAAACGAGTTTCAGCACGGTTAAAGAAATCCATGGCCTCACCGAACCTTCGGATATCCTTCCGATAACCGCTCCCGCAAATGATTTTACCATCCGGTGTACGGCAACTACAGGAGGAAAAACCGCCGCCGGTGAAATAAAAATCGTGGTTATGAATTAATCATGATTTCATAAACGCGGGGTATTTACATAATAATCTGAGTTCTGTCTCCCTGCCATGGGTTCCTGCCTGAAATATGCCCGGATTTATTAACTTGCGGGTACAAACCATCAAAACCACACCAGGATGAAATCAACCTGTATGGCAGGCCTGGTATTTTCCGTTATCCTGTTTCTTCCATCCTGTTCACAGGAAAAGAAACAAGCTGATGCAAACGATATCCAAACCATTCTGTATGCCGAATTCATGCACGAGGTGAACTCTTTTTCACCGGTGCTGACCACCGAAAGAGATTTCAGGGCCGACCACCTTTTTTTCGGTGAAGATGTAGTGGCTTCGGCCACCGAAGAAAAAAAACAACTGGCCGGTTTCCTGAAAGCTGTGGAAAAGCACGGAAAAGGATTGATTCATACCGTTCCCCTGGTACAGGCCAAATCCATGTCGGGCGGGCCAGTTGACAGTGCATTCTACTCGAAGATTAAAGAAGCCATCCTTTCAGGGATAAGGGAACAGGAAAAGGTGGATGGGATCTACCTTTCCCTGCACGGGGCCATGGGGGTGGAAGGCATGTTCGACCCGGAAGGGGACCTGCTGCAGGAACTCCGGGCCATGGTGGGAGATGATGTCCCCATAGCCGCCAGTTTCGACCTGCACGCCAACATCACCCGCCGGAGGGAAAAGGCAGCCGATATCCTGGTGGGTTACCGCACCAATCCCCACCGCGATCATTTCGACACCGGATACCGCACCGGTAGTCTGCTGATCCGAACCGTGCTGGATGAGATCGAACCTGTAATGACAGTAAACAAAATGCGCCTGCTCAAAGGGGGTGGCATGAACATCGATTTTCTGCCTCCTTTCCGGAAGATCTTCCGCACCATGAAAAAAATGGAAAGGAATAAAGAGGTGCTGTCTGTTTCTTTTTTCCCGGTCCATATCTGGATCGACGAACCCGAGCTGGGCTATTCAACCATTGCCATAACCGACGGTAAACCAGAGCTGGCAAGGGAGATGGCCGACAGCATTGCCAGCATGGCCTGGGCGGTGCGCGATGTACCCCAGCCCGAAGGCAACAGCCCGGAAGAGGCCATCGATCTGGCCAGGGAAAAAAAGCTGGCACGCAAACTGGGCACCACTGTATTCTGCGATGTTTCTGATGCCGTGGGCACCGGCACACCTGGTGAAAGCATCTGGATACTCAAAGCCCTGCTGGAACACGGCAGCGACCTTACCTCTTACCTAACCCTGCGTGATGAACAAGCCGCCGGTCAAGCCTGGAAATACAAAGTGGGGGATGAGGTGAGCCTGAAGGTAGGAGGCAAAATCGATACAGTATACAATAAACCCATCCCTTTCTCAGGGAAAATTATCTGGAAGGAAGTAACTCCTTTCGGAAAAACCCTGATCATCAAACACGAAGGAATACACCTGGTGCTTTCCGAACTGCCCATGGCTTCACGCTATCCTTCCGATTTCAGGGATCTGGGCCTATCGCTCTGGAAAGCCGATATTGTGGTGGTAAAAAACCTCTTCCCCTTCCGCTACCGGTATTTACTGTACAACCGGAAAACATTCAATATCAAAACCCCCGGGCTGAGCAACATTGATCCGTTCGGACTAAATTACAAACACATCCCGCGGCCAATTTATCCCCTCGATACCATCGATACCTGGCGGCCTCAGCATGTGGCCGGCCGGTAAATAGTATGCGGAACACCCGACAGGATGAGTGAAAGGGGCATAATTGTTACGGATTATTCCCCTTTTTTTTCCGGGGTATTGACAGAAATGAATATTTGTATTATTTTTACAATCTCTTATTTAGGAATTATTATTATTTAATAATTACTATTATGTATGAAAAAGATGCCAGAAAAACACTGATCATACATGGCCTGAAGGTTACGCCGCAGCGACTGGCGGTTCTGGAAACTCTCAGGAGCATGAACTCACACCCCACGACCGAACACATTACCGGTGCAATCAGGGAAAAATATCCTCACATAGCCACAGGCACTGTTTACAAAATCCTGGAAACTTTTTTAGAAAAGGGTATGATCAAAAGGGTAACCACCGACAGAGACATCATGCGGTTCGATGCCCGCACAGAGCCGCATCATCATCTCTATTGCCGTGGTTCTCAGCGAATAGAAGATTATTTTGATGAAGAACTGACCAGGATGCTTGAGGATTATTTCAACAGGAAACAAATTCCGGGTTTCCGTCTGGAAGAAATCCGGCTCCAGCTTGTTGGGAATTTTACAGAGGCCGGAACCAGTCACGCAGAAAAAAAGAATCCTCAGCAACCCGATTCGTAAGCACAGACAATAAATTGTATAAACCAGTAAAAACCAAACAAAATGGAAACAACAACACAGGAAGTACAGACCAATGTAATGCCCCGCATCGGGGAACCGGCACCGGCTTTCAAAGCCGTAACCACCCAGGGGGAGATCCATTTCCCGGAAGATTACAAAGGGAACTGGGTTATTCTGTTCAGCCATCCGGCTGATTTCACTCCGGTGTGTACCTCAGAATTCATGACCTTTGCCACCATGGAAAAGCAGTTCGAAGAAGCCAACTGCAAGCTGGTGGGACTTTCCGTTGACGGACTTTACAGCCATATTGCCTGGCTTCGTACCATCAAGGAAAAGATCGAATACAAAGGCATGAAGGATGTGGAAGTAAAATTCCCCCTGATTGAGGATATCACCATGGAAGTGGCCAAAAAGTACGGGATGATCATGCCCGGAGAAGCCAGCACCAAAGCGGTCAGAGCTGTGTTCTTTATTGACCCCCAGGGAATTATCCGCACCATTATTTACTATCCCCTGAGCCTGGGACGTAATTTTGACGAATTGTACCGCGTACTGATCGGTCTGCAAACGGCCGATAAGTTCGGGGTAGCCCTTCCGGCCGACTGGCGTCCTGGCGACGATGTAATCGTTCCCACGGCCGGTTCTTGCGGCACGGCAAAGGAAAGAATGGAAAGCAAGGATGAGATGAAGTGCTATGACTGGTTCTTCTGCACGAAGCCTCTGGACAAGGAAAAAGTACTGAAAACAGTGCTGAAGAAGTAGGCAAAACTTCCTGCAACAGTACAAACAGCCCGGGGCACTTGTTCCAGGGCTGTTTTTCTGATCTGCGGAACGCGTGTCCGGGTCAGCCAGGTACAGACCTGGCCAAAACGGCCAGCTTCTGTTCACCAGTGGAACAGGGTTCCGTCCTCTTTCCTGGTGACGGGGAGGGAAGCCATGGAATAAGGATATTTCTTTGCCTTTTCTTCATCGATATCTACCCCGACCCCCGGGGTGTTATCGATACGGAGATAACCGTTTTCAAAACGGTAGTTAATTTTGAATACCTCGTTCACCACCTCCTCATGCACCATGTATTCCTGGATTCCGAAATTATTGACAGCCAGGTCAACATGCAGGGCAGCAGCCATATTTACAGGCGATAAGTCGGTGGCTCCGTGAAAACCGGTACGGATATGGTAAAAGGAAGCAAAGGCGGCCGCTTTCAGCAGATGCGTAATCCCTCCTCCGTGGACAAGGGGCATGCGGATGTAATCGATGAGCTGTTCCGTAACCAGGGTGGTAAAATCGTATACCGTGTTGAACACCTCACCGATAGCGATGGGAGTAGTGGAATGCTTTCTGATGAGGCGGAGGCTTTCCTGCAGTTCGGCGCTGACGGGGTCTTCCAGCCAGAACAGGTGGCTGGGTTCCAGTTCTTTTGCCAGCCGGGCTGCTTCTACAGGGCTGCACCGGTGATGCACATCGTGCAGCAGGTGGATGTCGTTCCCGAAATTTTTCCTCAGTTTCTCAAAAAGCCGGGGGATATAATCCAGATACTTCGGGGTGCTCCATTGCTCTTCAGACGGAAGTCCTTTTCCGGCCGGCTCATACCGTTTCTCTTCCCTGGTTACACCATAGGCATGGGAAACGCCCGGAATTCCCGACTGCACCCTCACAGCCAGGTATCCTTCCTCAATCAGTTTTCCGGTCCTGTCAATACACTCATTCATTTCTTTGCCTGAAGCATGGGCATACACCAGCACCCTGTCACGGCTCTTTCCCCCCAGAAGGCTGTAAAGGGGGGTATTCAGCTTTTTCGCCTTGATATCCCACAGGGCCACATCGATGGCCGATACGGCCGTCATGGTAACCGGTCCGCGTTTCCAGTACGCTCCCCTGTAAAAATAATGCCAGATGTCTTCAATATTATCGGGATCTTTCCCGATCAGCGCGGGAATACAATGGTCCTGCAGGTAGGAAACCACCGACTTTTCCCGGCCGTTCAGAGTGGCATCCCCCAGACCGTATATTCCCTCATCGGTATATACTTTCAGGGTAACAAAATTTCGTCCGGGGCAGGTAACAATGACTTTTGCATTGGTTATTTTCATATGCCTTCAAAATGGAAATAAAGTCTGTTGATCTTTTGTTTTCCCGGCATTTTTTTACAAGCAAGGAAATTTCATTTAAAATCCTATTGAGTTTCCGCCGTCAACCGGCAGAACGACCCCTGAAATAAAGGAAGATGCGTCGGAAACCAGAAAATAGGCGGCCTCGGCCACTTCTTCGGGGGTTCCCAGTCGGCCGAGGGGTGTCCTTGCCAGAACCTGGGCTTTTCTGTCTGGGTCATGGTCAAAGGCGTTTTCCGACATGCTGGTCATGATAAATCCGGGAGCAATGCAGTTCACCCGGATACCCAGGGGCGACAGGTCGACGGTCATGGCCCGGGTCATACCTTCCACGGCTGCCTTGGCTGCGGAATAGGCAATGACTTTGGGAAGGCCATACTGTGAAGCCATGGAACTGATGTTGAGCACCACTCCCCCTCCGGTTTTTTTCATCACTCCGGCCACTTCGCGTGTCAGCGCGAACACTGCCATTTGATTTACCTGAATGACCCGGTTGTATTCTTCATCGGTGGTTTCGAAAAAGTCTTTCTTCAGGTGTATTCCGGCATTGTTTACCAGGATATCGATTTTGCCGTAAGAACGGTATATTCTGTTGACAAGCCCCGGCATTTTATCCAGATCCGACAGATCAAAAGCCACACACTCAGCGTTTTCACCCAGTATTTTCGATGCTCGCCTCAGTTTCCGGGGATCGCGGCCAATGACAATTACTCTGATCTTTTCGCCAGTGAATTTCCTGGCAGTTGCCAGGCCCAAACCCGACGATCCCCCGGTAATAATGGCAACTTTACTCTCTTTTGTACTCATAATATATCGGAATTTTTCAATTCATGCCCTCAGTGTCCCGGCACATAATGGAACCTGAGATTTTTATAATAGAAAAGATCATGTTCCGGTGGTTCCAGACCATCCGGAATGGGTTTCCCCGAGATGGACTGAAAGTACAGCACACATGCATTTCTCCACCATTTTGCTTCTTTTTCCTGGATTTTCAGGAGCATCAGTACCTGTTCGTAACGTTCCCTGTCCACCCAGTCCCTTGTTTTTTTCCATTCATTTCTCAGCCAGCTAACATTTTCCGCCCCCCGGTAGTACCGGTAGCAAAGTTCTTCCCAGAGGGTTTTACCCGAACTCATCATAAAATCCCAGGGCAGGTGATGGAACCACAGCAGGTATTCTTCTGGGCAGGTCTCCGGATTTTTATACAGATCCCTCACGGGGGGTAAATACTGTTCCAGTGCATTGCTGCCGCTGTGGGTTCTGTCAAAACCAATCCCATCCTGGTCAGCCCGGTGATAATATACCGATGTCCAGTCGGCCCGTCCGTTGCTGACCCAGGGTCCCGGGCCGTAATGATGGCCCTCGGCCATAATATGATGCAGCCCCAGTGGGGTCATATAATGAACGGCGATCTCCCTGGAGGCCATCATCATACTTTTGATAATGTAAACCATATCGTTGCGATTCCCGAAAGTCATCCGGATCCATTCTTCTGCAATATCGCCGGCATCAAGATACGGGTCCCATGCCAGGCGGCCGAAACAGAACCAGTTGGCCTGTCCGAAGGGATGTCCTGTCCAGTTCCTGTCGTTTCCTGTGTTAGCTACTCCCGCCATGCCCGATATTCTTTTATTTTCCAGCGAACCGTCAACTACCCTGGCCACGGTGGAACCTTTGCCTCTGGCATAGGTATCTGCATCAAGGCACTCCTTGAACAGGGTACCCAGGTACACCAGGTGGGTGGCAAAACCAAGGTATTCCTGAGTGATCTGGAATTCCATCATCAGGGGTGTGCGGGGCATGGCCCCGAAGAGGGGATGAAAAGGCTCCCTGGGCTGAAAGTCGATGGGACCGTTTTTTACCTGTACCAGCACATTATCCCTGAAAAGGCCGTCCAGGGGAACGAATTCATTATAGGCCTGTTTGGCTCTGTCTTCAGGCACACGGTTATCATATACAAAAGCACGCCACATCACAATTCCCCCGTGGGGTGCCAGGGCATCAGCCAGCATATTGGCCCCGTCAGCATGGGTGCGTCCATAATCCTGGGGTCCGGGTTGTCCTTCCGAATTGGCTTTGACGAGGAATCCCCCAAAATCAGGAATATACCGGTAAATTTCATCAGCCTTGTTTTTCCACCAATGCCTGACCTCCTCATCCAGGGGATCAGCCGTTTTCAGATTCCCTGTCTCGACCGGAGCACTGAAACGTGCGGAAAGGTATAGACTGATTCCATAGGGTCTGAACACATCGGCCAGAGCTGCCACTTTTTTCAGATAGCAGGAAGTAAGGATCAGGGCACTGGCGTTCACGTTGTTCAATACGGCTCCGTTGATACCTACCGATGCATTTGCCCGGGCATATTCACGGTAAACGGGAGAAATGTACCCTGGCAGCCTGTGCCAGTCCCAGAGCGAGAATCCTGCATACCCACGTTCCACGGTCCGGTCCAGATTATCCCAGTGGTTCAGTACCCGGATATCTGTTTTCGGCGAATTTTCAACCACAGTACTCCCAATATCCCGGTTCGTTTGCATCATTCGCAGGAGGTGAAACACTCCGTACAGCACTCCGATATCCCGGTTAGCAGCGATTACCAGCACCTTTTTATTGTCTATGCTGTCGTTAAAAATCACATACCCTTCTTCTCCCAGTGTTTTCAGTCTCTTCTCAAGACCCATGGAGGCGATCAATCCCGCATGATCGGGGGTCCCGGCAACAACCGTTCCGTCGCGAATGATACGGGTTACCCGGGCCACGGAAATACCGAGCAATCCGTTCAGCCCTCTTTGTAATTCTTCTCCCGCCAATGCAAGTGTTTCCGAATCACCTTCGATCATCCAGTTGCTGACCGTATTTCTGTACTGTTCGAGAATCCGTTCATCGGAAATCTTGTGATACCTCAGCCACAGAAGATCCTTGTTTTCTCCCAGTGTGATGCTGGGAAATAATAAAATTAAAGTGCACAAAATCAGGGAAAATGGTCTCATGAAAAAATTTCAATCGGATTTAACCATGATTTGATTTTCTTCTGGAGGATTCGCGAATGATCAGAGAATGGCTCAGGACAATGCTGTTAAGAATCTCCGGCTGACTCTGATTCAGTGCTTTGATCAAGGTATCAGCCGATATTTCTCCCATTTCCCTCCCAGGATAATGTACGGTGGTGAGATTCGGCTCCACCACCCGGGATACCGGATCATTGTTAAATCCCGCAATGGCAATATCTTCAGGTATTTTGATACCCGACCGTTTCAGCTCACAGATGGCAGAAACAGCCGAATTATCATTGGCGGCAAACAGCCCGTCGGGCAGGTTTTTCCATCCCATGATCCTGCGGGCTGCATCTCTACCCGACTGATTGCTTAAATCGCTGATGATCACAAGTTTTTCATCATGCGGAATATTGTGATCGGCCAGAGCCTGCCTGTATCCCTGATAACGGTCGTTATATACATTCCGAATCAGGCTTCCGCCCAGGTGAACAATCCGTCTACATCCCTGTTTTATCAGATGTTCAGTCACTTCGTACCCTGCCCTGTAATTATTTATCACTACACTTTTGCACCTGGGGTGATCGCATACACGGTCGAAAAATACAATGGGAATTTTTTTTCTGAATAAAATATTCAGGTGATCCAGGTTTCTGGTGTTGTACGACAGGGAAATCATCAATCCGTCAACCTGGCTGTTGAACATGGTGGTCACAATGGAGCTTTCTTTCTCGGCCGATTCCTGCGACTGGCTTATAATTAAGTTATAACCTGCCTGATTGGCTACTTTTTCCATTCCTGAAATAACAGTTGACACAAAATAACTGTCCAGACGGGGTACGATCACACCAATGGTATGGGTCCTTTTTTGCCTCAGATCACTGGCAAATTTGTTCTTCTGATAACCCATCCTCCGTGCAGTGGAGAGAATTTTTTTCTTCACCTCCTTCCTAACATGGGGATGATCTTTCAATCCCCGGCTGACGGTTGATGCAGAAATATTCAGTTCCCTGGCAATATCATAAATTGTAACGTCCTTTCCGCTTTTCATAATCAAATTCTATGATACAAATTAAGCATAAATTTCTTTGTTATGAAATAATTTTATCAATAAACTGCAATCGGTTGCATATAATTTTGAAAATATATATTTTTAAAAGACATATTAACCCTGTCACAGAAAATATATGCAAACCCAGATTCAGAAACTCAGTATCAGAGAAAAATTTGGCTTCAGCCTGGGCGACGGTGCCGCCAATTTTATTTTCCAGACCCTGATGCTATTGCAGTTGAGCTTTTACACCGATGCATTCGGGTTACATGCCTCAGCTGCGGCATGGTTATTCCTTGCCGCCCGTTTGTGGGGAGCCATATGTGATCCCTTTTTCGGTTTTCTGGCCGATCGCACCAAAACCCGCTGGGGGAAGTTCCGCCCCTGGATCCTCTGGACAGCCGTCCCATTCGGCATTATCGGATTCCTGGCATTCACAACACCGGACTGGAGCCAGACCGGAAAAATCGTGTATGCCTATATCACTTATATTCTGCTGATGACGGTTTACTCGGCTATCCCTTTCTCCAGTTTCTCCAGTTCCTGGATAAAGGCATCCGGATACCATTCCTTCCTGATCCCAGGCAGAGCCTTCAACGCACTTGAAAAACCACGGTATTTCCCAATGGTATACCTCACAAAACCATCCCGGCAGGGAAAACTCATAATATCCTTTCTGCCCCTTAAGGCTGTGGGATGAGGAGGTTCCTTCAGGGCAAATATCTGAATGGTATACCAGGGTATCTCGTCGATTTTTTCAGGTTTCCCAAAAAAACCTGTATCCGGATCTTCACCCACTACCAGTTCCGACAATTCATGCTGATCCACCACGGTTGCTTCATCAAATCCTTCCTGCCGTAACTTTCCGAGTAACTGAACGGCTTTTTGCTTCTGTGGAAAACTGCCAAGAGTGTAAATGTAGCCGTCGGAAACCTGTTGTTCCCTGATGTATTTCAATTCCTCCATTTCATAGCTGTCAAAAAAATCGTCGGGTAGTCTTTCTTTCACTTTCAAAACAATAACGGTATAGTTCAGGTCAAGTGCAGGACGAAGATATTCAGGCAGTCCCATTTCCTGTCTGATTTCCGCAAGGGCATCACCCTTCAGTTTTACCTCCACACGCCGCAAATGACGGGGATCATCGCCCACAGGCGCCGGTTTTTCATCTTTTCTTACCGCTATAATCTCACCAATCCCTTTGGTTAGCAACCGGTTCCTGTCAATTCCTTTATCGAAGAGGTACAGTGCCACCGCAGTGGCCCTCCGCTTTGAAAGCACCAGGTTGTAGGCCTGATTGCCCACCGTATCGGTATGACCAATCAACTCGAACTCCAGGTCAGGATACTCATGCATGATAGCGGCCAGCTTTTCCAGACTCATCCTGGCTTCCCGGTCCAGTTTCCACGAATCGAACCCGAAATAAATGTTATCAATAAGAAGGTATTCCCCGGCCGACACTTCCACCGGAGCCAGCCGTGTCGACACCCTCACCTCCCGGCTTCCGACATGCTCAGCTACGGTCAGGTGGTGCTCCTGTTTTTCATAGCCTTTGGCTTCATATATCAGCCGGTACGTACCCGAAGGCAGGCCGACCGAATATTCTCCGGTTTCCGGATCGGGCCGTACAGTCTGTAATATCTTACCGCCTACCGTATCCACCACACTTACACATATTGTACTGTCGAAGGTCAGTTTATTATCCTGCAACCTCACCCTGCCCTTCAGGGTGATTTCGGAAAGAACTTTTATTTCCTCACCGGCTTCTTTTGCCTGTATTATTTTTGCCGTTTCTGCCGCAGCCGGCTCCTCACCCCCCAGGATAACCCTCGAAACAACCTGCCGCCCGGTTTCTTCGTCCAGACGGGCATAGTAGGCTGTGTCGCCTCTTCCTGCCGGGGCCAGGTAAGGATCATCGTCGGCCGTGCTGACAGGATAGCCCAGGTTCACCGGAAGGCTCCACGTTCCTGCGGCTGTTTTCCCGCTGTAAAAATGGTCATAGCCTCCCATGCTGCCGTGACCCTGGGAAGAGAAAAACAAAATATCTCCTGTAGCTGACATAAAAGGAGCATCCTCCATCAGGGGAGAATTGATCACCGGGCCCAGGTTTATGGCCGGCCCCCAGTCTCCGTCAGGCATTCTCTCCGACCGGTAAAGATCCAGCTTACCATATCCTCCCTTCCGGTTGCTTGAAAAATACAGCGTATTCCCGTCAGGAGAAAGGCTGCCGTTGGCTTCCCAGTATTTTGTGTTGATATTCCGGTTGAGTTTCTCCAGGGCAGACCAGTTTCCGTTTTGCCGGTAACTCATATAAAGATCCCCGGCGCCTCCCGCATCCCGGTATACGATCAGGATCTTTCCGTCGGCCGAGAGGGAACTGGTAATCCCGTCTCCTCTCGTTCTCAGCTGGCCGCTAATATCTTTCGGAACACTCCACCGCTCCTCTGTTTTCACCGTATAGAAAATTCTGAACTCATCCCCGTCACGTACCGTAAAGGCCATCGACCGGCCATCACCCGATACGGCAGGATTGAGTATAACCTGATGGGCGTTGATTCTTCTGTCGAGCTTTGTTTCCCGGCAGGGAACGGGATTGTTCACCATCTCCCTGGCGTTGAGGCAACCGTTGATTTGTTCACGCACATACTCCACATCGTAATAACCCGAAATATCGGCCGTTTCGATAAATGTATTATAGGCCTCAACAGCTTCATCAAACCGGTTGTTCACATGATAGGCCAGGGCCAGGTAAAACCAGGCATCGGGCGGAGCATTTCTTTCATCGTATACCGGTTCATATTCTCCGGAGATGTGCCGAACGGCCTTTTCCAGCCAGGGAATGGCCTTATCCTTTTCGCCCGGCAGATGCAGGTAACATAAACCCGTTTTATACTGAATATGGGCATTCCCCGGGTCCATCCGGTCGAGTTCCAGAAACAGTTTCAGGGCCTCATGTTCCTCATTCAGGTACAAAAGAATGGATTCGGCTTCCCTGAACATTTGCCGGAAAACCCGTTTATCCTGCCCCTGAAGCATAAAAAAGGGCAGAAAGACAAGAAACAATAACAGTAAAATTCCCCGAATGAATTTCATGCCGGACGGTTTTCCCAAAATTAATAAATATCCCATTTGTTCCTGCCGGGTGGCTGATCAGGCAAACCGGTCACTGGGGCGATGACTACCACATATACGGGATCAGCAGGGTATCTGTCTGATACACCTCCGGTTCATCCAGATATTCCTCTGCCACCAGCTTGAGATCCGGATCGAGAAACACCACTATTTCCTTCCCTCCGTAAGTGTCCTGAGGCACATATACATCTTCCAGATCCGATTCGAAAATAATTTTCAGTCCGGTTTGATCATTGTCGGCCCTAACTTTCCCGGAAGCAATCACCCGGGAACCTTCCTTCACCTCGTATTCGATATCGGCCGGCTTCCCGGTAATAGCATATTGTATCCGGGCTGAGAACACAATATGGTTATTCTGATAATAAGGTCTTTCCCCGAATGAAACCATGCCTTTTCCGAAAGGATCCTTCACATCAAAGATTTTTGAGCAGGAAACAGTAATAAAGATAAACAGGAGCCAGCAAGCTGCTTTTTTCATGGTCGAAGAAATTAATACGGCAACAAAGCAAGTATGTCGGCAAGGAACCGGTTGAAATCGACCGTTTCAGAGGAATATCCCATACGTACCACCACCAGGTCGTGCGAGGGAAGGATAAAGATCCTCTGCCCCTTAAAACCGTCTGCAAAGAACATGTCTTCAGGCACATCGGGAAATTCTCCCGAACGGTTCAGCCAGAACAGCGCCCCGTACTGCCCCCCGGAACCTTCTGCTGGCCGGCAGGTATACTCCACCCAGCCTTCGGGCAGCAGTGTGTCGCCCGCAAATACTCCGTTGTTCAGGTACAGCAGGCCAAACCGGGCCCAGTCGCGGGTGGTGGCATAAATATAGGAAGAGCCCACAAAGGTTCCCGAAGGATCGGTCTCAAATACGGCGCTGCGCATGCCCGTGTGATTGAACAGGGCCCTCCGGGGAAAATGGTGGTAATCACTGTCGTTATCAAATGTTCTCCTGATCAGGCCGCAAATAATATTGGTGGATCCCGAGGAATAATACCAGTGGGTCCCGGGTTCATGCGCCGGGGGACTCTTGATGGCATAGGCATACATGTCGGGCTCCATATAAAGCAGCCTGGTTACGTGGGAAAGGTCGAAATAATCCTCATCCCACTCCAACCCCGAGTTCATATGCATCAGATGGTTCAGGGAAATGGATGACCTTCCGTCATCACTCCAGGCAGGAATGCCGGGCGGATCGTCCAGTACCATTTTCCCTTCCTTCACCCGGATTCCCACCAGGGCATTGGTCACGCTTTTGGCCATGGACCAGCTCACCAACCGGGTAGCTTCGGTAACACCCTCAGCATATTGTTCCGCAACAATCTGCCCTTTGTATACCACAATGGCCGAAAAGGTTTTTTTCATATCCTCACCCGGGCGGTCGAAAATACCGTTAACCACCTCTGCCAGTTTTTCACGGTCCAGTCCGGCCGGCACCGTATCCGCAATCCGGTCTCCCAGCGGCCAGGGAACTGAACCGGGATTCTCCGGGAGAAAGGCATCATGTGTAAGGGTCTGGTTCTTAAGGGTTTCCTCTTCATAGCCAATCACCAGGACACTTCCCAGGCCCTCCCGGTACACGGCGGTTCTTTTTACCAGCCCCAGCAGCGAACTGGTTACCGACCGGTTTTCCATATCCACCACATTCCGGGCCAGGTTAATGGGGAAAAAATTCAGTTCCTGTTGCTCAATCTGTTCCTGGGTTCTTTCAGAAAGGAATATTCCCGAGCACATATTCTTGGCAGCATATCCCGTTATTATTGGCAGGCGAGGCCAGGCATACCATATTCCGACTGCCAGGATAACGACAAGCAACCAGAAAAGCAGGCTTTTGATCCTTATTTTCATAGGCTTATGGATTTAACAGGTGAATGTACTGTTTTCCTTTTTGAAATCAAACACATTTTTTCCTTCGAAAACCTTTTGTATCTTTCTGCCCGATAATATTCATAATCACCAATCCGGCAATCATGTACCACAAGGATGCGTCATCCGCCGAAAAGGTGTATACCCTTATTACGGGGGCCAGCCAGGGTCTGGGAAAAGCCTTCGCCAGGGAATGTGCCATGCGGAAAATGAACCTGCTGCTGGTATCGCTGCCCGGAGAAGGCCTTCCGGAACTCTGCCGCAATATAAACCAGGAATTCGGGGTGGATGTGCAATGCCTGGAAACCGACCTTACCAAACCCGACGGACCGTCCCGGGTTTTCCACTGGGCCGTCTCCGGGTACCGGGTAAATATGCTGATCAATAATGCCGGTCTGGGCGGAAGCAGAAAATACGACGAATGCAGTATCGATTACATTGACACCATCATCATGCTCAACATCAGAGCTGTGGCTCTGCTCACCAAATTACTGATCAGAGAACTGAAAAATCACTCACAGAGCTATATACTGAACATTTCCAGTATTGCTGCTTTCAGTCCTGTGCCCTTCAAAACCGTATACCCTGCTTCCAAATCTTTTATCTATTCTTTCTCCAGGGGGCTCTTCGAAGAGCTTCGGGGGACACCTGTAAAAGTGTCTGTAATCCACCCCGGGCCGGTAATGACCAATCCTGAAGTGATCGAAAGAATTCACCGCCAGGGGATACTCGGCAGACTTACCATGCTGCCTGCCGATCAGGTGGCCCGGATCGCCCTGACCCGATCGTTGAAAGGACACACCGTAATTACTCCCGGGTTTTTTAACAAACTGTACAAATGGATGATGAAAAGCCTTCCGGTGGGACTGAGAATATCCATCGCCTCCAGGGCCCTGAAGCGGGAACTTGAAGAAAATCGGAAATACGTAAAAAAAATAAAGATTGCCTGACTATCGATTTCTTAAACGGATAATCACCGTTCAATCATTCAATACATTATTATTAACATGAGAAATTCATCACACAAACTGATTATTCTTTCAGGGCCTTCCTGTGTTGGAAAAAGTCCTCTTGACAAAGCCCTGAAAAGAATTTATCCCGGTATCAGAAAAAAGCTTCAGCCTTTGATCCTTTACAACAGCCGTGAGCCACGACCGGGAGAACAGGACGGAGTGGATTATTACTTCGCTTCCCGTGAATCCATCCAGAACATGGCCGGAGACGACCGTTACGTGGTGATGGATGTAAGAGGGGATCTCCAGGCCCTTGATCTGGTGGAACTGGAAGACATCCTGAAAAAAGGAGATGTATTTTTCGAAGGAAATCCTTTCACGGGGAAAATTCTCCTGACCCACCACAAACTGCAGGATGTAAATAAACTCAGCATATTCATGTCGCCCCTTTCGGCCGAAGAGATCCGGTATTTCTCCGATCCTGAAACCAATGTTTTCCTGCCGGTGTTACTCACCGACATCATGCGGCGTAAACTGCTGCGGCGCACCCGGAAACAGAAGGGCGAGCTTTCGCTGCGCGATCTGGAAAATATTGAAAAACGGGCGGAGAGCACCTACCGTGAATTAAGGGAAGCCCATCATTTCGACTATGTGATCCCCAATCACGACGGGGAAGACAGTGAACACTGGGATGCCTTTTATTATCCCGTGGGGGATGCCAGGAAATCGCTGGAAACTTTTGTCGCACTACTGAAAGGAGAAAACGCCCCATGGGCGGAAAAATGGACCGGGGAAACCCTTCCCTGACCGCCGCCGGCAGTGCCATTTTCCGTTTCTACGGCACCCTTCCACCATTCAATCGGTTATGATCCGGGGAATGCATTCGGGCAAACGGGTAAGCAATTCATAGTTCACCTGCTCACTGATCTCGCCAAAAGAAGCTACGGTAATCTCCCTATCCCCCTGCTTCCCAATCAGGATCGTCTCGTCACCCTTTTCGACACCTTCAATATGGGATACATCCACCAGCATCATATTCATATTCACCATGCCGACCACGGCAGCTCTTTCTCCCCTGATCAGAACATGGCCACGGTTGCTCATTGAACGACTGAAACCCTGGGCATATCCTACAGGAATGGCAGCCACCATCATATCGTTGGTGGCCAGAAAAGAAGTCCCATATCCCACAAACGATCCTTTGCTGATTCTTTTTGTACCCGTCACCCGGCTCTTCCATGTTAAAATACGCTGCACCGGATTCTCATTGGTTTTTTTCTTTACCATGTAGTCGATCAGTATCTCCCGGGTGGGTAAAAAACCGTACTGCAGGATCCCGATCCGCACCATATCCATCTGTGTCTCCGGATATCGCAGGGCAGCCGCCGAACAGGCCGTGTGATAATTTTCCGGCACCAGGTCTTCCTGAAGCAACCATTTCACCAACCGGCGGAAAGCTTTCTTCTGATGCTGGATGCGATGATAATTGGCAATGCTTTCTGCGCCGGCAAAATGCGTGCATACACCCGCCAGTGTCAGCAGGTCAAGGGATTTATTTATGAGAGGAATGGCCTTTTTTAATTCCCGCGGCTCGAATCCGGTACGGTTCATTCCGGTTTCCAGTTCCAGGTGGATGCGGGCTTTTTCCCCTACCCTGCCGGCCGATTCCACGGCATCCTGAAGGCTCCCCGGGTCGGATACAAAAAAATCGATGCCCTGCTCCACCGCCCACTCCATCTCTTGCCGATCCGTCCCCCCCATTATCAGAAACGAAGGTTTTCTTCTGGCTACCTTCTGTGCCTGCCAGGCTTCCCCCGCACTGAACACGGAAAAATGTTCCACCCCGCATTCCTCCGCCAGGGGAACATATACCGGAATGCCATGTCCGTATGCATTTCCTTTTATCACCGAAGAAAAACGGCAGTCTTCACGGAGGTAATTTCTGATGAATTCCACATTATTTTTTAAAGCGGTCCGGTTCAACTCGATAACAGAAGTATTAAACATCAGATCAATCCATGGTTTTTTAAAAGTTCCGTAAATATTCGTATGCCCGTACCCAGCAGGGCATCGGGAAAATCATAGTCGGGATTATGCAGGGCAGGCATGTTTTTACCTGATCCAAGTCCGAACATGGCCCCTCTGAACCGGCGGGTAAACATGCCGAAATCCTCCCCCCATTTGAAAGGCTCGGCTGGTTCGGTAACCTCCAGCCCTGCTGAACGGGCAGCCCGGGCAATGTGTTCCACTGCATCAGGATGGTTCAGGGTGGGGAAAAAAGTGTATTTCCAAACGGTTTCTGCGGTCAATCCTTCCTCCTCTGCCTGTTTCTGCACCAGGCGCAATAACATACCGGCCGTTTCATCCATCCGCTCCTCGGTCCACGTACGAAGTGTATAATGCACCTCTCCATATCCTGCCGAAACCCCGTAAGCCTTTTCCCCCAGCCTGGCGTACACGGGTGTAACCACGGTAAAATCGGGATCGGCCGGCCGGTTTCTGGTAAATTTGCCGGCGGCATGCAGCAACAGGGCCATGGCAGCGGCAGGATTGGTTCCGTGCTCGGGCTCCGCAGCATGCGATGTCTTCCCTGTCAGAGTTACCAGTAAACTCTTTACATACGCGGTAAAATACTTCTTCCTGACCACCACCTGATGCAGGGGATAACCGGGCAGGTTGTGCAGTGCGTAACAGTAATCCGGCAAGAAATCCCTCATCTTTTTATCTTCCAGCATTCTTTGAGCCCCTTCCCCGTTTTCTTCCGAAGGCTGGAAAACCAGGGCCACCCTGCCTTTCTTCAGGGGATGATCGTCAAGCCAGCGCGCCACCCCCGCCAGAATGACCGAGTGCCCATCGTGCCCGCAGGCATGAGAAATACCAGTGTGAATAGACCGGTATGGCCTGTCAACGGCTTCCTGAATGTCCAGGGCATCCATGTCAGCCCGAAAAGCCAGGAACGGACCGGGAATCCCACTGTTGAAAACCACCAGAAATCCGTAACCACCCACCTGTGAAACAATTTCGGCCCCGGATACCGGCCCGATAAAATCGACCAGAGCTGCGGCAGTACGTTTTTCATTGCCTGAAACCTCAGGATGGGCATGTAAAAAATGCCTGAGTTCCGCAAGCTCTTTTAAAAGAGCCCCGCTGATCGGGCTGCTTTCTTTTTCCATGACAGGATTCTTTCCACCGGTTGAAATAAATGAATTTTTCGGTGGAAACCCAAAAGGACAGGGATTCTTTTCAGCAGCCGTCAGGGTTACTGGTGCCTCAACGCCATAGCAGGATTGGTGCGGGAAGCCTGCCATGAACGGTAACTGATTGTGATCCAGCTTACGATAAGCACCACTAGCAGAGAGATCAGAAAATCAAACACACTGAGCGATATGCGGTAAGAAAAATTATTCAGCCAGTTTCTGAGGAAGTAATAACCTACCGGCCAGGCAATAATGGTAGCCAGGCCGATCAGTACGGCCACCTCCCGGAAAAGCATGACCATAATGGTGGTGGGCGAAGCGCCCAGCGATTTTCTGATCCCGATCTCGCGGGTGCGTTGCTCTGCGGTAAAAGCCGACAACCCGAACAATCCCAGGCTGGCAATGAATACAGCCAGGATGGCAAAGGCCAGGGCCAGATTCCGGGTACGCTGTTCTTCCCGGTACAACCGGTTAAAATCGTCATCCATAAAGAAATACTGCAGGGGCATGTTGTGGGAAAATTCTTTCCATAAAGTTTCCAGATCCCGAACCACCCGCTGGTAATCTTCCGCTTTCACTCGCACAGTGAGGTGTCCCCAGTATGAATTCGGGCCCGCAAAAAGGAAAACATGGGGCTGGATGGGTTCATGCAGGGAGGCGAAATGGAAATCCTTCACCACCCCGATCACCTGACTTACTTCCCTTCCATTCCTGTCGCCCGGCTGCTGAAAACGGGTCTGTAACGGATCCTCCAATCCGAATTGCCTCACGGCACTTTCATTGATCACACAGGCAAAACTGTCGGATGGCATCTCTTCTGAGAAAAACCTGCCCTCGACGAGTTCAAATCCATAGGTTTCCAGATGATACGGATCCACCCAGGCGGTTGTCATCAGAATCATTTCTTCATTTGGGCGGCCCATTATCATATACCCGTTGTTATTGTTGGGATGTCCGGGAACCGCGGTCGAATGGCTGCAGGCTATTACCCCGGGAATTTTACTGACCTGTTCCCTGAAAACCGGGATCCTTCGTTCCAGGGCATTCATATTCTGCACAACGATCAGGTGTTCCCGGTCAAAACCCAGATCCTTGTTCAGCATATAATGCAGCTGACGGGAAATGACGAGGGTGCAGAGGATAATGGCCAGTGAAATCACCATCTGTGATATTACCAGTATGCTGCGTAATTTGCCACTTTTTGCTCCCCTTTTCAGGTTGCCCGCCAGAACGGCCAGAGGACGGAAAGAAGAAAGGTAGAATGCCGGATAATAGCCTGATAACAGTCCCACCAGCAGGGCCAGCAGCACCAGGCCGGGAATGGTATACGGGTTTCCCAGATAAGGCAGTTTCAGATCAATCTGCATCAGCTGATTGAAAAAAGGAATCAGCAATTCAACCAGCACCAGGGCCACACCCATAGCCAGCAGGCTCATCAGCACCGATTCGGTAAGGAACTGCCACACCAGCAGGCGGCGTGACGAACCCAGCACCTTGCGTATGCCTACTTCATGGGCTCTCCCGGCCGAACGGGCGGTGGCCAGGTTCATGTAGTTGATGACAGCAATGGCAATGATGAGAATGGCTACCAGGGAGAATATGTAAATATATTTCCGGTCATTGGAGGGCTTGAATCCTGTAAGAATATCGGGATTCAGGTGGATATCCTTCAGAGGCTGCAGCCTGATTCCGTACCTGCCTCCCGAAGCAAGAAAATCATCAAGGGTAATTCCCATGATCTGTTCGATCTGCGGACCCACATGGCGAACCATCACCTCACTGATCTTTTCTTCCACCACTCCGGCAGAAGCTCCTTCCGCCAGCAGTACATAGGCGGGAAAGCTGTTGCTGAACCAGTCGGTATTGTTAGCCCAGCTGCTGGTAACAAACGATGCCAGGGCATTGAAGGTAAAATGGCTGTTGTCGGGGACATCCTCACAGATCCCCGTTACTTCATAAGGAATGGTATCTGTTCCCACGTAGATCAGCCTTCCCACAGGATTCTCCTCCCCGAAATATTTACGGGCCCCGCTTTGTGTTAACACCAGCTTGCGGGGGGCATCCAGCACATCGTTTATGTTTCCGCGGAGCAAAGGGATGGAAAATATATGAAAGAATGTGCTGTCAGCCAGAAGGAAATCTTCTTCCACATAACTGCGGTCATCGATACGGAGCACCACACTCCAGTGATCCATCCGAACAGCATCCACAATCTCAGGTATCTCCTCGCGAAAAGTGGGGGCCATGGGAGCCGATGTAAACGAACCCTTCACTTCCTGCTCACCTATCTTCCCATCCAGCACCAGGTTGTAGATCCTGTCGCCTTTCTCATGAAACCTGTCATAGCTCAGCTCATGCAATACAAAAAGACCGATCAGGATAAAACTGGTAATTCCAACAGCCAGTCCAAGAATATTAATGAAAACATAGGCTTTCTGCCTGATCATGTGCCGGACTCCGAGCCGGAAATATTTTTTGATCATATCCTCATACCATTTATACGGTAAGACGGGATAAATACCTCATTTGTTACAAAACTTTAAATTACTGTATCATCCTGTACGGACCAGGGTCATTGCCGTCTCTGCCGGCAAAATTATAACTGTTCAGCATGATACGCAAGTACTTCCCCAAAGGCAAAAAGTCTGTTCACGGGAGTTCCATGACAGTGTAAAATTTTAAGTTACAATAATTTATAATTGAATAGAAAAGCCGTACCTTTGTGGCATGTTATTTAACAATCATGCTTAAGATCAACAAGATTACCCTGCGGGAACTGGTGGTGGAAAGTGCCAGACAATTCGGACCCCATCCCTTTGTTTCCTATATCGGAGAAAAACCCGTTTCCTATTCGGGAATGATTCCTGTGATCCGCCATTTGCAGGAAGATTTCCGGAGAATGGGCATACATAAGGGTGACCGCGTGGCCCTGCTGGGACCGAATATGCCCCGGTGGGCCATGGTTTACCTGGCTGTTGTTTCCATGGGCGCGGTAGTGGTTCCCATCATGCCCGAGTTTACTCCGGGTGAAATCGCCCAGGTGCTGGATCATTCGGAATCGAATATACTCATTGCCAGCCGGAAGCAGCTGGACCGCCTGGTTGCAAATGAACTTTCCCTTCCGGAACACCTCCTGTTGCTGGAGGAAGTGGATACAAACCCCTTAAGGGAAGGAAAAGAAGAACCGGAAGGCCAGGCTTTGCTGCCGGCCGAAGTGGAGGAGGACGATCTGGCTGCCATCATATATACCTCGGGCACAACGGGTAATTCAAAAGGTGTGATGCTGACCCACCGGAACATTGTTTTCGATGCCATCCGGGGTTATGATATCCGGCCGGTGGGTACGGATGACAGGTTTTTGTCCATCCTGCCCCTGGCCCATACCTATGAAAATACACTGGGTCTGATCCTTCCCATCCTGGGAGGAGCCAGGATATATTATCTTGACAAGCCTCCCACCGCCAGTGTGCTGGTTCCTGCCATGAAAGTCGTAAGGCCTACCTGCATGCTCAGCGTACCATTGGTCATTGAAAAAATCTACCGGAACAGTGTGGTCCCCTCGCTCACAAAAAACGGTGTGATGAGAGCCCTGTATAAAACCGCCTTTTCCCGGAAAATCCTTCATTACCTGGCTGGCAAAAAGCTGTACAAAACCTTTGGAGGGAAGCTGGTATTTTTCGGAATCGGAGGTTCGAAGCTGGACGGAACCGTGGAACGTTTCCTGCGGGAGGCCCGCTTTCCTTATGCCATCGGATACGGTTTAACGGAAACCGCCCCCCTGGTGGCCGGAGGCATCGGGCGGAAGATAGCCTGGCAATCTACCGGCCCCGTTGTACGCGACGTGGAGGTTAAACTGGAGGAATCCCTTCCCGGAAGCGGTCAGGGAGAAATTCTGGTCAGGGGCGAAAATGTGATGAAAGGCTATTACAGGCGTCCCGACCTTACCGAACAGGTCATGACATCCGACGGATGGTTCCGTACCGGTGACCTGGGATCATTCGACCGGAAAGGGAATCTTCATATCAACGGCCGAATCAAAAACATGATCCTAGGCGCCAACGGAAAGAATATCATGCCCGAAGATATTGAATCGGTGATCAATTCGTATAAAAACGTATTGGAATCACTGGTTATCAAACAGAAAGGCAAACTGGTAGCCCTGGTGCACCTGAACCGGGAGGAGATTGAAAAACGGGTACAGGAACTGATGTCCGATGCCAGACAAAGCGGAAAAGAAGCCTGCAGATCGGTGGAAGAATACATTGATCATCATCTGAAAGAGCTGCAGCAGTATGTCAATGCCCGGGTAAGTAAGTTTTCCCGCCTTCAAATGGTGGTGTACCAGCCCCAGCCCTTTGAAAAAACCGCCACACATAAGATCAAGAGGTACCTGTACTCCTGAACGCCCTGAGGCCTGCCGTTGGTTCCTGTCATCCTTCAGCTGAGTAAGGCAATATGAAGAATGGCTGATATGGAGATCATGCCGGGATGCCGCCCGGGGCTGCCCCAAAATAATCCTGATCACAGAAAATCCCTGTCCGTCCGCCTGCATATTAATTTACATCCGGGAAAAATTTCTGTATGTGAAAGCGGGTCCAGGCAGGTTCAAGAGCTGCAGGTAACTACGTAGGCAACTACGTAGATTACTACGTAGTTGCCTACGTAGTTAATTATCTGTTTGTCTTTATTTACCTGACTATTATGAATTGTAGTGTGATTGTATTATGATTTATCTCTGTTCAGATTTTCATCAGGACAGTATTCAGTACATTCCCTTTCATCAACCATTCTGCTCCACAACATATTAAATATTATTTCCGCATAAGTAATTTGTTTATTATTTTTGTCCTATTAATTTTATAGGATATATAGTATATAATAATGAATAAACCAAACGCAAAACATTCATGATCACTCAAAAAATAAAAATATGGTCCCGGTTGGCCGGGATGATCCTGCTGACCTTTCTGCCCGCTACCGGTCCAGGCCTGGCAGGAGAAACCTATAACATGGTGAAGAGCAACAGCCGGGTCATCCTGCACGGGACCTCCTCATTGCACGACTGGGAAATGCAGCTGGAGTCCATGCTCTGTACCATCTCTTTCGAGGAGGAAGGCAACCGGATCACCGGCATCGAATCGATCCGTTTTACCGGAAATGCCGCCAGCCTGGCCAGCGACCGCAAACTGATGGATAAAAAGGCCCATGAACCCCTCCGTACTGACGAGCACCCCGAGATCGTGTTCAGGTATCTCTCCCAGGCCGAATTTTTTCCCAAAGGGAACCGCTTCAAAGGCACAGTCATCGGCCAGCTTACCCTGGCCGGAAATACCCGGAATGTATCGGTCCCCCTTCAGGGAAGCTTCCTGGAAAACGGACAGATCAGAGTGGAAGGGGAAGTATCACTGAATATGACAGATTTTGATGTGGATCCTCCAACCGCCCTGATGGGAACCCTGAAAACCGGCGATACGGTGCGGGTGGAGTTCACTTTCTTTTTCGAAAGAGGAAATCAGGAAATCACCGCTTCCAAAGAATAACCTGTTAAAATTTCAAACAAACCTGCTATTCTCATACTATGAAAAAACTGCTTACCATTCTGGCAATATCGGGCATGGCCCTGAATTTGCCTGCCCAGACATTCGAAACGGATAAGATCACCGGAGATGATTTTGAAAAAGTACGCGTACAGATAGGGGCTGATTTCGCTCTTCAGTACCAGGCGCTGGAGCATTATTCCGATTCCCTCGATCTGATCCCCCTGGGAAAAGGAATCAACCTGCCAACGGCCAACCTGGTGGTAAAAGCCGACCTGGCGCCGGGAATCCGGGTAAACCTTACCACTTACCTGTCTTCCAGGCATCATGTGGAGGCATGGGTAAAGGGCGGCTTCCTGCTGATCGATGCCCTGCCTTTCCTGCATTCCGACCTTCTTGACCGGATCATGGAATCCACCACCGTTAAAGTAGGCGTAATGGAGCTGAACTTCGGCGATGCCCATTTCCGCCGCTCTGATAACGGAAGGGTCATATCCAATCCATTTGTCGGCAACTACATCATGGAATCATTCACCACAGCCCCGGCGGCAGAGATCCTTTACCGCCGCAGCGGAATTCTGCTGATGGCAGGACTGAACAGCGGATCGCTGAAACCGGCCCTGTCTGATTACCATGCCGGATCGGGCACCTATACCGCCTATAACCTCTATGAAGAACTGGCCTTTCACTGGAAAGCCGGCTACGATGGTACATTCGGGAACACTTGGAGATTCCGTGCCACCCTTTCGGGATTCCATAATTCCAATCACCACTTCGGCTCTCTGTACAACGGCGACCGTACCGGATCCAGATACTACCTGGTGATGAAACCGCAAACCGGCAATGCTTCCGATGTGGACCCCGCCAGCAGCCACATGACAGGTAACTGGGGACCGGGATTTACTGATAAGAACAATTCACTGATGGCCAATCTCTTTCTGAAAGCGAACGGACTGGAGATATTCGCCACCTGGGAAAACACCCGGGGAACCACTGCCTTCGGAGGGGCTGATTACGGGTTCACGCAGTGGGCTGCAGAAGGGTTGTATTATTTCGGAAAAGAGAAACAGTTCTATGGAGGGGCTCGCTTCAATACAGTGACCAACCTGAATGACGAAAAAGTGTCCAGGTTTCAGGCTGTTGCCGGATGGAAACTGACCGAAAACATCATCGCCAGGCTGGAATATGTTAACCAGCAGTACCTCGACTTTGCCACCTACCGGATGGCCGATGCCGGATTCCGGGGACTGATGTTCGAGGCAGGTATTTCTTTCTGAAACGGTTTCATGAGTATAAAAAGCCGGCCGGACCTGCGAAACGCAGTGTCCGGCCGCTTTATTCCGGGATTTCTTCTTTGATTGTGCCCACCGGCAGGCAAAATCTTACGAATTCTTTGTAAATTTCGTTCTGTTAAAACCAAATCGTCTGTTTTGAAATTTTCAACCAAAACCAGGTACGGTATACGTACCATGATGGAAATTGCCCGCCACACCGGCAATGAGGGCATATACCAGAAAGACATTGCCGAAAACCAGAGTCTTTCTGTCAAGTACCTCGACCACATTATCCATGCCCTGAAAGTAGCCGGACTCATCACCCCGGTCAGGGGAAGGAAAAGCGGATATATCCTTACCCGCCCCCCTTCAGAGATCAGCATGCTCGATATCCATCTGGCCTTTGAACCGGGTATCCATGTAATTGATTGCCTGTCGGAACATGTGCACTGTGACAAAAACGGGCATTGCGCGGCACAGGGTTTCTGGAAAAGCCTCAACCACATGATCATAGATCATTTTTCAACTACCTCACTGGAAGATCTGGTAAATGAACAGCAAAAAATGGAAGGTAAGCCGCAAAGGGAAATCAGCCCCCCGGAATGATCCCTTTTCAGTGAACCGGTAATATTCTCTACCTGAAAACCTTCAGAAAATTTTATATCCCTTTAAAATTTTTTATCTTGCAGTCTCCAACCTTAATATCTAACCACTATGAGCAATGGTAGCTTCAATTTCAACAATCTGATCAGGGAATCGAAGGATTCATTATTCAACCCCAAAGCCTATTTTGCCTCCTTGAAAACAGAGGGAGGCCTGGGAGAACCTATTCTCAAGGCGCTGGTTTACGGAGTTATTGCCGGTATTTTTGCCCTGTTGTGGGGCCTCCTGAAAGTAGGAGCGGTTACCGGAGGTTTGTTCGGCAGTGCCGTGGGAGTGATGGCATTTATCTGGGCCATTATCGGTGCTATTATCGGCCTGTTCATCGGCGCTGTCATTGTACTGGTACTTTCGGCCATTTGCGGAGGAAAAACCGATTTTGAGCCCAGCATGCGGGTAACGGCTTCGCTGATGGTCCTGATGCCTATCAGCGCTTTCTTTGGATTTGCCTCGGGAATCAGTTCGGTACTGGGGGCTGTGATCACATTGATCATTAACCTGTACGGTATCTGGATGCTTTACCATGCCCTGGTTCAATCATTGAAGGCCAAGGAAAACACCACCAAAGTAATAGGCATCGTACTGGTGGTTATTGCAGCCATCATGCTGATCATCGGCCTGACAGCCAGAAGAGCTGCCGACCGGTACATGGACCGCTGGGGAAGCGATATTGAATCTCTCGAGAAGGACCTTAAACAATCCCTGGAGGAAATGGAAGATTCCGGCAACGATTAAACCCGGAGGAGAAAAGAGGGGCTGCAGATACAGCCTCTTTTTTTTACAGGTATTTTACATAAACCACTTTGTCATCCCCCGGAGCATAGAAATCCTCAAAACGGGCTTTCAACCGGTAACTGTTTTTCTCATAAAACAACCGGGTAGGCAGGTATTGTTCTCTTGATGATGTTTCCACATAGATTCCCCTGCCACCGGCATGCCTGACGGCTTCTTCGGGTTTCTGCAGCAGGATACTTCCGATCCCCTGTTTCCCGTGCGCAGGATGGGTTACGATCCAGTAAAGATCGTAGCTGCACAGGGTACAGGGAATCAGGCCGTAACAACAGTAGGCCACGGTTTCCCCTTCTTTTCCGGCAAAAATAAACTCGTACCCGCTTTCCAACCCCTTTTCCAGTCTTTCTCTGACCAGTTCCACGGCTACCGCCGTTTCATCTTCCCGGAAAAAACCGGTAGCCTTTACCATTTCTTCCACCCGCTCGGGATCACCGGCCACCGGTTCCATACGGAACACCAGATCGTTTTTCTTCATACACCAAGATCGTTTAGAATTCTCAGGATCATTTCTTTGTAATCAATGCCGGCATGCAGGCAGGCAGCCGGAAATCCCGCATCAGGGGATATACATGGATTAGCATTGACTTCCATCACCCGGGGGTTGTCCTCTGCATCGGTTCTGAAATCCACCCGGATATATCCCCTGGCTTCAAACAAATGCCAGCATTGCAGGCTGATTCTTTCCATTTCCCGGACCAGCGCCCTGTCGGTTTCTGCCATGTCAAAACGGCGAACCGTATGAAGGTATTCAAAACTGTTTTTCTCCCATTTTGCTGCATAACCCAGAATGCGGGGCTTGTCAGCCGGATAATCCAGAAACTGCATTTCTGCCGGTGGCAATACCTGCGGTCCGTCCGGCCCAGCAATCACTGAAATGTTGAATTCCCTTCCCGGAAGATACTCTTCCAGAAAATACCCGCTGGTTGTTGTTCCGTTCAGGACTTCCCGGGTTAGTTCATCTGCCTGTACCAGGGAAGCATCGTGGATGCCGGCCGATCCATCCTCTGAAACCGGTTTCATGATATACATTTTCCCCTTTTCGGGAAAGGTATCCGCCGGCAGGCTTATCCAGCCGGGAGTAGGGATCCCGTGTTGCCGCATGAGCCTTTTCGACCGCACTTTATGTGTTGTAAGATACAGCCCGTACGAACCGCTTCCCGTAAAGGGGATGTGCCGCGACTCCAGCAGGGCCGGCACCAGATGTAACAGAGCTCCCCTGCCGGCCAGTGATTCCACCAGGTTGAAAACCAGATCGGGAGGATCTTTCTGCAGAAGGTCATCCAGTGCTTTCAAATCCAGGGACACAGGGAACCGTTCTACCCGGAGGTTCCTTTCCCGGAGCACATTTTCCACCGCCTCGGCCTGCACCATCACATCCTGCACATCGGGCGAGGCATCCTGACCGGGATCATTTACCAGAATCAGCACTTTTTTCACAGACAGTTGTTTTGACCTTTTTCAGGGCGGATTCCATAATCATGGTCATCAGGGACTGATAATCAATGCCGTTCAGCCGGGCCAGAATAGGCAGGTCGGAATGGGTGGGATGGATTCCCGCCAGCGGGTTCACTTCCAGGAAATGAGGGATTCCCTGTTGGTCGAAACGGATATCCACCCTTCCCCCATCTTCTCCTCCGATAGCCAGCCATACCTTCAGTGCCACTTCCTTCACGGTTTTTTCCGTTTCCGGATCAGGGAGGGTGTAACTCACCCTTTTTTCCCATTCTTCCTTGTTGGTATAGGAATACACCCCTTTTTCCGCCTGTTTGTTCAGCACGATCTCCATCACCCCGATGCACCGGGCATCATCGCCTGTCCCCACCATTCCGGCGGTAAATTCCCTTCCGTCGAGATAGGTTTCCACCAGCACGGGCTGGAGAAACCGTTCAAGCAACCCCGTACATACCTGTTTCAGTTGCCGGGGAGACCGGATTACCGACCTGCCGCTGATGCCCTTGCCGGTACCTTCTGCCAGGGGTTTCGCAAACAGGGGATAAGGCAGGGAAATCAGGGCGATATCCCCGGGCCGGCGAACAATAAAATGATCGGGAGTGGCCACACCTGCCTCCCGAACCACCAGTTTTGCCAGGGCTTTATTGAGGGTAAGGGCCAGCACCAGGGGGCCGGAGAACACATACGGGATCAGGTAATGATCGAGCAGGGCCGGGACCAGGGCTTCCCGGCCGCCCCCGTACAATCCTTCCGCAATATTGAATACCAGGTCCCACCGATGGCCGGCTGCCAGGCGGTTTACCAGGTTCCGGGCGTGGCCGATACGGTCTGTTTCAAAGCCCATTCTGCGGAGTGCCCCGTCAACAGCTTCGATGGTTTCTATTCCGTCGAACTCGGCCGTTTCTTCCCGGGTATATCCCATGGCCATGTATTCTTCCCTCAGATCATAGGTAATTCCGATCTTCATTTTTCTTTCTGATATAAAGTGCGGATCAATCCGTAAAAAAAGGCCATAGCGTTCTGTCCCAGTATCCGGTTTTTGTATCCCCCCTCCTGTATTACCAGCAGGGGGATACGCATGCTTCCGATCATCTCACCGTTCTTTTGAAAATCACCTGCCCGCAGGCTCCAGGTGCCGGTGGGATCTCCCTGTGCCGTGTCAAGTCCGAGCAGCACCACAAGGAAAGAGGGTTTGAACAACCGTATCCTGCGCAAAGCCTTTGCCAGAATGTTATGATATTCTTCGCCGCCGGTTGTTTCTTTCAGGGGGAAATTAATATTGGTTCCCACGGCAGAACCTTCCCCCCTTTCGCTGGCATACCCGCTGAAATAGGGATAGGCAAAGGACGGATGACCGTGTATGGAAACGGTCAGCACATCGGGACGGGCATAAAAAATATCCTGTTGTCCGTTCCCGTGGTGGTAATCCGTATCGAGCATGGCCACCCGGCCGTAGCGGCTGAGATAATGAGCGGCCACGGCTCCGGAATTGAAATAGCAGAATCCTCCGAACACTTTCCGTTCAGCATGATGACCGGGGGGTCTGACCAGAGCATACACGGCTTTTTCTCCTCCCAGAAGGTGCACAGCGCCGGTAAGGGCGCAGTCTACCGCCCTGCGGGCAGCCAGGTAAGCATTTTTATTCAGGGGCGTAAACGTATCCATGCAGTAATAACCAGCCCGCACCGAATCGTCGGCAGGGGGCCGGGCGGCATTCCGGATGGGAAACACATAGGGATAGACCGATTTCCCTGCCGGAAGTTGTTCGCAGATCCTTTTGAAGTACTTCACATACCCCGCATCATGCACTTCGAGGATGTGTCTTTCGGAAAATCTTTCCGCAGTCACTTCCCTGAAATGGCCCGATGCCATCAGTTCCCTGTAAATAGAGGCTATCCTCACAGGTGATTCGACATATCCTCTCTCATGCACATGATGAATGGCATGCCGGTCGTTCACAACCATCATTATGACGGGGGCCCCTGGAACGGCGGGGACGCGGGTTTTTTTCCTAATATACCGGGGAGGCCTCAGCATCACGGGATCATCGGTCACGGAATTCACAACCTCCCGGATATATTCCTCCGGGCAGTAATCGGGGTATTTGCGTTCCAGCAGGGCACGGATAATCCTGCAGGCACGGTCGCTGCTCATGGTCCCTTCTTTTCCCAGAAAATCACATACAAGATATGGAGCACAGGAATCGGACGGATTGACCGGGGTTTCATACCGGGTATTCCAAAGGGGAAATGCACCGAAACGTTCATAAAAGCGAAGGCGGGCCCTGTTTTGTTCCAGAACCTGTGGGTCTGCACACAGGGCAGGATCATCGGGCAGGCATTCAAAAAACAATCCCGTAGCCCCCAGATCAAGGGCTTCGTTCCTTACCCGTTCATAAAGGGAGCTGCCTATTCCTCCTGCAATCACATCTTTCCGTGTGGCAATATAATCGAGATAACAGAATTTCAGGTCGGAAGCGTACATGAGCAAGGCAAATCCCAGCACCCTGCCCGAACGGTTTTCAGCCACCAGCAGGGTGGAACGGAACCGGTATTTGAGCGGGTTTTTGAGCTGTTCGGGTATTTCCAGTATTTTTTTCTCGTCCACATCGGGGAAATGACTCCTGAGGATATCCAGCACCTGCAGAACCGCATCTCTGTCGGCCGGCATAATATCATCGCTGATCCTTCTGATCAGGAACATAGTGCATAAGTCAGAGTGTTCGTCAGGAACAGCTTAAGTTGAGTGTTCCCCTGAGGCGGGTTCAGGATACAGGTACACCTTGCCCAGGTAATTCACCAGGAGGTAACCCTTATCGTCCCTGCCCGCCACGTATTCCGGAAGCAGGGGGATTTTCCCCCCGCCTCCGGGGGCGTCTACCACAAAATGCGGCACCGCATAACCGGAAGTAAATCCCCTGAGACCCCTGATGATATCCAGTCCTTTTGATACAGAAGTTCGAAAATGCGACGACCCCGGAATCGGATCACACTGGTAAATGTAGTAGGGTTTTACCCGTATCTTCAGCAGCCCCTGCATCAGTTTCCTGAAAATCTCCACCTCATCGTTGATCCCCTTCAGCAAAACAGTCTGGCTTCCCAGTGGAATTCCTGCATCAGCCAGTATGTTACAGGCAAAAGCTGTTTCCGGTGTCAGTTCGTCGGGGTGTGTAAAATGGATACTCATATACAGGGGATGATATTTCTTCATCATCCTGACCAGAGCGGAGGTAACACGCTGGGGCATTACCACAGGCACTTTCGTACCGATCCGGATAATCTCCACATGCGGAATGGCGCGTAATTTCATCAGCAGGTATTCCAGGCGGGCATCTGACAGGGTCAAAGGATCGCCCCCGGAAAGGAGCACATCCCGAACTTCCGGATGCAGGCGGATGTACTCAATGGCTTCGTCCCACTGGATAATGCTTGCATGCACCTTATCCTTCTTTGACACCAGGTGACTCCGGGTACAGTAACGGCAATAGGCCGAGCAGAAGCCGGTGGTCAGGAACAGAACCCGGTCGGGGTAACGGTGCACCAACTGGGGCAGTGGACTCTGATTCTCCTCGCCCAGAGGGTCGGATTGCTCTTCGGGCGCTTTATGCAGCTCCCGAATATCAGGGACCATGGTGCGGCGGAGTGCGGAAGTGGGATCCCCCGTTTCAAGAACACCGGCAAAGTAAGGCGTAATGCGCAGGGGCAATTTGCGTTTCTCGCGTGTACACAGCAATTCCTCTTCCGTCAGCTCCAGCACGGAGGAGAGCTGATCGAAAGTGGTAAAGGAATGCTTCAGTTGCCAGTGCCAGTCGTTCCATGCCTGTATGGAGGCATCAGGAAAATGCCGGGCCATGAAGGCAAGGCTTCTGTCACTGACAGGGAGGTTGTTTTTTATCCTTGGAAGGGTGACCGCTTTACGTACACGAGGGCGGGTCAAAACCGCTTTACCTGGAGGCTCTGTCTCCGCGTCCTCGTCGGGTCGCTGAGACAGCATCATTTTATTCAGGGATTTCATGTTTTTTTTGAGAACATATCACTCAAAAAATGTACTATGTTATTGTTATACAAATTATTGCAGAAACAACACTGCTTTCTCTCTGAAAGCACAATATTAAATAATTTTTAAATCCAAAATACGGTTTACGATTCTTTTTTCAGGGGCAGGCAATATTTTTCCCCGGCGCTGCTTCAGGCAATCCGGGCAAAAATTTCAGGATTCAACGGCATATATTTTTCGAATGAACATAAAAGAGTATAGTAATGATAATTTTTACATAATATTTTTTGCATCCGGCAAAAACAATATTAAATTTGCACCCTGAACACTGCGGGGTGGAGCAGTGGTAGCTCGTTGGGCTCATAACCCAAAGGTCGTTGGTTCGAATCCAGCCCCCGCTACCAGGGAAAAGCCCGATACACCGAAAGGTGTATCGGGTTTTTCCCTTTCAGGACCGTTGGAAGCTCGCTTCCATAAGGGACTGAAAGGGAAAAGACCAGTTGGAGCGTAGCGACAACCGGCTTTTCCCTGGTAAGTTCCCCTATAATGGATCACGCTTTGCGTAATCCAGCATTCCCTGTTGACCCGAAATGAAGAAAACATTGCACCAATGCGACAACCGGCTTTTCCCCGGTAAGTTCCCCTATAATGGATCACGCTTTGCGTAATCCAGCATTCCGGATTGATCCCGGAAAGAAGAAAGACTCTGTGCCACTGGGGCAACAGGCTTTTCCCTTTCGTTTGCAATCATTATTTTTGAAATCTCAAAACCATCCGTCATGCCGCGCATATTCAAACCTGTAGACATTGATAAGGAAAACAGAGAATCGAGAAACGATTACTTCGACCGGCATACTCCCCGGATCATCTGTGACGACACGGCCCAGCCAGGAAAAAAATTCAGGGTAAAGGTGGTGGTGGGTCACCGCTACCAGCATCCCGACGATCACGACCATTATATCCATTACGTTCAGTTATGGAACAGGGAAACCTTCCTGGCCGAAGCACATTTTACATCGGGCACGCTGGGAAATCAAGCCGGGCAGGTAGAGGTGGATTTCTATATCGTTCCCGGCGAGATAAGCATGAACCTTTGCGCAATGGCCCTATGCACCAAACACGGGCTCTGGCAGAGCGAGGAAAAGGAAGTGAAGGTAAAATAATCTGCGGCCAGAGGCCCGGAAAATAATATTATCTTTGTTTTTTTATTTTACCAGCTTCCCAATGGCAAAAACAAAACAGAACACGCAGAAATCGGGGGACAGGAAAAAGAACTGGAGGCAGGTATTCCGGTTCATGATCATACATGACAAATCTCTGAAAGAGGTATTCACCATCCGGTTTACCAAGATGGAAGCATCTGTATACGTGGGATTGCTGGTGCTGATCATCATTGCCCTTACCACTGTCATCATATTTTTTACCCGGGTCAGGGAACTGATTCCCGGATATCCTGACAGTTACATGCGCAGAAGCATTGTTATGAATGCCATTTTGCTCGATTCCCTGGAAAATGAGCTGCGTATGCGTGACAGGTATTTTGAGAACATCCGGGCCATCATTTCCGGCGAAGAACCCGACAGCTTCCTGGTATCAGGCGACACCAGCACCAGTATGAGTGAAATTGAATTTACCCGTTCCCCGGAAGATTCCCTCCTCAGGCATCAGATAGAGGTAGAGGAGCGCTTCAGCCTGTCGCTCACCGAACCGGTGGAAATCAACCCTGACATCTCCAACCTGTTTTTCGTGCCACCCGTACAGGGCATTGTGGTAAACAGCTTCAATGCCGCAGAAAATCATTACGGCACCGATATTGTGGCTCCTCCACGTGAGCTGGTCAAAGCCACCCTTGACGGAACGGTGATCATGGCGGCATGGACGCTGGAAACAGGCTATGTTATTCAGATACAACACGATCACGATCTGGTATCGGTATACAAACATAACCGGGAACTGCTCAAACAAACCGGTAATGTGGTAAAGGCAGGTGATGCCATTGCGATCATGGGAAACCTGGGAGAATACTCAACCGGTCCCCACCTGCATTTCGAATTATGGCATAAAGGCATTCCCGTTGATGCAGAAGAGTATATTGCCTTCTGATCGGCAGATTTAAGACTGGCAGGCATGCAGAAGAAACTGGTTATTCTTGGTTCCACTGGATCCATCGGCAGGCAAACCCTGGAGGTCGTTGATGAATTCCCTTCAACCTTCGAAGTGGAACTGCTTACAGCACGGAACAGTGTGGAATTGCTGGCCGCCCAGGCCAGGAAACACCTGCCTTCGAAAGTATACATTGCCAATCCTGATAAACGGGATTTACTTGCAGATACTCTGAGGGAAACCCCGGTGCAGGTACTGGGTTCTGAGGAGGAAATGCTTGAAGCCCTGCACGACGAGGGAGTGGATATGGTCGTGTCGTCGCTGGTGGGGTTTGCCGGTCTGAACCCCACCCTCCATGCCCTGGAGGCAGGGAAAACAGTTGCCCTGGCCAACAAGGAAACCATGGTTGTGGCCGGCGATCTGGTCACACGGGTAGCCGGAGAAAAAGGAGCCATGATCCTTCCGATAGATTCGGAACATTCGGCTATTTTCCAGTGTCTGGCGGGAGAAGAGGAAAAAAACGTGGAAAAAGTGATCCTCACGGCCTCGGGAGGCCCGTTTCGCGGCCGTAAACGCCAATTTCTGGCCAATGTTTCTGCCGCTGAAGCCTTGAACCATCCCAACTGGAAAATGGGCGACAAGATCACCATCGACTGCGCCACACTGATAAACAAAGGGCTTGAAGCCATTGAGGCACGGTGGTTTTTTAATCTGGATCCTTCCCAGATCGAGGTGGTTATCCACCCGCAATCCATAATACACTCGATGGTACAGTTTCACGACGGAAGTGTCAAGGCCCAGATGGGACTGCCCGACATGCGGCTGCCCATTCTGTATGCCCTGGCTTATCCTTCCCGCATAAAATCATCCTTCCCGAGGTATTCTCCCCTTGATTTCCCCTCCCTTACATTCGAGAAACCGGACGCGGACACTTTCAGAAACCTGTCGCTGGCATTCGAAACCATGAAAAAGGGAGGAAATGCTCCCTGTGTGATGAATGCCGCCAATGAAATTGCGGTGGAGGCCTTCCTGAAACAGCAGACCGGTTTTAACGATATTCCTGATATTATTGCATATGCCCTGGAAAAAGTGCCGTTTATAAATAAACCTTATCTGAACGACTATACGGAATCGGATCGTGAAGCCCGGCGTTACGCCAGGGAAAGGATCGGATCCCCTTATTGGAGGAGATCGGAATAAGATGTTATTTTTGCACCATTTACCAAACCGGAACTAAACAAGACCAATGGAAATACTGACACAGATACTCGGGTTGGTTCTGAGCCTGTCCATTCTCGTGATCCTGCATGAAACAGGACATTTTATTTTTGCCAGGCTATTCCACACCCGGGTGGAGAAGTTTTATCTTTTTTTTAATCCGTGGTTCTCCCTGTTCAAATTCAAAAAGGGGGAAACAGAGTACGGGCTGGGCTGGCTGCCCCTGGGAGGGTATGTTAAAATCGCAGGAATGATCGACGAGTCGCTTGACCGCGAACAGCTAAAAAGGCCTCCGCAGCCATGGGAATTCAGGTCGAAACCCGCCTGGCAACGCTTGCTCATTATGCTGGGAGGTGTTTTGGTCAATTTTCTGCTGGCTCTTGCCATCTATTCAATGATCCTCTACAACTGGGGAGAACAGTACCTGCCGGCTGACGAAGTCAAATTCGGATATGATTTTCATCCCGTGACAGAGGAAATCGGTTTCCAGGACGGGGATATCATAACCCGGATCAATCAGGAACCCGTAGACGACTATACCCGGATCCTTCCCAGCCTCATTATGGATGAAGTGCACACCGTAACGGTAATACGAAACGGCAGGGAGGTGAGTGTGTATGTTCCCGGCGATTTCCCGAAAAGGATTATCGGCGAGGAAGTGAAGAACCTGCTTACACTGAACGTACCTTTCGTGGTCGACAGTATCATTCCGGGCCATGTGGCCGTTGAAGCCGGGTTCATGAAAGGCGACAGCGTGGTGGCCATCAATGGTACGCCAACCCCATTTTACCATCAGTTTGAAGAAATAAAACAAAAAAACAAGGGGAAAGAGGTAGAGGTGACAGTTATCAGAAATGGCCAGCCGGTGAACCTTTCTTTCCGGTTGCCTGAATCAGGAACCATCGGTATAGGGAACCGGCCGATGAGTCATTTTTTCAATCTGAATGAAATAAAATACGGATTCTTTGAGTCCATTCCGGCCGGGATCCGGCTTGGCGTGGAAACGCTCATTTTCTATGTAAAACAACTGCGGCTGGTCTTCTCCCCCGAAGGAGCCCGCCAGCTGGGTGGTTTCGGCACCATCGGCAGCCTCTTCCCGAAACAGTGGAACTGGTATCAGTTCTGGAACATGACAGCTTTCCTGTCGGTGATCCTTGCTTTTATGAATATCCTTCCCATTCCTGCCCTTGACGGGGGACATGTCATGTTTCTCACTTACGAAATCATTACCGGACGGAAGCCGGGTGACAAGTTCCTGGAAATTGCCCAGATCGCCGGGCTGATCATCCTGCTGGGGTTGATCATCTTTGCCAATGCCAACGATATCATACGGTGGCTGGGAAAATGATTCGAAAAAACAAAAATAATTATGTAGCTTTGTATAACTCATAAATACAGGAAGCCCATGAATCTTTTTATCATCGCAGGAATGATCGGCCCCTGGCAAATTGTACTGATCGTTGTAATATTGCTTCTTCTGTTCGGCGGAAGAAAAATTCCCGAACTGATGAAGGGACTGGGCCAGGGTTTGAAAGAATTCAAAAAAGCCACCTCACAGGATGATGAGGATAGCGGGGGAAAAACGGAAGATTCGAAAAAACTGGAGAAGGAATAAGCATCTCCCTTAAAAACCCGCATAACCTGCCGGACATGCCCATGTACCGGCAGATTTTTTTAAGGGGCTCTGCAATGTCTTTTTCAACATGCCCTTCAGTCAATTTTTTTCAGTAAATTTCGTTCATCAAATAAAAAACCGGTAAGATGTCTTTATGATATGAAAACTACAAAAATACTTTTCATTCTGTCTGTGGCCATCCTCCTCCTCCAGACAGCCTGTAACAGCACCAGGGACACCAATCTGCCCGGAATTACAGGAAAATCGGGGGAAATTATTGTGGTAACAGAAAACCACCGCTGGCAGGACACCCTGGGAAAAACCATCCGGAGCATCCTGCAGGAAGAGCTTCTGTACCTGCCTCAGGCTGAACCCATGTTCTCCCTGATTCATATTGCCCCGGCACAGTTTGGAAAAATTTTCCAGACACACCGGAACATCCTCTTTTTAAAACTTCATTCCGACTCACTGAAGCCCAGGATCAGCGTGAGACGCAATGTGTGGGCCAGCCCCCAGCTGGTGATGGATATGATCGGGCCGTCCGATACCAGTTTGTGCCGGTATATCCTGGAGAGCCGGGAACAGATCACGGATCGTTTCAACCAGGCTGAAAAACAGAGGCTGATATCCAATGCCCGCAAATACCAGGATATGGAGATTGTAAACACCCTGAAGGAAAAATACCGGCTTTCCCTGTATATTCCCCGGGGTTATTCCCTGGATGTGGATTCTGCCGATTTTGCATGGATATCCCTTGAATCACCCACAACCACCCAGGGCATTTTGATCTACATCTCTCCGTACCAGAATCCGAATGTCTTCACCCTGGAAAACATGATCAGAAGGCGTGACCGGTTTCTGCGTCGTTATGTGCCCGGGCCGCTTCCCGGCAGCCGGATGGCTACGGAAACCATCCTGACACCCCGGCTCACTGAATTTGAAGATAAGGGCCATTATTTTGCACGGCTGGAAGGTTTATGGAAACTGGAAGGCCGCGGTTCCATGGGAGGTCCTTTCGTAAGCCTTACCACGGTGGATGAAAAAAGAAACAGGGTGGTTACTGCCGAAGGTTTTGTATTTGCCCCCGGCGAAGAAAAAAGGGAATTGCTCAGGCATGTAGAAGCGATCATATACACCCTCCAGATCGTTGAATGATCTCATGCGCAGGGTTTTCTCAGCAAGGGATATCCCCGCCGGGCATAGGACCCCTCCATCTTCCGCAGCGAGATAAATTTTTACTACATTTATCCCAAAATCCTGTATTCAAATGACAATATGTCCAGATATAATCCAGGGTCAGCCCGACGATACAAGCCAGGCTCTGATCTTTCTCGTTCCCGGCACCGACGAAGCCGGCAGCCTGCCTTTTCCGGATAATGAACGGAATTACCTTCGGAAAAAGCTGGACCGGGAAGAAGAGCTGGTGGTAATCCAGGGCCTGGAACAATGGAAACTGGTCGCCTTATGCACGGAACAGGAAAACCTGCCTGCCCGGCTGGAAAACAGCCGGAAGCTTGGCACACGGGTCAGGAAAATCCTTTCCGGGGCCCAAATCAGGGAGTGCAGCCTTGTTGATAGCACCGGTGATCCTAAACTTGTCATGGCTTTCCTTGAGGGAATGGTCCTTTCAGGCTATCAATTCCTCAAATATTTCACCGGGAAAGAAAAGGAAAAAAGAAAATACTCCCTTGAAAAATGCACCGTAGCCTGTCCGGATATCCCTGCCGGCGATTTTCAGTCATTCCGCTACCTGCTGGAAGGGGTTTATGCGGCCCGCGACCTGGTAAATGAACCCTTATCATACCTCACTGCAGAGCAGCTGGGAAAAGAATTTGAAAAACTGGGAACTGAAGCTGGTTTCCAGGTAGAAGTATTCAATAAAAAGAAAATTGAAAGCCTCCGGATGGGAGGCCTGCTGGCAGTAAACAAAGGAAGCATTGATCCTCCCACCTTTACGGTCATGGAATGGAAGCCGCCCGGAGCAGTAAACGAAAAACCCTATGTGCTGGTGGGAAAAGGAGTGGTTTACGATACCGGGGGGCTGAGCCTGAAACCCACCAAAGACAGTATGGACTATATGAAGTCGGATATGGCAGGCGCAGCTGCTGTAGCCGGCGCCATATACGCCATCGCCCGCTCAAAGCTTCCTGTCCATGTGCTGGCCCTGGTACCGGCCACCGATAACCGCCCCGACGGAAATGCCTATGTTCCGGGTGATGTAATAAAGATGTACGACGGGACAACGGTGGAAGTGCTCAATACCGACGCCGAAGGCCGGATGATCCTGGCCGATGCCCTCAGTTATGCCCGGCAATACGAACCGGAACTTGTTGTGGAGCTTTCCACCCTTACCGGATCAGCCAGCATGGCTCTCGGGCCTTACGGCATCGTGGGAATGGGAAATGCGGAGAAAAGCATTTTTACCCGGCTTCAGCAATGTGGGGAAGAGGTATACGAACGGGTAGTGGAATTCCCCTTCTGGCAGGAATACCGAGATCAACTGAAAAGCGAAATAGCCGACCTGAAGAATATCGGGGAAAGAGAAGGCGGAGCCATTTCTGCCGGAAAATTCCTGGAACATTTCACCGGCTATCCCTTCATCCATCTCGATATTGCAGGTCCTGCCTTCCTGAACAAAGAAAACCTTTACAGGAAAAAAGGCGGTACCGGTGTGGGTGTAAGGCTCCTGGTAAGGTTTTTCCGCGAAATCACTGTTGAAAAAGAGAAACGGTAATCATTGTAAACACATAAATTCTTTTCGGGACCATGTCAAATGATAAAATCAGGGTAGGAATAACTCAGGGAGACATCAATGGAATTGGATATGAAGTGATTATCAAAACCCTTCAGGATAACAGGTTGTATGATACCTGCGTGCCGGTTGTTTACGGTTCGCCCAAGGTAGCGGCATACCACCGGAAGGCAGTCAATATTCAGAATTTCAGCTTCAACAATATCCGGCATGCTGCCGAAGCGCATGAGAAACGCCCCAACATGATCAATGTGGCTGACGACGATATCAGGGTGGAGCTGGGAAAGGCTACCCCCGCAGCCGGAGAAGCGGCTCTGGCAGCCCTGCAGGCAGCGGTTAAAGACCTGAAAGCCGGCCTGATCGATGTGCTGGTAACCGCTCCCATCAGCAAATATTCCATCCGTTCCGGTGAATTCTCTTTTCCCGGCCATACGGAATACCTTGCCTCAGAATTCGGCGGAGAAACCCTGATGCTGATGCTAAGTGATGTAATGCGCGTGGGAATGGCTACCGGACACATCCCCCTGAACGAGGTTCCCGCTCAGATTACGGAAGATCTGATCCTGAGAAAATTGCGTATCATGGAACTCTCCATGCAACGCGATTTCATGATCCGGAAACCCCGCCTGGCCGTACTGAGTCTGAACCCACATGCAGGTGAAGAAGGGATTCTGGGGCAAACCGAACAGGAGATTATCGTACCTGCCCTGAAAACCGCCCGGGAGGAAAACATTCTGGCTTTCGGCCCATATCCGGCCGATGGTTTCTTCGGATCGGGAAGTTTCCGGAATTTTGATGCCATTCTGGCCCTTTACCACGACCAGGGGTTGATTCCTTTCAAATCGCTGGCATTCGATACCGGCGTAAACTTCACAGCCGGCCTGGAAGTGATCCGTACCTCCCCGGCCCATGGAACGGCTTTTGATATAGCGGGCGAAGACAAGGCTTCCCCCGATTCCTTCCGCCATGCACTGTACACAGCATGCGACATTTTCAGAAACCGGAAAATGTATGAAGAGATCACCAGCAATCCCCTTTCAGGAGAACCTTCTCCGCAGAACGGGGAGGGTGAAGAAGAGGTGCCGGAGGAATAGCCCCCGCACCTGCCGAATAACATACGGTAAATCTTCCGGGTGAATGGGAAAATGCCGCAGAACATAACCAAACATTGTCACTGCTGCTGGATATTGTCTGTTTTTCCCTGTAATTTTGGTAAAAACTAACAGGTCTCATCATCAAAACCCCAAAATCATGGCAAAAATTACCAAGGAAGAAGCACTGGAATATCATTCCAAGGGCCGTCCCGGAAAAATTGAAGTGATCCCCACCACCCCCCATTCCACGCAGCGGGATCTCTCCCTGGCCTACACCCCCGGTGTAGCCTCCCCATGTCTCGAAATCAAAGAACGGCCGGAAGATGTATTCCGGTACACTGCCAAGGGCAACCTGGTGGCGGTGGTAAGCAACGGCACGGCTGTTCTTGGTCTGGGCGATATCGGCGCCATGGCAGGAAAACCCGTTATGGAAGGAAAAGGCCTGCTTTTTAAGGTGTTTGCCGATGTAGACGTATTCGATATTGAAGTGGACGAAAAAAATATTGACCGGCTGATAGGGATTGTAAAGGCTATTTCACCCACATTCGGGGGTATCAACCTGGAAGATATCAAGGCTCCTGAATGCTTTGAAATAGAACAACGTTTGATCGAAGAACTCGACATCCCGGTTTTCCATGATGACCAGCACGGAACCGCTATCATTTCCGGGGCAGGGTTGCTAAATGCCCTGGAGATCAGCGGAAAGAAAATTGACGAAATCAAAATGGTAGTCAGCGGTGCGGGAGCCGGAGCCATTGCCTGCACAAAGTTCTATATATCGCTAGGAGTGAAAAAGGAAAACATCGTGATGTGCGACAGCAAGGGTGTGCTGAACAAAAAAAGAAAAGACCTGAACAAACACAAGCAGGAGTTTGTGACCGACAGGAATGTCGATACCCTGGCCGATGCCGTTAAGGGAGCCGACCTGTTTCTGGGACTATCAGTTGCCGATCAGCTCACTCCCGAGATGCTGAAAACCATGGCCGACCACCCCATTGTTTTTGCCATGGCCAACCCGAATCCGGAGATAGAATACGATGTGGCCGTAGCCACCCGCTCCGACCTGATCATGGCCACCGGCCGGTCGGACTACCCCAACCAAATCAACAACGTACTTGGCTTCCCCTTCATCTTCCGGGGCGCCCTGGACGTACGGGCCAGAAAGATCAACGAGGAAATGAAGATTGCCGCATGCAAAGCCCTGGCCGACCTGGCCAAAGAACCTGTCCCCGAACAGGTCAATACGGCTTACAATGTAAGGAATCTGTCCTTCGGGCGGGATTACATTATTCCCAAGCCGCTGGATCCCAGACTGATTACCAGGGTAGCTCCGGCTGTGGCAAAGGCGGCCATGGATACAGGCGTGGCACGTAAGCCCATTACCGACTGGGAAGCCTATGAACTGGAACTGAACCGCCGGCTGGGTTACGGAAACAAACTGGTTAACGATATCCTGCAAAAGGCCAAAGCAGAGCCGAAAAGGGTTGTATATGCCGACGCCAGCAATTTCAAAGTACTGAAGGCAGTGCAAAGCGTGGTGCATGAAGGCATAGCCCGGCCCATCCTGCTCGGACCGAAAGACGAGATCAAGGAAATCATTCGCGAAAACAAGCTGGAATTCGATGAAGAGATACACATCATCGATCCGCGTTCAAAAGAAGAAGCCGGACGAAGAAAAGAATTTGCCGATATCTATTTCACCAAAAGGCAGCGTAAGGGAGCCACTCTGGACGAAGCCAGGGAGCTGATGTTCGACCGCGACCATTTCGGCATTATGATGGTGGAAACCGGACAGGCTGATGCCTTTATTTCCGGTTTTGCCCGGAAATATGCCGACGTAATCCGGCCTGCCCTGCAGATTGTGGGTACCAACAACACCCAGCAACACATTGCGGGCATGTACATCGTCATTACCAAGAAAGGTCCTTTCTTCTTCGCCGACACCACGGTCAACATCAATCCCGATGCCCGGACCCTGGTGAACAACACCCTGCTCACAGCCGAAGAAGTGCGCAGGTTCAATATAGAACCTGTGGTGGCCCTGGTTTCCTATTCCAATTTCGGATCCATCAGAACCGGAAGCCCGCGCCTGGTGCAGGAGGCCATTGATATCCTCCACAAAGAACACCCCGATCTTATCGTCGACGGTGAAATGCAGGCCAACTTTGCTTTCAACCGGAGCCTCCGGGAAGGCAGATTCCCATTCACCAAACTTCAGGGAAAAGAGGTCAATACCATCATCTTCCCCAATCTGAGCTCGGGAAATATCGCCTATAAAATGATGCAGGAAATTGGAAATGCCGAAGTGATCGGGCCCATCCTGCTGGGAATCAACAAACCCATCCATATTCTTCAGCTCGATTCATCGGCCCGTGAGATCATCAATATGACCGGAATTGCTGTGGTGGATGCTCAGTGCCGGGAGGATGAAACCTGCTTCTGAACCTTGTTAGGCCTTTATGAACAGAAAGGGGATTGCCTGCAGGAAAGGGCAGCCCCTTTTTGTTTTATGCGGGATCCATCTCCATCCTGTTAAATTTTCACTATTTTAGCCGCAGTATCATTAAATGGCTGCGGCATGTACGAATACATCGAAGGATCCCTGACGGAAATCTCCCCGACGCATCTGGTGGTGGAAACCACAGGTATGGCCTACTACATCCAGATATCCCTGTACTCCTATTCCCGGTTTACAGAAGAAGACCTGACCGGAAAAAAAGTAAAGGTGTACCTGCACCATATCGTAAGGGAAGATGCACAGTTGCTTTACGGGTTTTATGACAGGCGGGAAAGACAGATCTTCCGACAGCTAATCTCCGTTTCCGGAGTGGGAGCGGGTACGGCCAGAATGATCCTTTCCGCACACCGGCCCGCAGAAATAGAAAAGGCTATCATGCAGGCGGATGTCAACCTTCTGAAAAACATCAAGGGAATAGGGATCAAATCTGCCCAGCGGATCATTGTAGACCTGAAAGGAAAAATAGGCAAAGATGCCGATGCCGGAGAAATTTTCGCCGCAGCAAGCAATACCCGGCGTGAAGAAGCGTTATCAGCATTGGTAACACTGGGATTTCCGAAAGTCGCCGCCGGCAAGGTTATCGATTCCATCCTGGCTGAAAATCCGGAAGGGAATATTGAAGAACTGATCAAGCTGGCGCTGAAACGGTTATAACCCTTTTTTTACACCGGATCGCTTTTGCACAGAAAGGCTAAATATATCTGTATACTGACCCTTGGACTGTGGGCCGGTCAGGTAGCCGGATGGTTTGCCTCTCCCCTGAATGCACAGGATCCCCGGCAGGATACAACCCGTATCCTCCCCCCCGATCTTCCCTACCCCATACCGGTAAAGTCGCACACCCTTCCCGGAAAGAAGGTTGAATCTCCCCTGTTCCTGAAAAATCCGTCGAATTTCGAAACCCGGGTGGATTACGATACCGAAACCAACCGGTATATCATTTACGAAACTGTGAGAGGGCTGGAGATAGACCTGCCCAGGGTCATGACACCTGATGAATACCGACAATACCGTTACGACCAGATCATGCGGGAATACTGGCGATTACATGCCAGCGGCGACGAATCGGCCGGGGCTTCGTCCCTGATCCCCAAAATCTATATTGAAAGCGAAGCCTTCGATAAAATTTTCGGAACCAGCACCATCGACATCAAACCCCAGGGAACGGCCGAGCTGATCTTCGGCATCAATTCGTCGCGTATTGACAATCCGCAGCTCTCGGAAAAACTCCGCCGGGTTACCACTTTCGATTTCCAGGAAAAAATCCAGATGAATGTTACCGGGAGTATCGGCGATAAAATGAAACTTGGCGTGAACTACAATACCGAAGCTACCTTTGATTTTGAAAACAAGACCAAGCTGGAATATTCGGGCCATGAAGACGAGATCATCAAAAAAATCGAGGCAGGCGACGTCACATTACCCCTGTCGGGATCATTGATCACCGGAAGCCAGAGCCTGTTCGGACTGAAAACCGAACTGCAGTTCGGCCGGCTTACCGTCACCAGCGTTTTTTCCCAGCAGAAGGGGGAAACCTCTGTGATTGAGGTTAAAGGTGGCGCCCAGCAGAACGAATTCGAAGTGTTTGTTGACGAATACGATGCCAACCGGCATTTTTTCCTCTCACACTACTTCAGGGAAAGGTACAACGAAGCCCTGGCCAACCTCCCGGTGATCAATTCACCCGTCCAGATCACCCGTGTGGAAGTATGGGTCACCAACAAAACCAGCGATTTCGAGAATTCCAGGAACATTGTTGCCTTTATGGACCTGGGTGAAAACGAACGCATCCACAATGCCTATTTCACTTCCGATCCCGCCTATCCTTTCCCCGATAACCGGAGCAACTCCCTGTACAATGAAATGACGGGACCATACAACGTACGCGATATCAGCACAGTTTCCCAGGTACTCGACGGTTTCCCCGCTACCGATTTCAGCATCGGCCAGGATTTCGAAAAGATCGAAAATGCACGCAAGCTGGCTCCAAACGAATATACCTTTCATCCCACCCTGGGGTACATATCACTGAACGCAGCCCTGCATTCCGATGAAGTACTGGCGGTAGCCTATGAATTCAGGGCAAAGGGGAAAGTATACCAGGTGGGGGAATTCTCCTTCAGTGGCATCAATGCCCCCGACGCCCTCATCCTCAAACTCCTGAAAGGCACAAACCTAACCCCAAAACTGCCTACGTGGGACCTGATGATGAAAAATATCTACGCCATCGGAGCATACCAGGTCAATCCCCAGAATTTCGAAATGAACATCATTTACATGGATGATCAGGCCGGAACAGGAATCAATTATATCAGGGAAGGGGATATCAAAGACCAGATTCTGCTGCGGGTTATGAACCTCGACAATCTGAACAGCCAGAGGGATCCCAATCCCGACGGCATGTTCGATTTCATTGAAGGTGTAACCATTCTTCCGTCAAACGGCCGGGTCATTTTCCCCGTGCTGGAACCCTTCGGGTCATATCTCAGGGAAAAGATCGGGAACGATGCCATTGCCGACAAATATGTATTCGAGGAACTGTATGACTCCACCCTGGCCCGGGCCATTCAGGTGGCTGAGAAGAATAAATTCAGGCTGCAGGGTAACTACCAGTCGTCTGTCAGTTCCGAGATTCCACTGAATGCACTCAATGTACCCCAGGGCTCGGTGGTGGTAACGGCCGGAGGTATCCAGCTGAAAGAAAACATCGACTATACAGTGGATTACACTCTTGGCAGAGTTAACATCCTCAACACCGGTCTTCTCGAATCGGGAACCCCCATCAGAATATCCCTGGAAAGCAATCAGCTGTTCAATATCCAGACCAAAACCCTGGTGGGGTCGCATTTCGATTACCGGATATCGGATAATTTCAATGTCGGAGCCACCATCCTGAACCTTACGGAACGCCCGCTGACCCAGAAAGTAAACATCGGGAACGAACCCATATCGAATACAATATGGGGCATCAACTCTTCATTCCATACCGAGGCGCCCTTTGTAACCAGGATGGTGGATTTCCTCCCCTTCGTCAATACCAACCAGCCCTCTTCCATCACTTTCTTCGGCGAATTTGCCCACCTTATCCCCGGGCACAGCCGTGCCATTGAAAAACAGGGCATTACATACATCGATGATTTCGAAGGCAGTGAAACCAGCATCGATCTCAAGTCTATCCCCCCCTGGGTACATGCCAGCACACCCCAGGGACAACCCGACATGTTTCCGGAAGGAGCCCTTAGCAACAATCTGGCTTACGGATTTAACCGGGCCCGGCTGGCCTGGTACGTGATCGATCCCCTGTTCCTGAGGAACAATTCCTCCACACCTGCACACATAAAAAATAATCCCGACCTGCAGTCGAGCCACTATGTAAGGGAAGTATTCGAAAAGGAAATATGGCCCAACAAGGAAAGTCCCAGCGGCATCCCCACCAATATCGCCGTTCTCAATCTATCCTTCTATCCCAGGGAAAAAGGTCCATACAACTACGATACCGGTCCCTCTGCATACTCGGCAGGGCTTGATCCATCGGGATACCTGGCGGAACCCGAAACCCGGTGGGGAGGGATTATGCGCGAAGTACCCATCAAGGATTTTGAAACTTCTAACATCCAGTTTATCGAGTTCTGGCTGATGGACCCTTTTGTTGAAGACAGCCTGAATCCCGGTGGTGAATTGTATATTAACCTGGGAAATGTATCCGAAGATATTCTCCGCGATGGAAGGAAAAGTTTTGAGAACGGGCTGCCCACCTCGCCGGAAGAAGAAGCCCTGATGGATACCACGGTATGGGGACGTGTGCCCAAAACACAGTCGCTGGTAAAAGCCTTCGACCAGGCCGCAAGGAAACAGCAGGATATCGGGCTTGACGGGCTGAATAATGGGCAGGAACAGGAGTTTTACAACGGCTATGTTCAGCAGCTCTCTTCCCAGATCAGTGATCCGGTCATGAGGGAAGAGCTCATCAATGATCCTGCCCAGGATGATTTTCATTACTTCCGCGGATCGGACTATGATGCCATGGGACTCGGCATTCTGGAGCGGTACAAGAAATACAACGGGCTGGAGGGAAATTCCCCGGCCTTCGAGGAAACGACCGAAGATTACCCCACCAGCGGTTCCACCCTGCCGAATGAAGAAGATATTAACCGCGACAACACCCTGAGCGAAACGGAAAGCTATTACCAGTACAAGGTCGACATAAGGCAGGATTTCTTCGATGTGGGCCGGAATTACATCATCAATCGCGAAACCGCCACAGTGGAATTTGCCAACGGGAAACAATCTTCCGTCGACTGGTATCAGTTCCGTATCCCGGTAACCGATTTTGAGCGGATTGTTGGGAACATCCAGGATTTCAAATCCATTCGTTTTGTACGCATGTTCCTCAAAGGATTCGAAAAGGAAACCCACCTGCGGTTCGCCCGTTTCGAGCTGATCCGGGGAGAGTGGAGAAAATACAACCTCAGCATATGGGAGGGAGGAGAACGGGAAACCACCGAGGAACTGACCGACGCATCCTTCGAAATCGGTTCGGTAAACATCGAGGAGAACGGGGGCAAGGACCCGGTAAACTACGTTCTTCCCCCGGGAATTACCCGCGTGATTGATCCCACCAATCCCGAGCTCAGGCAACTCAACGAACAGTCCATCGTACTGAAAGTACGTGACCTGGCCGACGGGGATGCCCGTGCCGCCTTCCGGAATGTGAATCTCGACATCAGGCAGTACAAAAGGCTGGAAATGGAAGTACATGCCGAGGCCCTTCCGGGAATCAACCTCCAGGATGATGAAATCCACGTTTTTATCAGACTTGGATCCGATTACCGGAACAATTTTTATGAATACGAAATTCCGGTCAAACTCACACCTCCCAAACCACCCCGGGGCTACAGCAACGAAAGCGTAGACGACCGGCGTATTGTGTGGCCCGGGGAAAACCGGTTCGACATCTCCCTGGAACTGTTCCAGGATGTGAAACAAAGCCGGAACAATGAAATGCAAAACCCGGCCAGCATGGTGTCGGTTAACGATGTTTTCTCCATGATCATTGACGGGCACCGGGTCAGCGTAACCGGGAACCCCAACCTCAGTAATATCCGCACTATCATGATAGGGATCAGAAATCCCTCACAACAACGTAATCCGGCCTCAGACGACGGCCTCCCCAAATCAGCGGAAGTGTGGATGAATGAACTGCGGCTGACGCATTTCAATGAGGAAGGAGGATGGGCCGCCAATGCCAGGGTCACCACCCGCCTTGCCGACCTGGGATCGATCGACATAGCCGGCAGCACCAGCACCCCCGGTTTCGGAAGCATAGAAAAAAAAGTGAATGAACGGAGCAAGGAAACGATAATGCAGTACGATATATCGTCCAATCTGGAACTGGGAAAATTCCTGCCCGATGTGTTGAATTTCCGCATACCCATGTATATCGGTTTTTCAGAAGGGATCATCAACCCGCAGTACAACCCCCTCGATCCGGATATCCCGCTGAGAAAGGCCCTTAACAATGCCGAAACCCGCGCTGAACGCGATTCCATCCTGAAAAATTCACAGGATATCACCCGGAGGAAATCCATCAATTTCACGAATGTGCGAATCGAAAAAAGGCAGGGGAAACCCCATTTCTGGGATATTTCCAATTTCGCCTTCAGCTACAGCTATCATGAAACCTACCATCGCGATATAAAAACCGATTTTCACATACAGAAAAATTACCGGGGAACCATCAACTACATCTATAATGCCCAGCCCAAACCCGTTGTTCCCTTTCAACAGTCGCAGCTGTTCCGCCGGCCGGTTTTCCGCCTGATCAGAGACTTTAATTTCAACTACATGCCTTCGCATATCTCCCTGCGCACCGATATGTACCGGTATTACGAAGAAAAAAAACTGAGGAAAATTGACAATCCCGATCTGAGGATCGAACCCACATTCAGGAAAGATTTTGAATGGAACACCTATTTCGACCTGAAATACGACCTCACCCGGGCATTGAAGATCGATTTTTCCTCATCGAACACCGCCCGGATCGATGAACCGGAAGGGGGGGTTGACCGGGAACGCTATGAAGACGGCTATACCCTGTGGAAAGATTCTGTCCTGACCAACCTGAAAAATATGGGACGTACCATTTCCTACCACCACAGCCTGAACGTAAACTATACCCTTCCCGTCAACAAGATCCCGCTGTTCAACTGGATCACCGTAAATGCCCGGTATAATGCCACCTTCGGATGGGATGCCGGCCCGCAATTTGCCGATACTTCGGATATTGAACTCGGAAACACCATCAAGAATTCCAATACGGGTCAGCTATCGGGGCAACTGAATATGAACAACCTGTACAACAAGGTTGGTTTCCTGAAAAAGGTCAACGACAGGTACCGGAATAATCGCAGGGTGGATACCCGGGAAAAGGAATACAAATCCGTAACTTATGAAAGAAAGGGGGTATACATTTCCGATAACCGGCCCAGATCCATCGTACATAACCTGAAGACAGAAGACGTACAGGTAACCATCTTTGATGAGAATAACCGGGAGATCGATCTGGATGTGGAAATAATGGATGAAAGGAGGATACGGATCAACAGCGATACCATTTACCGGGGCACCCGGGTGGTAGTGAAAGGACAGGTGGAAAAGGGCGAAAGTGTGCTGACACTCATAGCCGACAACCTGGCACGTATCCTGATGTCGGTCAAGAATGTTTCCATATCCTATTCGCAAACCCAGGGGACCCTTCTGCCCGGATACCTGCCCGAAACCCGCTTTTACACGGCCGGCCTGACAGATGTAAACGGCATGCTCTCTCCCGGCTGGGAATTTATTCTGGGTATACAGGACAGGAATTTCCTGGAAAGAAGCATCGGAAACGACTGGCTGACCACCGACCCCAGGATGATCTCTCCCTATGTGATGACCCACAATGAAAACTTCAACCTGCGTAGCACCCTTGAACCCATTCCCGGCATGCGCATCGATGTAACAGCCACCCGCAGGTTCTCAGAGAACATGAACGAATATTATTCCTATGACGATTCGCTGGGAAGGATCGTTGTTTCCAACCCCGTCACCACCGGAAATTTCAGTATCAGCATGATTACCTGGGGAACCGCCTTCAAAAAAATCACTTCAGACAACCGGTATGCATCGGAAGTTTTCAACAGAATGAAAGATTATGCTTCCGTTATTTCGGCCAGACTGGCAGCTGAACGGGTAGCCAGTCCGGAGCACGGCTATAACCCAAACGCCTACGAAATAATCGAAGGAAGGAAATTTTATGACGGGTACGGACCCACCTCCCAGCAGGTGCTGATCCCGGCATTCATGGCCGCATATACCAACCGCGACCCTGAAAGGATCACCACCGATCCCTTCCCATCTCTGTTGCATATCATGCCCAACTGGCGATTAACATACGAAGGGCTTTCAAACATAGAATTCCTGCAAACCTTTATCCGCTCCATTACCATCAACCACCAGTACCGCTCCTCATACGATGTGGCGGGCTATTCCAGCAACCTGGAATACGAACCCGGGGAAGACGGCTTCAGCTATGTACGCGATATTACCGGAGGGAATTTTCTGCCTCCCAATGAAATCAGTGCGGTCTCTATCAATGAACAGTTCAGCCCCCTGATCAATTTTGAAATGAACTGGGTTAACAGCCTCACTTCCCGTATTGAATACCGGAAATCACGGTCTCTGGCACTCAGTTTCTCCAATAACCAGCTGACCGATGTAATGAACAATGAGCTCATTATTGGAGCCGGTTACCGTTTCGATGAAGTGCAGTTCATCATCCGCACCGGAGGGGGAGAAAAACAATTCAAGAGCGACCTGAATGTAAGACTTGACCTTTCGGTACGCGACAGCAAAACAGTGCTGAGAAAGCTGGTGGAAGAACAGGATCAGATCACGGCAGGCCAGCAGCGCATTGCCCTTCAGCTCAGTGCTGACTACGTGCTGAGCGACCGGTTCAACCTGCGGCTGTTCTTCGACAAGGACATTTCCAATCCCTATGTTTACAGAACTTTCCCCACCAGCAATACCAATTTCGGCTTCAGTGTCAGGTTTACCCTGGCCCAGTAGTTTGCTTTTCTTAAATTTTATGTATTTTTGGTTCAACCAACCCTTAAAAACCTGAACTATGAATATACCAAAAAACCTGAAGTACACAGAAGACCATGAATGGATACGAGTAGAAGGGAAGGAAGCCTTTGTGGGGGTAACCGATTTCGCCCAGGGAGAACTGGGTGATGTGGTATTCATTGAAATTGAAACCGCCGGGGAATCGCTCGGCAAAGGAGAGGCATTCGGCACCATCGAAGCGGTAAAAACGGTAAGTGACCTGTTCATGCCGGTATCGGGAAAAGTGGAGGAAGTCAATCCCGAGCTGGAAAACAACCCGGAGATCGTGAACAAGGATCCTTACGGGAAGGGATGGATGATCAAAATCACCCCCTCCGACCTGTCGGAACTGGATAGCCTGCTCTCCCCGGAAGAGTATGAAGCTTTGCTGAACAAATAATATACGAATCGGTTTCCAAACCCCGGCGGTTTTCCACCGGGGTTTTTTATTTTTACTGAAAAATCCCCCGTGCCGTCTCTCACCAGTAGAAAAGCACTGATAGCAGCCTTTCTGTTCCTGGGGCTGTTCCTGCTGCTTCCCACCAACAACCCGGGTATTGATGCCTGGTATTATGCCGCTTCGGTGAAATATCAGGGAGAACTTTTCCATCCCCACCACCTGTTGTATAACGCCACCTGCTACCTTGTGTCCCGGCTTTTTTCGCTGACCGATCTGTCACCCGGCACACTTTCAATGATGAATGCCCTGAATGCCTTTGTGGCTTTCCTGATTCTTCTGGTTATGATCAGGATCATTCGAATGCTGTCCGATAGGAGGGAAATGGACCTGGCCGGGGTGGTCTTCACCGGAAGCTGCTTTGCCCTGATGCGGTATGCCACGGAAAGTGAAACCTACCTGTTTCCATTGCTCTTTGGCCTGTTAGCCAGCATGTTTATTATGAAATACCGGTACTCCCGGAAAATCCGGGATGTGGTCCTTTCGGGATTGCTGGCTTCCCTGGGTGTATTATACCACCAGACGGGCATATTCTGGTGGATGGGGTTGCTGGCAGCCATACTGTTCTGCCCAGGAAAGAAAAAAGCGGCCATAATTTACTCAACCACCGGCCTTATCATTCCCCTGGTCTACCTGGGTGTATGGTTCAGTATGAACGGCTTAACGGGAATAAAGCCCCTGACAGGTTTTATCTTCCGGTCATACCTGGCAGGTGATGCCTCCCTTTCCGCTGATACCACCGGCTTTCTTCTCGGCCTGGCGGGACTGGTCAGAAGCTTCCTTCAGGTACACGGCAACATGTGGCTGCTTTTCAGGCAAAGTCTGTGGTACCTTTTCCCGGCTCTGCTGGCGGTTGCCGTATGGAGTGTTCTTCTCCTCCGCCGGCCATGGAAAAGGATCACCCGGAAGCACGGACAGGAATGTATTGCCAGGGTGCATCTGTCGATATCCGCCGCCCTCTGGATATTTGCCGTACTGTCGTCGGGAAATGCGGAATTTATGGTAGCTGTCCCTGCTTTGCTCTTCATATCATCCATCGCGGTATTCCGGTTACCTGTGCACTCGGTTTTGCTTGCCGGTACGGGCATGCTGATATGGAACACAGGATACGGCCTGATTCCCGCCCGCCTGTACCGGTACGAGCCGGTCAGGGAACTTGCCGTGCGGGTAGCCGAACATCCGGGCGACCTGTTCATTCTGAAAGAAGACCAGCGCATACAGGCCGCTTATTATTACCTTACGGGAAAGGAAACAGCGCCGGGAATATTCAGGCCCCCCTCCGACCTGCCGCGCCGTGGCATAACCGCCGGTTCACTGCACCGGCGTATCGAACAAACCCTTGAACGGGGAGGAAATGTGTGGACCGACTGCCTGGAAAGGCCCGTGGTGTTGAACCGCGCCACCCTTGTATCAGGTCAGGACACAACTTTCTTCCGCAGGTACCTTACGGTACCCGCCGACACACTGCATACTTTTTACGGGAACACAATCATCCACCGGGTGGATCTGAAAAACGGGCAGTCTAAAGGGTTTTCTTCACTTCCACTTCCTGATAGCCCTCAATGATATCTCCCACCTTGATATCGTTGAAATTCTGGATATTCAATCCACATTCATAGCCCGAGGCCACTTCCTTCACATCCTCTTTGAACCGTTTCAGGGAACCGAGCTCGCCGGTATACACCACGATTCCTTCGCGTATAACACGCACTTTGGTGTTCCGCGTAATTTTCCCTTCTCTCACGATACAGCCGGCCACGGTACCCACCTTGGTAATGCGGAATGTTTCCCTCACCTCCAGGGTGGCCACGATCTCCTCCTTAATTTCGGGAGAGAGCATGCCTTCCATTGCGTCTTTGATCTCATTGATGGCATCGTAAATAATGGAATAGAGCCGTATATCGATCTGCTCTTTTTCCGCCAGCTTACGGGCACCCAGAGAAGGACGCACCTGGAACCCCACAATAATGGCATTGGAAGCAGCGGCCAGCATCACGTCGGTTTCAGAGATCTGGCCTACAGCTTTGTGGATCACATTCACCTGGATATTTTCGGTCGACAGTTTAATCAGGGCATCGGAAATGGCTTCCACCGATCCGTCCACATCTCCCTTCACAATGATATTCAGTTCCTGGAAGTTGCCAATGGCAATCCGGCGGCCGATCTCATCAAGGGTAATATGCTTGGTGGTACGAAGCTCCTGTTCGCGCTGTAACTGTTCTCTTTTGGTGGCAATTTCCTTGGCTTCCCGGTCACTTTCCATCACATGGAAATATTCCCCTGCCTGGGGTGCCCCGTTAAGGCCCAGAACCATCACGGGAGTGGAAGGGCCTGCTTCTTCGATTTTTTTGCCCCTTTCATTGAACAGGGCCTTGATATGCCCGTAATACGAGCCCGCCAGGATCACATCGCCCATCCTCAGGGTCCCGGCTTTCACCAGCAGGGTGGCAATGTATCCCCGGCCCCTGTCGAGCGACGATTCCACCACGGTACCAACAGCCCGTTTGTTGGGATTGGCTTTCAAATCGAGCATTTCCGCCTCGAGCAACACTTTCTCGAGCAAATCGTCCACATTCTTACCTGTTTTGGCTGAAATTTCCTGCGACTGGTACTTGCCGCCCCAGTCTTCAACCATCAGGTTCATATTGGCCAGCTCTTCCTTGATCTTTTCTGGATTGGCATTGGGCTTATCGATTTTGTTAATGGCAAAGACAATGGGTACCCCGGCGGCCTGTGCATGGTTTATGGCCTCAACGGTCTGGGGCATAACCCCGTCGTCGGCAGCCACCACAATAATGGCCACATCGGTTACCTGGGCTCCCCTGGCACGCATGGCAGTAAAGGCTTCGTGCCCGGGTGTGTCAAGAAAAGTGATCATTTTTCCGTCTTCGCGGGTCACACTGTAGGCCCCGATATGCTGAGTTATCCCGCCGGCTTCGCCGGCCACAACATTCGCACTCCGGATATAATCGAGGAGCTTGGTCTTCCCATGGTCCACGTGCCCCATCACGGTTACAATGGGAGGCCTGGGTTGCAGGTCTTCCGGTCTGTCCTCTTCCTCGCGGATGCCTTCCTGCAGATCCACTGATACAAATTCCACCTTGTATCCGAATTCATCGGCCACAATCGACATGGTTTCGGCATCGAGCCGCTGGTTGATGGAAACGAACAGGCCCAGGTTCATACAGGTGGCAATCACCTCATTAACCGGAACATCCATCATATTAGCCAGTTCGTTGACCGAGACGAACTCGGTGACCTGCAATACGTTTTTTTCTTTTTCTTTCTGCTCGGCTTCTTCCCGGGCCCGCTGGACAATGGCTTCTCTTTTCTCACGGCGGTATTTGGAACCTTTCGATTTCCCTTTGGCGGTTAACCGGGCCAGTGTGTCTTTCACCTGCTTCTGTACATCTTCCTCGTTGACCTCGGGGCGGAGAGCTTTTTTCTTCTTCCTGGCTCCTTTTTTGGTTTTCTTCTGTCCTTCCTCTCCGGAAAGATCGGCCTCCACCCTCTCCTTATCCTTGCGGATGCGTTTCCGTTTCTTTTTCCTGAAATCCTGGTCGCTGGAAGAAGCCACCGGCTTTTTCTTTTCCGGTTCTGCAGGAAGATCAATTTTCCCCACGACCGTGGGACCCGTCAATTTTTCAATCTTCGATTCAATAAAATCGTCTTTCGGTTCTTTTTCTTTTTCAACCCGGGCAGGACCCTGTGCTTTTTCTTTTTCTTCGGCAGCTTTTCTCCTTTCTTCAACCTTTGCAGCAGGTTTTTCTGCCTCTTTTTCGGGCTCTTTCGCCTTTTCCTTCTTCTCTTTGGGTTCCCCCGCGGTCTCTTTCTCTTTCTTCTCCTCTCCCGCTTTTTCTTTCTTCGCTTTCTTCCGGTCTACCCTCTCCAGATCGATTTTTCCAACTACCCTGGGGGCTTTTTTCTCTGTTCCGGGTTCTTCTTTCTTTTCAGCCGGTTTTTCCGGGGCAGCTTCTTCTTCTTTCTCTGCCTTTTCCCCGGCGGCTTTTTTCTCTTCGGCAGGAGCCTCTTCCCCGGTTGCGGAAGCAGGAGATTTTTTATCCGGTACTTCTTCCTTCTTGCCCTTGACCGAGGTGCTGCTCATATCTTTTATCAGGACCTCCTCCTCCTCGTCTTCTTCTTCGGGAGACCTGCCTTTCTCCACATCCTCCAGGGAAATGGTCTCCCGTGTTTCCCTGAGATTCCTCATGCTGAGTTTTTCAGATTCCTTTTTGACCGTTATGTCCGAACTGTACTCGGCCATCAGGATATCATGAATCTCAGAGGGAACCTTGGTATTGGGATTCGGATCAATATCAATCCCCTTCTTCCTCAGAAACTCAACCATGGTGGAAATTCCCACATTGAATTCCCGGGCAAGCTTGCTTAATCGGATTCCTTTGTTTTCACTCATATATTCTCTCCGAAGATATTTGTCTCAGTCCACTGTTCCCCGCAAAAAAGTGGCGCTAAGTTAAAATTTTATTGTTAATTTATTCAAATTCAGCTTTTAAAATTTGAAGCACCTCCCGGATGGTCTCTTCTTCCAGATCGGTTCTTTTCACCAGGTCCTCCACCGTCAATTCCAGTACGCTTTTGGCCGTATCGCAGCCAATGGCTTTCAGTTCGTCGATAATCCATCCGTCAATTTCATCACCAAATTCCTCCAGATTCACATCTTCCTCGTCTTCTTCGGCATTTTCACGGTATACATCTATTTCATAGCCGGTAAGCTGACTGGCCAGCCGGATGTTCAGCCCCCCCTTTCCAATAGCAAGGGATACTTCGCTCGCTTTCAGGTACACCTCAGCCCGTTTTTCCGCTTCATTCAGCTTGATGGAACTGATTTTTGCCGGGCTCAGGGCACGCTGTATGAATAACTGGGTGTTGTTGGTAAAGTTAATCACATCGATATTTTCGTTTTTCAGTTCCCTCACAATTCCGTGTATCCTTGATCCTTTCATCCCCACACAGGCTCCAACGGGATCGATCCTTTCATCGTACGACTCAACGGCCACTTTGGCCCGTTCGCCGGGAATACGCACAATTTTCTTGATGGTGATCAGGCCGTCGAATATTTCCGGCACTTCCAGTTCGAATAAACGCTCGAGGAATACCGGCGATGTTCTGGAAAGAATGATCAGGGGAGTGTTGTTTTTCATTTCCACTTTGATCACCACTGCCCGAATGGTATCGCCTTTGCGATAATAATCCGAAGGAATCTGCTCTGACTTGGGAATGATCAGTTCGTTCCCTTCGTCGTCCAGCACCAGCACTTCCCGCTTCCACACCTGGTACACCTCCCCCGTTACAATTTCTCCGATCCTGTCTTTGTATTTGTTGTACACATTGTTCTTTTCCAGGTCCATGATCCGCGCACTGAGGTTCTGCCGCAGCGCCAGTATGGCTCTTCTTCCGAAATCGTGCAGCTTCACTTCATCGGTAACCTCTTCCCCCACTTCATAATCTTCGTCTATTTTTTTTGCTTCCGAAATGGATATCTGCAGGTTCGGATCTTCCACCTCGCTGTCTTCCACTACTTCCCGGTTCCTCCATATCTCAAAGTCCCCCTTGTCAATGTTGATGATCACATCAAAATTTTCATCCGTGCCGTACTTTTTCATCAGAAGATTTCTGAAAACATCCTCCAGCACACTCATCATAGTGGCCCGGTCAATGTTTTTGAGTTCCTTAAACTCTGAAAACGTATCGATCAGATTCAGATTGTCCATTGTTTTCTGTATAAATGGTTTTATTTAAATTCCACAGTAATCTTTGTCGACTTCACCTCGTCGAAAGCAAACCACCGTTCAGTGGCTTCTTCCTGTTTTTTCTTCTTCCCTCCGGATCCCGCTGCTTCCCGCGTCAGTATAGAGAATCCCCTGTCGCTCACACACAGCAGCTTTCCCTTTAATTTTTCCCCGTCTTTCATCACCACTTCCACATTCCTTGAAATATTCTTTTCGTACTGTTCCTTCACCCGGAACGGCATGGTCAGCCCGGGCGAAGAAACCGTCAGTTCCATATCCTCAAGCTCGTTCTCCAGGGTATGGAAGAGGCTTTTTGACAGTTCCGCACATTCGTCAATAGTGATCCCTTTCTCACGGTCTGCATAAACGGTTACCTTTTTCCCTGGAATAATCTGTACATCCACCAGGAAAAAATCATCATCCCAGAAACTTTTTTCAATTGCTTCCTGTACCCTCTCTCTGGTTATCATGGTATATTTCCAATAAAATAGGGGACACTGTCCCCTATGAAAACTTCCGCACTATCAGCCGCAAAAGTACGAATAATCCTTGAAATCACAAAATTATTTTCCACCTTTGCCATTGGGCTGTCGTGCAGGTTGCATGCCCCTGCCGCCCTGCGGCGATAAGCAACGCGACCGGCTTCATAATTATCTGCCCAACAGGACATTAGAACAAACTGCTGTTGTTACCGTGGAGTCATCCGCAGCCAAAGGAAAAATTGTCAACGACCCCGTATACGGGTTTATCCGCATTCCGGCGGGGCTGGTCTTAGAGCTCACCGGGCATCCTTATGTTCAGCGGCTCAGGAGGATCAGGCAACTGGGGCTGACAGGTTTCGTTTATCCGGGGGCCAACCATACCCGCTTTCAGCATGCCATGGGAGCCCTGCACCTGATGTCGCAGGCCATTCAGAGCATACGTTCGAAAGGGACCCCTGTCACCCCGGCCGAAGAAGAAGCTGTATCAACAGCCATCCTGTTGCACGATATCGGCCACGGCCCCTTCTCACATGCACTGGAAAACAGCCTGATGGATGGCATCAGTCATGAAGTGCTCTCCATCCTGCTGATGGAAAAACTGAACCGGGATCTCGGTAACAGGTTGAAAACGACACTGCGTATTTTCCGTAACCGGTACCCGAAAAAATTCCTGTTCCAGCTGGTTTCCGGACAACTCGACATGGACCGGATGGATTATCTCCGTCGTGACAGCTTTTTCACGGGGGTAACCGAAGGAACCATCGGATCCGACCGCATTATCAAAATGCTGGATGTGGTGAACGATCAGCTGGTGGTGGAGATCAAGGGAATCTATTCCATAGAAAAGTTCCTGATCGCACGGCGGCTGATGTACTGGCAGGTTTACTTCCATAAAACGGTGATTGTGGCTGAGCAGCTGCTTCTGAAGCTGCTCCAAAGGGTCCGGGAACTCAGCAACAGGGGCATCGGGGTGTTTGCCACCCCCGCCCTGGATTTTTTTATCCGGGAGAAAATTGAAAAGAAAGACGTCTGCCCCTGGACGGGCTCGGAGCGCCAGCTTGAGATCATCAAACATTTTACAGAGCTTGACGACAACGATTTGATAGCATCGGCCAAAGTGTGGCAGCACCATTCCGATCCGGTCCTGGCTGAGCTGAGTCGCCGCCTGATCACCCGAAGGCTGTTTGCCATTGAAATGCAGGCAGGCCCTTTCGAAAGAAAAAAAACCGAAACCCTGCTGAAAAAAGTTGGCCGACAATGGAATTTGAACCACAACGACAGCCGGTATCTGGTGTTTACGGGAAGCATTTCAAACCATGCCTATTCCGCACACGACGAGCAGATCAAAATACTCCTCAAGAACGGGCAGACAGCCGATGTAACAGCCGTCTCGGAAATGCTTGGAAAGGATGTCCTGTCGAAAAGGGTCAGGAAATATTACCTTTGTTATCCGAAAGAGATCAGAACCTGATCATCCATTAACTATTGTTTAAAATCATAAATCCATGGAATATACCGCGAAAGCCCTGGCACAATTTCTGAAAGGAGAAGTGGAAGGAGATCCGGATGTGGTGGTGTCGAATGTCTCAAAAATTGAAGAAGGTACACCCGGAACCCTCACTTTCCTGGCCAATCCTAAATATACCCGCTACATCTACACTACCCGGGCATCGGTAGTGCTGGTCGACCGGCATTTCCGGCCCGAGAAAAAAATTCCGGCAACCCTCATCCGTGTTGACAATCCCTATCAGGCCATGGCCAGCCTGCTGGAATTGGCCGAAGAACAGATGAAACAGTCACGCTCAGGTATCCACGACCTGGCCTACATACATCCCAGCGCCCTAACAGGCGAAGGGGTATATGCCGGACCTTTCAGTGTGGTGTCGGAAAACACACGCATCGGGAAAAATGTACAGATATTCCCTCATGTGTATATCGGCGAGAACTGTACCATTGGTGATAAAACCGTTCTGTATCCCGGGGTAAAAATCTACCACGGATGCCACATTGGTTCGAATTGCATCATCCATGCAGGAACCATAATCGGCAGCGACGGGTTCGGCTTTGCTCCAAAATCGGACAGCAATTACCAGAAAGTGCCGCAGATAGGCAATGTGGTTATTGAAAACGATGTGGAGATCGGGGCCAACACGGCCATTGACCGGGCCACCATGGGGTCAACCCGCATCCGCCGGGGGGTAAAAATCGACAACCTGGTGCAGATCGCCCACAACGTGGAGATCGGTGATAATACCGTTATGGCTGGTCAGTGCGGCATTGCCGGATCCACCCGCATCGGGAAAAACTGTATGCTGGGAGGCCAGGCAGGTGTTGTAGGACATCTTCAGATAGCCGATCACGTAAAAATCGCCGCCCAGTCGGGGGTCACTTCCAGTATCAAAACCGAAGGCGAAGCAGTACAGGGTGCCCCTTCCTTCAATTTTACAAAATATCAGAAATCTTATGTGTTCTTCAGAAAGCTTCCGGAGCTGCATGCCCGTCTCGAAGCCCTGGAGAAGGAGATCCGGGAACTGAAAAATAACCGGTAAAACCGGTTTTTTTTCAGGTTTTCGACCAGTTATCACTGACCAGAAATGATTTGCCCCGTTTCACCTGTTTTTCTTGCATTTCAAAAAAGTTGATTTTGGAATAACCTATTTTTTGTAACTTGCGCACAAATTTTTTTGAATCATTCTGAATCGACATATTATGCCCGAAAAACAAAAGACCCTTGTAAAATCCTTCTCCCTTGGCGGAAAGGGATTGCACACCGGTTTAGACGTAGAGATCACTTTTCATCCCGCTCCCCCTGATCACGGCATCATATTCAAACGCACCGACCTGAAAAACAGCCCGATGGTACATGCTCTGGCCGAATATGTAACAGATACCTCGCGGGGTACCACCATTGAGGAAAACGAAGTAAAAGTCGCCACGATTGAGCATGTTATGGCCGCCATATACGGAATGGGAATAGACAATGTGCTGATCGAAATCAACGGCCCCGAGGCTCCCATCCTTGACGGAAGTTCGCACATGTACGTTCAGGCCATTGAAAAAGCTGGAATCACCGACCAGGATGCCCCGAAAAATTACTATGTTGTTAAAGAAAAAATCGTTTATTCCAATGAAGAACAGGGCGTTGATCTGATCGTTTACCCCGATGACCACCTGAGCATCAATGTGCTGATCGACTACAACTCCAAAATACTCGGCAACCAGTACGCCGTGCTGAACCATCTGTCGGAATTTCCCAGAGAAGTGTCCATGTGCCGCACTTTTGTCTTTTTCCACGAACTGGAGATGCTGGCCAAACACAACCTCATCAAGGGAGGCGACCTGGACAACGCCATCATAATCCTCGAACGGAGTGTGTCACAGGAAGAACTCGACCGCGTGGCCGACCTTTTCAACAAACCGCATATCAAGGTAAAACCCGAAGGGGTACTGAACAATATCGACCTGCATTTCAGTAATGAACCGGCCAGACACAAGCTGCTCGACATTATCGGCGACCTCGCCCTGGTGGGCCAGCCCATCAAGGGGAAAATCGTGGCCACCCGCCCCGGACACTATGCCAACACCCAGCTGGCCAGAAGGATCCGGCAGGAAATCAAAAAAGAGAAATCCAAGCTCCAGATCCCACGATACGACCCCAACACCCCCCCCGTATTCGACATCAACCAGATCAGGCAGATCCTGCCACACCGCCCCCCCTTCCTGCTGGTCGACAAAATCATCCAGCTGGATGAAAATTCTGTGGTGGGGCTGAAAAATGTGACAATGAACGAAGGATACTTCACGGGGCATTTCCCGGCCGAACCCATCATGCCGGGTGTTCTGCAGGTGGAAGCCATGGCACAGGTAGGGGGAATGCTCGTGCTGAATTCCGTCCCCGACCCATGGAACTACTCCACGTATTTTCTCAAGATCGATAAAGTGAAATTCAAGGACAAGGTAATCCCGGGCGATACCATCCTTTTCAAACTTGAGCTGACCGAACCCATCCGCAGGGGCATTGTGCAAATGTACGGCCAGGCCTTTGTGGGCGACAGGCTGGTGATGGAAGGAGAATTAACGGCACAAATCTTAAAAGATAAGAACAATGAGCCACCCGTTGAGTAATGTTCATCCCGATGCTCAGATAGGAAAAAATGTAACCATCAGTCCCTTTGTCACCGTTTATCCCGATGTGAAGATCGGCGACAATACCTGGATAGGGCCCAATGTCACCATCATGGACGGAGCCAGGATAGGAGAAAACTGCAGAATCTTCCCCGGTGCGGTGATTTCGGCCATTCCGCAGGATCTGAAATTTCAGGGAGAAGAAACCACCGTGGAAATAGGCAATCATACCACCGTGCGAGAATGTGTTACCATAAACCGGGGCACAAAAGCCGTGGGGACCACCCGCGTGGGTGATCATTGCCTGCTGATGGCCTATGTACACATTGCCCACGACTGCATTGTGGGAAACAACTGTATCCTGGTCAACAATGTGGGACTGGCAGGGGAGATCCAGCTGGGAGACTTCGTAACCCTTGGCGGGGCCACCATTGTGCATCAGTTTGTCAGAATCGGTGAACATGCCTTCGTGGGCGGCGGATCAAAGGTCAGAATCGATGTCCCCCCCTATATCAAAGCCGACAGAGAACCTCTTTCCTACATGGGTGTCAACTCGGTGGGATTGAAACGCAGGGGATTTGCCCAGGAACGGATCAATGAAATCCAGGAAATATACCGCACCATATATCTGCGGGGGATGAACAACACCCAGGCCCTGGAAGTGATCGAAAAAGAGTTTACCCCCGGGCCGGAACGGGATGCCATTATTTCCTTCATCCGCGAATCGAAAAGAGGAATCATCCGCGGCTACCACCGTGTCATTAACACCACTACCTGATCTGATTCCAGCCCCGGGCGGTTAAAGGCACCCGGTTACCGCCCGAGGTGACCAGCCATTTTTCATCCTTTTCGGGAATGATCTCCCCCAGTAGTGTAATGCCGGGAACTCCGATGATCTTTTCCCCCTGGGCGCCAGGCAGAGTGAACAGCAGTTCATAGTCTTCCCCCCCGTTCAATGCCGCCGTTTCCGGCTCCATGGAAAACTCTTCAGCCACCTTCCTGGCTTCGTCATGCACCGGGATACGGTCTACATACAGCCTGCACCCGACCTCCGATCGATGGCAGATATGCAACAGATCGCTCGAGAGGCCGTCGGAAATATCGATCATGGAATGGGGCACCAGTCCCTCTTTCCTGAAAAATTCCACCACATCGCGCCGGGCTTCCGGCCTGAGCTGCCGTTGCAGAACATAGTCGTATCCCTCCAGCTTGGGCTGTACCGAGCGGTCGGCTTCATACAGCCTCTTCTCCCTTTCCAGAACCTGCAATCCCAGGTATGCCGCTCCCATATCGCCCGAAACACAGATCAGATCGCCCGGCCTGGCCCCGCTGCGGTATACCAGCTTTTCGGGCTCCGATTCACCCACGGCGGTAACACTGATGATCAGCCCGGTCATCGAGGCTGAAACATCGCCCCCCACAAGGTCCACTCCGTAATGCTCACAGGCCAGCTTCACCCCTTCGTACAGTTCTTCCATATCCTCAACGAAAAATTTTCCCGAAATGCCCAGGGATACCGTTACCTGCCCGGGAACGGCATTCATGGCATACACATCGGACAGATTGACCACTACCGCCTTGTATCCCAGATGCTTCAGGGGTGTGTATACCAGATTGAAATGAATGCCTTCCAGCAACAAATCGGTGGTAACCACCGTGTGCCGGGGGCCGTGCCGGATAACAGCGGCATCATCCCCCACGCCTTTCACTGTGGACGAATGATTTGACCCGGCCCATCGGGTCAGGTGTTCGATCAGCCTGAATTCCCCAAGGGAGGATATGGGGGTTCTTTTACCGTTCTCTGGTCTCATACGGTACATTTTACAGGTACTGGCAACAAGATTTCAAAAACAAAGATTTCAAAAAATATATCAGAATTCGTATCTTTGTCCTTATTTAGATTAATTTTAATTAAGAGCGCCCACAGGCAATTTTCTAGCAGGCAAAAATATGGAAAAAGAACAGGATAAACTATTGCGGGAAGTCACCAGCGGGGAGTACAAGTACGGTTTCTATACCGATATTGAGATGGATACCATTCCTCCTGGCCTGTCGGAAGAAGTGATCAGAAAGATCTCCCTGTTGAAAGGAGAACCCGGGTTCATGCTCGATTTCAGGTTAAAGGCTTTCAGGCACTGGCAGAAAATGAAGATGCCCCGCTGGGCGCATTTGAAGATACCGGAAATTGATTTTGACCGCATCGTATACTATGCTGCACCCAGAAAAAAGGAAGGCCCATCCAGCCTGGATGAGGTGGACCCCGAACTGCTGGAAACATTCAACAAGCTGGGTATTCCGCTCGACGAGCAGAAACGCCTCACCGGCGTGGCGGTAGATGCGGTAATGGATAGCGTATCGGTCAAGACTACCTTCCGGGAAACACTGGCGGAGCTGGGTATCATATTCTGCTCCTTCAGCGATGCCGTCCGCGAACACCCCGACCTGGTAAAAAAGTACATGGGCAGTGTGGTCCCCTATTCCGACAATTTCTTTGCCGCTCTGAACTCGGCCGTTTTCAGCGACGGTTCTTTCTGTTATATTCCGAAAGGAGTCAGGTGCCCCATGGAACTGTCAACCTATTTCCGTATCAATGCGGCCAATACAGGACAGTTCGAGCGAACCCTGATCGTGGCTGAAGAAGATTCCTACGTCAGTTATCTGGAAGGCTGTACCGCCCCCATGCGCGACGAGAACCAGCTTCATGCTGCCATTGTGGAGATCGTGGCTATGAAAGGGGCCGAAGTAAAATATTCCACGGTGCAGAACTGGTATCCGGGCGACAAACAAGGCCAGGGCGGGATCTATAATTTCGTGACCAAACGAGGCATCTGCCGGGGCGAACGATCGAAAATCTCATGGACCCAGGTAGAAACCGGTTCGGCAATTACCTGGAAATACCCCAGCTGTATCCTGCAGGGTGACCATTCCGTGGGAGAATTCTACTCGGTAGCTGTGACCAACAATTTCCAGCAGGCCGATACCGGTACCAAAATGATCCATATCGGGAAGAACACAAAATCCACCGTGGTTTCCAAGGGAATTTCCGCCGGAAGAAGTAACAACAGTTACCGGGGACTGGTCAAAGTGCTGAAAAACGCACAGAACGCCCGGAATTTCTCCCAGTGCGATTCGCTGCTGTTGGGCGACCGGTGCGGGGCCCATACCTTTCCCTACCTGGAAGTGGACAACCAGTCGGCCATTGTCGAACACGAAGCCACCACTTCCAAAATAGGTGAAGACCAGATCTTTTACTGCAATCAGCGGGGAATCTCCACCGAAGATGCCATCGGACTGATTGTGAACGGATATGCCAGGGAAGTGATCAATAAACTGCCCATGGAATTCGCTGTGGAGGCACAGAAACTGCTCCAGATCAGCCTGGAAGGAAGTGTAGGCTGATGAATTTATTAATATTTAATTATTATTGAATATTATTTATTATATTTTTAATATTATTAATTTTATATTGAATATTATTAATCTGAAAATACATGTTAAGCATACAGAATCTTCATGTGTCTATTGAGGGAAAGCCCATCCTGAAAGGAATCAGCCTGGAAGTAAAGCCCGGCGAGATCCATGCTATTATGGGGCCTAACGGATCGGGGAAAAGCACCCTGGCAGCGGTACTGGCCGGACGGGACCTGTTTGAGGTGACCGAAGGCAAAATCACCTACATGGGAAAAGACCTGATGGAAATGGCCCCGGAAGACAGGGCCAGGGAAGGGATATTCCTGGGATTCCAGTATCCGGTGGAAATACCCGGCGTGAGCATGGTTAATTTCATGAAAACCGCTGTGAATGAACAGCGCAAATACCGGGGAGAAGAACCTTTTTCGGCATCCGATTTCCTGAGATTCATGCGCGAGAAGAAAGACCTTGTGGAGTTCGATTCCCAGCTTACGAACCGCTCAGTAAACGAAGGCTTTTCAGGAGGTGAGAAGAAAAAAAATGAAATCTTCCAGATGGCTATGCTCAATCCGCGGCTGTCAATCCTCGACGAAACCGATTCGGGCCTGGATATCGACGCCCTCCGCATCGTGGCCAGGGGAGTGAACAAGCTCAGGAACAAGGAAAATGCCACCATCGTGATCACACACTACCAGAGGCTGCTGGATTATATCATCCCCGATTACGTGCATGTACTGTACGACGGCAAAATTGTCCGATCCAGCGGAAAAGAGCTGGCCCTGGAACTGGAAGAAAAAGGATACGACTGGATCAGGCAGGAATATGCAGGTAACGGAAAATAACGCAGTACCCTATGAATACCACAACACAGAATCAGGAGACGGAGAAACTGTTCCGGGAAACCTTCAAAAAAAACCGGGATACCATCGAGCGGTTCTCGGCCACACTGATGAACAGTCGGAGAAAAGAAGCCCTGGATCATTTTATGCAGCAAGGTATTCCGGGGAAGGAAACGGAAAGCTACAAATACACCGAAATGCCCGGGCTCTTCAACCCCATGCTGCACATGAACCTGCAACCGAACCATGTGCATATGGATGTGAAAGAAATATTCCAGTGCGACGTGCCCGAGCTCGATACCCATATGATCTTCCTGGTGAACGGATTCCTGCCTCCCAACAACACCCCCCTGGAAGAGCTGGAAGGGAAAGTGCTGGTGGGCAGCCTCGCCGAAGCAGCCCGCCGGTACCCCGAATTGCTTGAAAAACATTACGACCGGTACACTTCCCTCAATCCCGAAGGCCTGGTAAGCCTGAATACAGCCTTCGCACAGGACGGGCTCTTTCTGTATATCCCCGACGGAACGGAACTTAAACGACCTGTTCAGGTAGTCAACATGTCGGTATGGGAAAACAATCTCATGATCCAGCAGCGAAACCTGTTCATTGTGGGTAAAAACAGTGCCGCCAGCCTTATTATCTGCGATCATACGCTGGCCCCCTGGCGGTTCCTGAACAACGCCGTAACAGAAATTTTCCTCGATGAACAGGCCCGCTTCGACCTGTCACGGATACAGAACGAAAACAACAGTTCCCAGCATATTTCCCATACTTTTGCCCGGCAGGAAACGGCAAGTACCTTGACTTCCAATACCATTACCCTGCACGGGGGGCTGGTCAGAAATAACTTCTATGCCCTGCTGAACGGGAAATACGCCGAAAACAACACCTACGGCCTTTACCTGTCCGACCGCCATCAGCATATCGATAATTTCTCATTCATTGACCACGCGGCTCCCCTCTGCACCAGCAACCAGTTGTTCAAGGGAGTGCTCGACGATCAGGCCACCGGGGCTTTTACAGGACGCATCCTGGTAAGGCAGGATGCACAGAAAACCATGGCCTACCAGTCGAACAACAACATCCTGCTTACCGACGAGGCCCGGATGCATTCCAAGCCCCAGCTGGAAATATATGCCGACGATGTAAAATGCAGCCACGGAGCCACTGTTGGGCAGCTCGACCCGGCCGCCCTGTTCTACCTGCGGTCGAGGGGCATCAACTACCGCGAGGCACGGCTGATGCTGATGTATGCTTTTGCCCACGATATCATTTTCCACATTGCCGTACCTCCCCTGCGCGAACGCATTGACGATCTGGTAGATAAAAGGCTCAGGGGAGAACTCAGCCGCTGCAACGCCTGTCACATCAATTGCGGAAAATTAAACTACTGATAACCGTGCCCAAAGCATCTTATCTCAATCTGAAATCCATTAGAGAAGATTTCCCCATCCTGCACAGAAAGGTACACGGGAAACCCCTTGTTTATTTCGACAACGGAGCCACAACCCAGAAACCCCGGGTGGTTATCGAAACCATGAACAGGATATACGAGCAGGAAAACAGCAGCATCCACCGGGGAGTGCATTACCTCAGCGACCGGATGACCGAAGCCTATGAGGAAGCCCGTAACACAATCAGGAAATTCATCGGAGCTGCCGCTTCGCATGAAATCATTTTTACCAGCGGAACAACCGGTTCCATCAATGCCGTGGCCGCCTCCTTCGGTGAAAAATACGTGGGCCCGGGCGACGAGGTACTGGTTACCGTGATGGAACACCATGCCAACCTGGTCCCCTGGCAAATACTGTGTGAACGAAAGGGCGCCCGCCTGCGGGCCATCCCCATCGATGAGCAGGGCGAGCTCATGCTCGATAACCTTGATAGCCTCCTGACCGAAAAAACACGTATACTGGCCGTTACCCACGTATCCAATGCCCTGGGAACCATCAACCCGGTAAAAGAAATCGTGGCCAGGGCACACAAAAGGAATATTCCCGTACTTGTTGACGGGGCACAGGCCATCCAGCACCTGGCTGTGGATGTAACCGACCTTGACTGTGATTTTTATGTATTTTCAGGCCATAAGGTCTACGGCCCCACCGGCATCGGCATCCTGTACGGGAAGGAAAAATGGCTGGAAGACCTCCCCCCATATCAGTACGGAGGCGACATGGTTGACCAGGTCAGCATGGAAAAAACCACCTTCAACAAGCTGCCGCTGAAATTCGAGGCGGGCACCACCAACTATATCGGAGCCATTGGCATGGGAAAAGCCCTGGAATACCTGCAGGGCATAGGGCTGGAGGCCATTGCCGCCCACGAACACCACCTGGCGGACTATGCCACACACAACCTCAGGCAGGTGCCGGGGGTACGCATATACGGAACGGCCAGGCAAAGGATCGCCACCTTTTCCATCCTGATGGAGAACACCCACCCGTACGATGTGGGAATGATCCTCGACAAGCTGGGGATTGCCGTGCGAACGGGAACCCACTGCGCCCAGCCGGTAATGCAGCATTTCGGCATTGATGGGACCCTCAGGGCCTCCCTGGCTATGTACAATACACCGGAAGAGATCGACCGTTTCGTAACAGAACTCGGAACCGCTAAATCAATGCTGACATAACCATGGAAACAAAACCCATACGGCAGGTACAGGAAGAAATCGTGGATGAATTTTCAGTTTTCGATAACTGGATGGATAAATACAACTACCTGATTGAACTGAGCCGCGATCTTCCGGCAATCGATGCCAGGTACAAAACAAACGAACACCTGATCAAAGGCTGCCAGTCGAAGGTATGGCTCAGGGCCGAATGGAACAACGGAAAAATCCTTTTCACGGCCGACAGCGACGCCATCATTACCCGGGGCTTGATCGCTTTGCTGATCAGGGTCTTCTCCAACCGTACTCCGGAAGAAATCATAGAGGCCGATCTGGAATTCATCGACCGGATCGGGCTCCGGGAAAATCTTTCCCCCACCCGGTCGAACGGGCTCCTTGCCATGCTCAAACAGATGAAACTCTATGCGGTGGCCTATGAAGCCGCCAAAAACAAAAAATAATGGAACAGCCCGACAGAAGATATGAAATGGAAAGCGAGATCGTCAACAGGCTCAAATATGTGTACGATCCCGAAATCCCCGTCAATGTGTATGACCTGGGACTGATCTACGATGTGGAACTGACCGACGATATGGTTGTAAAAATCCGCATGACCCTGACGGCACCCAACTGCCCCATGGCCGACGACCTGATCAGGGAGATTCATGAAACCGTCAGTGACGTGAAAGGAGTGCGTGAGGTGGAAATCAACCTGGTGTTCGATCCTCCCTGGGATAAGGATATGATGTCGGATGAAGCCCGACTGGAACTCGGACTGCTCTGACGCCCCGCATTTCCCCTTATTTGTCCATGGTTATTCTTTCTTTCTTCCCCTATGGAAACCGACCCCAAACGCTGCAGTATCCTTATCAGGGAGGAAGCCCTCCGCCTGGGGTTTGACGACTGTGGCATATCCGCTGCCGGCAAGCTGGAAAGGGAAGAAACATTTCTGGACGGGTGGCTGGAAGAAGGAAGGCATGCAGACATGGATTACATGGAAAGAAACCGGGACAAACGGACCGACCCTGGGAAACTGGTAGCGGGAGCCCGTTCAGTCATTTCTGTCCTGGTTAATTATTATCCTCCCCGCGTTCAGGAAGACCCTTCGGCACCTGTGGTTTCAAAATATGCATACTATCCAGATTATCACGGTATTATTAAAGCCCGGCTCCACCTTCTGCTGGATTACATGCAGAAACACATGGGCCCGGTCCGGGCGCGCATCTTTGTTGATTCAGCGCCGGTGCTTGAAAGGGCCTGGGCTGCACGCAGCGGGCTGGGCTGGATCGGGAAAAATACCCTGCTGATATCGCGCAAGTATGGCTCGTTCGTATTTCTGGGCGAGATCATCTGCGATCTGGAACTGGCCCCCGGCAGGGAAATACCCGATTACTGCGGGCAGTGCACCCGCTGCATAGACGCCTGTCCCACCGGCGCACTGCCGGCCCCACGGTTGCTTGATGCCAGCCGTTGCATTTCATATCATACCATCGAAAACAGGGGAGAAATACCTGAAAGCATGCGCGGGAAAATGCAGAACCGGATCTTCGGATGCGATATTTGCCAGGATGTTTGCCCCTGGAACCGGAAAGTGCGACCCACCTCCTTCCCCGGACTGGAACCTGTACCCGGCCTGCTGGAAATGACCACCGACGACTGGAAAACCCTGGATGAAACCACTTTCAGTCAAAGATTCACAGGCACGTCCCTCGAACGCACAGGCTACCAGGGTATTAAGAGAAATATAAAATACAGGAAATAATACCGGTCATGTCCCCGTTACGGTGACCATCACCTTCCGTTGTTGCCTGGGACCATCGAATTCACAGAGAAAGATGTTCTGCCAGGTGGAAAGTCCCATTTTCCCGTCGGTTACCGGGATGGTCTCACCGGGACCCACAAGGCCGGCCTTCAAATGCGCGTCGCCGTTATTGTCCTGCCGGTCATGTTCCCATACACCTGCCGGAATCAGCTGCGAAAGCAGCCTGATCACATCCCTCTGCACCGAATCGTCCCAGTTTTCCTGAATCATTATGGCAGCTGTTGCTCCCTGCACATATACCGATACCAGGCCTTCCCGGATTCCGCTTTTCTGCACCACTTCCGACACCTGCCGGGTTATGTCGTACAGGCCGTTTTTGCTGGAAGTGCGAATTGTAATAAGTTCCTGCATAATTGACCGGATTTTGATTACATTTAGCTTATAAAAATACATCAAACCTGAGGAAATCCCATGTCGGAAAAGGAAACTGCCTGGAAATCGTTTGACGGACTGGAATATTATGCCTGGTCGGCTTCCCCCATGGGTCCACCGCGCGCGGTCATAGCGCTGGTGCACGGTATGGGTGAGCATTCACGCCGGTATCACAACTGGGCCCGCCTGCTCACGCAATACGATTATGCCTTTGTATCCATGGATTACCGCGGTCACGGGCGTTCAGAAGGGAAAAAAGGTCATACCCCCTCGTATGAGGCCCTGATGTACGATGTGAAATTGCTCACCGCCCGGAGCAAGGAACTTTTTCACGGCATTCCCCTGGTCCTCTACGGCCACAGCCTGGGTGGCAATCTGGTTCTGAACTTCCACCTTCTTCATCCGGAAGAAGCTGACCTGCTGGTAGTAACCAGCCCCTGGCTGAAACTCACCTTCGAGCTGCCGGGAGTGATTAAAAAGGCGGGCAGGCTGATGCGATGCCTCATACCATCTATGGTGCAGAAAAGCAAACTGGAAACACAGGCCCTGTCGAGGGACATCGATATCGTGCATACATACGAAAACGACCCCCTGGTACACGACAGGATATCGCTCAATATGCTGTTCCACGTCATGGACCGGGGCCTGGCCGCCATCGGTCAGGCGGGAAGGATCAGGGTGCCTGTTCTGCTTATGCACGGGGAAGAAGACCGGATCACATCCTGTGAAGCCAGCAGGGAACTGGCCGGGAAAAATGCGGAATATATCCACCTGAAAACCTGGCCGGGCTGTTTCCATGAACTGCATAACGAGCCATGCCGGGATGAAGTGTTCCATTACCTGACGGAATGGCTCGATAAAAACCTGCCGCCAAAATGAGTGTTCAGGAACGGTTCAGAACTCCTGTTAAAATACCGCCTGCCGGTGACAGAATCGGATACCGCACACCTGTGCTGATGCTCGGGTCCTGTTTCACACTGAACATCGGCCGGTTGATGCAGGATTACAAATTCCCGGTGTGCGTCAATCCTTTCGGCGTGCTGTACAATCCCGTGTCCATACTTTCCGGACTGGACCTGCTCCTGAACCCGAGACTTTTTACACCCGGCGATCTGATCCATCATCAGGGGCTGTGGCACAGCTTCTTTCATCACAGCAGCTTTTCCTCCCCAATCCGCGACAAATGCCTCGAAACCATAAATCTGGAAATGGAACAGGCAGCCTTTTTCCTCAAACAGGCCCGTTTCCTTTTTATATCATGGGGAACCGCCAGGGTATACCGGTACAAAAAAACCGGGCTGATCGTGTCGAACTGCCATAAACTTCCTCATCATGAATTCGATCATTTCCTGCTTACCCCGGAAGAGATAGCCACCGCCTGGAACGAGAAGCTGGCCGCCCTGAAAAACCGCTTCCCCGATTTAACCGTTGTTTTCACCGTCAGCCCTGTAAGGCACTGGAAAGATGGTGCACACGGGAACCAGGTCAGCAAATCGGCCCTGCACTGGGCTCTTCACCTGATGATGCAGAAAAACCCCGGTATCCACTATTTCCCTTCCTACGAGATCATGATGGATGAACTGAGGGATTACCGGTTTTACGAAGAAGACATGCTCCATTTGAGCCACACGGCTATCTCCTACATCTGGGAACGATTCACGGAAACAACCATGGATGAAGAAGCTCTTTCCCTCATGCCCCGGGTGGGGAAAATCATCGCCGCATGCCGGCACAAGCCTTTTCATCCGGCAAGCGATGAATACAGAACTTTCGTGAAAAATACCCTGCAACAATTACAGAACCTGCAGAAAGAATTCCCCTTTGTCTCTCTCGGGCAAGAAAAAGCCTTTCTGGAAAAGCAAATAAAAGAACAGGAGGAATAAACAATTTGAACATCTGTCTGTTAAATATTCAGCAACCAATAATTAAACAAAGATGTTCCCAAAAACCATATTCTTCCTCCCCATCCTGTTCTGGATCATGATTCCCGCCGTATCGCAATCAGAAGAAAAAGGAATCATTGAAGGCAGGATTTTCAACGCCCAGAATAACGAACCCATTCCCTTTGCCAACATTGTGATCTGGGGAACTACCATCGGGTCGACATCAGACTACGACGGCAGATTCATTTTCACCGGCATAGCCCCGGGGTATGTTGAATTGCGGGCGTCGTCGGTGGGGTTCAAGCCCTACATTTCTGAATCCATTCTGGTAACCAATGCCAACAAGGTGTTTATTGAAATTCCACTGGAAGAAACCGATGTGGAGCTGGAAGCTGTGGTAGTAAAGGCCTCGCCTTTCAGAAAGGTAGAGGAGAGCCCTGTTTCCATGCGCAGGATCGATATACAGGAAATTGAGAAAAATCCCGGCGGGAACCGCGACATTTCCCGGGTCATTCAGTCGCTGCCAGGGGTGGCTTCTTCCGTATCCTATCGCAATGACCTGATAGTCAGAGGAGGAGGGCCCAATGAAAACCGTTTCTACCTTGACGGTGTGGAAATTCCCACCCTGAACCATTTCGCCACCCAGGGGGCATCCGGAGGGCCGGTGGGTATCATCAACGTGGATTTCATCCGGGAGGTGGAATTCTATTCGGGAGCTTTCCCCGCCAGCCGAGGCAATGCCCTGAGTTCGGTGCTGGAAATGAAACAGATTGACGGCAATCCAGAAAAACTAAAATTCCGGTCGACAATTGGAGCTTCCGACCTGGCCCTTACCCTGGACGGACCGCTGGCTCCCGGAACCACGTTCATCTTCTCCGCCCGCCGCTCGTACCTGCAGCTCCTTTTCAGCGCCATCGGGCTTCCTTTTCTGCCTACCTATAATGATTACCAGTTCAAGGTCAAAACCCGGTTCGATGAAAAAAACGAACTTACCCTCCTGAGTATCGGGTCGTATGATGTATCACGTCTGAACCTGGAGGCCGACGAAACAGAAGAACAACGGTATATACTCGGTTACCTGCCCGAAAACAGGCAGTGGAGCTACACGATAGGAGCCGTATGGAAGCATTACCGGGACAAAAGCTACGACACCTGGGTCCTCAGCCGCAATTACCTGGACAACTCCTTTGAGAAATATCTGAACAACCAGACCGGCGACGAAACGATGCTCACGCTTGATTATACCTCTGCCGAAATTGAAAACAAGTTCCGGTATGAAAACACTTCACGCCTGCAGGGGGGGTTGAAGATCAACTACGGCCTGAACGTGGAATATGCCAAATACCAGACCAACAACTTCCAGAAGCTTTTCCTCCCGGAGGGTCCCGTCACCCTTGACACTTATTCCTTTTTCGATCTGTTCAAATGGGGCTTTTCCGGGCAGGTAAGCAAAGACCTGGTTGATGGCCGGCTGGGGCTTTCCCTGGGATTCAGGACGGATGCCAATTCATACTCACCCGAAATGTCGAACCTGCTGGATCAGTTCTCTCCCCGGTTTTCCGCTTCCTGGGCCTTCAATGAAAAATGGTCGTTCAATTTTAACACGGGGATATTTTACCAGCTTCCACCCTATACCACCCTGGGATTCAGGTCGGTAAACGGGGAGACGGTTAACCGGCAGAACGGCATAACCTTTATGCGTTCTGATCATCTGGTAGCCGGACTGGAATATCAGCCCGGGGAAGGGTCGGTAATCACCGTAGAAGGATTTTACAAGCATTACAGCAATTATCCCTTTTCTGTTAATGATTCGGTTCCCCTTTCCACCAAAGCGGCGGATTTCGGGACTTTCGGCAGTGAGGAAGTATTTTCGGCTGCAGAAGGCAGGGCCTATGGAATGGAACTGCTTTACCGCAACAGGGATTTCTTTGGTTTCAATGTAATCCTTTCCTTTACCCTTGTCAACAGCCAATTCAGAAAACAGAATACCAGCCTGGAATTTACCGGAGGATACCTGCCCACAGCCTGGGATAACAAGCACCTGCTGAACCTCACTGCCACACGTAGTTTCAACCGCAACTGGGATGTTGGTTTTAAATGGAGGCTGGTTGGAGGGGCTCCCTATACTCCCTATGATGTGGAACGGTCCAGCCTGGTGCAGGCCTGGGATGCCACCGGAATGCCCTACCTGGATTATTCCCGGTTCAATTCCCTCAGGCTGGGGGCATTCCACCAGCTGGATCTCCGGATAGACAAAGAATATTATTTTGATAAATGGTCGCTTCGTTTTTATGTGGATGTCCAGAATGTCTATAATTTTAAATCGGATGAACCCGAGAGGCTGATCAACGAGAATGAGAACGGAGAAGAGGTCATCCTGAATCCGGCCGACCCGCCGGAAGAACAGAGATACCTGTTGCGCACCATCCGGAGCAATGGACAGGGAACCGTTCTGCCTACCATAGGAGTTATTGTTGAATTTTAAGATATCTGCCATGAACCGAATGCAACCGAACCTTCCTCCCTCCCGTAAGGTTTTATCTTTTTCAGGATCCGTTGTGCTTGCCATTCTGCTGACTGTCTTTTCCTGCTCACGCCGGGGCCCCGTTACTACCGATATTCCCTATATGTATTCCTATAATCAGGAAGGAAAGGGCATCCCGCTGACTCTTTCCTTCAAAAGGGGATCCGAACACAACTATCCCCTGATGGCTGTGTGGATGGAAGATACAGCCGGCCATTTTATCCAGACACTGTACATTTCCGAATCCATTGGCAAGGGCATTTTTCATTTCGGACAGGCAACCCGGGGGAAATGGATGCCCGGAGAGATACGCAGGCCTGCAGCCGTTCCTTACTGGACACACAAAAGGAATATCCGCACTCCCGATGGTGAACTGCTTCCCACCCCGGAGCATCCCGTTGCTGACGCCTATACTGGTCCCACACCCCCCCAAAGCTTTGTTATGAAGCTGCGTACCGACCGGGTTCCCCCCTGCCGGTTTCGCATTTTGCTGGAGATCAATCAAACCTGGGACTGGAACGAGTACTGGACCAATAACAAGTATCCGGGTGATGAGGAGTACCGTACCTCCTCCCAGCCAGCACTGGTGTATGTGGCGGAAATCGACCTGCAGGATGGCCGGAACGAATACCTGATGGAACCTGTGGGGCACAGCCATTATTCCGGACGAACCGGTGAGCTGTTCACCGATCTCAGCACACTCAGCACCGCCCTGGATATTGCTTCAGAAATAAAAGTCATCCTTGAGCATGCGAAAAATTGATTCCCCATGGCGAAAAAAAAAGGGTCCCCGCCCAGCCGGCGGGGACCCTTTTCTCAGGTTCGTGAAATAGAACTCTGTTTACTAACCCCCGGGTATTACCCTTCAGTGGCATTTCCACTTTTTTAGTATGACAAAGATCCTATTCCACAGGTTGCTCAAACCAGCCCAAAACCTTCATTATCTTACGGGTACCTCATTGAGAACCTTTTCTTCATGAAACTCCGTCCGTTCACTGCTGAAGAGGGATAAACCCCATAATAAAAGAAACAGCACAATGATCGCTATCCGCAGAATTTTTATATTTGGATCGTGACGGGTCATGTGATTTAAAATGCTATACAAGTATACGATGAATCATTCATCCGGTTATGAAAATAAGGGTGATATAGATCATCGTCAACTGATGATTAGAATTAATATCTGAAAGAACCATGTTGATATCGAAATTCAGGAAACCTGCTTCCGTATTATTCTGGACCTGGCTGGCATGCCTTCTGTTTCTGACATTCTGGCCGGGCATTTCTCAGCCGGAAAAAGGGGAGGATTCTTTCTTCAGCCCCGACTATTTTTTTCATTTCGGAGCTTATTTTCTGCTTACGGGATTGTTTTTGCTCTGGAAATTTTCCCCGGGCTTTTACGGTAATTCCCGGGCCATCATCCTTTCCCTGTCAACCCTTTTTGCACTGGCCGTGTTCACCGAATTCATCCAGAAGGCTATTCCCGAAAGAGCATACAACCCCTTCGACATGCTTTGCAACGCACTGGGCATAGTCACCGGATTCATTGTATGGTATTTCCCCCTGAACCGGTTAATGAAAACGGAAAAAAAGAACAGGGAAAATCCGTAACCGGCCCATAACCGCATTCACCCGATAGTGATAAAAATATAATCAGACAGGATAGGCCGTGTGGTAACCGCCTTCTTCATCGCGGCCCGACTGAAGTATCCTGAGTATTTCCCTGAAGGAGATCAGCCGCAGGATGAGGGACAGCAGGACAGGCGCCGCCACAGAAGCCGCAAATGCCGGCCAGAAGGGAACGGCTACGGCAGCAGAGAGGATCCATCCTGTTCCCGGTGTGATTACCAGAAACAATATCCATGGAAGCCATCTAGTATGCCCCACCTTCAGGTGCATGATACGGCAGGCCATGACATACTGCAGCAGGGAAACTGCCAGCTGGGTGATCATGGAAGCCAGGGCTGAGCCTGTTGCACCGTACCGGGGTATCCAGAACAGGTTCAGGGTCACATTCCCGGCAAGGGCCAGGAAAGCCAGGATGTTCATAACCTTCATCGAACCGTTGGCTGTAAGAAGGGTTCCGAAAATGTATCCGGCCGCCACCCCCAGAAAGGCCACCATCAGAATGGCCAGTATCATTCCCGAAGCCGCAGTACTTCCACGGTAAAGCGTATCCATCAGCGGCTCCCTGAAAAATATCATGGTGGAAGAAATAACAAACGAAGGGACCATCAGGAGGCGGAAAGCCAACCCTGCCAGTTCGTCAGTCTGTTCTCCTTTCCTGATCATCCTGGAAAAAATAGGGAGCAACAGGGAAGCAAACAGAAAGGCAAACATGCCCAGGGTATCGAGCAGGCGGAAAGCCTGAGCATACAAACCGGCCTGGTATTTCCCTTCGGGCAGCATACGTTCCAGCATAACTGAATCCACCCGGTAATACACCGCCATCAGCAGGACCAGCAGGGCATACGGCAGGCTTTTCCGGAATAACCCTTTCCACAGGGCCGCTTCCGTCACAGGCCGTATCTTCCCGGCCTGCCTCCTTACCAGAAGCCATGCCGCACTCAGGGTCAGCAGGTAGGAAATAGTCTGTGCATAAACAAACCATTCGATCCGGAAAGGCCTGTCGGTTATCCCGCCCCACAGCAACAAACCGCACACCACGATCATGATCAGCCGGTCGGTAACGGAAAGGATGCTGTCGGTACGGAACAGGTGAAGGCCTGCCAGGTTCGACCGCAGGTACAAAAGGAAAGAGGCCAGAAACTGATTGAAAACCAGCACTCCCAGCATAACAAACTGGGCGTGGCTGTATCCCAGCAGCAGGCCGGCGCCCATGCATAGGCAGGCATAAACCATGGCCAGCAACAGTTTCAGAACGGCAATGCCCGGCAGGTATCGTGCAAGCAGGCCGGGATCTCTGGCCACGGCCCGGGTGTTGTACTGGGTGATCCCCATATCCAGCACGATATTCAGTAAAACAGACAGGCTGAACAGGGAAAAATAGAAACCGTACTCTTCTGTTCCCACGGCATTCTGCACCGAAAGATCAATGCCCAGGATCCAGAAAGGCTTGACCAGCAGGTTCAGGAACAGGAGCAACAAGAGGTTTGTAAGGAACTTCCTTTTCAATCCGGGGTTTTTTCCGTTATTTTACAAAGGTAATATTCTGAAGGGTTTTCCGAATGGTTCCTCCACCGATGAAAATTGCCGTCAACACCCGTCTGTTGCAAGAGAACCGGCTCGATGGGATCGGATGGTTCACCTGCGAAACCCTGCGGCGCATTACACGGGATCATCCGGAACATACCTTCCTGTTTCTTTTCGACAGGCCATTTTCCGAACAATTCCTCTTTTCTCCCAACATCATACCGGAGGTAGTGCCGCCCCCTGCCAGGCATCCCCTTCTGTGGTATGCCTGGTTTGAGATATCCCTGCCGCGGTTCCTTCGAAAAGCCAAACCCGATCTTTTCCTTTCACCCGACGGCTTTCTTCCCCTGCACAGCGAACTCCCTTCCCTGGCTGTAATACACGACCTGAATTTCCACCACCGGCCGGCCGATCTGCCTTTCCTCACAGGATATTACTACCGCCGTTTCTTCCCAAAATATGCCCGTAAAGCCGGCCGCATAGCCACCGTTTCGGAATATTCGAAACAGGACATTGTGAGAACCTACGGTATTGATCCGGGACTGATCGATGTGGTATACAACGGGGCCGGAAGCATTTTCACCCCTCTTCCTGAGGAAGAACAGAAAAAGATAAGGAAGCGTATGACGGGGGGGAAGCCATATTTTGTTTTTGTGGGAAACCTGCACCCCAGAAAGAACATTGAAGGGCTTCTGCGGGCTTTTGAGCGGTATTCAGCCGGTTCCCCTCAGGAAATCCATTTGCTGCTGGTGGGAGAACCCTTCTTCAAAAACGCTTCAGCACAACGGTATTACCGGTCAATGCCCCACCGCGACCGGGTACATTTCACCGGCCGTCAGGAGCAGGCTGCCCTTCACCGTATTCTGGCTTCTGCACTGGCCCTGGTGTTTATCCCCTGGTTCGAAGGCTTTGGCATTCCGGTACTGGAAGCCATGTACTGCGATACGCCGGTCATTTGCTCAAACACCACTTCCCTGCCGGAAGTATGCGGAGGCGCCTGCCTGCCTGTCGATCCGTCCGACACAAAGGCTGTTGCCAACGCCATGCAACGCATCTACACAGACGAACCGCTGAGAAAGAGTCTGATTGAAAAGGCCCGGAAGCAAAGAACCCGTTTTTCATGGGACAAAACAGCCAGAAAATTATGGTCAGGTATAGAAAAGATCACGTCCTGATAAACCGGTGGACCGCAGGAATGCCTGAAGCGGGCTGTGACGAGGCCGGCCGCGGATGCCTGGCCGGGCCGGTTTACGCAGCTGCCGTAATCCTTCCGGAGGATGTATCCATTCCTCTTCTTAACGATTCGAAGAAACTCAGTGCCCGCCAGCGCAACGAACTGCGAGCTGTCATCGAATCGGTGGCTCTGGCCTGGGCCGTGGCCAGCGTTTCACCCAAGGACATCGACCGCATGAACATTCTTCAGGCCTCCATCCTGGCCATGCACCGGGCACTCGGCAGGCTGGCCTCTCCGCCCTCGTGCATTCTGGTGGACGGCAACCGTTTCCGCCCGTTCCGTAATATACCGCACCGGTGTGAAGTAAGGGGCGACGCCCGGTATGCCTGCATAGCCGCCGCATCCATACTGGCAAAAACACACCGTGACGAATACATGGAAACGATCCACCGGGATTATCCTTCCTACCAGTGGCACCGGAACAGGGGGTACCCAACGGCCGAACACCGGGAAGCCCTGGTTCGGTACGGCCCCACACCCCACCACAGGCGGTCGTTCCGGTTGCTACCCGACCCGTTGCTTTTTTACTGAACGGCTGTAAAACATATAAAGTCCGGTCTGACGTATTCGTTCAGATCATTTATATTTGTATTTCTGCAGAGACATAACAAATTTCCATTCATAAAATGAACGCATCATGAAAAAATTCTTTTTACTCCTTGCATGGTTTTCAATCATGCTGACCCCTTCCCTCCGGGCAGATGAGGGAATGTGGCTGCTTCCCCTGCTGGAAAAGCTGAACATGGCGAAAATGACCGAACTGGGGCTTGAGCTGACAGCCGAAGATATTTACAGCATCAACCGCTCGAGCCTGAAAGACGCCATCGTCATTTTCGGCGGAAGATGCACCGGGGAGATCGTCTCCGATCAGGGACTTCTTTTCACCAACCATCATTGTGGAAGAAGCTCCATTCATTACCACAGTACCGTGGATCATGATTACCTGAACGACGGGTTCTGGGCAACCAGCATGGAAGAGGAACTGCCTACTCCCGGCCTGTCTGTCACGTTTCTGATAAGGATGGAAAAAGTAACCGACAGGGTGCTCAGGAAGGTGAAAGACAAGATGAGCGAGGAAGAAAGGATGAAGAAGATCAGCGAAAATATGGAAGAGATCCGGAAGGAAGCAACTGAAGGCACCCATTACCGGGCTTCGGTAAGTTCCTTTTTCGGCGGAAACGAATATTACCTTCTGGTTTACGAACGGTACAACGATGTGCGCCTGGTTGGAGCGCCTCCTGCCGCCATCGGCAATTTCGGCGCCGACACCGATAACTGGACCTGGCCCAGGCATACCGGCGACTTCAGCATTTTCAGGGTGTATACCGGACCTGACGGGAAACCTGCCGATTATTCACCCGATAACATCCCCCTGAAGCCCAGGCATTACCTTCCTGTATCGCTGAAGGGTGTGGAAGAAGGCGATTTTGCCATGATCCTGGGATATCCCGGCAGTACCACGCGCTACATGACTTCCTACGGCATTGATGAAGTGCTTACCATTACCCACCCCAACCGGATCAAAATACGCGGACTGAGGCAGGAGCTCATGCTGGAAGATATGCTGGCCAGCAAAGAGATCATGACCAAGTACCGGGCCAAATATTCCAGTTCCACCAACTACTGGAAGTATTCCATCGGGCAGAGCGAAGGCCTGAAGCGGCTGAAAGTAAAAGCCGAAAAAGAAGCCCTGGAAGAACGTTTCACCCGCTGGGTAAAGGCCAGCAATAAGCGGGAAAAAAAGTACGGGGAGGCCCTGGAACTGATCCGCACCTCCATTGAGGGCAGAAGGGAATTCGCCCATGCCGGCCAGTACCTCAGCGAATGCTTCATGCGCGGGTCGGAAATACTGGGCATGGCCAGGTCGGCCGCCAGGCTGTATGAAGTGCTGGGCGAGGAAGAAACAGACCAGGAGACTCTCGACAGGGAAATTTCCCGCCTGGCCTCTTCGGCCAATGACTTTTACCGCAATTACAATCCACCCACCGATCAGAAGATCACGGCGGCCATGATGGAACTGTATGCCGAAAACGTGCCTGAAAAATATCACCCGGAAGCTCTGAAGACCATTGCAGCCGAATACGGAGGTGATTACCGGCGGTTTGTACAGGACCTTTTCAGCCGCTCGGTATTTGCCGGCGAACAGGTTCTCAGCCTTTTCCTGGAAAACCCCGATCGCAAGGTGCTGGAACAGGATCCCGCCTTCACGCTTGCCCGCTCTATTCTGGAAACCGCCATGAAACTGAACGAACAGGCAGCCACTTTCGACCACAATCTGCAGAAAGGACGCAGGCTTTATATAGCCGGGCTGATGGAAATGGACCCCTCGCTGGTGCCATATCCCGACGCAAATTTCACTATGCGCCTTACCTATGGAACTGTTCAGGGATACATCCCCCGTGATGCGGTGTACTATAAGCATTATACCACCCTGAAGGGAGTAATGGAGAAGGAAGATCCCGACAACTGGGAATTTGTGGTGCCGGAAAAACTGAAAGAACTTTATGAAACAAAAGATTTCGGACGCTACGGCAAGGACGGAATGATGCCGGTAGGCTTCATCACCAATCACGACATTACCGGAGGAAATTCGGGTAGTCCGGTCCTGAATGCCCGTGGCGAACTTATCGGCCTGGCTTTTGACGGGAACTGGGAAGCCATGAGCGGGGATATTGCCTTTGAACCCGACCTGCAGCGGTGCATATCGGTCGATATCAGATATGTACTTTTCCTGATAGACAAATTTGCCGGTGCAGAACACCTGATCGAGGAACTCAGCCTGCGCGAATGATCTTTTCAGGCCGGCCCACCCGCTAACGTAAACCTTCACTCACAGCTTACTGACCGGGCCGGCCGCATGCAGAGCCCCGCCGGAACCGGCGGGGCTTTTTTATGGCTGAAAAAGTATCTACCTTTGCTGCAAAACCGGGTTATGGAACTGGACTTTCTGGAAATCATGGCCGCCTTTATGGTTCTGTTTGCCGTAATCGATATCACGGGATCAATCCCCATTATCCTGGATATCAAAAGCAGGGGGAGCATCATTCAGCCCATAAAAGCCACACTGGTTGCCTTTACCATCATGCTGGCTTTCCTCTTCGGAGGCAAACCCCTGCTGGGCCTTTTCGGAGTGGATATTTCCTCATTTGCCATCGCCGGCTCGTTTGTGCTTTTGTTCCTGGCCCTGGAAATGGTTCTGGGCATCGAGTTCTTCAAAACCGAAACTACTTCCGAAAGCTCCATTGTTCCTATCGCTTTCCCCCTGGTGGCGGGAGCGGGATCCATAACCACCCTTCTTTCCATCAAGGCCGAATATGCCACTGTAAATATCATTGTTGCCCTTGCCCTGAATATGCTCATTGTTTACCTGGTGCTGAGGTCCACCCGCCTGTTCGAAAGACTGCTGGGCCCCACCGGCATTCATGTCCTGAGAAAAGCATTCGGGGTCATCCTTCTGGCCATCGCCATCAAATTATTCATCTCCAATACCGGTATCCAGCTTGGCACAACCCCCTGACATCATCATCTACACCGACGGAGCGGCCAGCGGCAACCCCGGGCCGGGTGGCTACGGTGTTGTTCTGAAAGCAGGCAGGCACAGGAAAGAACTGTCAGGGGGATATTCCCACACTACCAACAACCGGATGGAACTGCTGGCGGTGATCAAAGCCCTGGAAGCCCTGAAAAAACCCGGAAGCCGGGTTACGATTTACACCGATTCACGTTATGTGGCCGATGCCGTTAAAAAAGGATGGGTATTCGAGTGGGAAAAGAAAGGATTCAGGAAAAAGAAAAATCCCGATCTGTGGAAACGGTTCCTGGAAGTATACCGGAAACACCGGGTGGAATTCGTCTGGATCAGGGGACATGCCGATATCCCCGAAAACGAACGGTGCGACCGTCTGGCTGTAGAGGCCTCCCGAAAAGCTGGCCTGGTTCCCGACCCCGGCTACCAGGAAGAAAACAACCAGGCTCTTTTCTAAGTCAACAGCAAAAACCACCAGAGGCACACAAAATAAAGACTGCCCGAACCGCAGCCTTTTTATTTTTCGATCACACGGGCTAATATTTTTGTATGCGTACCGTGCGGATATATTCCCGGTCGTCGCTGGATACAGTCATCAGATACAAACCCTGGGCAAATCCCGAAAAATCCACTTCGATTTCCTGCCCCGGAACCACCTGCTTCAGTGTTTCCACACTCAGTTTCTTCCCGGTAAGGTCGGTAATCTCGATATTATAATCCATGGTTCTTTCTGTATTGAACCTCAGCCTCAGCTGCCCGTCTACCGGGTTGGGATAAGGAATAACAGACCAGCCGAAGGAAATATCCTCCACCGCATTGCCGATATCCAGTTCCCAGGGTTGCTGAAAGCCCTGGGTCAGTATAAAATCCCCCCCCGTGAGGGTAGAAATGGCCACCTCGCCCAGGGTCCATGAAATAGTGTAATTCCCGCCGGAGGCATACCCTCCGGCAGAAGCGACCACCGTGGGGCTGAGGCTTTGTGCCTGCACAGCCCCGGTTCCCATGACCGTGATAATAAAGAATCGTAAGAGTGTTTTCATGTGAAGCAGTGTTTGACCATTCTTCATGCTGCCTCCATCATCTTTCATATCATGATGATGAATAACAAGGCAGGAAGTTACAAAAACATTTTTTTAATTTCCAGTTTTTGGCACAAAATCCCGTGATCCTGCCCGTTCAGGTGGAATATTTTGATCCCGTAATGTCTTCATGCCCTTTCCTTCAGCAGAGTGAACGAGGTTGCTGCTGCCGGATACATAGCAGGGAACATTAGCGAACACTGTCCGTTAACGAACAGGGCGTTGCCGGAACCGTACACTTCCCCCGGCCCATAACCTGTACAAAAATTATACACTAAATTGATTAATACAAGGTTATTCAGGATGGTATAAAATTTGATGCATCAATGCCGGTTTTTTTTATCTCAAATTCTCAGCTTATGAGCATACTTAGAAATTACTGGATCACATCCGTCAGGAATCTTCTCAGATACAAAGGCTATGCGTTCATTAATATTGCCGGGCTGGGGATCGGGATTGCCACGGCCATTCTCATTTTCCTGTACGTTCAGGACGAGCTGAGCTACGACCGGCATAACCAGAAATTCGACCGCATTTACCGGATCATTCTGAAAGGGAAGATACAAAGCAACGAAATAAACGGAGCCATCAGCAATGCTCCCGTTGGTCCGGCCATGGTAAGGGAATTACCCGGCGTGGAAAATTACACCCGACTGTTTACCTTCGCCGGTGAGCCGGTGGTTCGTTACGGCGAACATTCCTTTGTTGAAAGGAAGTTCTATTATGCCGATTCCACCTTCTTTGACGTGTTTACGGCCCCTGTGGTGAAAGGCAACCGGGATGAATTTTTAAAACGGCCGCAAACCCTGGTGCTTACTGAAGAAACGGCAGAAAAATATTTCGGGGAGGAAGATCCGGTAGGAAAAATGCTGGAGGTGGGGGAAGACAGGACAGCTTTCGAAGTGGTTGGCGTGGTAAAGGCTTTCCCGAAAAACAGCCATTTTACTTTTGATATGCTGGGGGCGGGATCCACCATTTTCAGCAACCAGAACGAATTCTGGATCTCAAACAACAACTACACGTATGTGACACTTCTTGAAGGAGTTTCAGCCGAAGAGATTCAGGAACAACTGAACGGTCTGGTCAGGAAATACGTGGGGCCCCAGATGGAACAGTTCATAGGGGTTACCCTGGAAGAAATGGAGGAAGCCGGCCAGTATTACGGGTATTTCCTTCAGCCCCTGAAAGACATTCACCTCCGATCGGACCTCCAGTTCGAGATCGAACCGGGAGGCAGCATGGCCACCGTGATCATTTTCAGTCTCATCGCCGTATTCATTATCGTTATTGCCTCCATCAATTTTATGAACCTGGCCACCGCCCGTTCTTCCGTCAGAGCTCATGAGGTAGGCATCCGCAAAGTGGTGGGATCGGCCCGTCGCCAGCTGATCGGTCAGTTCATATCTGAATCGGTCATCATGAGCCTGTTCTCTCTTTTGCTGGCTATTGTGCTTATAATACTCTTCATGCCTGCATTCAACCAGTTCACCGGAAAATCGCTTGATTTCGAATTGCTGAAGAATCCCATGCTGCTGCCGGTGCTTCTGGTGGTATGGCTGGTGGTAGGATTTCTGTCAGGAACCTACCCTGCCTTTTTCCTGGCATCGTTCCAGCCCGTGAAGGTGCTGAAGGGAAAATTCAAGGCCGGCATGAAAAGCGGTATCATGAGAAGCATCCTGGTGGTGTTCCAGTTCACCGTCACCATTGTGCTTTTCATCAGCACCTTCATCGTTTTCAGGCAAATGAACTATATCAGCCGGAAAGATCTGGGATTCAACAAAGAGAACCTGCTCGTGATCCAGCGCACCTATATACTGGACGAAAGCGCCCGGGCGTTCCGGCAGGAGATCAACAAAATCCCCGGGGTGACCGGTTCATCATATTCGAACACCTTTCCCGGAGAAATTTTCGGAAATACGGCTTTTGTCCCCGAGGGATCCGCCGCCAGCCAGACCCATGCCCTGAATTTCATGATAACCGACGAGTTCTTTGACGATGTGTACGAGCTGGAAATGGTGAAAGGGCGCTGGTTTTCCGCCGAAATGCCGTCGGATTCGAACGCGCTGGTGATCAATGAAGCAGCTGCCCGTGCCCTGGGCTTTGAAGACCCCCTGCAACACCGGATGATCCTGCTGGGTGAGAACAACCTTCCGCTCCAGATAGTGGGGGTTGTGAAAGATTTCCATTATGAAACCCTGCACCAAACAATCAAGCCGCTGGTAATCGGACACATGTATGATGCAAGGACCAACCTCACCATCCGGATCCGTCCGGAAAACCGGCAGGCTATCCTGGAGGCCATCCAGGCAGTATGGGGAAACATGACATCAAACCAGCCCCTCAGTTACACCTTCCTGGACGATTCCCTGGCCAGGAAATATGATTCCGAACGCAGCACCGGTATGATATTCGGATCCTTTTCACTTCTGGCCATTATCATTGCCTCGATGGGACTGCTGGGACTTGCTTCTTTTTCGGCCGACCAGCGCACACGCGAAATTGGGATCAGGAAAGTCATGGGGGCATCCGTGCAGCGCATCATGGGCATTCTTTCAAAAGAGATCATCTGGCTGGTGCTCATTGCCACGCTTATCGCCTGGCCCCTGGCATGGTATTTTATGAAAGACTGGCTGCAGAACTTTGCCTTCCGCATTGATCTGGAAATATGGGTTTTCGTAGGCGCCACCATTCTGGCCTTCCTGATCGCCCTGCTGACGGTAAGCGCGAAAACCTGGAGGGCAGCACAGACAAATCCGGCCGAAGCGCTGCGGTATGAATAGGGAAAAGAAATATCACCTGAAATCATAACCCGGGAGGTTTTTCTCCGTATAAAACAAAAACTACTGGAAGAAAACATGGAGGCACTGATCATTGATCCTACACGAACCACCCCGTTGATCCATCTGGACCCGGATAACGGCCGGCTGGAATTGTCGGGGATTTCGCGGCCCGAAGATGTCAGGACATTCTATTACCCCGTGCTCGAATGGATCAGCCGGTTCAGCGACGAGCTGGAAAATTCGGCATCCCGGTATACATCAGATAACCCGCTGACCCTCAACCTGCGTTTCACCTATTTCAATTCCTCTTCCGCCAAATTCCTTTTCGATATCCTTTCCTCCTTCAATGAGATCCATCTTTCAGGAATTCCCGTACGGGTAAACTGGATGTACACCGAGGAGGATGAAGATGTGTACGAAGCGGGAAAGGAGCTGAGCGAAATGCTGGAAATGCCTTTCGAATACATTGCAGTGCCCTGAAAAAAACCCGGCGGAAAGCCGGGTTTTTTTAACGATTATTCCTTTTTTCAGAAACTGAAATCAAGTCCCACCCCGATAAAGAGAGCATCTTTATAATAGGTCGTGGTATAATCTCCCAGCACGTCATGTGTATAATCCAGGGTCTGGGTTTCGTACATGGCATACCCGGCTCCCAGGTTCAGGGATATCCGTTCATTGAGTGAATAGACTATCCCTCCGCCCAGGGTATTGGAGGTGAGGCTGTAGGTCAGGTCGCTCTGGTATTTCTCATTCACACCCGTTTGTGCCCGCAGGAAACCCACACTGGCGCCGAACTTGTCGGAGAACATGTACTCTACTCCCAGGCCGGCTTCCCAGTAATTTTTGTCAATGATCTCATCATTGGCCACGGGAACGCCTCCGTAGGTCCTTCCGTAATCGGCTGCCTTGTCGAAGTAATAATGTAATCCTCCGGAAACAGTCAGCCCGCTCACAGGACGGAAGTTGGCGCCCACCGACAGCATGGCCGGCATATCGCTGGCAATTTCCTCTCCGTCGGGAAACATACCTGTTCCGTCAACGGTGGTTTCATTGGTCAGGGTCATACTGGTTTTGAATTCATACTTGATGGCCAGATCGAACATTTCTGAAGGCCGGAAATGGACCCCCAGAATAGGAGCAATACCGCTGCCGGTCTGTTTGGCATCCACTTCCTGATCGGCAGTTGCGGCGGTCACGGCAGCCGCCTGTGCCGAAGTCTCGTCGCCGGCCGTATCGAATCCTGCCTGCAACACGTTAATAGTAGCAGTGGAAGGGTCCATGCCGATGGAGGTAGCGCCGGCTTCAAGCTGGGCGCGGGTATCCGAATCAATGATACCATATCCTTCGGCTTCTTCCAGGGTTAGACCGCCATATCCTCCATCGATTATGGGCTGCAGACTTTCTGCAGTGGCATACAATGTGCTGGCAGTATTGGTCAGCAGGGTCCCGGGAGCAATGGCTTCTCCTCCGGCAATAACGGCAATATCTCTGAGGTATCCGTTGTATGTATTGTTGGCAAATACATAGCGTGCCCCGGCATACACCGATATCATGTCGCTGATGGAATAGGTCACCCCCAGCTGTGCCCCGAAGAAAACCGATGTACCTTCAAAGAACACATCGTAGGAATAATCGGTTACTCCCAATCCCGACATCAGGGGGACCAGTTCGGAGATTGGCATGGCGAACATAGGCACACCGTCTTCGTAAGTGGCCCCGCCACCTCCACCCACAGGATTGAACCCGAGCGAAAAAACAAGCTTGTCCATTTTATACGCCGCATAAATGCCCGGAAACAGGGGGGCCGAAACTGCCCCGTGGTATTTGTTCTGATTGAGCAGTGTGAAGTTGTTGGTCACATCCTTATTCTGTGTGATAAACTGGTTGTTCAGCGACAGGTGAAAACCGTTGGACAGGTATCCCAGTCCGGCCGGGTTGTAATACACGGCATCAATGCCGAGAGATGCATCCCTGACCAGGAGGCGAACCCAGGCCGCACTCTGGTTGGTATTCGTGATCAGCCCCCCCGAGTAGGAAGAGGCAGAAAGGAACACCGCCAAAACGAAGATAAGGGTAAGTTTTCGCATGGTTACAATGATTTGGTTTAACAGGCCGAATATAGGAAAAAATCGGTTCCAATATACCCTGTTGGGGAAAAGAGTCGAAAAAGTACCAGGCAAATAAATTTGAATTACAATGTTTTCTGCGTTTTACCGACCCGTGCGGGGGCAGTATTCCAGAACGGATTTGTTATTTTTGCATGAAAACAGAGAAAAAAACCATGCGCGGACAGCCAGGACTTTACAGGATACTGGAAGAACTGAACATCTCCTTCGATTACCATGAGCATCCGCCGGTTCCCACGGTGGAGGAAGCCTCGAAGTACTGGAAGGGGATCGATTCGGCCCACTGCAAAAATATTTTTTTCCGCAACCATAAAGGAAACCGGCATTACCTGGTGATCATCGACTACCGGCAGGTGCTCGACATCCACGACCTGGAAAAGCGGCTCAGGCAGGGGAAGCTGTCTTTCGCCTCGGAAAGGCGGCTGAAGAAATACCTGGGGCTTACCCCGGGGTCGGTAACGCCTTTCGGCTTGATCAACGACAGGGAAAACCACGTGCATGTGTTTCTTGACGAAAACCTGCGTCATGCGGAGCGTATTTCTTTCCATCCCTGCATCAATACGGCCAGCCTGGTTCTTCCCATGAAAGATTTCATCCGTTTTCTCGACCATACGGGCAACACCTGGGAGTTCACCCGGCTGTATGACAACGGGGAGGATGAAGTATAATTCCGCAGGCAGGGTATATGTATACCGGTATTACTCTACCGGACTTTGTATCGTTTATGTTGTTAGTATATCACCATTTTTACATACGAAACAGGTTATTATACATGCCATAAAAGATATTATTTCTTATTCAATCAATTACAGAAACAAGCCATCACCTGTCAGGTAAAATAACAATTCGTTTTTACAACTTTATCTTTGATATATTCATCCCACCAGCTCCTCAGGCCTGTTTCATTCGCCACCCTGTGGCGAACAACCTGCATTTTTCAGGGATGAAAAAAGCAGGCAAAAAAATCTTCTGTCTGCTGATGCTTTTGAAGTAACCTTGATCAAAAATATATTTCATAAAACTATCCGTTCAGAAATATTTTCTGATGTTGTTAGATAGAATTGCGAATTTGAGGAGTCATACAACTACGTAGATAGCTACGTCCTCAAATTCGCAAGTTTTTATTAAAAGATAATATATTATTTGTTATT
>JBNGDI010000010.1:0-89552 GCA_049975425.1 Bacteroidales bacterium
TCTCTCAGGGTATCATGCTAAGATATCTGAAACTTGCGAATTTGAGGACGTAGTTGCCATGTTGGGTCCTTGAATAGTCCATAATCGTTGCAAAGAATGATTCCCGGGATTATAAAAAGCCGGTGGGCAAAATGGGGTGTTTGTATTGTTCAATTCGTAAAAATCCATAACTTTGCAACCCGTAAAAGCAGATTGCCCCGTGGTGTAATTGGCAACACGTCTGACTCTGGATCAGAAGAGTTCAGGTTCGAGCCCTGACGGGGCAACCACCAAAGAAAGGCCGCAGCCGCAGGTTGCGGCCATTTTTTTTGCGGCACGGCAAAATGAAAGTTCTTTCGGTGAAGCCGGACCGCGAAAAAATGGGCCCCCTTTCGCGCATTTCCCCGATAAATGATTGAAATTTTCAAATAATTGGAAGGTTTCTGATGTTAAATCCGCAAATTTTGATGCAACATTGCTATCAGATCCTTTTTTATAACAAAAACTTCTATCATGATAAAGAACATCTCACTGATCATTCCCATGGCAATCGCAATTATCACAGCCAACAGCTGCCAGCAGCCAGGTCCCGGCCCCATTGAGGCAGGCGAAAACATTGCCGTGGTTTCCACCCGTTACGGGAAGGTCCGGGGATATATCGACGACGGCATCTTTGCCTTCAAAGGCATCCCCTATGCCCGCGCCGACCGGTTCATGCCTCCCCAGGCACCTGACAAATGGGAAGATGTCCGCCAGTGTACCATTTACGGCCCGCAGGCCATGCAGAATAAAGCACAGAACTGGCGAGGACAGAGTGATGAAAATTTCGGTTTCCAGTTTTGCATCGAACCGATGGATGAAAAAGAGTGCCTGGTTCTCAATGTGTGGACGCAGGGTATCAACGACGGTAAAAAACGCCCGGTATGGGTATGGATCCATGGCGGTGGGTACTCTGCCGGGTCGGCCAACCAGCTGCCTTTCTTCGATGGGCGCTCACTGGCAGCCAAAGGCGATATTGTAGTGGTTACCGTCAATCACCGTCTGAACACCCTGGGTTACCTCGATTTAAGAGGCCTGGGCGGCAAATACACCGAATCGGTGAACCTGGGGATGCAGGACCTGGTAGCCGCCCTGCAATGGGTTCACGACAATATCACTCAATTCGGTGGAGACCCGAACATCGTAACCATTGACGGTCAGTCAGGGGGCGGCGGCAAAGTGTCCACCCTGATGGCCATGCCCTCGGCCGCAGGCCTGTTCCACCGGGCAATCGTTCAGAGCGGATCGACACTGACGGTTGGCAACAGCGAAGCCAGCAAGGCTTTCGGCCTGGCCTTCACAGAGGAACTGGGCATCACCTCCGAAGAGGCAGACAAGCTGAACGATTTCACTTATGAGGAACTTGTAGCGGCCAGCCGGCGCGCTTCGATGAAAATGAGAGAATCGGGACAATTCATGATGAGGGGAGGAGAAGGACCCACCGTAGACGGGAAATACATCACACAACATCCGTTCGAACCTGCCCCCGCGGAATTCTCAAAAGACGTGCCCATGCTGATCGGCTCCAACCTGAACGAATTCGGGTACCGTAACCGCCAGATCATCACGCCCCAGACCATGGAGCAGGTAAAAGCAACGCTTACCGAACGTTATGGGGCAGAAAATGCCGAAAAGTATATCGAGGCATACCAGGAAGCCTATCCTGACGACGACCAGCCACAGCATATTCTTACCACATCCGTTCGTACGAATGCGATCAAGCAGGCCACTGTCAAGAATGCGCAGGGCGGTGCTCCGGCGTATGTTTATCTGTTTGAATGGCAGTCGCCTGTGAATGATGGCAGCCTGGGTGCTGCCCATGGAATGGAACTGCCTTTCATGTTCAATAACATTGCCATGGCACGCACGTTAACCGGTGGAGGGAAAGAAGCCTACGAGCTTGCCGATAAAATCAGCTCAGCCTGGATAAGCTTTGTCAAAACCGGCGATCCCAACTGCACTGAATTGCCGGAATGGGCTCCCTATACCCCGGAAGAAGGAGCCACCATGGTGTTTGACAATACGTGTGAAGTCAGGCACAATTTCGATCAGGCATTGATAGACCTGGTATCGACCCTGCCGCCTCCGCGCAGAAGATAACAGGACCTACCGCTATTCCCGGAATATTATTCTGAGAGCAGGCCTTACTCAAGGTATACCTGTCAGGATATTTATTTACCGGATTCCCCAGGCTTTGGGTGGCAATCAACCACCATGTCGCCCATATTGTCGTAACCACAGACATACACCCCTTATATCCTTACTTTTTAGGGTAAGGCTTGCCAGTCATGAAAGCTAAAAAGGTAGCGGCATGAACATGCCGCAGGACTTACCGGAATAAAATTATCCCTTCATTTGTTTCCATTCCTTTTCGTACGAAAATAAAGTGTACAATATACACTATCAAGCAAGTCCACGGCTGATAAGAGCAGGATAAGCAAATTATTATAATAAACGGACAAAATAGTATCAATGCGGCGGATGAAGTATGATTAATTTTATAATTGTTCACAAGCAGCGGCTATGCAGAACAAAGCTCCCAGGCACTTTCCCCGCTCGGCATCTGATATCCCTGTCTTTTTTCAGATTGCACAGCATAGCCGGGCTGTTCCCGGAACGGCATCTGATCGCAGCGTATCGGTCCCGTCCGGAATTTCTGCTGAAACATTCATCCTAACCAAAACAAAAAACCCAACACTATGAAACAACTTTTTGTGATGATTCTCTTTTTCATCAGTCTTGGCCTTTACGGTCAGCGACTGACGGTAACGGGGACGGTCACCGAGGAACCCACTGGTGAACCGATACCCGGTGTGGCTGTGGTTATCAAAGGGACCACTTTTGGTACGACAACCGATAGCAATGGCCAATACTCCATTGAGGCCTCCGTGAACGATGTGCTTGTTTTTTCCTTTCTGGGCATGCAGACACGGGAAGTTTCCGTTACATCCTCAAGAATAGATGTGGCACTCGTTCCGGAGCTCATTGACCTGGAAGAAGTGGTAGTTACAGGATACGGCATCCAGAAGAAGGCATTGATCACGGGAGCCAACCAGAATGTAAAAGGGGAGCAGATCGCGGAGCTGAACACCGGAACGGCCATGGAAGCCCTGCAGGGGCTCACTCCAGGAGTAAGCATTACCCGGAACAATGGTCAGCCCGGAGCGGGCACCAAGGTTTACATCCGTGGGATGGGAACCATATACGATGCTGACCCTCTGTACATTGTGGACGGGGTTCCGGTAGGCAACATCGATTACCTGAACCCGTCGGATATTGAATCGGTCGACATTCTGAAAGACGCTGCCTCGGCTGCCATTTACGGGGCCAGGGCTGCCAACGGCGTAATTCTGGTTACCACCACCAAGGGAGAGCGCGGCACCCGGCCTATGGTACGGTATGACACTTACTACGGACTGCAGAACATTTACAGGAACCTGACCCCCCTGACTGCTCAGGAGTACATGTATATTATGGACGAGGGCCGGGTAAACGACGGCCTGGAACCATATGACTGGGAAACCATGCTGAAAAACAACAGCTGGCTCAACAACAATTTCCCCGACGACCTGGGCACTCAGCTCGGTGAAGAGATCTGGGCCATGCTGCAGGACGGCTGGGAGGGAACCAACTGGATCAACGAGATCACCAAGGAGGATGCCCCCATGGTAAGCCACGCACTGTCGGTCACGGGAGGTAGCAGCAATGTTATTTACTCTCTGGGGTTCTCTTACCTGGACCAGACGGGGATCATTGCCGGGGATCTGATCGATGCCGGCCTGAAGAGGATGACGGCCAGGATCAATACGGAATATATCCTGTACCGGGCCGACGACTATGACATCATTAAAGTGGGTGAAAATTTCACCTACACCAACAATGTGAACCGGTCGGTGGGAACAGGCAATATATACTGGAACGACCTGCACGACGCCCTGGTAATCAATCCGCTGATGCCGGCTTACTGGGACAAATCGCCCGATCCTCATGGTTTTACGCCCATTCTGGAAGGAGTATCGAACAACCAGACGAACCCGCTGGCCACCTGTTTTTACCGGCACAATTACGGCTGGTACAAGGGGAACGACATCAAAGGAAATGTGTATGCTGAAATACAGCCTGTCAAAAATCTGGTGTTCAGGTCGGCATTCGGTATTGATGCCTGGTTTGGAAGCGGCAGGTCGTGGAGTCCCATATACGCCCTGGGAACACTTTACAGCAATCCCAAGGATGCCGTAAACCAGAACATGTATTTCGGGAACAACTGGACATGGACCAACACCCTGACCTACGACCTGCACCTGGGCGATCACAGGATCACCGCACTGGTGGGGAACGAGATGTACAAGAACCAGATTAACCGGGAAGTAGGCGGATGGATGGCCGATTCAAGGTTCCAGGATCCCGATTATGCTTATCTGAACAATGTGGATAAAAGCGATGTGAACTCCATCAGCACCTGGGGAGCCGACTGGGCTGCCGGAGGAGGCGGGATCATGTCGTATATCGGAAGGCTGCAGTATAACTTCAGAGAAAAGTACCTGTTCACCGCCATTATGCGGGCCGACGGTTCTTCCAACTTTGCGGAAGGCAAAAGATGGGGAACCTTCCCCTCAGTTGCCGTGGGATGGGTGATTTCCGAAGAAGACTTCATGATCGGTACATCGGATTTCCTGAATTTTGCCAAGCTGAGGGCCAGCTGGGGGCAGAACGGAAACCAGTCGATCGATAATTTCATTTACAGTTCAACCATCCGATACCTGAGCCCGGGATACTACTTCGGTGAATCCAAAACCGTTTCACATCCCACAGCCGTACCTGCCCGCGTTACCAATCCCGATGTAACATGGGAAACTTCGGAACAGCTTAACATCGGGCTGGATGCCCGGTTGTTCAACCACCGCATGTCGCTCACTTTTGACTGGTACAGGAAAATGACCAGAGACTGGCTGGTGGTAGCGCCCATCCTCGGAACGGCAGGCGCCGACGCCCCGTGGATCAACGGCGGAGATATCATGAACAGGGGATTTGAAGTATCCGTTGGCTGGGACGACAGTTTCGGCGACCTGAACTACGGTATTTCGGTGATGGGAGCACACAACCACAATGAAATTACCCGGATCGCCAATGCCGACGGGATCATTCACGGTCCACCGCATGTATTATCACAGGGAACGGCAGCCATTTCGCGGTGCGAAGTGGGTTATCCCATCGGATATTTCTATGGTTTTGAAACCGACGGGATCCTGCAGAACCAGGACGATGTGGATGCCTATGTCACTCCGGAAGGGATTCCCTATTTCAGTGACCAGCGGCCGGGCGACATCAAGTTTGTCGATCAGAACCTGGACGGGGTGATTGATGAACTGGACAAGGTCATGATCGGTGATCCGAATCCCGATTTCGAACTGGGTATGCAGCTGCATGCCGATTACAAAGGGATCTATGCCAGTGCCACCCTCACCGGGCGGTTCGGAATGCAGGTGGCAAGGTCATACCGTTCGTTTGCCGACAATTTCGACCAGAACTATACTACAGATATTTTCAACCGCTGGCACGGGGAAGGAACGTCAGACCGGATCCCTCGCCTGAGTTCTTCTTCCCACAGGAACACGAACTTCATATCCGACATCTATATCTATGATGCCGATTACCTGAGGATCAGCAACCTCACGGTGGGATATATGCTGGACGACCTGCTCAGGGACTTCAACGCCGTTTCAAGTGCTAAAGTGTATGTGGCCTTCAAAAACCTGCACACTTTCACAAAATACGACGGAATGGATCCTGAGGTGAGTTTCGGACATGATGCAAGCTGGGCCTCGGGAATAGATCTTGGTTTATACCCTCAGGCCAGAACGGTGATGTTCGGTTTAAGTGTTTCTTTTTAAAACGGAAAAAACAATCAACCCATGAAGAAACTTATATATATCATTTCTGTCACACTCCTGGTAGTCATAGCTGCAGGGTGTGAAGACTTTCTGGATACAAGAAACCTGTATGAGAAAAGTCTGGATAATTACTACGAAACACCCCAGGATATCAACGAAGCCATGGCAGGTGTATACCATGCCATGTACACCCCCGATGTGCTCAGTATGGAAGGGTTGGCCGCAAACCTCCTTTCGGATATGATGCTGGCAGGCGGAGGCCCCGATGACAAAACCGCAAAAAGGATTGATAATTTCACAGACCCCGAGGAAGATACATACCACGACCTCTGGACCCAATCGTTCAACGGTATCTACCGGGCCAACACCATTATTGAGAAAATGCAGGATGCCGATTTTTCGGAACATTTCTATACCGAGGAAGAAGCCACCGAATTCAAAAACCAGGCTCTGGGAGAGGCTTATTTCATGCGGGCTTTCTTCTATTTCAGGCTGGGCAAATTTTTTGGCGGGGTACCTCTGATCCTTTCCGTGGATGCACCGAGGGATGTCCCGAGAGCTTCCTTTACGGAAACCTTTGCACAGATTGCATCCGATCTGGTCATGGCCATTGAAACAATGCCCGACAAGCCGATCACTGAGATCCCGCTCGAGCGTTATGGTCATGCAACCAAATGGGTGGCTGAAGGTTATCTGGGAAGAGTATATCTGTTTTACACCGGCTATATGACCAACATGGAGAATTCACCAACCGCCGAGCTTCCCCTGGCCGACGGCGGATCCCTGTCAGCCTCACAGGTGGCCGGATACCTGGAAGACTGCATTGACAACAGCGGCCATGAGCTGGCAGAAGATTTCCGGAATCTGTGGCCATATTCATACATAAATGAGAGTGCCGGTGAAGTGGTTTTGCCCTGGGCAGAGGCCGAAGGCCTTGCCTGGGTGGGACAGGACGGTCCTTTTTCCAATATAGGAACCGGGAATTTTGAAACCATGTTTGTTACCCGGTATGCCTTCGGTAACTGGCAGTGGGGCCAGTACTACAACAACCGGCTGCCTCTTTACTTTGGCATGCGCGACAATTCCCTGGTGCCATTCGGCCAGGGATGGGGTTGGGGAACAGTGAATTACCAGTTCTGGAACAGCTGGGACGACAACGACCCGAGAAAGAAAGGCTCTATCCTGGAAACCGGAAGCGCTGAAATGGGAACACAGGATTATGCAGGTGACAAGGGAGACCATGAAACAGGCTATTTTAACAAGAAATATCACAGCCTGCAGCATAACGGTCCTGACGGAGTATGCGGCATGTTCTATTACGTTTACGGTATCACAAACAAAGACATGCAGCTGTGGCATGCCCAGGATTATATTCTGATGCGTTTTGCCGATGTTTTGCTCATGCACTCGGAAATTACCGAAACCCCTGCCGGAATGGACGAGGTACGGGATCGGGCCGGTCTGATTCCTCACGGAACTTATTCACTGGCAAACCTGAAAGAAGAGCGCAAATACGAATTTGCCTTTGAAGGGTTACGCTGGTTCGACCTGGTACGCTGGGGGGATGTGAATACCGCCTTCGATTATACCCTGGATGTAAGAAACTCGGGCATGGATGCAGAGTACAGCGTGACCTACCGGCCCGAGACCAAGGGTCTGCTGCCCGTGCCGGAAACGGAGATCCGGCTTTCCAACGGCGTGTATCAGCAAAATCCGGGCTGGTAAAAAAAGATGATGGAAATCAAAAAATACAGAACGATGAAAAACAAAATCATATCAAGCCTCTTTACCGGGATCCTCACACTGGCATTTATCGCCTGTGAGCCCATAGCTGAAAGGGAAACCCTTGAAAACAGCACCACGGTTGACGGAGTGACTCTCGTGGCAACCCAGAGCACACCGGGAGGGAATGAGATCACCCTGGAAATGACCACCCCCGGAGTTACCGGTTACTGGAATTACAACCTGGGCAAGGCCCTGACCAACAAGGTGACTATTATTTATCCCATTCCCGGAACTGCCACATTCAAATATGTGGGAACACTTGGAGCCGAATTTTTCGAAAAGACCATTGATGTTCAGATTGACCAGCTCGACCACGCCCTCGACCAGGACTGGTATGACCTGGTCAGCGAAAATACCGCTGCCGGCAAAACCTGGGTTTATGACGGTGTTCCCGGCGACGGAGGACTCTGGTGGTACATGTCGGCTCCCTATAACTGGGAAGAACTGTGGTGGAATGCAGGAGGGTCAGGCGACATGCCCCCGGTAGATGCCTCCGGTAAAATGGTGTTTGACCTAGACGGGGCTGCCAATTACACCTATTATGCGGCACCCGATGCCGATCCCGAGGTGGGCAGTTTTGTGCTGGATGTCAAGAACCAGACTCTGAAGGTAAACGGACCCAATATTCTCGGAGGGGCCGCCACAGCCGGTTACGATATCGGGAACCACGACGGCCTGTACCAGATCATTTCACTGACCGGGGATGAAATGATCCTGTATGTGGACAACAATGCCTGGGGTACAGGCTGGACCTGGCATTTCAAGCCGGCAGAATAACACCGGAATGTTTCAGGAAAAGAGGGTTTTATACCGGCCGGTATAAAACCCTCTTTTCACTTTTCCATAGCCAACAATAATACCCGAAAAAATATGTCCGGATCATTTTCTCTCATCATCTTCCTCATTATCCTTCACACGATTGCTATGCCCACCTGCAGCAATGAACAGTATCAGGATTTCACTCCCGGTTTCACATATACCTTATCTGAAGACGATCCCAACGTACTGAGGTTCGTCAACACCACTACAGGTGAACACAGCTATATACAGTGGGATTTCGGCAACGGCGAGCAGACCGGAAAACAGCCTGCCAACAGGTTGACCTATTCCATATTTTATGAGCAGAAAGGAGAATATCCGGTAACCCTGACTGTGTGGGTGACAAACGGAAACGAAACAGGCAAGAAATCTGTAACCGAAACGGTCACAGTGGAATACAGCGCTCCATATCCCGATTTTACATACGAAATCATTCCGGATTCGTCCAATTATGTAAGACTGACCGATCATAGCACCGGTGACTACGACAGCATCACCTGGAAATACCCGGGAAGGGAATACCCCGGAGTTCCCGGTGAAACCAGGGTGCTGTACCTTGCCATGGGAGATACATACCCTCTGGAACTGGAAATATGCCGCAACGGGATTTCCAAAAGCATAACCAGGAATATTCTCATTCAGTCAGATGATCCCGATTATCGCGATCACTATAAACTGGTGTGGTCGGACGAGTTTGATACGGAAGAAATCGATCACACAAAATGGGTTCATGAAACGGGGGCCAGCGGATGGGGAAACGAAGAATGGCAGAATTACACGAACGGGCTGAACACTTCCCTTTCCGGCGGGACGCTAAAGATAAATGTAATAAAAACAGGAGAGGGGCAGCAGGTGGGGGATTATACCTCTTCGCGTATCAACAGCAGGGAAAGTTTTACTTACGGGCAGTTCGAAATAATGGCCAAAATGCCGGAATACAAAGGACCCGGCCTCTGGCCGGCCATCTGGATGCTGGGAAAGTCCATTCAGGAAGGAACCCCCTGGCCTCTGTGCGGAGAAATCGACATCATGGAATACGTAAGCTGGAACCCTGATCATGTTGGCAGCGCCATACACATCGAGAGCAACAACCATGCACAGGGTAATGCCATCACATCGGGTCATATTCCTTTGCCAACCGCTGAAGAGGAATTTCATGTATACGGCCTCATCTGGACTTATAACCGGCTGTATTTCTATATTGACCATCCCGACAACACGATCCTTACCTATCGCCGGCCTGCCGGGCACGATCAGGAGAACTGGCCGTTTGACCGGCCGTTTTATTTCCTTTTCAATGTAGCCGTTGGCGGCACGTACGGAGGTGTGGAAGGTGTGGACGATTCGATTTTCCCGGCCGTAATGGAAATTAACTATGTACGCGTTTATCAGCTGGAATAACACTCACCGAAAAAATCATATAAACCGGATCAGGTTTCTGATACGGCCGGGTTGAGCCCAGTTCATGGTACCCTGCATCTGCAGCGACAGAAGGTACTTCTCAATGGCCGGCTGGCAAAGCTCATCCAGGATACGCCGGGCTTCCTTCAGGCCGGTGGCCGGGATAAAAGCCTGCAGTGACTGGTTGGCCTGCCAGTGTCCCGGAAACAATACCGGCCGGAAGGTTTTCTTTCCGTATGCTTCCCACACCACTTTCCACGGAGCAAAGCTGTAAGCTCCCACCCCCAGCATGGCCCACCATGTACCGCTTCTGATGCGCGATCCGACCATTCTGCCCCTCCTGTTTTCCAGAATGTGCCGGTGGCGGAGGAGATAATCTTCCAGGGCGGGGTATTTACTGATTTCTTCTGCCGTAAGCGGTTTACCGTCTTCCCGGTATGGCATCAACACCCATTTCCGGGGTTGCGGTTTGTTCTCTGCAAAATTTTCCCGGGTAATCAGGGGAAAGACAACCCGGGAAGGCAGTAATACATCGTGGTTCACCCTGCAGGTATCCTCATCCACCGGCTCATAACTATCAAAAAAGAACACATGGTTGGCCCCACAGGTATTAACGCCCTGGCGGGGAGCCGATTCCCGGTGGAGGCTCAGTGGTGTGAAATCTTTCAGGGGATGATTCAGGCTTTCATCCAGTATGCTCAGTGGGCTGTCGGGTTGCAACAGGGGTTGTGCCGGCCGCGTAATCCACTGCTGTTTTTCCCTTCTTTCCCAGGGAACAGGGAAACATACCCGCGCATCCCTCCGGAAATGCACCAGGCCAAAGCGGGTGGAAATACCGTTGAAGATTCCGGTCCCCTGCAGATCGATCACACGTTGCAGGGCATAAGTAATATCGCCCGCCCGGTATGAACGGAATTTCCGGCTGGCTTCCTCATTCAGTAACAGAGACAGAGGCATAAAAAAAATGGCATCTCCCCCGGGTATCAGAAAATCTGTAATGCTTTTCCTAACCACCAGGGCAGCCAGGTCCACCCGGGATCCACCCAGCAGCAGGCTGCGGGAATTATCGGCCAGTCCGGCACGTACAAATTCCTTTCTGACAAAGGCTTTGTAACTGTCCGGCAGGTCGGTGTAATTGGCCCAGGGGGGATTTCCGAAAAGAATACCTGATGGAAAGGCAGGGAGTTTCAGTATATCCGACCGGCTAAACTGAGCCGACATATCCAGTCCGTATTTCTCCCGGAACCGTTTCAGAGCTTCCCGGTAATTCTCTGTATTCAATTCATTCCCGAACAGCCTGTCTGCCGGAAGGTCAGAAAGGGAATACCCCGATTTCAGGCCGGTAGTGATCAGGGCTTCCAGCAGGTTGCCGGCACCCATGGTCGGATCAAAAATGCGGGCACCTTCCAGCCAGGAGCGGAAAATCCCGAATTTTTCCACGGCAAATTCCCCCCAGGACAGGGGGGTAAACACATCCCCCATGCGCAGTTTACTGAACCGGGTATGTGGTTCCAGCTTTCCCATGGTTAATATATCCGCTATGTTTCCGGAGTCTTACGTTTTACCTGACATCATCCCTGAGCAGGGCATACCTGATCTCATCCACCAGTTTTCCCTGCCTGAATACCGCTTTCCGGAACACCCCTTCTTTCACAAACCCGCATTTTTCAAGCACTTTCTGTGAAGCCACATTGTATTCGAACACTCCGGTATGAATACGGACCAGGTCGAGTTCGCCAAAGCCATATTCCACAGTCAGCCGTACAGCACGCGTCATGATCCCTTTGTTCCAGTAAGGTTCTCCCAGGAAATAACCTATTTCGCCTGAGCGCCGGTATACATCTTTTTCCGGATGGATGCCGATATTCCCCACATACAAACCTTCCCAATCAATTGCAAATACATTCACCGGCGCGCATTTCATGCACATGCCGATGAAATCCAGCGCATCTTTCAAAGTATAGGGATGTGGGAAGGCATCCCTCAGGTTTATGCTGATCTTTTCGTTATTGGCCAGCCTCGCCAGGACAGGGGCGTCCTGGGGCCGGAGGGGTCTCAGTTTCAGATTCCCGTCTTCAAGAACTGTCATGTGTCATTTATTGACCTATTTACTTATTTGCCTGAAAGCTCAGCGGGCTGGTTTCCGGCACACTGCTTTCTGTCTGTCAAACATCTTTCCCCGTAAATTCCTTTACCACCCTCAGGGTTTCCCCTGTATCTTCCATTTCGAAAATTCGTGGCTGAGCCGCGGGATTATTGGGAGCATGCAGCACCATCATCAGCCGCCCTTCGAAGGTAGTGAACAGCATGCCGTGTCCTCCGTTTTCAGCAAACAGAGGTTCCTCCTGCTGCTTCCACGGGCCGGCCAGTTTCCCGGACCCGGAGATGGCTATTCCGCAAGTATATCCGGTGTAGCCATGGCTGGTCCATATCATGAACAGTTTACCCGATTTGCTGGTATACAGGTAAGGGCCGTCGGTAACATGGCATCCATGGTCATCCGATTTTTTTACCCATGGGCCATCGCTCCCGTCGAACAGCCGCACCGGTTCGCCTACCGTTTTTGACAGGTCGTTTTCCAGTTGCACGTATTCAATGGTACCGTTTTTGATCTGTACCCATTCGTGGCAAAAAACCATATAAGGAATCCCGTCTTCCACCCATAGTGTACCGTCGAGGGTCATCATATCAGGGGGAAGGGTGGAACGGTTCTCAAAAGGGGTATATGGCCCCCTGGGATGGTCAGACACCAGCACCTGCGAACCCCTGGTCACACGGGGTAACCAGTTGCGCCATTGCTCGGGAAACCGGTGGCGGGTATCAAATGTGAGGAAAAGATAATATTTCCCACGGTAGTAATGCATTTCCGGAGCCCAGATGTTGATCACCGGTATATCTCCCCAGATATCTTCGGCCGGGGTAAATATGATCTCCGGGCCTTCCCAGGTGATCAGGTCTTTGCTGGTATACACCGGCACGTTCCTTCTCCCCATTCCGATCATATAATATGTTTCCGTAACGGGATCGGGAAGGATACACACATCGCGCATCCTGATCTCTGAGAGGTGCCACTGCCGGATTTGGGGTTCAGACCTGCCAGGCTGGGAATAAGACAGGACAGGAAGGAAGCATGCCAGACACACAACAAGGATTTTTTTCATGATCAAGGTATAAAGGATTTGGTTACTATGTTTTCGTTCAGGGATTTATGCTTGCCGGGCCGATAGAAAATCCGTACGACCATTCCCGTTCGCCTTTCAGGGTATACCTGTCGAGGGTCCGTTTTCCCCAGCTGTTGCTTCCTCCCACCCCATGCAGCAACAGGTCGATATTGACAGTAATCTGGTTGCGGCGGGGCAATTCGAAGTGGTGGGTGGTATGTTCTATATCGTATTCGGTATAAGGCCATACCCGGAAGCAAAATGGCTGAAGTCCATCGAAACGGATGCCGTTCCCCTCCCTGTCGGAAAGCACCATCCACCTGACATCCGACCGGTTGGCATTGTCCTGGCTGGAAATATACGGTACAATAAATTCTTCCAGGTCCATGGAATATTTTCCCAGAAAAGCGCTGCCTTTCCGGTCGGGGTAATTTTCATGGGGGCCTCTTCCGTACCACGTAATTTGATTAAGTGATTCCGGCAGGGAAAGACGCATACCGAATTTCGGAATGAGAGGAACTTCACCCTCTCCTGGAGTATAGTGCAACTGCACCCGGATCGAACCATTGCCAACCACAAGGTATGAGATCAGCAGGCTGCTGTTCCCCACAGGCAGATCGAAGAGGTAGTCGAGCCGAACCTGTTTCTTTTCTGCCTCCAGGCTGAGAGAAACCGGTTCACGGTAGCTGGCTGCTTCCTTCCAGGCCCCAAGCCTTTGCTCGTAGCCATTCCTCTGCTGATTGTTGTTGGCAGGTTTCCAGAAATACGGTTCCAGGGGCAAAGATCCCAGCAAATCCCTGTTGTTAAGCTGATAAGAAAGCATAGCCCCTGTTTTCCTGCTGAATGAAACGGAAAAGTGTTTTCCGCTCACCCGGACCATCTCCGGGCCCTCTTCCGTTTTTAGTTTCCAGGCCTTTGCAGGAACCAAAGCCGGCATTTCTTTTTCCTGCAGGATGAATTCTTCCCTGGCAACCGGCGTTCCGGCCGGGGCCCATTTCATATCAGTTTTCACACAGAATTCCACCCTGGCGGTATATTCCAGTCCCGGTTTCAATTCGCCCGGGTCAACCGGAAGGGAAAGGCTCATTACTTCTCCGGGAGGAAGGTCAATGGCAGGAAGTGCCACTTTCTTTATCTCAACTCCTTCTTCAAGCAGGATAAAAAAAGCATCAAAAGTGTTCAGGGATATAAAAAAGTATTTGTTATCGATCCGTATTTCTCTTTTTTCCGGGTCGGCAAGTTCCATCCACACCCCCTGGTACACTTTCTGCAGTTCATAATAGTGCGGATGGGGAATTCTGTCGGGGCCCACCAGTCCGTTAATACAGAATTCCCCGTCGTTGGGCCTGTCGCCGAAATCACCCCCGAAAGCAAAAAATTCCCCTTTCCGCAGGGCGGTTCCGGCATGTAAGTTTTCGACCGGCATGGTGATTTCATTCACTTTCCTGATGAGGCCCTGGTCGACAAAATCCCACACGCAGCCACCAAGTTGCAGGGGATTTCCATAGATCACCTCCCAGTATTCCTTAAGGTTCCCCAGTGAATTCCCCATGGCATGGGCATATTCCCGCATAAAGAGCATTTTGGTAGTATCTTCCCACACCCAGGCAGCCAGTTCTTCCGGGGTGGGATAATCGGCATCGCGAAAATCGGACACCTGCATATCGGCATGATAAAAATACGGCCGCGTAGTATCAATTTTTTCCATGGCTTTCCGCATGGCCACCAGGTTCCGGCCCGCTCCCCCTTCATTGCCCAGTGACCATATCAGCACGCAGGTGTGGTTTTTATCCCGTTCCACCATGGATACGCCCCGGTCAACATGAGCCATTTTCCAGCCGGGATCATCTCCAAGCACCCGGCTTCCGGTACCAAAATCATGCGATTCCTGGTTGGCCTCATCCATGACAAACAGCCCGTATTCATCGCAGAGCCGGTACCATCGCGGATCGTTGGGGTAATGGGAGGTACGTACCAGGTTCACATTGGACCGTTTGATCAGTTTGATATCCCTGACCATGGTCTGCATGTCCACATACCTGCCCATGCGGGGATGGTGTTCGTGCCGGTTCACTCCTCTGATCTTTATGGATTCACCGTTTACAAACAGCTGCCTGTTTTTCAGTTCCACTTCACGAAAGCCGAATTTCCAGGGTATGGTTTCCAGTACTTTCCCGTTCTGCTCCAGGGAGATAACCAGAGTATACAGATTTGGTTCCTCATTGGTCCAGAGGGCAGGTTTTTCCACCAATTTTTCAAGGATCACCATACTTTCGTCACCTGCCGGGATGCGAATATTTTCCTTCCCCAGGAAATGTTCATCCACGAGGTCACCGGAAGGATGGTAAAGGCACACTTTTATCCCGATTCTACCGGCTTCTGCGGCAAGGGTGTTTCTGAGAACCGTCTGCAGCTTCAGCCGGGCATCCCGGTAATCATCGTCCAGGTCGGTAGTAAGATAAAAATCGCGCAGGTACACCTGTGGCCGCAGCACCAGATCCACATCGCGGAAGATCCCGCTCAGCCTCCACATATCCTGATCTTCCAGGTAGCTCCCGTCGCACCACCGGTACACTTCCACTGACACACTGTTCTGCCCTTCCTTTACATAAGGGGTAATGTTGAATTCTGCAGGAGTATACGATCCCTGGCTGTATCCCACTTTCTGCCCGTTCACCCACAGGTACATGGCTGATTCCACCCCTCCGAAATGAATGAAAACATTTCCCGACAGGTCGGCTGCCGACAGGGTAAAATTCCTGCGGTAGCTGCCCACGGGGTTTCTGGCCGAATAACTTGTATAAACCGGAGGAGGAACAGAGGTAACCCTGGGCGGGTTTCTGCGGAAAGGATAAGTAATATTCGAATATATGGGAGTACCGTATCCCTGGGTTTGCCAGTTCCCGGGAACATGGATCTCGTCCCAGTGCTCCGTTTTGAAATCCGGCCGGTAGAAATCAGCCGGACGATGATCCGGGTCGGGCGACCACCGGAATTTCCATTTCCCGTTCAGGGAGATTACCCGTTCAGAAACTGTACTCTGCAAAGCCTGGACTGCATCAGGAAAAGGGGTAAGGGAAGCGTGAGGCGGTTCTTTATTAATGCCGAGAACAGCAGGATTTTCCCAGTCGGGCTGAGCCTTTAGCATTCCGAAGCAGCACAGGGCAGCTGCCAGAATGATGGTTTTTTTCATGGTTCAGAGAAATTTTTGTGCCGGTTACTTCATTTCCACCGGTCAGGAAACAGCAACGGTACCCTCGTATTTGCTGTAGCCTTTTTCATTCATAACAGACATCAGCGGGATTCTGGCACCTTTCATCATGGCACAGCCCACTTCACCATGTTTATTAATGGCCACAAATTTTTCCGAAGGGAAAAACCCGGGATTCACCTTGCGATACTTACGGATGATCATCTGGAGGGCGTCCTCGCAGGCCTGCTGAGGAGACCTTCCCTCGCTCATTCTCATAACCATGTAATAGGAAGCACACGATTTGATCACATCCTCGCCCCGGCCGGTAGCTCCGGCGGCTCCCACTTCATTGTCTACATACAAACCTGCTCCGATGATGGGTGAATCACCCACGCGGCCCGGCAGCTTAAAGCTCAGGCCGCTGGTGGTGGTGATACCTGCTATATTCCCGCCGGCATCAACAGCCAGCACATTGGTAGTACCATAATGGTGTTCTATATCGGGAAAATCACGCCAGTATGCTTCTTCCTTCTGTAATTCGATCAAATGCTCGGGAGCTCCCCAGTCGTCCTGGTCACTGAGGTTTTCTTTCCAGCGGAGCCAGATTTTCCTGGCTTTTTCCGTTAGCAGGTTTTCTTCGGGGAATCCCCAGGCACGGGCAAATTCCAGGGCTCCCTGCCCCACCAGCAGGACATGGTCGGTACGTTCCATCACCAGGCGGGCCACGGAAGATGGGGTTTTGATGTTCTCCAGGCAGGCTACCGCCCCGGCATTGTAGGTTTTCCCGTCCATTATGGAAGCATCAAGCTGCACAACCCCTCTTTCATTGGGCAGGCCACCGTAACCCACACTGGTATCTTCGGGATCGACCTCAATGATATTGGCCGCTTTTTCCACTGCGTCAATGGCCGTGCCTCCCCTCAGCAGCACTTCCCATCCAGCTTCCATGGCTTTCCGGCCAGTTTCGTTGGAATGACTGGTAATTATGAGCGGGATGGTGCCCTGCCCCTTCTGGCGGGCCAGCAGGTTCACCGAGGGGATCATGAGCGCCCCGGCGCTCAGTCCCAGGCTTCTGAAAAGAAACTGTCTGCGTGAATGTTGTTGGGACATGATAGTAAAAATTTATTATACTGACGGGTCTGAAGGTAAGAAAAGAATGGCGATTATGAAAGAAGAAAAAGGTAAGGATCATTCGGAAAGAATGCCGGCAGAAGGTTTGTCAAAGTGGGCTGATACTTCCGAAATAGCCGGTACAAGGCGGCTTTGAAGAATGCGTATCCGGAAGCTGTTTGAAGTGACCGGTGGAAACCGCAGAATTCGTTTATACCCCACATTGGTCCCTGCTGCTATTTCTTTCCACTCACCGTTTACCAGGGCATCCAGGGCATGGGCTTCGATCCGTTCACTGTGGGTTGTCACCGACTCCTGTATCACAAAGCGGTTAACGGTAACCGGTCCGGGTACAGTAATCACCAGCTGACGATTACTTCCTTTTGCCAGCACCCCGGTTTTGTTATCCCCGTCAAGAATCTCCCGGGGCCCACGGGCCCCTTCCAACAGATTGATACCGTATGTTTCCCTTATCCGTCGGCCCACCGTTTCCAGCACGGCCACATCGCGGTCGGAGAACCGTCCCTGCCGGTTGGGAGGAATATTCAGAAGGAAAATGGAATTTCCCCCTACTGCCCTTTCGTAAATATCGTACACCTCTTCTGCCGTTCGCACCCGTTGGGAGGTATCGTCGCGGTAAAACCAGCCGTCGCGGATGGAGGTATTCGTCTCTGCGGGCTGGTAATGCAGGAAACGTGCCTGCAGCAATTGTTCTCTGAATCCAACTGAATCGGCCGTGATGTCTTCGAACCGGTCGAGCCGGGCCGGATCGGTGGAATAGGGTATTACATTCCATTCACTTTCGCGGGTACGGCCCTCTTCATTTCCGCACCAGCGTATATCCTGCCTTCCGAATATCACAGCCCGGGGCGCCAGTGAGCGGATCAGTTTCTCCCATGCCCGGAAAGCATATTTCTGCCCTCCTTTCTTTTTGGGATGGGCCCCGTCAAGCCATACTTCGTGTATGGGGCCGTATTCTGTAAGCAGCTCGAACAGCTGGTTCAGGTAATACTCATTGTAATCGTCCACCACAAAGCGAAAGGTGGTGTTGTTCTGAAAAGGGCGTCCTTCCACCGGCCGGGGTATCTGTCTGGATGTATATTGGCTCAGGTTCCCGTACAGGCCGCCGGGGTTTTCCATCTGATAGAGATCGGCCGGTGAAAGATAGATACCCAGTTTGATTCCGTACTTTCGGCAGGAAAACGACAGTTCCTTCAGCACATCTCCTTTCCCGTTGCGGTAAGGCGATGACATTACCCCATGCCTTGTATACCGGCTCTGCCACAGGCAGAATCCGTCGTGGTGCTTGGCGGTAAAAATGACCCTTTTCATACCGGCAGCTTTCATAGCCCGGCACCACTGGTCAGTGTCGAGGGTGTGCAGGTCAAACACGGCAGGATCTTCCCGTCCCGTTCCCCATTCCCTGCGATTAAATGTGTTCGGACCAAAATGGATAAATGCAATAAATTCATCCTGCAGGGCGGTAACCTGTTCAGGGGTAGGAACAACATGTGCCGCCTTGATCAGGATCAAATCGGCGGTATCACCGGTATCTATAGGCAGGGTATGTGCAACGGGCATATAAAGGCCGTCATCCCGTTTACAGGAAGAAAGGGTTATCAGCAGGAAAGCAGACACAATTCCGATACCCGTCAGCAGGAGTTGTCGTTTCACTTCGAGGTTTTCAGAAGTATTCAACCCTTAAATATAAAGAAAAGTGCCGAAGAATGCACTTCGGGCCTGTCTGCTTCTGTGCCGGAACCATCTGGAATGGCTACCGCAGTGATCATGATCCCCTGTTCGCCACTTTCCCCCAGGTATCCTTCAGCGGAACCGTTTGATTGAATACCGGTTTACCGGGTGTGCTGTCTGGATCCACACAGAAATATCCGATCCTCTGGAACTGGAACTTATCAAGGGGATTGACATTCCCCAGCCGGGGTTCCATTTTGCAGCCCGTGATAATTTTCAGCGAACCGGGATTCAGGAATTCCTTAAAATCCCTGCCTTTATGCCCCAGTGGGTCGGGATCGTTGAACAGGCGGTCGTACATCCTCACTTCCGCTTCAATGGCGTGTGCTGCCGATACCCAGTGAAGGGTTCCCTTCACTTTCCGTTGCGCACCGCTACCGCTTCTTGTATCCGGATCGTACGTGCAGCGTAATTCAATAATTTCTCCTTTATTGTTCTTTACCACTTTTTCACACCGGATGATATAGGCACTTTTCAGTCGGACTTCTCCTCCCGGTTTCAGCCTGAAGAATTTCTTCGGAGGATCTTCCATAAAATCGTCCTGTTCAATATACAATTCCCGGCTGAAAGGTACCTGCCGGGTTCCCATGCTTTCATCCTCTGGATTGTTCACGGTTTCGAGCATTTCCACTTTCCCTTCCGGGTAGTTTTCAATCACCACTTTCAGGGGCCGCATCACCGCCATCACCCGGGGAGCTATTCTGTTCAGGTCGTCGCGCACACTGTGTTCGAGCAGCGACACGTCGATCACGCTGTCGGTTTTGGTTACTCCTACTTTTTCGGCAAACACCCGGATAGATTGCGGAGTATATCCCCTTCGGCGGAGACCTGATATGGTGGGCATCCGGGGGTCATCCCAGCCTTTGACAATACCCATCTGCACCAGTTCAAGGAGACGGCGTTTACTCATGACCGTATAATTCAGGTTCAGGCGGGCAAATTCGATCTGCCGGGGACGCACGGTTCCCGGAGTATATACCTGATCGAGGAACCAGTCGTACAGGGGCCGGTGTACCTCAAATTCCAGGGTACACACAGAATGGGTGATTCCCTCGATATAATCGGATTGTCCGTGGGCAAAATCGTACATGGGGTATACACACCATTTGTCGCCTGTGCGGTGGTGTGATCTGTGCATAATGCGGTACATAATGGGATCACGCATATGCATATTGGGAGATGCCATATCGATTCTGGCCCGGAGGACTTTCTCCCCTTCCCGATATTTTCCGTCCCTCATTTCCCTGAAAAGCCGGAGATTTTCTTCCGGCGCACGGTTGCGGTAGGGGCTTTCCTTCCCTGGAGCCGTGGGGGTCCCCTTTTGTTCGGCTATCTGCTCTGCTGACTGGTCGTCCACATAGGCTTTTCCGTCGATGATCATTTTTTCCGCCCAGGCATACAGCTGATCGAAATAATCGGATGCATAAAATTCCCGGTTCCCCCAGTCGAACCCCAGCCAGCGGATATCTTCCCGGATGGAATCGACATATTCCTGTTCTTCTCTGGTAGGATTGGTATCATCGTACCGGAGGTTGCAATTGCCTCCGTATTTTCGGGCCAGTCCGAAATTGAGGCAGATTGACTTGGCATGACCAATGTGCAGGTACCCGTTGGGTTCGGGAGGAAAACGGGTATGCACTTTCCCGTTATTTTTTCCTGCTTTCAGATCGTCGGTAATGATCTGTTCAATAAAATTCAGGGATGATCTTTTTTCTTCCATCGGAAAATAAAATAAGCGATTGGCAAACAGCTTACAAAAATAGGAGGAAATTGCACAGGATAACAAAACATGTAAATAAAATTCATTTTCCCGGTTCATGAAGAAAAAATGTTGAAAAATCGGGAATAAAAGCCGGCAGGAAAAGGACAATGTAAAATAATGATTCGTAACATTGCAAAATAATTAAGCCATTTGGCCGGCCTGATGGGAGTGATCCGGATCGAAAATATGGAGTTTTATGCCTACCACGGGCACTTCCGTGAAGAGCAGATCGTAGGGAACCGTTTTCTGGTAGACCTTTCGCTGGAAACCGATATGACCCTTCCGTCATCCACGGATAACCTGCGCGATGCGGTAAATTACCAGAAAGCCTATGAAATCGTGAAAAGGGAGATGCAGAAAAAATCGCATCTTCTGGAGCATATTGCTTCCCGCATCCTCGACGCCCTGTACCACGAACTGACAGGGATCGACAGGGCCACCATCAAAGTGTCGAAAATGAACCCACCCGTTGGAGGAAGGGTGGAATGCGTAAGCGTTACTCTGAGCAAATAATCTTCGGTATGGAAGCTATTTCCAAAAAATGTCCCAGGTGCGGGCGCACTTTCCCCTGTTTTCAGCAAACTGGAAGGCCCTGCTGGTGCGAGAAATACCTGATCTCCCCCGAGGTGATGGTTAAGATCAGGGAAAAGTACCATGATTGCCTGTGCCCCGATTGCCTGCCGGTATATGCAGAAAATGTGGATGATTTCACCCGGAAAGACCTGATCAGCACATAAGATCCATACCCTACCGGGCAGCCTTTTGCTGCATGGCCTCCATGGCTCCCATCAGATAAAAGAAGGGGGCATTCCAGTTGATAGCAATTTCATTGGTGGAATAACTGCATTCCGAATCGGTATACGACCGGGCCGGAAAGGAAGACCTTCTGACCAGCGTTCCGCAATCGTGCATTACCTGCGTATTAGGCCCTCCTGCCAGGAAGCCCGGTACAGGTTCCGTTATCCCGTCAGCAGCGGAGGGGCGGTGGTGAATATTCACGGGTGAACGGGAACCGAAACCTGTAACAAAACAATATCCCGTGGCATTTCTTCCCAACAGATAATCAACATCTCCCTGTATGGCAGCAAGGTATTTCTCACCACCCGAAATGTTCATTGCGATCAGCTTGACCAGGGCCTGGTTTGCCACCTCCGCGTTACTGCCCCATTCGAAATGATCCAGGCTTACCAGGTAGGGAGAATCACTGTATTTCTCAAACAGGATATCAGCCCGTTCCACCACTTTCTGACGCGCCATTTCGGCTGCCGCAGAAAATGCCTCATGACCGGAAAGTACCAGGGACCATAATCCGAGCATATCTACCCGGTTCCAGGTGGGGGTTCTGAATTCATGGTCCCTGATATATCCGGTATTTACTGCACCGGGATCTTCGCCGGTAAGAGCCAGTTCCGTTTCCGCCCAGAACCACTCGTCTTCCAGGTTTCCGTCACCGTATTCGCCTGTTTGAATATCCGCTGGCTGGCGGTATATAACATCTGGGTGTTCCCGGGCCCATGCCATGGCTTTCCGGGCTGCCCGGAGGCAGGTTCCCGGCAGATTTTCCGTCTCCGGCCCCGGATAATTTTTCAGCACACGGGCCGCCATGGCTGTCACTGCGGCAAAATTCAGGGCGGCGGCAGTAGATTTCTGCACCACGTACCGCGGTTCAGTGGCCTGATGAGGCATGACAAAACCGCTGAAATTTTTGTGTGTCAGCTTATGGTATACTCCCCCGTCGGCCGGATCCTGCATGGTAAGCATCCACTTCAGATTGTACATCAGTTCGTCGGCCACATCGGGCAGCGCATTGTTCCCTTCGGGAATATTCAGGCTGAGTTGCCTGCAGTATTCGGGATACTGCTGCAGAAAGAGCAACAGGGTATAGGTGGTGATCCCGCTGTTCACAATGTATTTGTTGTAATCCCCGGCATCATACCAGCCCCCCGGGCTGGAAATCACCGTACCTGCGGGTCGTGATGGGGAGGCTGCCGATTGGTGGATAATGACCGCCGTATCGGGATGGCCTGCAGGCCGGGCCCATTCCCCCCCGTATTCCGGGGCAATTTCCATCCCCGACCTGTTGTAATAAAAGGCACGGACAGAAGCCACTGCAATGTCGCTATAAACCTTCTCCCCGATGGAAAAGGACCAGGAAGAAGCCGCAGGCTGGCGGGTAACAAGCCGGTAGGTACCGGGCGTGTCAAGGCCGGAAAAATCGGCATGCCTCACCGTATCGCCTGAAAACGACCAGTAGCGGGGAACGCCGGTCTTGCCTGAAAACACAGTCTTTCCGGTTTCTTCGTCCACCACCTCGAATTCTGTGGCGGGAAGTCTCAGGAGAGCAACCTTTACTGAAGCGGGTTGATATCCTGCCTGGTTGAACAGAAACAAACCGGTAGAATCGGGTCTGCTGTTTTCGTCAGCCCCGGCGGAGCCGGTGCCACAGCCTGCAATAAAGAGTGCAATGGTCGCAGCAGTTACTCCGGATAAAAAACAGGATGTAAATCGTTCCATAGCTGATTCAAGTTGAAGTTATTGTGCGGGGTAGTCACCCCAGGGTTACTTTGACTGTATGAAGGGTCCCCTTTGGAAAGGAAGGGATCAGATTACCGGTGTGTGGCTGACCGTCCAGCAGGATTTCCTTAATTCCTTTCTGCCGGTGGCCGGGGTTCAGCACATCAATCTGATAAACAGCCCCCCGGAATTTCCGGGTCATACGGAAGCCGTCCCATTCGGCCGGAATACAGGGGTCAACCCGTAAACCGTCAAACTCTGGCCGCACTCCCAGTATATACTGTGTAATGGTGTGCATGCACCAGGCGGCCGTGCCGGTCAGCCAGCTGTTCTTGGCTTCCCCCGGCCTGTATGCATCTTTGCCTGCGATCATCTGGGAGTACACATACGGTTCTGTACGGTGCAGATCACTGATCTCTTCTGAATAGGAAGGCGTTATTCGGGTATAATAATCGAACGCCAGGTTACCGTTTCCCGTGCAGGTTTCTGCGATCATGATCCAGGGATTGTTATGGCAGAAGACTCCCGCATTTTCCTTATATCCTTCGGGATAGCTCGATATTTCCCCCAGCTGGAGATAATATCGGGTATAGGCAGGATGGTTCAGCACAATACCGTACGGGCAGGCCAGGTGCCGGTTTACCGATTCAAGGGCCTGAACCGCTTTTCCGTCCTTAAGACCAATTCCTGCCATTATGCACATGCCCTGGGATTCGATAAAAATTTTCCCTTCTGTATTTTCCCGGCTGCCTACTTTTTCGCCAAAATGGTCATAGGCCCGGAGGAACCATTCTCCGTCCCATCCGAATTTTTCAATGATCTCCGCCATTTCTGCGGTATGACCCCGCACTTCGGCCGCCAGATCATGCAGCCCTCTTTTTTCCGCCATAACTGCCAGATCGTTCCCGTACACGACGAACATGCCGGCAATAAATACCGATTCGGCCCTGCCTCCCTCCCGGTTCTCCGTAGTTTGAAAACTTTCGTCGGGATTGGTGGAAAAGCAGTTCAGGTTAAGACAGTCGTTCCAGTCGGCCCGGCCAATCAGGGGAAGGCCGTGGGGACCCCGGTTATTCAATATGTAACGGAAGGACCTTTCCAGATGACCGAAAAGGGTATCGGTTCTTGAAAGATCGTTATCGAAAGGTACGGTCTCATCCAGAATGGACCAGTCGCCTGTTTCCCTGATATATACGGCTGTTCCGAAAATTAGCCAGAGCGGATCGTCATTGAAATTCCCTCCGATATCCCCGTTGCCTCTTTTCGTAAGAGGCTGATACTGATGGTAAGCGCTTCCGTTTTCAAACTGGGTCGAGGCAATATCGATGATCCGCTGGCGGGCCAGGTGAGGGGCCATATGCACATACCCTGCCAGGTCCTGGTTGGAATCGCGGAATCCCATCCCACGGCCGATCCCGGATTCAAAATAAGAAGCACTGCGAGACATATGGTAGGTAACCATACACTGGTAAGGATTCCATATATTTACCATACGGGTCAGCCGTGGGTCGGCATGCTCCAGCCTGACGGAGGATAGAAGGGCGGTCCAGTGATCTTTCAGAGATGACAGGGCTTTACGTACCCTACCGGAGGTACGGTAGCGTTCGATCATATCTTCGGCTTTCTTTTTATTGATCACTCCCGGAGATATGAACTTTTCTTCATCCGGATTTTCCACATACCCCAGCATAAAAACGATATCCCGGGTTTCTCCGGCTTCCAATGTAATCTCAAGGCAATGCGAGGCTACAGGCGACCAGCCATGAGCCACAGAGTTGCGGGACTTCCCCGAGAATACGGCATCAGGCCTGTCAAATCCGTTGTACATTCCCAGAAACATTTCCCTGTCGGTATCGAAACCTGCCAGCTGTGTGTTCACCGAATAGAATGCATAATGGTTTCTTCTTTCCCTGTATTCCGTTTTGTGGTAGATCACACTTCCCTCCACTTCCACCTCTCCGGTGGACAGATTGCGCTGGAAATTGGTCATGTCGTCGAGAGCATTCCACAGGCACCATTCCACGAAAGAGAAGAGAAGAATTTTTTTTGTACGGGGATTCTTGTTTGTCAGTTTGACCCACTGGATTTCACAGGGATCATCCAGAGGAACAAAATAGGTCACTTCGGCTTCTATCAGGTTTTTTTCCGCCGTGATCAACGTATACCCCAGTCCGTGCCGGCAGGTATACCTGTCGAGGTTTTCTTTTACAGGTTTCCAGCCCGGCGACCATACCGAGCCGTTATCATTGATATAGAAATACTTCCCTCCGTCGTCCAGTGGAACATTATTATAGCGGAAACGGGTGATGCGGCGCAGTCGGGCATCACGGAAGAAGCTGTATCCCCCGGCCGTATTTGAAATAATGGAAAAGAAATCACGGTTCCCCAGGTAATTGATCCAGGGATAGGGGGTTTTCCACCGGTTTATCACATATTCCCTGTTCTGATCGTCAAAATGTCCGTATCGCATGGCCAGTGATTTAAGGAATTAATCTCTCAGTTTGTTCCACCAGGTAAACTTTAGGATCAGGGTGGTTCCTGCCATGATCCCGATGGCAATCAGGAATGGCCTCCATTCGCGAAGGACCAGGAATATGGGAAATGCAATCAGGGTGGTTTGCCAGATGATACCCACCACAATATTGAACATATCCAGCCAGAAATTTTGGTTGCCTTCAAAGGAAGGATCTTCACGCACCACCATTTTGTGGACAGGTTTCCAGAATCCCCAGGGGCGGACGCTTTTATAGAAATTTTTCAGAGTTTCAGAATCTTCGGGTTTGGTAAGCAACGATCCCAGCACACTTCCGGCAGTAGAAACCAGCAGGATGATGGGAAAAGCGTTCATGCTGAAATTATTCAGCAGAGGCCACTTGTGAAGGATTTCCAGGTTCAGAAGAGGCAGGATCAGGGCGGCTCCGATACCGGCCACCATGCCCCAGAAATACCCATATCCATTGAACCTCCACCAGTACCATTTCAGAACATTGGGCGCGGTATATCCACCCCACAGGGCTGCCGTAAGCCACAGGACCACATCATTGATTGAGGTGATGAGAAAGCCCACCGTGATCCCGATGATCACAATCAGCAGTGAAGAGGCGTAACTCATCATGACATATTTCTTTTCATCGGCATTGGGATTGATATATCTTTTGTATATATCGTTTACAATGTATGCCGGGGCGGCATTTACGGTGGCCGCAAAATTGCTCATAAAAGCCGCAAAGAGGCCGGCCATCAGGAATCCGAGTAATCCCACGGGCACATAGGTGGCCAGTACCTCCGGGAGAATGCTTTCAAAATCAGGTTCCGTAAGGGAGCCTGTATACAAACTGTCGAAATGTACCAGGGCCAGTACGGTAAGCCCGGTAATCATAAAATATCTTCCCGGGTTCAGTACCACATTCACCAGGGAGCTCATTTTGGAAGCCTCGCTGGGATTACGTGTGGCCAGAATACGCTGCATGTCATAGTTCGGAGCCGGGCCGGCAGCCGAAACAAAGATGCCTTTGAAAAGCATCATGATAAAAAACAATCCGAACATCTGGTACCCGTCATTCACAATCCACTCATTGAAAGCATGCAGCTTGTCGGATGCCGCACCGGAGATCTGGGTCCAGTCAAGTCCTGCGGTCCAGCCGAACCAGATGCTTTTCCATCCTTCGGGCACAAAGGCATCGATGGTTCCGGGAGCCACCCGGGTCATGGCAATGATTCCGATGGCAATGGAAGAAATGATGAGGATACCGTACTGAATCACCTCGGTGATCACCACACTGAACATCCCTCCTTTCACCACATAAAAGGTAGTAACAGCCATCAGGATCAGGGCATAAAGATTCACATTGACCTGCGGGTGTTTTAGCAGGTAGTCGGGGTTGGTCACAATAGGGGGCAGAAAAGCCGAAGCGAATTTTCCAATACCCTTGAACCCGTATGACAGGAATCCAATCACACTGACCAGGGCAAAGATCACCACGATGATGTGTGAAAGATTGGCGGCCAGCCCTTTCCCAAAACGTGTCCTGATCCATTCGGCGCCTGTCATAACCCGGGAGCGGCGCAACCAGGCCGAGAGGTAAACCATCAGAAAGATCTGGTTAAAAACAGGCCAGAGCCAGGGGATCCAGATGCTTTTCAAACCATACACAGCAAGCCAGTAAACAATCAGCATGGTGCCGGCTATATCAAACATACCCGAAGCATTCGATATTCCCAGAAAATACCAGGGCAGGGTATTCCCTCCGAGAAAATACGACTGGATATTGCGGGAAGCCCTGTGGGAAACCCAGTATCCGATAAAAACGGTGGCTATCAGATACAGCACGATAATACCCAGGTCAATAACGTGCAGGTTCATGGCCGAAAACAGATTAAGGGGTAACAGAAATCAACAGGGGAGGAAGGTAGAAAATCCGGTATGGGTGGTCGAAGCATACTTCAGGGTATGTATTCCGGCAAGGACCGTTTAGACAATGAAGGAAATCCTGTTTTTCTTGGTTTTTTCATACACCTCGCGGCTGAACAGGTAATACTGGGCAGGCTTATGAGGCACGCCCTTCTGTTTCTTCTTCAAGGGGATCACGTAGTGCATCTGTGATATTTTTTTCCGGAAATTGCGTTTGTCAAAAGATGCTCCCAGAAGGGCTTCATACAGTTTCTGTAATTGCGAAAGAGTAAAATAGTCGGGCAGGAGCTCAAAAGCAATAGGCTCCACTTTCACTTTCTTCTGCAGAGCCTCCAGGGCTTTATAAAATATATACTTATGATCAAACGCCATCTCCATATCCTTCACCTCATTCACCGGATACCACTGCACGTTTTTTTCCGACAATTTCAGGGTCACCTTTGTATTATCGATCAGTGCCAGGTATCCCACGGTAATGATCCTGTCGGCGAAGCCCTTGTTTATATGCTTCAGCCATAACTGGTCTTTTTCAGAGGAAACCCTGTCAAGCTGCCCGAAAGCGGCAAACTGTTCAAGAAACAAATTGTCAAGCCCCGTCAGCTCTTTCAGAATTCTGTAAGCAGCCGTATCCAGGTCTTCGTCATCGTAAATATGGTAACCGGTAAGTGTGTGGTCGCTGATTAACACTTTCCCCGTTTTCTCATCTTTCAGTTTACGGTCAACCAGCAATACATTCAATTTTTCAAAATCAAATCCGAATATAACACAGTCAACTGACACATTCGGAACAATTTTGTGGGATATCATTGTTTTTCAGTTATATATAGCTCTGTAATACTTAGTGTACGATACATACATTATTCAAATATATTGTAATTACCCAGCATAATCAATACATACCAGGCGGAAAAAACAACACTTGAAAACAGGCCATACTGGTTTTATCTGCTGTCAAAGCGGATTTTTATCACGGAAAATAAACGGCTGAAAACGGGAAATCAGGAAATGCAGTGGAAAACGGCAGCATGGCTCTGGAAAGGGAAATTAAGTTTATCTTTTACACTATCTGTCAATCGTCCGGCTGGCAAGTATTCATACAAGCAAATAATTATAATAAACAGACAAAATAGTATCATTGCTGCCAGTGAAGTATATGTAATTTTATTATGTTATGAAATGTCCGGTTAATATCCCCATTGCCGGACCAGAAACCGGGTGTTGTCATGATCTTTTTTACTGAACAGGTTTTTGGTTAATAGGTTTAGGTCAGATCAGATCAGGCAATTCAGGCCGCCTGATAAGGACATCCTTGTCAGGCGGCCCGTTTATTCGCCTAAATGCCCTTCAAACAGGATTATCCGGATAACAGACACTCTGAGTAAACCGGCATGAAATATCACAAGAATAAATAAAATCGTAATTTGCCGTATCATCAAAAAAACACCCGCACCATGCTAGAAAACCGAATCACTCATCTTCTGCTTTGCCTGGCAGGAACCCTGCTGTCCCTCTTCCTTGCCTCGTGCGGCAGCTCTCCGGTAAGAAAAACCGGTAACGGAATCATCATTTATCCGGAAGCGGCCCCAGCAAACGAATCGGTCAGGCTGCAGGTCATTACCGACGGGATTATCCGGGTTACCTGCGTTCCGGGGGAAGAATTCACCGAAACAGAAAGCCTGATGGCCGTTGCCAAACCACCGGAAACGGCCGAATTTTCCATCGAACGCAACAAGGAGAAAGTAAGCCTGCAAACCTCCACTCTCCTGGTAAATGTTTCCCTGGAAACCGGAGAAGTGTCTTTTCACCGCTCCGATGGCAGCACCATCCTATCGGAAATTCCGGGAGGAGGCAAAACCTTTCAGCCGGTAACCGTCGGTGAAGAACCTTTCTTCGCCATAAGGCAACAATTCAGCCTCACACCCGGGGAGGCGCTGTACGGACTGGGAGGCAATCAAACTTCCTTCATGGACATGAGAGGAAAAAATTTCGACCTCTACCAGTACAACACCCAGGCGGTGGTGCCTTTCCTCCTGTCTACAAAGAATTATGGCATCCTGTGGGATAACTATTCCAGAAGCAAATTCGGAGATGTGCGCGATTATTTGGAGCTTTCCTCCCTGAAACTCTACAACAAACGGGGAGAACCAGGTGGGCTCACCGCCACGTATGCAAACCGGAACAAAAGAAACCAGGTTTATACCTCCCGGGAAGAAAGGGAAATCAATTACCAGTTCATCCCCGATCTGGCGAAATTCCCCTCCGGTTATGACCTGAACAACGGCTTTGTAACATGGGAAGGATACCTGGAGTCGGATACAACCGGCACGCACTCGTTTATATTCACTTCTGCCGGGTATGCCAGATTATGGATCAATGACAGCCTGATCTTCGACCGGTGGAGGCAGTGCTGGAATACCTCATCGAACCATTTTGATCTGCCCATGTGGAAGGGCGAAAAAGTATATTTAAAAATCGAATGGATCCCCGACGGAGGAGAATCATTCATCGCCCTGCGGTACCTGGATCCTCCGGAAGAAGATTTGCAGAATCGCATCTCCCTGTTTTCCGAAGTGGGAGAACAGCTCGATTACTATTTCATAGCAGGAGAAAACATGGACGAGGTGATCGGCGGATACCGTACGGTAACCGGGAAAGCCCCCGTTATGCCCAAATGGGCCATGGGCTTCTGGCAAAGCCGCGAAAGATACATGACCCAGGAACAGCTGCTTTCCACTGCCAGGGAATTCCGGAAAAGAAACATTCCCATCGACAATATGGTGCTTGACTGGCAGTACTGGCCCATTGACAAATGGGGGGACCATGCATTCGACCGTTCCCGCTTCCCCGATCCTGACGGCATGGTACAAATCCTTCACGATTCGCTCCATGCACACATCATGATCTCGGTGTGGCCAAAATATTATGTGAGAACAGAAAATTACGAAGCCATGAACAGCCGGGGTTGGCTGTACACCCGAAATGTGGAAAAAGGCCGGAAAGACTGGCTGGGTTATGTCTCCACCTTCTACGACGCCTTTAATCCCGAAGCACGCGAAGCTTACTGGAACCAGTTAAACGACAGTTTGTTCAGCAGGGGCTTTGATGCCTGGTGGCTTGATGCCACAGAGCCGGATATCTTCTCGAACCTTCCCATACAGGAACGGAAAGCCCTGATGGACCCCACCGCACTGGGCCCGGCCGACCAGTATTTCAATGCCTATTCCCTGGTACAGGCCGGTGGAATTTACAACGGCCAGCGCGAAGTAAGCCCCAACCAGCGGGTATTCATCCTCACCCGTTCGGCATATGCCGGCCTGCAAAGATATTCCGCTGCCAACTGGAGCGGCGATATTGCAGCCCGCTGGCACGATATGAAAGCCCAGATCCCGTGCGGAGTGAATTTCTCCATGTCGGGAATCCCCTACTGGACCATGGATATCGGCGGATTTGCCGTGGAAAGCCGGTATTACAACCCTTCTCCGGCCGATTTGGAAGAATGGAGGGAACTCATGACCCGCTGGTTCCAGTTCGGAGCTTTCTGCCCTGTATTCAGGGCACACGGACAATATCCCTACCGGGAAATATTCCATGTGGCCCCGGAATCTCATCCCGCTTATCAGAGTATGCTGAAATTCGATCACCTGAGGTACCGCCTCATGCCATATATCTATTCCCTGGCCGGACAGGTATGGCTCAACGATTATACCCTGATGCGCGGAATGGCCATGGATTTTCCAAACGATCCCGGCGTTTTCGATATCGGCGACCAGTACCTGTTCGGGCCCTCGCTTCTGATCAACCCTGTTTGCGAATACCAGGCCCGCAACCGGAGCGTATACCTGCCGGCAGGAACCGGCTGGTATCATCTTTTTACCGGTGAATATGCCTCAGGTGGGCAAAGGATGGAAGTACCCGCTCCCCTCAACGAAATACCCATATTTGTGAGGGAAGGTGCCATCATCCCCTTCGGCCCTCCCCTGCAGTATGCAGACGAGAAAGCCCCCGATCCGGTTACTCTGTATGTATATGCCGGGGCTGACGGAGAATTTGTTTTGTACGAAGATGAAAATACAAATTATAACTACGAGAATGGAGCGTATACCCTGATCCCCGTCAGGTACAACGATGCCGGCAAAACACTGACCATCGGGGAAAGATCAGGATCATTCCCCGGAATGCTGACTGAACGAACATTCCACGTGATTTATGTACGCAAAGGCGAACCCGTTCCGGCCTGGCCGGTTAAATCACCCCATTATACCGTTTATTATGATGGAAGTGAAAACAATCTTCATCTGGATGAACTAAATAAATAAATGAATGAATGGAATAATCAGTACCCGAATATGAAATCAATCGTTTCCCATTTCTTTGAGGGGATTTTTCTGCTCGGTTTGATCACAGCCCTGGGGTCCTGTGAGAAACAGGTACCCCGGGAAAAACTTAATTTCGGAACGGGATGGAAATTTGCCCTGGCGGATGACAAAGCAGCGGTGGAACCCGGTTTTGATGATTCGGAATGGAGGTTGCTGGATCTGCCTCACGACTGGAGCATTGAAGGCACATTCAGCAAAGACCACCCGGCCACCACAGGCGGAGGAGCCCTTCCCGGAGGCATCGGATGGTACCGCAAAGCCTTTCACCTGGATACCGGGCTGGAAGGAAAACAGTTCTACCTGGAATTCGACGGAATATACCGCAACAGTGAAGTATGGATCAACGGCCATTACCTGGGAAAAAGACCTTACGGTTACATTTCCTTCAGGTACGAAGTCACTCCCTGGATTCATTTCGGAAACCAGGAAAATGTTGTGGCAGTCAGGGTGGATAATTCCCAACAACCCAATTCCAGATGGTATTCCGGATCGGGCATATACCGGAATATTTGGCTGGTTTCCACCGGCCCTGTGGCAGTGGATCACTGGGGGACTTTCGTTACCACCCCCGAAATGAATGAACATTCGGCCCGGATGCATGTAGAAACCCGTATCAGAAACAGCACCGGGAACACGGAGACGGTAACCCTGGAAACATCGGTATACGACAGGAACAACCACCGTGTAGCCAGTACCCGTACCAAAGGGATAACCCTGACAGATACCGTGACGGTGGTGCAACATGAACTTACCGTGGAAGAACCGCAGTTATGGTCTGTGGATGACCCTTCTCTTTACCGGGTAGTTTCGGTAATCATGAAAAACAAACGTTCCCTCGATGTATATGAAACGGTTACCGGAATCCGCTCGTTCCGCTTCGACCCGGAAAAGGGCTTTTTCCTGAACGGAAATCCCATGAAAATACAGGGGGTATGTGAGCATCACGACCTGGGGTGTCTGGGAGCATCCATCAATACACGGGCAATTGAACGCCGGCTGGAAATTTTGAAAGATATGGGCTGCAATGCCATCCGTACCGCCCATAACCCCCCTTCACCCGAATTTCTCGACCTGTGCGACCGGATGGGATTCCTGGTTATGGATGAGGCTTTCGACATGTGGAAAATTTCCAAAACGAAATTTGACTACAGTCGCGACTGGGACAAATGGCACCGGAAAGACCTGGAAGACATGGTTTTGCGCGACCGCAACCATCCCAGCGTGATCATCTGGAGTATTGGGAACGAAGTCATGGAACAATGGGACAGCACAGGAACAGGATCGGTCATAGCCACCCGGCTGGCAGCGATCGTTCGGCAACTTGACAATACCCGCCCCATTACCTCCGGGTGCAATTACCCCGAACCCAAAAACCCGGTGATTCAATCAGGAGCGCTCGACCTCATCGGCTACAACTACCACCATGAGACCTTCCCCCGGTTCCTGTCCGATTTCCCCGGCCAGGCATTTATTGCCACCGAAACCACTTCGGCTCTGGCTACCCGGGGCAGTTACGATATGCCTTCCGATTCGGTGCGCCGATGGCCCGTTCGATGGGACATCCCGTTTACCGGAGGAAACCCCGACTATTCCTGTTCATCATACGATAACTGTTCGGCCCCCTGGGGCTCAACACACAGGGAAAGCCTGGAAATCATCAAAAAATACGAATTTCTTTCCGGCATGTTCATCTGGACAGGTTTTGACTATCTGGGAGAGCCCACCCCCTACGGATGGCCGGCCCGGAGCTCCTATTTCGGTATCATCGACCTTTGCGGCTTCCCGAAAGATGCCTATTATCTATACCAGAGCGAATGGACCAACACCCCGGTACTGCATCTTTTCCCCCACTGGAACTGGAAACCCGGCCAGGAAGTAGATGTATGGGTATATACCAACTGTAAGGAAGCTGAACTTTTCCTGAATGACAGTTCACTGGGAAAGAAACAAAAAACTGCCGGTGATCTGCATCTGATGTGGAGAGTGCCTTTTGAAGAAGGTACCCTGATGGCCGTGGGGATAACAGGAGAACACGACACCCTGGTCACCCGGGTGAAAACTGCCGGAGAACCGGCACGCCTGGTTCTCGATCCCGACAGGAACAAACTGGCAGCCGGCGGGTCAGATCTGTCATTCATCACTGCGACGGTCAAAGATCAAGAGAACAACACGGTACCACTGGCTGATAACCTGGTCAGGTTTTCCATCGAAGGGGATGCCGCCATTGCCGGTGTGGACAATGGCAGCCAGACCAGCCAAGAGCCTTTTCAGGCCAACAGCCGAAGGGCATTTCACGGAAAATGCCTTCTGGTGATAAGGGCCGGCAGTAAAAAAGGGACAGTTACCGTAAAGGCAACCTCGGAAGGGCTGGAAACTGCCGAATGTGTCCTGAAAATCGAATAAAGCCCTTTGTTCTATATGAAAAGACGGTTCCCCTGGTCGTAGCTGTCGCGCAATTCTTTCGGGGTACAGCCTTTTTTCTTTTTGAATATCCGGTTGAAATTGGAAATGTTGTTAAATCCGCAGGAATAGGCTATTTCGGCTATGGTTTTGGTTGTATCGATCAGCATGCGGCAGGCATGCCCCAGCCTCACCTCGGTAAGGCAGTCCACAAAGGTGATCCCCGTTCTGAGCTTGAAGAAACGGCTGAATGAGGATTCGGTCATATTCGCTATATGAGCAGCTTCTTCAAGAGTAAGTGGCTTGTCGAAGCCGGTATGGATAAATTCCATGACTTTTTCTATCCGCCGGCTGTTGTAGGAAAATACTTCGTGCGTGTTGAAACCGCTGTCGGATAATACCCGGTAATCCCTCGAGATAGAAAGAGTATGCAGAATAGACATCAGCTCAAGCACCGAATCAAATCCCTGCTTTTCCCTGAGCCTGTAAAGGCGTGGCTTTACCTGCCGTATAGTCTGCTGTGAAAACAGGATTCCCCTCAATGACTTCCGGAACATGTTGCGGATAAAACTCAATTGATTCTTTTGCAGGAATTTTTCATCAAAAAAATCTTTATGGAACTGAATGGTGATCTCTTCTACCTGATCCGGCCCGAAACCTGATCCAAACCATCCGTGCTGCAGGTTAGGTCCCACCAGCACCAGTTCATACCGGCCAATTCTACCAATGTGATCACCTATGATTCGCTTGGCTCCCCTGGCATTCATGATGAAATTCAGTTCCATTTCTTCATGATAATGCAGTGGAAAATCAAATTCCGATTTTTTCCTGTAAAAAAGGGTGAAACAATCGGATTGCGTCAGCGGAGTAATCTCACGAACAATGGACTCAGCCATGATCTTGTTCAGATTTCCGTGTTGATCCAAATATAAAAAAATCAATAAAATAAAAAAATATAATATTCACATCATATTATGGATCACATAATGATCAGACCCATAAATCAATGCACCGGTATTTCAGCCTGTATGGAAAATTTGTTATCCAATTCCTGACAAAATAGTACCATACGGGAATATTCAGAAATTGCCGCATAGAAAAGTTGATGCTTGCACACCCTGATAAACCGGTACCATGAGATTGATGAAAATACGAAATGGGCATTATTGTATTATGATTTAAAAGAAAGGTATTATTCCCGAACAGGCCGGTTTATTATTTTTACCAAGCAGGTAATTAAATATCAATCAATTGAAATACAGTTTGCTAACCACTCTCCTGTTACTGGCTTTGATTCCCGTTCGCATGACCGGCCAGCCAGCTCATGCAGATGAATACGTTACCGTGCAGCACGGTACCTTCATGAAAAACGGCCAGCCTTATTATTTTATAGGAACTAATTACTGGTTCGGAGGAATTCTTGGGTCGGCCGGGAAATACGGAAACCGGGAAAGGCTTATCCGGGAACTCGATCATCTGAAAAAGATCGGTGTAAACAACCTTCGTATCCTGGTAGGTGCGGAGGGACCCGACAATGAACCTTTTCGCGTTACACCCGCTCTGCAGCCCGAACCGGGGGTTTATAACGAAGAACTGCTTGACGGACTGGATTTTCTGCTGGTTGAAATGAAAAAACGGGGGCAGGTAGCTGTTTTGTATCTGAACAACAGCTGGGACTGGTCGGGCGGATATGCCCAGTACCTGAACTGGAACGGATACGGATCCATCCCCTATCCTTCAGTGAAGCCCCATACCTGGCAGGAATTTATGAGCTATGCAGGCCGGTTTCACCATTGCGAAAACTGCCTCAGGCAATTCAGGGAACATATAAAATTCATACTTGGGCGTACCAACCGGTATACCGGCATAAAATATACCGAAGATCCGGTGATCATGACCTGGGAAATCGGCAATGAGCCCAGGGCATTTTCCAGGGAAAGCATCCCTGCTTTCGAAAAATGGATCGGAGAAACAGCTGCCCTGATCAAAATCATGGATTCCAACCACCTGGTGACAACCGGAACCGAAGGACAGCACGGATGCGAAGGATCCATGGAAGTGTTCGAACGCATCCATTCCGATCCGAACATTGATTACCTCACCATGCATATCTGGCCCAAAAACTGGGCCTGGCTGGATATACACGATATACCCGGCAGCCTGCAAACCAGCATAGAAAATACCACCCGGTATATGACTGATCATATGGAAGTAGCCCGGAAACTGGATAAGCCACTGGTGCTGGAAGAATTCGGTCTTCCCCGTGATGAACACGGGTACGGGCCGGAGGAATCGGTGAAATGCCGCAACCGGTATTACCGGCATGCTTTCAGTCAGGTACTGGAATCCGCACGCCACCGCGACGTACTGGCGGGATGCAACTTCTGGGCATGGGCCGGGGAAGGAAGGCCTGCTCCCGGCAGGATATTCTGGCAGATAGGTGACGATTACCTGGGCGATCCCCCGCAGGAAGAGCAGGGCCTGAATTCCGTATTCGATACCGATTCCACGGTTTCCCTTATCAGTAAGTACAACCGGAAACTTTCCAAAATTATACAATAACTATTCCATGAAATCCCTTTCCCTCTCTCTTTGTTTTTTGCTGACATGTACGGCTTGCACAGAAAAACAGGAAGACAAAATAAAACCTGCCGATCCCCGGGCCACCCTGCAAACGGAAAACCTTCTGAATGCGCTGCACCAACTTTCTTCCCGCGGCATCATGTTTGGTCACCAGGACGACCTGGCCTATGGAATTGGCTGGGTATATCCGGAAGGTGTATCAGATGTTAAGAGAATATGCGGCGATTTCCCCGCCGTTTACGGAATGGATCTCGGGCACCTGGAGAAAGGCTCACCGGTTAACCTCGATTCGGTTCCGTTCGTACAGATGCGGGAGTTTGCCCGTGACATCTTTTCCCGGGGAGGGGTCATCACCCTGAGCTGGCACGCCGATAATCCCCTCACCGGAGGTTCAGCCTGGGATATCAGTTCCCGTAGGGCTGTGCAATCGGTTTTGCCCGGGGGGGAGAAACACGAAACATTCAAAAAGTGGCTCGACCGCCTGGCCAATTTTTTCCATACCCTGTACAACGAACAGGGCCAGGCTATCCCGGTGATCTTCCGTCCCTTTCACGAACATACCGGAAGCTGGTTCTGGTGGGGAAAAGACCTGTGCACTCCGGAAGAATTCATTGATCTCTGGCGGTTCACGTTCAACTACCTGTGCCGGGATAAACAGGTACACCATCTGTTGTTTGCTTACTCTCCCTCGTCGGGCTTTGAATCGGAAGAGGAATACCTTGAAAGGTATCCGGGAAACAACTATGTGGATCTGGTCGGTTTCGATGATTACCAGATGGGGCCAGAAGAAAAAACTGATTTCAGAGACCGTGTGAGCAGGAAGCTGGATATACTTTCTGAGGTGGCCGCTAAGCATCAGAAAGTGGCTGCCCTTACGGAAACAGGGCTGGAAGGCATCCCGGATCCGGAATGGTGGACCGGCGTGCTGTGGCCAGCCGTGCAAAACCATCCCATTTCTTACGTACTGGTCTGGAGAAATGCCCACAACCGCCCGGGGCATCATTACGCCCCCTATCCGGGACATGTCAGCGAACGCAATTTTATTGAGTTCCATAAACTTCCCGGCACGTTATTTCAGCACGAGATCACTATGGAAAGCATTTACCGGTAAATATCAACTGAGCCACCATGAAAGCATCCGAGAAACGCCTGCAGAGTATGATAAAGGAATATGAAAAGCTGGTGAACCGGGACAATCCCCCGCTCGAGCCGGTTAACGGTATTTACCGCAGATACCGGTATCCTGTGCTTACCGCTGCCCATGTCCCCCTGCACTGGCGGTACGATATGGATCCCGCAACCAATCCTTTCATGATGGAAAGGATCGGGTTTAATTCCACATTCAACGCCGGGGCCATTAAACTGAACGGAAAATACCTTCTGGCCGTAAGGGTGGAAGGCGTTGACCGGAAATCTTTCTTCGCCATTGCCGAAAGTCCCAATGGAACCGACCGTTTCCGTTTCTGGAACGAACCGGTGGATCTGCCCGAAACGGAAAACCCGGATGTAAACGTGTACGATATGCGGCTTACCCGTCATGAAGACGGCTGGATATACGGCATTTTCTGCACGGAAAGAAAAGACCCCAACGCCCCGCCGGGAGACATGTCTTCGGCCGTGGCCGCCGCCGGCATTGCACGCACCCGCGATCTGAAAACCTGGGAAAGGTTGCCCGACCTGCGCTCGGAATACCAGCAACGGAATGTGGTATTGCATCCTGAATTCGTAAACGAACAGTATGCCCTGTATACCCGCCCCCAGGAAGGGTTTATCGAAGCCGGCAACGGCGGGGGCATTGGCTGGGCGCTGGTAAAGGATATCACCCGGGCAGAAATCGGTGAGGAAGTGATCATCAATCCGCGGCGGTACCATACTGTCAATGAGATGAAGAACGGGGAAGGCCCCCCGCCCCTGAAAACCCCTCATGGATGGCTGCATCTGGCCCACGGAGTCAGGGCCTGTGCCGCCGGCTTGCGGTACGTTCTCTACATGTATCTGACCGACCTGCAGCACCCGGAACGCACCCTGGCCGAACCGGCAGGATACTTCATGGCTCCGGAAGGAGAGGAACGGGTGGGTGACGTTTCCAATGTACTGTTTTCCAACGGCTGGATAGCCGATGAGGACGGCATCGTATATATCTATTACGGTTCATCAGACACCCGCATGCACGTGGCCGTTTCCAGCATTGAAAGGCTCACGGACTATTGCCTGAACACACCCCCTGACGGGTACCGTTCAGCCGCTTCGGTACAGAACATAAAAAAGTTGATTGACAAAAACCGGGAATACCTTAAGGGGAAATGAGCAGCACCGAAGAAGACATAATACACCGGTTAAAGGAAAATGCACGGAAGGAACTGACGGAAAACATCCTTCCTTTCTGGACAGAACGTATGCCCGACCGGAAACAGGGAGGATTTTACGGCCGGATTGACGGAAAAAACACGGTTCACCCCGATGCCCCGAAAGGAGCCGTGCTGAACGCCCGCATTCTGTGGACGTTTTCCTCAGCCTGTTATGACCTGGGGATTCCTTCATCTCTGGAGGCAGCCAGCCGTGCATGGGAATATATCAACCGGTTTTTTTTCGATGAAGAATACGGAGGCGTGTGGTGGAGCCTGAACAGCAACGGCACACCGCGGGAGACAAAAAAACAGGTTTATGCCCAGGCCTTTTTCATTTACGCCCTGAGCCGGTATTTTATTACCACAGGGGATAACAATGCCGGAAAAAGAGCCGTGGAACTATACGAACTGCTGGAAAAACACAGCCTTGACCGGCAATACGGAGGTTACCTGGAAGCTTTCAGCCGTGAATGGAAAGAGATGGAAGATATCCGTCTGAGCAAAAAGGATGAAAACGAAAAAAAAACCACCAACACCAACCTCCATGTGCTGGAGGCATATACCATGCTTTCAAAGGTTTGGCCCGACAGGCATCTACGTAGTCAGCTACGTAGTTTGCTACGTAGTTTTCTGGAAAAGATCATTCATTCCGGGACTTTTCACCTCCAATTGTTTTTCGACGAGTTCTGGAATCCACGGTCGCAACTGGTGTCGTACGGTCACGACATCGAGGCAGCCTGGCTGCTTTACGAAGCTGCTTTGATGCTCGGGGACCCTTCGCTGATCCGGGGGGTGGCGGAAATTTCTGTTAAAATGGTGGATGCGGCCCTGGAGGGATTTCAGGATGACGGAAGTTTGATTTATGAGAAAGATGATTCGAAAGGTTACCTTGATATGGACCGCCACTGGTGGGTTCAGGCCGAAGCGGTGGTAGGGCTGGTTCATGCCTGGCAACTAACTGGAAAGAAGGGATACCTGGAAAAGGCCGACCGGTGTTTCAGCTACATCACAGGCCATTTGACAGACAGGAAGAACGGGGAATGGTACTGGAGTATCCGCGCCGACGGGACAGCCAACACCGTTGACGATAAGGCAGGATTCTGGAAATGCCCCTACCATAACAGCCGGATGTGCATGGAGATCATGCGAAGGTTCAAGGAAATCTCATAATATTCTTAGATCCGAATATTCCCGGGATCATATTTTTTTCTTGCTTCCGGAAAATTTCACACTCAGATTTCGATATCTTCTGGCAAATACCAACAATTTTTCGTTAATTTGCATTTAACAGGTTCGGTTTGCCGAGTGGTCAGGCGCTGGTCTGCAAAACCAGTTACAGCGGTTCGAACCGAGCTCCCCGGCAGGGGAGCGAGCTCATGAGCCGACGATAGGAGGCGAATAATCCGCAGCGGATTCGTTCTTAAAAAATTGAAATAATGGTCGGTTTGCCGAGTGGTTAGGCGCTGGTCTGCAAAACCAGTTACAGCGGTTCGAATCCGCTACCGACCTCTGCAAAATCCCCTTCCACAAAGTGGCCGGGGATTTTTTCTGCCTGGCCGGTGAAAGCCTGCTTTTCAGCAGGCCGGGAAGTAAAATGACCCACCTTTTCCCTATTTGCTCATCCACCGGGCAAACAAAACATCATATACTCCATAGTAAGGAATGCCTTCCCTGTCAACCTCCCGGTATATCAGCTCCATCCTCTCCAGAGCCTTCAGCGAGCGGAGCACTGTGGAAGGATTGCCCAGGGAATGGGCCGTGATGAAGGCTGAGGAAGTCGGCTGGTAAACCCTCCCTTCCCGGGCGATCGCCTTCAGAAGATCCCACTGGGCCCCGGTCAGCATTTCACGGTAACCAAAGAATACAAACTCCTGCTCCTTTAACATCCTGCCGGCTTCTTCCCTCCAGGTATCTTCCGTGATCTTCTTTCCCGATGATATAAACACCCGGTTGCACAAAAGCTGAACATAATAGGTATGCAGTTCAGTCCATTGCAGCATGGAATCCACTACATCCGCAGAAACCGATTTTCCTCTCTCCTCGAATTTGCTGATGATGAAGTCCCTGTACACAGATTTTTCCAGCTTGCCTATTTGCATAAAGTGGGTGCTCCGGTAAAACGGCCGTTCCGGGTTCATGAAAAGATCGGCCATGATGTGTTGCTGACTTCCAGAAAATATAAAATGCACATTCCTCATTTCATGAACAACCGACCGCAACCAGGCATCCGTTTGCTTCTCCGGATACTCCAGTATTTGCTGAAATTCATCCAGCGCAATGACCACAGGCTGTGTATGTTTTTCCAGAAAAGTGATCAGGTCGGCCAGTGTTTTTCTGCTCTCCCCGGAACTCACCCTGAGACTCACCTGAGGCTGCCCGCTCAGTGCATCATAGCTGATTACCGGCCGTAACAACCGGATCAGGTCCCATGCCTTTTTCCCGAACCCGGTTTTTTCAGCATGCGCACGAACGATGGCTGTACAAAGCCCGTTCAGCAATTCATTTATTGACTCGGTGGGCAGAATGTCAAGGTATATCGTTGTATACCGTCCCTGTATGTGATGAAACAGATGCTTTATCAGTGCCGTCTTACCCAGTCTGCGCAATGCCACCAGCGTAGCCGATTGCCCTCCCCGCAAGCACCGGGTGAGTTGTTCCAGTTCACTTTCCCTGTTGCAAAAATAAGCAGGACCGTAATAACCGGTTACCGGAAAAGGAGTCTGTGGTTGTTTCATTCTTTATAATTTGTAATTTACATTATGCAATTTACATAATGTAAATTACAAAATCAAAAATATCTAACCGTATTCTGAAAAATGCATTTTTACACCGTACACCGGAAAAAAAACCGGCACATGCCCGGTTTACGTAATAAGTGAAAAGGATGCGCCGGAAAACCAACATTCCCGTTCACCACTAGATAACGCCACACCCTTCTCTTAAATGGAGAAGGTTTCACATCTTCCTGATTCTTACCTCAATATCCTTCTCGTCTTTCAACAGCTCTGCCAGTTTGCCGGTATCCGTATCTCCGTAGTGGTAGGGATACAGAATTTTCGGACGGAAACGACGGGCCGCTTCGGCCACCATTTCGGGAGTCATGGTATAGGGCCGGTTCATGGGGAGAAAGGCCACATCGATATCCTTCAGATTGCTCATTTCCGGGATATTCTCCGTATCGCCTGCCACATACACTTTTTTATCCCCGAAATGCAGCACATACCCGTTACCCACCCCTCTGGGATGGTATGATGATTCGAGGTTGTAGGCGGGAACCGCCTCAATTTTTATCCCGAACACTGTTTGCTGGTCGCCGTTGGCCATCACCTGCCCGAAACCAAGCCGTTCATTGCACTGAGCCGTGAGGACAGTCACGGTTTTGTCAGTGCGGATCTTTGCTATGGCATCGGGATCCAGATGATCGCCGTGAGCATGGGTGATCAGGATCAGGTCGGCATCGGGCATCTTTGCATAATCGGTACCGAACATCGAAACCGGATCGATATGGATCACCCGGTTCTGGTGCTGCATCATCAGCGTACCATGGGCAATGAATGTAATCTCCAGGTCGCCTGATGAAGTGGTAATAATATCTTTCTGATAATCCTGGGCAAAAAGCCCGGGTTGTATCCATGCGAACAGGAACATAAGCCACGCGGTTTTCATTTTATTCATATTTATGGTGTACTCAATCAAAGATAATACACCCGGAGCACGTACACAATGTTTACCTCAGGCCGATCCGGTAGGAAAATTTGATCATAAATATGTTATCCGCCTTTTCATTAGTAAAAAGCTGGTCCAGGTTTTCCCCCAGGCTGAAGCTTCCCGGCCCTCCCATGTAATTTCTTGTTTGTGACCATACCAGATAGGCAGTGGATCCGGGAAGGAATTCCCAGCGCACAACCAGGTTCGACAGCCATTCGTTGGACTTGAAATCGGGATTTGAAAAATCAAAGCTGTATTCTCCGTTGTCAACATAATAATCCCCGTCAGCGTAGCTGATCTCCGTTCCTTCCTCATATACATGAAAACGACCGGAATATTCCGGGGCTTTCGGATCAGTGATGATCTTGAATTCACTGAACCGGATATCGCCCGAAAATGGCTGTCCCCAGTACTGTACTGAAAGATCGGGCAGTATGCTGTAATTCACGCGAAGCGACATACTGAATATTTTCTGGTTCACTCTGGCGAAAAGATAGCTTTCTTCTCCGTTCAGATCAAGGGTTTGAAGGTACTGCAACTCATTCATGGATTTCATATAGGATGGTTCCAGAGAAACGGTCATTGAATTTAAAGGCCTGAGGGTAAGCGACACCGAGTACCCGTCCCTTCGGGTATAATTTTCTGTTCCCCGGTTAAGGTTTCCGCTGAAGCTTATATGAAACCTTTTGCGCTGGTCGGTGGACAGATAATACCACAGCCTGCCGTCGGCCGGCAAAAGCATGGAAGGCCCTCCCCGCAGAAGGGTATTGGAAAGATGGAAAAAATTGTATCCTCCGCCTACCCCGAAATCCCAGTGGTTCAGAAAATCGGCATGCATGTTTCCCTCATAGGCCAGGCCCGTAAGATTGCCTCCAAAATCGAATGCCGAAACCACATCGCTGTTCAGGCTGAGGCTCCGGAAAATGCTGAACGGTTCAGTAAAATGGTACCCTCCCCACAGCACGTTCAGTATAAAATCGGCTTCCCTCATGAATCCCATGTCATTGAGCTCCAGCCCCGGACTTTTCCAGATGTTCATGAACAGGAAATTGAAATTTCCGGAAATTTTCCCGAACTCCAGTTTACCCCCATGGCCTGTAAGGGATGTCCGGGTTGGATCATACACCACATGGTCTGCATCGGGGCGCTGGAAATACCGGGCCGACGATCGCTGGGTTGCGGCAATGGCTTCTTCCGGGCCGGTGACATGGCTCATAATCAGTGACGTGCTGAGCCGGTAACTCTTTTCATGGAAGTACTGTGTAAAATCGATACCTCCCGAATAGGCTCCTGAATGCAGCATATCTATTCCGGTACCATTCAGTTTTCGGTTGGTGGAAGTAATCATACCCCCGATAATGGTATTCCCCTGATCCAGGTCCTTCTGTAACCTCACCAGGCTGTAGTTTGTCAACGGCTCCACCACTTCACTCCGGCGTTCCCCGTCCTGATCTATCTCGGCCTTTACCTCGGCAGTCACACTTTCCAGGATCCCCACAGAAAGACCTTTCTCGGTTTTTCCCGTTATTTTGGCCGCGCCCAGAATATTGGTAAAATTGGGAACCCTGGCATATTCTCCCCCTTCCAGGTCGGGATAGCCATGGGGTCTGCGTCCGATTCTCCGGGAATAGAAAAGGTTGTCGTTCCCCGCATCCCCGTCTCCCAGACCTACATTGAAACTGGTAATGTTGTTTCCCTCAATAAAAAATGGCCTTTTTTCCTGAAAATAGGTCTCGAAAGCCGTCAGGTTCACTTCCGAAGGATCGGCTTCCACCTGGCCGAAATCGGGATTGATGGTCAGATCCAGGGTAAGGTTGTTGGTTAATCCTACTTTGGCGTCGAGACCCGCATTGTATCGAAATTCTTTACCTGTGGCAAAAGGATTTCCCGGTTCAGGTTCCGAAGTATGGTAGCCTGCCACCCCATAAGGCACCACATCCAACTGCTTACGGGGGGTGATTTCCTGAAGTCCCGTCAATTCGCCGCTGGCATGCACAATACCCGAGGAAGTGCGACTGATCGGCTGCCACAGATTGGTTTCATTGTAGCGATAGATCATCCGGGCCACTTCAAGGCCCCACACAGCGGAAGAATTCTTTTTAAAACGGAGCTGTGTAAAAGGAATCTTCATCTCAACCGCCCATCCCCAGTCGTGTATCTTTGTTTTGGCCTGCCATATAGGATCCCACGAGGGATCCTCGTTGGCCCCGTCATTTGACATAAGAACATCCAGGCGGACGCCGGCGGCAGTAACGCCGAAAACAAAGCCGGTACGCAGATCGTGGTAACTGTCAAACAGAACCATCACCATGTCGCCGTCGTCATTGTCCCGTCGGGTCATTCTTACGGCAATACTGTCCGGATGGTCATAGCATTTCATACCCACATACAGGTGCAGGTCGTCGAACAGAATATTAAATTCGGTGGGCTTTGACGGAGAACGGCCTTCATAGGGTTCGAACTGAGTAAAATCGCCCTGCCATTCACCCTGTATCCATGCCTCATCATTCAGGTTGCCGTCAATTACCGGAGGATTTTCAATACGGTGGGTGGTATACAGTCTTTTGGGAAACCCCTGTGAAAATCCCTGATGAATTAGTGCAAACATCAGAATAATACACAAGTTACGCTTCATAAATTGATTTTAGGATATTTTGTAGTTTTATGTAAATTGTATATAAGACGCACAAAGAAAAAAAAAGATACAGTAACAACGAAAATACATAAGAATTATTGAGATTTGTATATTTATATTCTTGTTTCTTAATAAATAACCTGTAATGAATAAAGCTGACGAAATCGCAAAAATGATCGATCATTCGGTTCTGCATCCGGTCCATACCGATACCGACCTGAAAAAAGGATGTGAAATTGCCGGCCGGTACAGGGTTGCTTCTATGTGTGTCAAACCCTATGCCGTAAGGCAGGCCGTGGAATATCTTGAAAATTCATGTGTCCCGGTAGCTTCAGTCATAGGATTCCCTCATGGGAACAGCTCTATTGAAGTAAAAATCTATGAAACGGAAGAGGCCATTGACGACGGGGCAACAGAAATCGATATGGTGCCGAATCTGGGAAAGGTATTACAGGAAGACTGGAAGTTCGTTGAAGCGGAAATTGCTGCCATCGTATCGGTTACCCGTGAAAATAATGCTTTGCTGAAGGTGATCTTTGAGAACGATTATCTTCCTACCGATCATTACAAGATCAGGCTCTGTGAACTGTGCACCTTGCTGGGAGTGGATTTCGTAAAAACTTCCACCGGTTTCGGATTTTTCAGGGACAAAGACGGGAACATGGTTACACGCGGGGCAACGGCAGCCGATGTGCGACTGATGAGGGAACATGCAGGTGAAAAGGTCAGGGTCAAGGCATCGGGAGGCATCCGCACCCTCGAGCAGTTGCTGGATTTTAAAAAAGCGGGTGCCGAACGTATCGGGACTTCCGCTACCGAAACCATCATGGAAGAGGCGCTTTCCCGTTTCGGAAAGTGAACACTCCCCGCCCTTTGTACCATAATCAGTCTATTTCCATAAATTTTTCATAAATTTTGTATCTTTCTGAAAACAAAACCCATTCCCCCGCCATGAAAAAAATACGGATCTGCCTCCTATGCTTCCTGTGCTGTTTCCTGACCACCACAAACCTGTCAGCCCAGGCTTTTAAAGGACTGGCCCTTACTCCCCCCATGGGGTGGAACAGCTGGAACACGTTCCGCATGGATATCAACGAACAACTGATCAGGGAAACCGCTGACGCCATGGTAAGCAGCGGCATGAAGGACGCAGGTTACACCTATGTGGTTATCGACGACGGATGGGCTTCGGGGCGTGACGAAGAGGGATACCTGATCCCCGACCCCGAACGGTTTCCTTCAGGAATCAAGGCCCTGGCCGATTATGTCCATTCCCTGGGACTGAAACTGGGTATCTATGCCTGTGCCGGAACCCATACCTGCGGAGGGAAACCGGGAAGCCGGGGATACGAATACCAGGATGCCCGCACTTTTGCCCGCTGGGAAGTGGATTTTGTGAAATACGACTGGTGTCACACCGGAACCCAGAGCGCGGTGGATTCTTACCGCACTATGAGCGATGCCATAAGGAAAACAGGGCGCCCTATGGTATTCAGTATCTGTGAATGGGGAAAAAACGAACCCTGGAAATGGGGCGAAGGGATCGGTCATATGTGGCGCACCACGGGCGATATTGCCGATTCGTGGGACGGGACTTTCCCCGACGGCTCACCGGCAAACGGACTGGGTTGGACCCAGATTCTCGACCTGCAGGTGGGGCTGGACAAATATGCCGGCCCCGATCACTGGAACGACCCGGATATGCTGATCGTCGGCATGGGAAACCTGAGCCCCAATGAATACCGGGCACATTTTACCATGTGGTGTATGCTGGCCGCTCCGCTCATGGCCGGAAACGATCTGAGAAATATGGATAGAACCACCCTCGGTATCCTCACCCATAAGGAATTGCTGGAAATCAACCAGGACCATATGGGGATACAGGCCTTCAAAGTAGTGGATGAAGGAGACCTGGAAGTGTGGGTCAAAGACCTCAAGGGGGAAGACCTGGCTGTATGCTTCCTGAACCGGGGGGATGAAGATTACAATTTGACCTTCGACTGGGAGGTGGTAGGTTTACGCGTGGTTTACCGCATAAGAGACGTATGGGCAAGAAAAAATTCCGGAAACACACGATCTTTCTTTGAAGCCACCGTACCTGCCAGGGATGTGATCCTGCTGCGTCTGAAAAAATAATTGAAAAAATCACTCTTCCCTTTCCGTATCCCTCCTTCTGAACAGTTCCCTGATCAGGTCGCGCAACCGGACTTCCCGGCTATCTTCAAGTGTATCACGTGCAGGTCGGTGACGGGGTCGACCGAATATTTCTTCCCAGATATCCCTGAAAGCATCTTTTTCCCTGATCCCTTCGCATTCCATGCTCCATTCTGAAAAATACGGAAGGTCAAAAGGCGGAAGGTAAGCTGTGGAAAGGTCACGTCGTGCTTCCATACTGTTCAGCAATCTTCCTGCCACCGGCAGGGCCAGCGCCGTTCCGCTTCCGTATCCGCCCGTTGAAAAGTGCACCTCAGGGTCGCGGGCTCCCACCCATACTCCTCCTGCCAGTCCGGGAGTGTACCAGAAAAACCAGGAATCGCTGTATTCCTGGGAAGTACCGGTTTTCCCGGCCACATCGGCCTGCACCCCCCAGGCCGTTCGCATAGGAACAGCCGTACCTTCATTTACCACCCTGCGCAACATGGCTGTCATTTGCCCGGCTATTTCCTCACGCATCACCCGGGCCGGTTCTTCCCGGTCATGCTCATACAGTACCTGACCTTCCGGTCCGGTAATCCTTTCAATCATATACGGTTCGGCCAGCTTCCCGCCTGCACCCAGGCATGCATAGAGCCTGATGGCTTCGGTAAGCGACAGATCGTATGCTCCCAGTGCAAGGGCCGGTTTCTCCCGCGGCAGGGGTGGCAAACCAAAACGAAGACAAAAATATTCCAACGGTTCAAATCCGAGACGGAAATACAGATCCACTGTGGGCAGATTCAACGAATGAGCCAGAGCGTACCACAGGGCTGTCTCCCCTCCCTTGGTGCCGTCATAGTTATCAGGTTTCCAATCATCGTAATCGGGATATATCCGGGATTCATTGTCAAGATAATCGCACGGACTGAAACCGTTTTCCAGGGCAGCAGTGTACAGATAAGGCTTGAAAGACGAAGCAACCTGACGGCGTGCCCGGACCAGATCATAGGGCAGGTACCTGAAATGATTCCCCCCCACCCATATCCGGATCTTTCCCGTAAAGGGCTCCACGGCATACACACCGGCATGCAGCATGGCATAATAATGCCACAGGCTGTCGGCCACACTCATGCTGTCAACCTTTGTTCCTTCCCATGTCCATATTTCACGCAGGCGTTTTTCACCATTCCGGCTGGCATGCTCGCGGTAAAAGTCATCCTTCAGTTTCCTGATTCCCCGGTCTTTTACCAGCAGGGGCTGCATTACCGAAAGATGTTCACTTACCGACCGCAGGGCCATCTCCTGCAAACGAAGGTCGAGGGTAGTGATGATGTTCAGACCGTCTTTTTCAATATCCCACACACGATCCCTGCCCGGATTTGTTTTACGGGCCAGTATCTCGCGCGCCTGTTTCTCCACCTGAAAAAGGAAATACTGGGCAGGCCCCTCAAGCCTGAAGTTTGAATAATCAAGTTTCAGGGGCAACTCCTGCAGCCTCACTGCTTCCGTACTGTCAATCTTCCCTTGCTGCTTCATCAGCTCAAGTACCAGGTTTCTTCTTTTCCGGGATCTTTCGGGATGCAGGCGGGGATGATAATAGGTGTTGGCCTTGAGCATACCTACCAGCAGGGCCGATTCCTCCACACCCAGATCTTTTACAGTTTTGTTGAAATACCGGTTAGACGCTGCTTCCACACCGTACACTTCTTCCCCGAAAGGAACAGTGTTCAGGTACAGGGAAAGGATCTCCTCCTTGGTATACACTTCTTCCATTCTGATGGCCAGTATTGCCTCCCGGATTTTGGCCACCGGCACGGTAAGAAATCCGAGTTTACGCCTGCCATACAGATTCTTTGCCAGTTGCTGGGTAAGGGTACTTCCCCCGCCTGCTTCCCGGTTCCCCATCAGAATGGATTTGATCAATACCCGGAGCAGGCTGCGGTTGTCAATCCCGTTGTGGTTAAAAAAACGAAGGTCTTCGGTTACTATCAGGGCGTCGATCAGTGAGGAAGGGACTTCTTCCAGGGGGACGGGAGTCCGGTTCCGCGAAAATATTTTCCCGATCATTTTTCCGTCGCTGCTGTACACCCGGGTAGCCCGTTCATCCCTCAGATTTCTCAGCTCATCGTGCCTGGGCATGGGACCGAAACCTCCCATCAGGGTAATCAGGGTAAGGATCCCGGCAAATGCCAGTCCCGTCAGGGCAAGCCGGATCAACCAGCAGACCACCGGATTTGTTTTTCTCCTTCTTTTTTTCATTTTCTTCAACGAAAGTAAACCTTTCATTATAAAGAAAAGTATGTAGCAACCTGAATTTTTCCACAATATCCTTTCCGAAGTTTTTTCATTGCCCTGTCCTCTCCTTCCTGAAAAATCATTATTTTTGACATCCTGTCAACAAATCTAAACCAGAGCCATGAGAAAATTTACTTTTCTGATGTTAATGACCGGCATGATGATGTTCGTCGCATGCCAAACCGGCACAAAACCCGAATATCCCAATGAACCGAAACCGGAAACCTTCCGGGGAGAAATTGACGGCAAACCGGTTGAACTGTACACCCTGACCAACCAGAACGGGATCAGGGTTCACCTGACCAATTATGGTGCGAGAATCGTTTCTATTTATACCCCTGACAAAGAAGGGAACTGGGCGGATATCACCCTGGGCTTTTCCACTGCCGAAGAGTACCCGGGTGAAGGACTGAACCTGGGCTGTACGGTGGGAAGATATGCCAACCGGATCAGAGGAGGACAATTTGAACTGGATGGGGAAACCTACCAGCTGGCACTCAACGACGGACCGAATACCCTCCACGGGGGAGTCAAAGGTTTTGACGACCAGGTGTGGAAAGCTGAACAGGAAGGCAATTCCGTTACCTTCACCTATCATTCTCCACACATGGAAGAAGGATATCCAGGGAACATGGATGTGTGGGTTACCTACAAACTGACCGATGAAGACGAACTAAAGATCGACTACAGAGCTACCACCGACCAGGCTACTATTGTCAATCTCACCAACCATGCCTATTTTAATCTGGGAGGGGAAGGAACAGGAACCATTCTGGATCATGAAATGCAGATCATGGCCGATTATATCACTCCGGTTGATTCCACACTGATTCCTACCGGTGAATTTATGCCCGTGGAAGGCACCCCCTTCGATTTTACAGAACCCCATCCCATCGGGGAACGGATTGACCAGGATCACCCTCAGCTCATTTACGGACTGGGATACGACCATAACTTTGTGCTCAACCGGGAAGGAGAAGGACTGGAACCGGCGGTAAGGGTAACCGATCCGGAAACCGGGAGGGTACTTGAACTCCTGACCACCGAACCCGGGGTTCAGTTTTACTGTGGCAACTTTATGAACGGAAGGCACACAGGGAAAGCGGGCAAACCGTATGGCTACCGTGAAGGATTCTGTATCGAGCCCCAGCATTTCCCCGATTCACCCAATCAGCCCGATTTCCCGAGTACGGTACTGCGTCCGGGCGATACCTACACCCAGACCTCTGTGTTCCGGTTCGGCATCACCGAATAGTACGGCAACCATTTACTTATATGATCCACGTTGAAAAAAAGGAGGCTCAGCCGGAGCCTCCTTTTTTCATGCGATGTATTTTCATGAGCCCTCTTTTTAAGAGGAAAAGCAGGAAGAATAATTGTTATGTATGGTGGCAACCCATTCATCCAGGCTCCATCCCTTCAGGTCCGATGCCCGTTTGTACAGGTCGCGGATGCCCAGAGGCGACATATCCGTTTCGAAAAAGACCCTTTCCGCAGGCAGATCTCCGAAATAAACTGCCTGTCGGGAAGCAGGATGCAAAAGACTATGACCGAACGAAAGGTAAGCCCCCTTTTCGATCAGTCTCCCGGCCATTTCCCGGGTTCCGCGAAAACCATGTATAATCAGCGGTATCCGGGTGGTTTGTTGGTTCAGAATATCAAGCAGATCGGAATAGGTGCGCACACAGTGGATAATCATGGGCTTCCCGGCCTTTTCCGCCAGGTGAACCTGTTCCAGAAAAAGAGAGGTCTGCAGCTCAAAGGGAATGTCCACCCCCCGGTCCAGGCCGGCTTCCCCCACAGCCACCACCATGGGATCGTTGAGTAACGATTCCAGCTTTCTGAGCTGGCTGTTGCGGTCAACCTGTTCCAGGTGCCAGGGATGTATTCCTGTGGAAAATGCTGTTCCATGACCGGGAGGCCACTGATGGATATCCTGCACAAACAGGTTGGTAATGGCAAAAACACCTGCCGGCACTGTCATCTTGTGGGTATGCAGGTCGATGAGATCGTTTCTATGAGGGAAAGGGATCATGTGCTTATTGTACGGCAGGCCTGCTCAATTCGTTTCATTACTTCCTCATAGCCAAGCATCTCACAGATGTCAAACAACCCTGGACCGGCCATGGTGCCTACCAGAGCCAGACGCAGGGGATTCATTACCTGGCCCATACCCAGATGTTCTTTTTCAAGGAAATTTTTTACGTCCACCTCAAGTACCGTTGCCTTGAAAGGCTCTGTTTCTGCCAGGTTTTCGCCCAGGCGGGTCAGTATTCCCGGGGTTTCCGCTTTCCATCGTTTTTTTACCATTTTTTCGTCATATTCCTGCGGAGGCAGGAAGAAAAACCATGTTTCCCTCCACAGCTCATGCACAAAATCGACACGGTCTTTAACCATGTCCACAATACGAATCAACCGGTCAAAATCTGTTTGTATACCTTTTTCATTAAGCAAAGGCTGGAATTCCCGGGCCAGGGTTTCCGGACTTTTTCTTACCAGGTACTGGTGATTGAACCACCGGGCCTTTTCAGGATCGAACCGGGCTCCGGCCTTCCCCACTCTTTCCAGTGAGAACCGTTCAACCATTTCATCCATACCCAGCAGTTCCTTCTCACCGCCGGGATTCCATCCCAGAAGGGCCAGCATATTCACAAAAGCTTCGGGGTAATATCCGGATTCCCGGTAACCTGCAGCCACGGACCCATCCGGGCCTTTCCACTCAAGGGGAAAAACCGGGAAACCCATTTTTTCGCCGTCTCGTTTGCTCAGTTTCCCTTTACCTGTGGGTTTAAGAAGCAGGGGAAGGTGTGCAAACCGTGGAAGGTCCCATCCAAATGCCCGGTAAAGCATCACATGCAGGGGAAGAGAAGGCAGCCATTCCTCACCCCTGATCACATGGCTTATGCGCATGAGATGATCGTCCACCACATTGGCCAGGTGGTAGGTGGGCATCCCGTCGGATTTAAACAACACCTTGTCGTCCAGCGTACCGGAAAGCACCCTGATCTCGCCCCGGATGATGTCGGAAAACCTGATCTCTTCATTCTCAGGCATTCTGAAACGGATAACAAAAGGAGCGCCCGAGTGAATCCGCCTATTCACCTCTTCCGAAGAGAGTGTCAGTGAATTACACATATTTTCCCGGGTACCGGCACTGTACTGGAATATGTCTTTCCCCGCGGCAGCAGCCTCCTGTCTTTTCGCCTCCAGTTCTTCGGGTGTATCAAAGGCATAATATGCCCAATCCGTTTCCACCAGCCTCATAACATGTTCCCGGTAAATATCCCTGCGTTCCGACTGTCGGTACGGTCCGGCGGGCCCGCCTTCCTCCACCCCTTCGTCTAATCGTATGCCGCACCATCTGAGCGATTCTATAATATACTTCTCCGCACCCGGCACAAACCGGTTCCGGTCAGTGTCTTCAATCCTCAGGATCATGGCCCCTTTGTTTTTCCTTGCAAAGAAGTAATTGTACAGGGCCGTTCTCACCCCTCCGATATGCAATGGCCCGGTGGGACTGGGAGCAAAGCGCACACGCACAGGCATTTCCATCAATAATCTATGTTTAAGCAAACCAAAGCTCAAAGATAGGAATTTCCCGCTGTATTAACGGGGCAGGATCGGAGTTATTTAAGAAGGATCACACCCGTCAGACAGGAAGCAAAACAGAAGGGATAAACCAACCATAACCACTTCATTACCAATGCCCTTATGCATGAACAACATGGCAAAATGATTGTTACATACCTCCGGAGAGCTTCATGGCCGGAAGGAAATACAACTCTGATCAACCAGTAATTAGCTTATTTGTCGTGGAAGACCGTAATAGACGAGCAACCCATATTTCCGGGGGCGCCGTCATACAGAACCTGCACCGGATCGGTTCCTGAAATATGGGTGATCTTCAATATCAAATATTTGTTCCTGCCCGACATGGGGTTTGTCCCTTCCAGCGGACTTGTGCCGGCATCTCTCTTATACTGGAAGGCGGTGTTTTCATTAATGTGCGAAACCTCTATCTCTTCTGTAACGATGATCGTCTCGTCACTGCCATCCTTCAGGATGAAGTCCAGCCTGACCTCACAATCGGAATCTGTATAAAAGATCAGGTCACACCCCACGTAGCCTTTGACAATGTTCTTTTCCAGATAGGTTATCCAGGAAAAGGAATTCAGCTGATCACCGGGATAGATATATTGGGTAATATATATCCATTCTCCGGAAGATCCGGCAGTTTGGCTCAGCTCTCCTTCGTGTCGTAGATAATAATTAACCGGTTCGGCAACCTTAAATTCTTCGGAATCATCTTTTTGGCAGGACAAGGCAAGGGGGAGCAAGAGGAGTAAAAGGAACAGGTTTTGAGTTTTCATAATCTCTTGGCTTATTCGCGTTAAGGATTTGTTTAGTAATAAAATACCCTGAAACTTTAAAAGTTTGTCTTAAAGGAAAATGTAAATTCTTGATTGATGCCCGGCACCAGGGAGAAGGATGTTTCTCTTTTCGCTTTTCCCCGCCGTATGTACTGATAAACCGAATATCCGATAGTTGCTGCTGAAACTCCGCCTAAAACATAACTTATGGTATAAAATTTATCGGCATTTTCCCCTGCCCTGTTATAATCTTCCAGGCTCTCGGCCAGGTCCTTCTCCTTCATAAATTCATTGGCCTTGAGATAACAGGCAATGGCACCCACGCCACATCCCACCCCCGCGATCAAAGCTCCTTCACGCTTCATTTGAAACTGAGAATCGTCCTTACTGCTTTGTTGCATCTGATCCATAATAATGGCCAGGGTGGGATCCACCGGAGCTTTTTTTACTGAAACAATGCGAATGACCGGTCGGGCACTATTTGACAGGGTCTCTACATCGTCAAAAATACTCCATGTAATCCGCTTATTTTCTCCTCCCTGAACATCTTCTCCCACATCGCCATACGTTGTTAAAGGCCTGATTTTTTTATTCATCCCATCAATAAACCATAGTTCGATCTCATACCGTTCCAGTGGAGATGTGTTGACCAGATCATATACTATAACCACCTCATTTTCTGCAGGCTTAAAATAATGGTGCACATTCATTACGCGGGGTTGGTTTTCCTGTGAATGCAGAGTGGCAGGTAAAACAAAAAGAAAAAGGATCAGAAGCCAGGCTTCTTTATGAAGAACCATAAAACGCATTTTTTCAGACCACACCCAAATATACTAAAATATTGATAATCTGAAAATTTATTGCCAATCAAAGGATCGCTGGCAAAAAGCAGTTGCTGAATGATTCGGGTATAGTTGAACGTCTTTTCATTCTCCAACAATTTGTATTGGCATTACAATTTTGTAATTTAAAGCATTCATATACAAAAAATTTATTTTGATGATCATACAGGGTAAATCATATCTTTTATTTAATCTACGAATGCGACACGCAATTATGATCCTTTTCCTGTCTTTTCCTGTGGCATGTGCCCCATTGTTTTCACAAAACTGGGTTTCTACGGCTTCCCAGAAAGGGAAGTGGGGCTTCATTGATGAAACAGGCAGATGGAAAATAAAACCGGTTTTTGATGAAGTCACCGGTTTTTCTCACGGGCTGGCAGCGGTAAAAACCGGCGACAAATGGGGGTATATCAACAACCAGGGAGAATATATCATCCCTCCTGCCTTTGATAATGCAGCTCCGTTCCATAAACAACAGGTGGCGGTGGTTACCAGTGGAGGGAATCAGTATTATATTAACAGAAAAGGAGAAGTTATTTATGAATCACCGGGGGAAATGGTCATTTTTCATGAAGGCCTGGCAGCATTCAGGATGAATGGCAGATACGGATTTATCAATCAAAATTACGACTGGGAAATCCCCCCCCTGTATGATCAGGTGTGGCCGTTCCGCAACGGTCTTGCCAAGGTGAAGAAAGGAGGACGATGGTTCTATGTCAACCGGCTGGGGAAAGAATTCCACGATGAACCTCTGGATTACAACGGTTCTGACAGGGAAGATCCCCTCTTCAAAAAGAACAAGGATGACAGGTGGGGATTTATCAATGCCGGAGGGGACTGGATCATTTCACCCGTTTATGAAAATGTCAAATCCTTTTCAGAAGGACTTTCCCCGGTGAAGATCAACGGCCGGTGGGGATACATTAACAGCCAGGGGGAGGTAACAATCAAACCCGGATATGATGATGCCTTTGTTTTTTCACATGGGTATGGTTGTGTGGAAGAAAAAGGAAAATACGGATGCGTCGACACCTCAGGGAAACTGGTCATCGACCCAATCTTCGACAATCCTCTGTTCTTTCATTTTGCCGAAGATTATTACGTTTCTGATCCTGTCATGGCGGGAGCAACGTTGAACGACATCGTCCCAAGAACCGAAATCGATGTTCCGGAAGTGGACGTTGCCCAGTATGATATCTACATCCCGGAGGACCGGCGGCTTGCTCTGGTTATCGGTAATGCGGAATATGTCCGCGGCGGCTATCTCTCCAACCCGGAAAACGATGCCAGGGCCATGGCCGAAACCCTCAGAATGCTGGGGTTTGAAACCATGGTCTATTTCAATGTCGATCAGAACACCATGAAGCAGGCGATTGATGAATTCGGGAAAAGGCTCAGGCAATATAACACGGGTTTATTTTTCTATGCGGGACACGGCATTCAGGTAAAAGGGTATAATTATCTGATTCCGGTGGATGCTTCCCTGGAAAGTGAAACCGACGTGGAATACAATTGCGTGGAAGTGGGAAGGCTCCTCAGCAGAATGGAAGACTCGGGAACCAATGTAAATATTGTTATTCTGGATGCCTGCCGGGATAATCCTTTTGAAAGGAGCTGGACAAGAAAAGCAAAGGGGCAGGGGCTGGCCTTTATGAATGCACCTTCCGGATCACTCATTGCCTATGCGACTGCCCCCGGAAGTACCGCATCAGACGGAATGGGCGAAAACGGACTGTATACCTCGTCACTTCTAAAGTATCTGAACGAGGAAGGATTGACCATCATGGAGGTGTTCCAGCATGTCCGTTCCGAAGTGCGTACAAAATCAAACAGCCGGCAAATACCCTGGGAATCGACTTCTCTGGAAGGAAACTTCTATTTCATCAAGTAACCTGCCCCACAAACAGGCCATCATCCCTTCAGGGGATGTGATGGATCCCCGGTTCCGGGAAGCATCCGATCCATGCAATATCAATGCATATGGCATGGTAGCTGAAACAAAAGATGTGTAAATCAGAGGCTGTTATTATCTACGTAGTTACCTACGTAGCTACCTACGTAGTTACCTACGTAGCTATAAGCTTCCTGTCAAGATTTTACAGGGCTCCTCCGCAACAAACAAACTGCTCATGCAGCTGGCTATTTCACCTCCGAACCGTCGGGAGCATCATCCGGAGGGGAGATCATATAAAGGTGCGATTCCGTATCCTCGGCCATCAGGATCATGCCTTTCGACTCGATCCCTTTGATCCGGCGCGGAGCCAGGTTGGCCAGCACACATACTTTCATTCCCACCAGTTCGGCAGGATCAAAAACCCCGGCAATGCCCGACACCACCGTACGGCGGTCAACTCCCGTATCCAGGGTAAGCTTCAGCAGCTTTTTGGTTTTAGGCACCCTCACTGCCTCCACCACGGTGGCCGTTCGGATATCCATCTTCATGAAATCTTCGTAAGATATTGTTTCCCTGACGGGCGGAACGGCAGAGGCTTTCCCACCGTCGTTGGCCTGTCGGGTGGCCACCAGCTTGCTCACCTGTTTTTCAATCACGGCATCCTCTATTTTTTCAAACAGCAGCGCAGGTGTTTTGACCGGATGACCCGCCGGCAGAAGATGGTCGCTTCCGGCCAGGTCCCACGAAGATTTTTCGAGGTTGAGAAAATCCTGCAGCCTTTTCATGGTAAAAGGGATGAACGGGGCAAGCAGAATGGACAGGCCGGCCGTTATCTGCAATGAGATGTTCAGGATGGTCTGCACCCGTTCGGGATCGGTTTTGAACACTTTCCAGGGTTCGGTGTCGGCCAGGTATTTGTTTCCCAGCCTGGCCATTCCCATGGCCTCGTTCAGGGCTTCCCGGAAACGGAACTGGTCCAGGCTTCTCTCTACACGTTGCCTGATCAAACCCATCTCTTTCAGCACTTCCCGGTCGAAACCGGTCAGTTCCTTTCTTTCCGGCACTTTTCCTTCGAAATATTTGTGTGTCAGTATCAGCGCCCGGTGCACAAAATTTCCAAGAACGGCAACCAGTTCGTTATTGTTCCTCGACTGGAAATCTTTCCAGGTAAAATCATTGTCTTTGGTTTCCGGCGCATTGGCACACAACACATACCTTAACACATCCTCCTTCCCGGGAAATTCCTCCAGGTACTCATGCAACCACACGGCCCAGTTCCTGGACGTGGAAATCTTGTCGCCTTCCAGGTTCAGAAATTCATTGGCCGGCACATTGTCGGGCAGAATATAGCTTCCCTCGGCGCGGAGCATAACGGGAAATATGATGCAGTGGAACACGATATTGTCTTTCCCGATGAAATGGACCATCCGGGTAGCCGGGTCTTTCCAGTATTTTTCCCATTCGGGGGTCAGTTCCCGGGTGGCGGAAATGTACCCGATGGGTGCATCGAACCATACGTACAGGACTTTCCCCTGTGCCCCTTCCACCGGAACCGGCACTCCCCAGTCGAGGTCGCGGCTTACTGCCCGGGGTTGCAGGCCCTGGTCGAGCCACGATTTGCACTGTCCGTATACATTGGATTTCCACTCCTTATGGTCTTCCAGTATCCATTTTCTAAGAAAGGGCTCATGTTGATCAAGAGGCAGATACCAGTGGCGGGTTTCCTTCAATACAGGCTTGCTGCCGCTGATTGCCGACCGGGGACTGATCAGGTCGGTGGGGCTCAGCGAGGTGCCGCACCGTTCACATTGATCACCGTAAGCATGATCATGCCCGCAGTGCGGACAGGTACCCGTAATATACCGGTCGGCCAGGAACTGACCGGCCTCCTCATCGTAGTACTGCTCTGTGGTTTTTTCAATAAACTCCCCCTTATCGTACAATGTTCTGAAAAATTGCGAGGCCGTTTCATAATGTACCGGCGAAGAGGTACGGGCATACATGTCAAAGGCAATGCCCAGCCTTTCAAACGATTTCTTATTGAGGGCATGGTACCGGTCTACAATTTCCTGCGGGCTCACCCCTTCCTGCCGGGCTTTCAGTGTGATGGGAACACCATGCTCGTCCGATCCGCAGATGGAAATCACATCCTCCCCTTTCTGCCGCAGATACCGGGTGTAAATATCTGAAGGAACATACACGCCGGCCAGGTGGCCGATATGAATGGGACCGTTGGCGTAGGGAAGGGCGGAAGTAATCAGGTGTCGTTCGAATTTTTTCATGACACAGAGTTGGATAGTTCCTGTAAGAATGGTTATTTTTAGATGCTGGCAAAGATACAAGTATTTTCATGTTTCACGAATGATAAGCCCTGAATACTTGCAGCCCGGAATGAAAGCAGGGGTAATGGCCCCGGCCCGAAAAGTGGCACCCGAAGAAATGTACGCGTGTATGGAAACCCTGCAGCATTGGGGGCTGGAACCTGTTGCAGGCAGCCACCTTTATGCCGGGCACGGACAGTTTGCCGGAACCGACCGCGAAAGGCTGGCCGATCTGCAGGATATGCTTGACAACCCCGATATCCGGCTGATCCTCTTCGCGCGCGGGGGATACGGTACGGCACGATTGCTCCGCTATCTCGATTTTTCCTCTTTCATGCGTTCGCCCAAATGGCTGGCCGGTTTCAGCGATATTACCGCACTGCACAGTCACCTGCAAACCAACCTGCATGTGGAAAGCATCCATGCTTCCATGGCCCTGCATTTCGGTGGGAAGCATGCCGATCCTGAAGGAGTGGAAAGCCTGCGGAAGGTCCTTTTCGGCGAACCCGTAGAATACCGCTGGGAACCTCATCCCCTGAACCGTACAGGTACTTGCCGCGGCATACTCTGCGGGGGAAATCTCTCGGTACTGTACAGCCTGCGGGGAACTTCGTACGATCTCCTGACCGGTCACCGCATTCTGTTCCTGGAAGATGTGGATGAATACCTGTATCATATAGACCGTATGATGAACAACCTGTGGCTGGGAAACCGGCTTGATTCCCTGAAGGGGCTGATCGCAGGCGGGTTCGACCGGATGCGCGACAATGAGACACCTTTCGGGAAAAATGCGGAAAATATTGTGGCCGGATATACAGAAGGCTCCGGGTATCCGGTATCCTTCGGATTCCCGGCAGGCCACTGCAGGCCAAACCTGGCTCTTATTCTGGGAAGGACCGTGGAAATGGAAGTGGCGCAAACGGGCTGCCGGCTGCGGTTTATGCCGCCTCACCGGGAAGTGTCACACGGATAACAGCCGGAATGGGCTGACAGAAAATAATGCTGAACACAAATGGCCGGAACAGGCAACCACGAAATGAAAAAACCCACCGAGGCAGGCAGGTACGGCGAGGAACTGGCTGCATCCCACCTCTGCAGCAAAGGGTACTGTATTCTGGAAAGGAACTGGCACGACAGGCACCGGGAAATCGATATCATCGCAATCAAAGACGACCGGCTGGTTTTCGTGGAGGTAAAAACCCGCCGTTCCGATTCGCCTGAACCTCCTTTTGAATCGATCACCACCAGGAAACAACGCCTTCTGGTGGAAGCGGCTCATTCCTATATCATAAAAACAGGCATTGATCTGAAAGCCCGGTTTGATGTGATCTCGGTAATATGCCACTCCGACCATAACGAGATTGATCATATTGAAAACGCCATTTATCCTGATATTCTGTCATGAACCTGGAAGAAGTCAGAGAATATTGCCTGGGGAAAAAGGGGGTTACAGAAGGGTTCCCTTTCGATGAATCGACCCTGGTATTCAAAGTGGGAGGAAAAATGTTCGCCCTGCTGAATCTGGAGAACCCTCATTCGGTCAATCTCAAATGCGATCCCGAAAAAGCTGTCATCCTGCGGGAACAGTATCCGGCGGTGTTGCCCGGATACCATATGAACAAGAAGTACTGGAACACCGTGATGCTTGACGGTTCCATACCTCCGGGCCTCATCCGGGAATGGATTGACCATTCGTGGGATGAAGTGGTGAAAAGTTTACCTTTGTACAGGCAAAAAGATTTATGGAATAAATAATAGCGCCATGAAACGAATCGGCAGGTATTTCCTTCAGGGGCTTCTGGTAGTTGCCCCCCTGGGAGTAACCGCATACGTGGTGTATGTGGTTTTTAGGTTTATTGACGGTTTGCTCAGCGAATGGATTTACAGTTTCCTGATGGTCAGAATTCCCGGCCTGGGACTGGTCACCATTTTTCTGCTGATCACCCTGCTGGGGTTCATCACCCAGTCAATCCTGTTCCGGCCCGTCAAAAAGCTGATGACACGCATTCTGAAGCAATTCCCCCTCTTAAAGGTAATCTATTCGTCCATTCAGGATCTTTTATCGGCTTTTGTAGGCAAGGATAAAAAGTTCACACATCCGGTACTGGTGCGCGTGAACAATATATCCAATCTCCACAAGCTGGGCTTTCTGACACAGAAAGACCTGTCGCACCTGGGAAAAACCGAACTGGTAGCCGTTTATTTCCCTCATTCCTATAACTTTTCGGGAGAACTTTTTCTGGTCCCTTCCGGGGAAGTCACCCCACTCGACCTGCCTTCGGCTGAGGCCATGAAATTCATCGTTTCAGGAGGAGTAACCCACATTTAACCAAATTATATGCAAACCCATAAAAACACAGGTAACATGAGAACAAGAAATTATTGTATGTTGTTGATCTTTCTGTTTCTGATGCCAGGCACCCTCACCGCTCAGAAAAAAAAGGATGAAAAGAAAAAAGACGGGTACGAATTCACCGATGTGGTGAAATTGCCGGTAAGCACGGTGAAAGATCAACAGAGAACGGGCACCTGCTGGTGTTTTGCCACCACTTCCTTTATCGAGTCCGAACTGATGAGGATGGGACAGCCCGAAACAGACCTGTCGGAAATGTATTTTGTTAAACATGCCTACCTGAGTAAAGCCGATCTGTACCTGCGCTATCACGGGTTGGCCAATTTCGGCCCGGGAGGGCAGGCGCACGACGTAATGAACGTAGCAAAGGAACACGGATTTGTTCCCGAAACCGTTTATCCGGGGAAAAACTACGGATCCGACATCCACAATCACGGGGAACTATCGGCTGTGCTAAGGGGATTCCTTGACGGACTGACAGGAGGACGCATCCGCCCGCTGAGCCCGGTATGGCCTGAAGCTTTCAGAAAAGTGGTTGAAACCTACCTGGGAGAAGAACCGTCGGCCTTCCAGGTGGAAGGAAAAACCTTCACCCCGAAAAGTTATCTGAAATCCACCGGGTTCGATCCGGACCAGTACGTGGAGATCACTTCCTACACCCATCATCCTTTCTATGAAAAAATCAACCTGGAAGTACCCGATAACTGGTCGGGCGACCTGTATTACAACCTGCCTGTGGAAGAGTTGATGGAAGTGATTGATCATGCTCTGATGAACGGTTATACGGTGGCCTGGGACGGCGATGTGAGCGAGCAGGGAATGTCGCACAAAAACGGAGTGGCCATACTTCCCGAAAAGGAATGGGATGAGATGTCGGACGAAGAACGGGAAAAAATATTCCAAACCCCTTCCCCGGAAAAGGAGGTAACGCAGGAAATGCGGCAGGAAACTTTCAACAACTTTCTCACCACGGACGATCACCTGATGCACATTGTGGGCATTTCAGAAGACCGGGAGGGCAACCGCTATTACATCACCAAGAATTCATGGGGAACTGACAGTAACGAGTACGGAGGTTTTCTGCGCATGTCTGTTCCTTATGTAAAAATGAAAACCATTGCCATCATGGTGCACCGGGATGCCATCCCGGAAAGGATCATGAAGAAACTGGAGGCCGGGGAATAAGAACTGAGGGTTCCGGGGAATTGGCAGGGGCTCAACCTGCCATCAGGTTGCAGCCCCTGATCTCACTCTGGTCGTACCGGCCGAGCACCTCAAAGCCCCCGCCGGGCAAACGCCTGCCCAGGTCTTCTGTTTCGATAAAGGCACACGAGTACACATTGGCCAGGTCGATTACATTGATCCCTCCGGTGGCGCCGTCGGGAACCTGTGCAAAGGGATCATACCGGTCTCTTATGAAGATCCCCATCCAGGGAGGAGGATAAAACAGGCCGTTCCCGGTGGAATAGGCCTGGGAAAGGAGTTCGGTCATTCCGTATTCGGAATGTACGGTTTCGATTCCCAGTCGCTCTTTGAGCATCCCGTGCAGTTCCTGACGGGTCATTTCCCTGCGCCGGCCTTTCATGCCTCCGGTTTCCATTACGGTGATACGGGAAAACCCGAAAGGTCCTTTTTCGGCCAGGTCAAGCAAAGCAAAGCTTACGCCCAGCAACAGGGTTTTTTCGCCGGATTTCTGTTGCCGGTTCAGGATCTCTGGCAGCTCACCCTTAGGTTCGGGGAAAAAACCGCTTTGCGGATGCCGGCTTCGTTTGATCCATTCCCGGGCCATAAACACCAGGGAAGAACCTTCCCTTTCCAGGTACGACGGCAGAAGAGCCAGGATACACCAGTCCCCCACCGGACCGTATATCCTTTCGAACGCACTGATCAACGAACGGCGGTAGATGGACAGGTCGGGAACCTCATGCCTTGAAGGAACGGCTCCGGTGGTGGTGCTGCTGGTAAAAACTGCCTCCGGTTGCCTGTAACCGCATATTACGCGCCGTGTTTTGAACAACCGGGCCGGGAGAAAGGGAATTTCCGAAAGCTTTTCAATGGACCCGGAACTGATGCCTAAATACTGGAGGTATTCGCGGTATACTTTATTATTTTCGGCCTGGAACCTGAAAACTGCCAGGGCCATTTCTTCAAATTCCCGTTCAGTATGGTTCCTGATGATATCGCCGGTGGGAAAGGGTTGCTTCATTCCTGGAAAAACATGGATCCGTCGGGCTGGTAAGTCCATTCGAAGGTGCATTCCACATATTCGTCGCCCGAAGGCCCCGACACCTCAACCGAACGTATCCACAATTTAGCATAAGTCATTTCCTTTGTCTGCATAATCCAAACCTGATCGGGAAGGACCGGGTTGGCCCACTCGTCAAACACGGGCAGGGCAAAACTCTGCAGGCTGTGATAGAAATCCCCGGCATCTTCAGGATTATCGAAAGAACCGGCCAGGTAAAAGGCTTCTTCGTTATGCGGGCTGGTAAAATAACCTCCATCGGGGCCCTCGCCCACCCCTGGCAGGGCCGACAGCACCAGGTCGGTCCCGGCCCCGCTGACCATTCGTTCGTATTTCACTTTTTTTGCCAGATCGAAATCGAATCCGTACATGTAGTAGTTCTGTGTTTCGCTGTTGAAGTACATGCGGGAATCGAGGGTAACCGTTCCCGAAACGGGAACGGGCCCGTTGTTCTTGTTGCATGAAGCAACCATCAGCCCAATAATCCACAGTAAAACCGGTAACTTTTTCATAGCATGACGATTTATACACCGAAACGTCTCACTTTCTTCAAAGTTACAACAAAAATTGGTCCTGAAAGTATAAAAGCCGGAAAGGAACCATTTACTCCTTTCCGGCTTTCCATAATTTTAGGTGGGATTCCGTCACGCAGCCGGTATCTGTATGTTTTATCCTCTGATGGCTTTGATTCCGGGGAGTTCTTTCCCTTCAATATATTCCAGCATGGCGCCTCCGCCGGTGGAGACATAACTCACTTTATCGGCCAGGCCGAACTGGTTCACAGCAGCCACGGAGTCGCCGCCCCCCACCAGGCTGAAAGCCCCTTTTTCCGTAGCGGCGGCAATGGCTCTGGCTATTTCTACCGTACCATTCCGGAAATTGTTCATTTCAAACACGCCCATGGGTCCGTTCCACAGGATGGTTTTCGATTTCATGATCACTTCGCTGAAAAGCCGGATGGTTTTCTCTCCAATATCCAGGCCCATCCATCCCTCTTCCACCTGATCTACAGGGCACACTTTGCGGGTGGCATCGTTGTCAAATTGATCGGCCACCACATTGTCTACCGGCAACAGCAGGTTTACCCCTTTCTGTTTTGCTTTTTCCATAACCTGGAGGGCCAGGTCCAATTTGTCTTCCTCCACCAGCGAATTACCCGTTTTACCTCCGCGGGCTCTGATGAACGTATAGGTCATGCCTCCTCCTATGATCAGGTTGTCTACCCGTTCAAGCAGGTTTTCGATCACCATGATTTTATCCGAAACCTTTGCCCCCCCCATGATGGCTGTCATGGGTTTATCCGGATGTAGCAGCACTTTGTCCATGGCATCCAGCTCATTGCGGATGAGGTATCCGAACATGCTGTCTTCGGGGAAATGAGCGGCGATAAGGGCTGTTGAAGCATGGGCGCGGTGCGCCGTTCCGAAAGCATCATTCACATAGCAATCGGCGTAGGATGCCAGTTTTTTTACAAATTCCTTCTGCTTTTCCTTTACCTGTCCCTTAGCCGCCTTCTTTTCTTCTTCGGTGGCATCCTTCCCCAGGTGATAGGGTTTTCCTTCCTCCTCCTCATAGAACCTCAGGTTTTCGAGCAGCATGACTTCGCCGGGTTTCAGTGCAGCGGCCATTTCGGCTGTTTTTTCTCCCACACAATCATCAGCAAAGATCACCTTTTTCCCCAGCACTTTTTCCACAGCGGGAACCACGTGCTTCAGGGAAAATTTTTCCTGTGGTTTTCCGTTTGGCCGGCCCAGGTGAGACATCAGGATCACTGAACCGCCTTCCTCCAGCACCTTCAGAATCGTTGGGCGGGCGGCCCTGATCCTCGTATCATCGGTTACCTCAAACCGGCTGTTCAGTGGAACGTTAAAATCCACACGCATGATCACTTTTTTCCCCTTGAACGGATAATTGTCAATGTTCTTCATTGTTTTCAGGATTTGTGAATATCTTAAATAAATGCATTTCCGATTTTCAGGTAGACAAAAATATTAAGATATTTGGGGATTGGCAATTTATCGGCAAAAGAAATCCCCGCACCTGCAGTGAGGTAACTTTTCCGGCCGGCAAGCAAAAGTTATACGAATGAAATTCAGCGACGTAACAGGACAGAAGGAGCTTAAAAACCGTCTTATCCGGATGATCGGGGAAAACCGTCTTCCCCACGCCCTCATGCTGGCAGGCCCTCCGGGTTATGGTGGATTGCCTCTGGCAGTGGCCCTGGGTCAGTATATTTCCTGCACAAACCCGGGAGAAGAAGATTCCTGTGGAAACTGCCCATCCTGCCTTAAATACGCAAAGCTTATTCACCCCGACCTGCACTTTGTTTTTCCTGTAAACAAAACAAAAAAGCTGCAAAAAAAAGAAAAAGAAAAAAAAGATGATGATAAAAAGAATGAAATAAAAGACCCGGTAAGCGATGATGCCCTTCATCTGTGGAGGGAATTGTTTATAACCGAACCGTATTTTACCCTGAGCCGCTGGTATGAACAGCTGGGGTTTGAAAACCAGCAGGGGATCATCACAACCGCCGAGGCAGGGCAGATCATCAGAAAACTCAGTCTGAAGACCTATGAATCGGAATACAAAGTGATGATCATCTGGTATCCGGAAAAAATGAACCAGCAGACGGCCAACAAAATACTGAAAATTTTGGAGGAACCTCCGGAAGGGACCCTGTTCATCCTGGTGTCTGAAAATCCCGAATCGATGCTGACCACCGTGACCAGCCGCACCCAGATATTCACACTCCCGCCGGTTGACCATGACTCGCTGAAAGAATTCGTGGCAAACAGGTATTCTCTTTCCGGAAAGGAACTGGAAGAGGTGATAAGGCTGGCCAGGGGTGATAAGTACCGGGCCATGGAAACGGTCAGGCTGAAAGAAGAATACCAGGAACACCTCAGGCATTTCATCTCTCTGATGCGTTTTTCAATCAGGTATCACAAAATGATGCCGGAACTCCTCTCATGGGTGGATGAAATATCCGCTCTTGGACGGGAAAAGCAGAAAGAGTTCCTGGAATATGGTCTGCGAATGATCCGTGAAAACCTGTTCCTGGGACTGATGCCCGATAAAAAACAGGAAATGGTATTCATGAATAAAGAAGAGGATGATTTCTCACATAAGTTCTCTCCCTATATACATGCCGGGAATATAGAGGCAGTCACCCGGGAATTCAATAAAGCCATCCTGCATATAGAAGCCAATGCTTACGCGCGGATTGTGTTTCTTGACCTTTGCCTGAAGCTGTCAGAATTGATCTACCGTGAGAATTGATTAACTTTGTTCCCTGCAGGAAAGCCTGAAAACGGAAAAACATGAAGGAGCCGGTAATCATCAATGGAAGGATATGCGAACGTTGCATGCAGGACAAAACCCTGGAACAAACCGGGGAGGTCTCTCCGGTTATTTTTGACAGCTGCTCAAGCCTGAACACATACAACTGGCTGCAGGATATCCCCGGTACCGCCAGGAATTTCGACATTGTGGAAGTCAGGTTCAAAAATACCCGTAAGGGATTTTACCGAAATATACACCAGCTCAGGCTTAAAAAAGGGGATATTGTAGCGGTGGAAGCATCACCCGGTCATGATATCGGGATTGTTTCCCTTGTCGGGGAACTGGTCGTCATGCAGATGAAAAAATACCGGGCGGATCCGGAAGATGAAAACCTGAAAAAGATCTACCGGAGAGCCAAGGAAGCCGATCTTCAGAAATGGAAAGAAGCCATCAGGCTGGAGCACAGCACCATGATCAAGGCACGGAAAATAGCCGCCGACCTGAATCGGGACATGAAAATAGGGGATGTGGAATACCAGGGAGACAAAACCAAGGCAATTTTCTATTACATTGCCGACGAACGGGTCGATTTCAGGGAACTTATCAAGGTGCTGGCGGAAGAATTCCACATCCGGATCGAGATGCGCCAGATCGGAGTACGGCAGGAAGCCGGGCGTATCGGAGGGATCGGTCCGTGCGGGCGGGAACTTTGTTGTTCTACCTGGATAGCGAATTTCGTGTCGGTTACCACCGGAGCTGCCCGCCAGCAGGAGCTATCGCTGAATCCCCAGAAGCTGGCGGGGCAATGCGGGAAACTGAAATGTTGCCTGAATTACGAATTGGAATGTTATCTTGATGCTACCCGTGATTTCCCCGACGGATCGATCGTGCTGGAAACCGGGGAAGGTTCGCTGTATCACCAGAAAACCGATGTGTTCAGTCGTATGATGTGGTATTCCACAGAAAAAGAATCGGCCGGCAGGCAGATATGCATTCCGGTAGACCGGGTAAACGAAATCATTGCCATGAACCGGAAAGGAATTACGGTAAAAAGAATCATGGAAGAAATGGTCAACACAGAGATTCCCCCTGAGAAAGCGGGCAATGACCTCCACAACGACGACCTTGAAAGGTTCTCAAAGGACCGGAAAAAGAAAGGCGGGAGCAGGAAAAAGAAAAAAAACCGTCCCGGCCGGAAAGAAAAACGAAATTCATGATGGGCATGAGGGAAAAAACCGCCTGGTTGATCATGATCGCCGGATTATGGGTAACAACCGCCTGTGATCCGGACCGGGTGTATGAAAAAAACACCCGCCTGCCTTCGGCAGAATGGCCCAAAGAACAGCCCGTCATATTCCATGTTCCCATAGAAGACACCTCCTCGGTACATCACGTGTTTATCAATATCAGAAACTCCGGAAAATACGAAAACCGGAATCTTTTCCTGTTCATTACCACCACTGCTCCCAGCGGATATTTTGTAACCGACACACTGGAATGCATGCTGGCCGATGAAAACGGCAAATGGTACGGGAGCGGTCTGGGTGATTTGCATTTTGTACAGGTGCCTTACAAAACAGGCGTGAAGTTTCCCTACCCCGGTATGTACCAGTTTGAGATCAAACAGGCCATGCGACGCGATATTCTCAAACATATCACCGATATCGGACTCAGGATAGAGAAAGTTGAACCCTAATCTCCGCCCGTGGGAAAAGGAAAGTTACAGAAATTCGAGGAGATGGGGCGCTTCCCGCATGTAATACAGCCTCCTTTTGAAGAGGTATTCCAGCGCGACCACCCCCTGAAGGGAAAGTGGAATACCCGTTTTTTCCCCGTTTCCCAGCCTCTGGTACTGGAACTGGGCTGCGGTAAAGGCGAGTATACCGTGGGGCTAGCAAAGAAATATCCTGACAAAAATTTCCTGGGGCTAGATATCAAGGGTGCCCGTATGTGGAAAGGTGCCAAAAATTCACTGGAAACAGGCATGTCCAATGTGGGATTTCTCCGAACGCGAATCGAGTTCATAACGTCTTTTTTCGCTCCCGGAGAGGTTTCGGAAATTTGGCTCACATTCCCCGATCCCCAGCTCAAACGCCGGAGAAACAAAAAGCGGCTTACCGCTCCCCGTTTTCTGAATGCCTACCGCCGGATAATCAGGCCAGGAGCGATCATCCACCTGAAAACCGACAGCCGGCCACTTTACACCTATACCCTGGAGCTTCTGAAACACAACCGTCTGGAACCCCTTCTGGCTACCGACGATCTGTACGGATCGGGACTGGCAGATGATATCCTGTCGATCCGTACCTTCTATGAAACCCTTTTCCTGGAACAGGAACTTCCCATCCATTATCTGAGATTCTGCCTCGATCCGGAAAAAGAAATAACCGACCTGCCCGATGACAGAGAATAACAGTTTCTTTGAAAAAGTGTATGCGGTAACCCGTCTGATCCCAGCCGGAAGGGTAACTTCCTACGGAGCCATTGCACGCTACCTGGGTTCCGGCCGGTCGGCCCGCATGGTGGGATGGGCCCTCAACAAATGTCACACCGTGGATGCAACGATTCCAGCCCACCGGGTGGTGAACCGCAATGGACTGCTTACCGGCAAGCATCATTTCATGGGCCGGAACATGATGCAGCAGTTACTGGAAAGTGAAGGAATCAGGGTGGAGAACAATTGTGTGGTCCGTTTTCAGGAAATTTTCTGGGACCCCGCAAGAGAACTTCGTACCTGACCCGTTTTTTCCTCTTCTTTTTTGTAATTTTGTGACTTTATTTAGTCTGTTTAAAAAATATAAACAATGAATATCACTGAGCAACAAATTATTGAAGTCCTAAAACAGGTAAAACACCCTGAAAAAAACGAAGACATCGTTTCCATGGGCATGGTGAAAAACATCCGCATTGAACAGGAGCATGCCGTGTTCACACTGGTTTCCAGGAAAATGCGTGACCCGTTGATCCAGTCCATTCGCAGGGCCTGTTTCCAGGCTCTGGAACAGCAATTCGGAAAAGAACTCCGGTTTGCCATTGAAGTGGAAGAGGCCGTCAGAAAAATGGAGCCGGAAAAATTCGATTCCCTGAAAGATGTAAAGAACATTATTGCCGTTGCCTCGGGTAAGGGAGGAGTTGGTAAATCGACCGTGGCCACCAATCTGGCCGTGGCGCTGGCAAATACGGGAGCCCGGGTAGGGCTTGTGGATGCCGATATATTCGGCCCATCCATTCCCAAAATGTTCGATCTGATGGATGCCCGCCCGGTAGCTCATCAGGTGGAAGGGAAAGACCTGATTCTTCCGGTGGATAATTACGGGGTAAAAATTCTGTCAATCGGGTTCTTCATCAGGCCTGAAGATGCCACCGTATGGAGAGGACCCATGGCTTCCAATTTCCTGAAACAGATTTTTCAGCAGGGAGACTGGGGCGCACTGGACTACCTGCTGGTAGACCTGCCTCCAGGAACCAGCGACATCCATCTGACCCTGGTACAGGAAGTGGACGTCACCGGCGCTATTATCGTCAGCACTCCACAGGATGTGGCACTGGCAGATGCCGTAAAAGGGATCAGCATGTTCAGAAACGAAAAGATCAACGTGCCTGTGCTGGGGCTGGTGGAAAATATGGCCTGGTTTACTCCGGCAGAACTGCCCGAAAACCGGTATTACATCTTTGGCAAAGACGGCTGCAAAGAACTGGCGAAGAAGATGCAGGTGCGGCTGCTGGGACAGATCCCCATTGTACAGGCTATCCGGGAAGGCGGCGATAAGGGCATTCCTTCTGCCCTTATCCCCGATTCTCCCGAAGGAAAGGCATTTACTGAACTGGCCCGGGAAGTCATCCTTGCCGTGGAAGAAAGGAATAAAAACCTGCCTCCCACCCACCGGGTTCAGGTACATAAATGATTTTAACCCAATGCATCATCTCAACACATGACTCATGAAAGCGGAAGAAAAACAAAAATTTGAGGAAAGGATCAGAAATTCACTGGAAAAGGTACGGCCTTATCTCCAGGCAGACGGCGGAGATATCAGGCTGATTGACATTACCGACGACCTGGTGGTAAAAGTGGAACTTACCGGGGCCTGCCACGGCTGTCCTTTCAGTATACAAACACTGAAAGCCGGGGTGGAACAGGCTCTTATCCGGGATGTCCCTGAAGTAAAGGAAGTAATCGCCGTAAATACCTAAGTTATTTATTTCCTTTTACATGAAAAAAGGGTCTTCCGGCCCTTTTTTTATGCAGCATTCCCTTCCATAAGGTAAAAATGCAGGGTAAACAAAATATGTATCCGTTTTTTTAGTTTTATTATGCTGAGAATACTTCCTTAACGGTGAAGAAAATGCCTGCATACAGCCCAGTGTTCCTGGGACTGGTTTTGCTCACGGCCGCTGCCTGTTCCACAGAGAACAACACCGGTCTCACCCGGGCATACCACAACCTGACCTCCAAATACAATATCTATTTCAACGGGTATGAGAGCTTCAGGCGGGGGCTGAAAAAAGCAGAAAAAGCCGTGGAAGACGATTATACCCGTTTGTTGCCGGTATTCCCCGTTTCAGCAGGGGTTGCCACCGGGGCAATCAGCCCGGAAATGGAAAGGGCTATCCGGAAAGCCTCGAAGGTCATCACCCAGCATTCAATTACCGCCAGGCCAAAAGAAAAGAACCGGCAGCTCAGCGAAAAAGAACAGGCTTTTTATGAAAAAAACGAATACAACAAATGGATTGACGATGCCTACCTGCTGATGGGCAAATCCCAGTTTTTCATGGAAGACCTCTACCTGGCGGAAAGAACCTACCGGCATATTATTGAAGAATACGACGATGCGGAGGTAAGAACCGAAGCCAGGATCTGGCTGGCACGAACCTACATGGAACTGGGCAATATGAGAGAAGCCGAACGGGCGCTGAACCTGGCTGAAGCCCGCCGTGACCTTCCCCGAAAACTGAACAAGTTACTCCATGCAGCCTCAGCCGATTTTCAGATACGACAGGAAAGATATGCGTCAGCTATCACAAACCTTGAAAAAGCCCTCACCCTGGCAAGAAAGAAAAAAGATAAAACCCGGTATGCCTTTATCCTGGCCCAGCTATACGAAAAAACGGGCAACCGGGCGAAAGCCTCTTCCCTGTACCGCCAGGTGATCAAAATGAACCCTCCCTATGAAATGACTTTCAATGCCAGAATCAATCTGGCCGGAACATTTGATATTGAAAACCGCGACAGCCGCGAGATCAGGAAAGAGCTAAGGAAAATGCTGCGTGATGAAAAGAACGAAGCATTCCGCGACCAGATTTATTATGCCCTGGGAAGATTATCGTACCGGGAAGGAAACCTGGAAGAAGCCATCAGACTGTTCCGCGAATCGGCCCGCACCAGCCTGTCCAATACCACTCAGAAAGGCATTTCATACCTGGCTATTGCCGATATTTATTTCTCCAGGGTGCATTACAGGGAAGCCAAGACTTACTATGACAGTGCCGTAACTTTCCTGAATGCCGATTATCCCGGATACCAGCAAATCTTCAGTAAATCAAGAAACCTGAACCAGCTGATCAGCTATGTCGAAACGGTGGAACGGGAAGACAGCCTGCAATATGTGGCCTCTCTGGATGTAAATGCACGTAATCAGTTTATTGACAGACTGATTCAAAAGGTGCGGGAGGAAGAACAACAACAGAGACAACAGGAAATGGAGGTTCAGCGCAATACCATGCAGTATTACCAGAACCAGGCACGTTTCAGAGACCAGTATGCCAAAAGCGGGAAATGGTATTTCTATAATCAGGCCACCATTGGTCTGGGGCAGATGGAATTCAAAAGAAAATGGGGAGAGAGGAAACTGGAAGACAACTGGAGGCGGGCCAATAAATCTCAGGTATCATTCGGTGAAAATGGCACAAATACCCCCGCCACCGGCCAGGATGCGCTTACCACAGGCGAAACCGCCGACAACAAAAACCGGGAATACTACCTGAAAGATCTGCCATTGACAGACTCGCTCATGCAAATTTCCCACCGGCGGCTTATGGAAGCCCTCTATGGTGCGGGGCAAACCTATCGTGAATTCTTTAATGATTATCCCCGGGCCATCGAATCATTCGAAGAACTCAACAGACGATACCCCGATCACCCCCACCGTCTGGAAACATATTATGCATTATATCAGATGTATTCCGATGCCGGCAATAACGCCCTGGCCAGCAGGTACAAAAGCAAAATTATTTCTGAATTCCCCGGCACCGAAATAGCAGGAATCGTATCCGATCCTGATTATTTCAGGCGGCAAAGAGAAAGACTGAACCAGTTGGAGCAGGCATACCGCGAAGTATACTCCCTGTACCAGAACAGGCGGTATGAAGAAGTCATCACACGCACCGACAGCATACTGGAGCAATACCATGGCAACGATCTGACACCGAAATTAAGGTATTTGCGGGCTGTTGCCACCGGCAGAATTTCTAACGTGCGGGTATTGAAAAACGAACTGACAGCCCTGATGGAAGACTACCCCACTCACGAGGTAGCACAACTGGCAGGGCAGGTCATTGAACTGATCAGGGAAAAAAACCCCGATATCCGGCAGGAGGAAGAAGAAAAACTGGCTGAACAGATTTACAGGTACAACCCCGAAGACCCCCATTATGTGCTTCTGTTGGTCGATCCGGCCATGGTAGACCTCCGCCGGCTGACCTTCAGCATCATTAATTTCAACATTGAATACTATACCAATGCCAATTATGAAACGATGGAGGAAGACTTCGGCAATCAATTGAAAATATTCACCGTGAGAGAATTCCCGAACCGGCAAGTATGTGAAGAATACCTAGAAAACCTCCTGAACACCCCCGGGGTATGGGATGGCACGAACCTTCCTCCCGGCCAGCCCCTGATGATTTCGGCCGGCAATTATGCAGCCCTGATGTCCCATAAATCATTCACCATCTACCTCAGTTTCTATAAAAAGCAGTATCTTCGGGATTGACTGAACCATTCCGTTTTATTTGAAAAAAGTGTGGTACCGGTATGAAGAAGATACGGCTGTTATGGGTTGATGATGAAATAGACCTGTTGCGGGCCCATGTGCTTTTCCTGAAAGAGAAAGGATACGAGGTGGTAACGGCCGCAAACGGAAACGAAGCCATTCAACTGGTAAAATCCTCGGTTTTCGACCTTGTATTCCTCGACGAACATATGCCGGGGATCAGCGGATTGGAAATCCTGGAAATCATCAAGGATATATCCCCCGGTCTTCCGGTGGTAATGATCACCAAAAACGAAGCCGAGGAAATCATGGACGAGGCCATCGGCTCCCGCATTGCCGATTACCTCATCAAGCCCGTTCATCCCAAACAAATCCTGCTCACCATCAAGAAACACATGGATCAGAAACGACTGGTTAGTGAAAAAACCACTTCAGGTTACCAGTTGCAGTTCGGTGAGATCAGCCGCCTGATCAATAAGGCTGCCGGTTTTGACGACTGGAAGGAAATTTACCGGCGACTGGTTTACTGGGAGCTGGAGTTGGAAAAGCACGGAGACACCGGGATGAGCGAGGTGCTGCGTACGCAGAAATACGAAGCAAACCGGAGTTTCGGGAAATACATTACCACCAGTTATCCCCACTGGTTTGAGAAAGCCCCCGGGGAAAAACCCCTCCTTTCGCCGGGAGTTTTCAAACAGGTTGTGGTTCCGCGACTGCAAAACCATGAAAAAATCCTCTTTATACTGATAGACAACCTCAGACTGGACCAATGGAAGGCCATGGCTCCCATCTTTGCCGAACACCTGAACATTGCCAGTGAGGACCTGTACTGCAGCATTCTTCCCACCTGCACCCATTATGCACGAAACGCCCTGTTTTCGGGACTGATGCCCCTGGAGATCATGAAGTACCATCCCGAGCTGTGGAAATTCGAAGACGAGGCCGGCAGCAAAAACATTCACGAAGGGGAACTGTTGAAACGGCAACTCACCCGCCTCGGAATGAGCATCCCTTTCCGCTACGAAAAGGTGGGAAACCTGGCCGAAGGGCACAAGCTGGTGGAAAAATGGCAGGATATGAAGGCTTTCCCGCTCAATGTGGTGGTATACAATTTTGTCGATATGGTTTCACATGCCCGCACCGAGGTGGAGATGATCAAAGAACTGGCAGCAGACGAACCGGCCTTCCGCTCCCTCTGCCTTTCCTGGTTCCGGCATTCTTCTCTTCTTGACCTCATCAGGGAAATTTCATCGGAAAAATTTACACTGATCCTCACCTCCGATCATGGAAGCATACGGGTGAACAATCCCATCAAGGTGGTGGGCGATCGCGAATCGTCCACCAACCTCAGGTATAAGACCGGTAAAAATCTGAATTACAACCCCGGGGAAGTTTTCGAAGTAATCGATCCCGAAAAAGTCCACCTGCCTAAAACCCAGCTTACCTCACGGTTTATATTCGCCCGGAATGACGATTTTATGGTCTTTCCGAAAAATTTCAATTACTACGCCGGCTTCTTCAGGAATACTTTCCAGCACGGGGGAATATCACTGGAAGAAATGATGGTCCCACTCATTGTTCTGACCCCCCGTTCATGACCCCCGCCATGAAAAACTCTGCAGAAACAAAACACTATACAGCCTGCATTTCTTCCCCGGAAGAATGGAAGGATTTTTCCGGGAGATTGTTACGTTTCGCCGGCAACCACAGGGTTATTGCTTTCAACGGACCTATGGGTTCGGGCAAGACCACCCTGATCAAGGAAATCTGCCGGCAGCTGGAAGTAACCGATGTAGTGGCCAGCCCCACCTTCGCCATCATTTACGAATACCGATCCCGGAACTCGGGGGCGGTGTACCACATGGATTTCTTCAGGATCAAATCCCTGGAAGAGGTATATGCCCTGGGTTATGAAGATTATCTCTACAGCGGGTCATGGTGTTTTATTGAATGGCCTGAACCCGTAAAACACCTGTTACCCCCGGAATCCGTGTGGGTGGAAATTTCAGTAGATGACACGGACCTTCGCCGGGTCAGGGTCAGCCGCGAAAAAGACACGGGCTGAATTGTTTGTCAATACCCCTGATTTGTATTACTTTTAACAACTTCAACACAAGTCAGATACCATGGAGGAAAAATCTTCCTTTTCCCTGGGAAATTCCAGGCTGATGCCCCAGGAAGAAATGCTGGAAGTAGGAAAGAAAAAGGCCAGTATGTCGATCGGTATCCCCAGGGAATCAAACCGCCATGAAAGCCGGGTTCCCGTTACCCCGGAAGCGGTAGAACTGCTGGTGAACAACGGACACCAGGTACTGATCGAGGAAAATGCCGGAAAAGAAGCCAGCTACCTGAACACCGATTACAGTGAATGCGGGGGAACCATCTCCAAGAGGGAGGAGGTATTCCGGGCTGATGTGATTTTAAAGGTTGCGCCGCTCACGAACGAGGAAAGCGAACTGCTCAAAGGGAACCAGGTTGTGATTTCGGCACTTCACCTGCCCGGCCAGCAGGAATCGTATATCAGAAAACTCATCGCCAAACGGATGACCGCTATAGCCTATGAAGATATTAAAGACAAATACAACAGTTACCCCGTTGTCCGTTCAATGAGTGAGATTGCTGGTATTGCCTCGGTACAGATTGCTGCCGAACACCTCAGTAACGTACACAACGGAAAGGGCGTTTTGCTGGGAGGCATTACGGGGATAACCCCTGCCGAAGTGATTGTGCTGGGTGCCGGAACGGCCGGTGAATATGCCGCCCGGGCGGCCCTGGGACTGGGCGCCATTGTGAAAGTGTTTGACCATTCGGTGCACAGGCTGAGGAAGCTGCAGAATTATATTGGTGAGCGGATTTCCACCTCGGTATTCCACCCGCGTGTGCTTCAGAAAGCGCTCCGCTCGGCCGATGTGCTGATCGGAGCCGTTCACCAGGTGGATAAAGACTCCCGCTATTACATCACCGAAGAAATGGTAATGGGTATGAAAAAAGGTTCGGTCATTGTGGATATCAGCATCGACCAGGGAGGCTGTGTGGAAACCTCGGAATGCCGTACGCATAAAGATCCCGTTTATACCCGGCACGGTGTGATCCATTACTGTGTGCCCAACATCCCTTCACGGGTGGCACGCACCGCTTCCATTGCCCTGAGTAACGTTTTTACGCCCATCCTGCTGGAAATCGGAGAGGCCGGTGGTATCAAACAAATACTCAAGGAAGATCCGGGCCTGCGCCGGGGAGTCTATCTGTTCAATGGCATCCTTACCAGCCTGCATATTGGGAAAATGTTCGGAATGCAATCAAAAGACCTGGATCTGCTACTGGCTGCCTTCTGAAGGATATTCAGGGAATATTTTCTTACTTTGCACCCACATTCACGGGTCATGACTGTTATTTACACCCTGATAACCGCACTGTATTATATCGGAGTCCTGCTTTCCGCCCCTTTCAACCGGAAAGCAGCCCGCATGTTCACCGGTCGCAGGAGTGTGTTCGGCCAGCTCAGGAAAGGTATCACGAAAAAAAATCAATGGATATGGTTCCACTGTGCCTCGCTGGGAGAATTTGAACAGGGGCGGCCTGTCATGGAAAGGCTCAGGGAAGAAAAGCCCGATACGGGGATCCTGCTCACTTTTTTTTCTCCCTCAGGCTATGAAGTGAGAAAAAATTATGCCGGAGCCGACCTGATATGTTACCTGCCGTTCGATTTCCCCTGGAACGCAAAAAAATTTCTTTCTCTGGTCAAACCACGCATGGCGGTATTTGTCAAATATGAGTTCTGGCGTCATTATCTGAAAACCGTTGCGCACAGAGGGATTCCCCTTTACGGGATATCGGTGATCATAAGAGAAAACCATCCTTTTCTGAAATGGTACGGCCGCGGCTACCGGAAAGTGCTGCATAGTTTCAATCACCTGTTTGTACAGGACGAAGAATCCAGGAAGAGGCTGGCCCGCATAGGTATTACCAGGGTATCGGTTGCAGGCGACACCCGTTTCGACCGGGTGGCAGCTATTGCCGGCCAGGCAAAAAGGATCGAATGGGTGGAACGTTTTGCCTCGGGCAGCAAAATCCTGGTAGCCGGGAGTACCTGGCCTCCCGACGAGGAGATACTGCTGAAATACCTGCACGAGGAAAAAAATCCATGGAAATGGATCGTTGCACCTCATGAAATCCACGAACAACACATACGCAATATCCTGGAACAATCACCTGTCCCCGCCTGCAGGTATTCAAAGGCCTGTGAAACCAACCCTGAAGCATGCCGCCTGCTCGTCATCGACAATATCGGCATGCTCTCTTCCCTTTACCGCTACGCCTCCCTGGCCTATGTTGGTGGAGGTTTCGGCAGGGGCATCCATAATGTGCTGGAAGCCGCCGTATATGGCATACCTGTGGTATTCGGCCCCCATTACCGGCCTTTCCGGGAAGCAGTGGAACTGGTTAAACGGGGAGGCGGGTTTGCCGTAAATAATTATTCAGAGTTGAAAACCCGGTTGAATATCCTGGCCGGCCAGCCTGAAACAATGACCAGCAGCGGCAAAGCGGCAGAAACCTTTGTCCGTGAATCCACCGGTGCCACTGAAAAAATTGTTGGTAAATTGTTGAATTCTTATTGACCGGAGAACGGGGTTTTTCACCTATCTTTATCCGCACATATAAATCTCCGCCTGCCGGTGCTTATATGTTTTTTTTGTCTATTTGTTATAAATATTTAAATATTAAAATAACTTGGTTTTTGCATGTCTTCTGCCTTCGCACCCATCCAGTTGCCTGTTTATAAACCATCCACTCTTAGGAAGTATTTTACATTTTTTTCATACCTGCTTAATCCTGATTTCACGACCCGTGATGTTCCAACCACCTATCTTTGTCTTATGAAATCAAAATCAGCATTATCTAACCCTAAAACCCAACGTATGAGAATCACTATGAAATCCATTCTGTTGACCGGGGTGTTTCTTCTCGCAGGATTATGGTCCTACGGGCAGGTCACTTCCACGATCAGGGGCACGATCATCGACATGGCCGGTGAGCCGGTGATCGGAGCCAATGTATACCTGAAAGGCACAACGGTGGGAACCGTGGCCGACCTGGAAGGTCACTTTGTATTGCACACCCGGGTACAGGGTGAACAAACCCTGGTTATTTCCTTCGTGGGCATGTTGCCTGAAGAAATTTCCGTTAACCTGAACGGAAGTGAAATAGACCTGGGAACCATTGAACTGGAAAGCGATGCAGTAGGTCTGGCAGAAGTGGCGGTTTTTGCCAATATTGCCATCGACCGCAAAACCCCTGTTCCCGTTTCCAACATTATGCCCGAAATGATCGAAACCCGGCTGGGCATGCAGGAATATCCCGAAATTCTGAAATCCACTCCCGGCATATACGCCACCAAGCAGGGAGGAGCTTTCGGCGATTCCCGCGTCAACATCCGGGGATTCAATGCCCGGAACTCGGCTGTGATGATCAACGGGGTGCCGGTAAACGACATGGAAAACGGATGGGTTTACTGGTCGAACTGGGCCGGCCTCTCGGAAGTAACCCGTACCATGCAGGTGCAACGCGGACTGGGCGCTTCAAAGATCGCTATCCCCTCGCTGGGCGGAACCATCAATATTCTGACAAAAACCACCGATGCCGAAGCCGGAGGAAATATTTACTACGGAATTGGAAACGACAATTATGGAAAACTGGGATTCACCCTGTCATCGGGCCTTACCAACAACAACTGGGCCACCACCATTTCACTGGCCCGGACAGCCGGTGACGGCTATGTTGACGGAACCCAGTTTGAATCGTATTCCTATTACCTGAATGTATCCAAACTGGTAAACAACCAGCACCGGCTGGCTTTTTCCCTGTTCGGAGCCCCCCAGTGGCACGGGCAGAGAAGTACCCGGATGTACATCGACACTTACAAAGACCCGCAGATCAACAACATCAGGTATAACTCCGACTGGGGATACAAAAACGGTGAAGTATACCACATCAGAAAGAATTATTATCACAAGCCCATGGGCATCCTGAACCATTTCTGGGATGTGAATGAAGACCTGAATATTTCCACCGCTGCTTACCTGTCTATAGGAACCGGCGGAGGAACGGGGCCGCTGGGAGAAAATAAATTTTACAACCCCGATTATCTCCGTGAAAACCAGCCCGATATCGACCGTGTGGTAAATGAGAACATTGCTGCCGGAGCCAGCGGAGCGGAAACCATCCTGAGGTCATCAGTAAACAATCATTTCTGGACCGGACTGATTTCATCGGCCACCTATGAAATGAACTGGCTCAGCCTGATCGGGGGAGTCGACCTGCGTTATTACAAAGGCGAACACTACCGCGAAGTGGTTGACCTGCTGGGAGGGGAGTATTACCTGGAAACCGGCGACGTGAACCATCCCAATAAAGCGGCTTTTGTTGGCGATGTGATCGATTACTACAACGACGGAATCGTCCTGTGGGAAGGAGTTTTCGGGCAGGCAGAAGCCGACTTCGGACAGCTCACGGCTTTCCTTTCCGGCGCCTTTTCCAACAAATCCTACCAGCGGGTGGAATATTTCCTGGAACAGCATGACGGAAACGGTGCGGCAACCGCGTTTTATCACTTCCCGGGATACAGCATCAAGGGCGGAGCCAACTACAACCTTACCGGAGCACACAACGTGTTCTTTAATGCAGGCTACTTTGAAAACCAGCCCGATTTCCGCACAGTATTCTACAATTACACCAACGATGCCAACTCGGATGCTCCCAATGAAAAGGTAATGTCTTTCGAACTGGGTTACGGCTTCCGCAGCGGAATCCTTACGGCCAATGTGAATGCCTACTACACCACCTGGAAAGACAAATCGAGGGTGTTCGGCTATACCGTGGAAGGAGTGGATCAGTTTGCCAACATGACCGGCATCAATGCCATGCATAAGGGAGTTGAAATCGACTTCCAGATGAAGCCCATCAGCAAGCTGGATATCAAAGGAATGGCATCGCTGGCCGACTGGCGCTGGATGAACGACCTGATCGATGTCCAGTTCTTTGACGACAGCCAGAATCTGATCATGACCCGCTCGGTATACATCAAGGATGTGCATGTGGGCGATGCCGCCCAGATCACGGCCGCCGCCAGCGCTTCCTATGAACTGCTGGCAGGATTGAAATTCGGAGCCGACTGGAACTACTACGACAAATTGTTTGCCTATTTCAATCCGGAAGATCGCACCACCGAGCCGGCCGACGGTGTAAACCCCGATGCCTGGCAAATGCCTTCCTATCAGCTGACCGACCTCTTCATGAGCTACCGTTTCGATATGGGACCCTACCAGGCCACCCTGGTGGGAAATGTCAATAATGTATTCGACACTGAATACATTTCCGACGCTACCGACGGCGGCTCACACGACTGGACCAGTGCCGAAGTGTATTACGGCTGGGGCCGTTCCTGGATGATCAGCCTGAAAATCAATTTCTAACTTGTGGCACTGCATAGCAAAACACCAAAAACCAAGGCAAAATGAAAAAAGCACTCTATTATATCTCCCTGTTCGTTCTGGTTCTGGTCTCCTGTGAACCCATGGCTGAGATCAATGATGAACTGGAGGAAATGCATAAAGATTACAGCAACAGCGTAACCTATACCCTCACAGAAGATGATTACGCTGCCATTGCCGGTATGATTACCGACGAAGAAGCCGCCGGTTTCATCGAAAGCTATATGTATTTTACCGATGATTACCCGGCTGCCGAATTTATCCCTCCTTACCTGCCTGAACTTTTCCCGGCACTCCGCGAGGGGTCCAGTGCTATGATCACCTATAAGTTCAACAACGAAATGCCCGAAGACCTGTCGGTATACACAGATATGGACGAATACGAAATAGCCGACGAGGAATACGTCAGCGCCGACGGCGTTTTGCAGGTGGTTAAGTATTATTCGCCCGGGTACAATCCGGAAATTTACATCCCGGCCGTGCTGAACGAAGCCATTGCCGATCCGTCGGCCGGCGATCTGATTCTGGTGGAATACAACTATTCCGATGTTACCCCCGAAGTGGATATGGAAGGCGAAGGCTGGCTGGCTTTCTGGGAAGAAGGCTTTTCCTCAGACCTGGGCCAGTTCACCGCCCAGTCGGTTACAGGCGACCAGGTTTGGAGCCAGTCAAGCTACGGAGGGGATGATTTTGCCAAAATGTCGGGTTATGCCGGTGGAGCGCAGGAAAATGAAGACTGGCTGGTCTCAGCCGACATCGACCTCAGCGGTTATGAAGAAGTCTATCTGGCTTTCCGGCATGCCGCCAACTACGTTTATGGAGAATGGGACAACCTGGCTGTGATGATCTCTACCAATTATGCTGACGACGTAACCACCGCCACCTGGACCGAGCTCACCGTTCCCACATGGCCTGCAGGAAGTAACTGGACCTTTGTGGAATCAGGGAATATCGACCTTTCGGATTACATCGGGCAGACAGTAAACATTGCCTTCAAATACATTTCCACTGCAACCAACGCCGCCACCTGGGAAATCGACTGGGTGGAAGTACGTGAACCCGGATTCCCTGTTCTGGGGAAGGATCCGGTTGTTCTGGAAACGGTGTATGAGTATGCTTCTGGCACCTGGAAAGTTGCCGAAGACATTTACCGGGTAACCGGAAGCGATTATGACGCCATGGGCTCGCCCGGAAAATACGATAACTTCTCATCTTCCGATCTTCCCTACGATTACATCCCGGCCCTGCTTTCGGAACTTTATCCCCTGGCAGGTGAAGGCTCGGAAAAAGTGGTCATCTACGACTATTATACCGGCATTCAGGGTGTATGGACCATTACCCTGGCCGACCGCTATGTCTTTACAGGAGGCCAGTGGCAATCCACTTACCAGTATGTTGGCGATGTCACATCCCAGTTCCTTTACTCCCAGGGAAAATGGGTATTCGACCCCACTGTGATCTTCGAGATGACCGCCGATGACTATCAGATGATCGTCGACTGGGTAAAAACCAACATCGGCAGTGAATACATCGACTCATACGGCACACAGGAATTTTACCACGGGGCAGGTTCCTACTACATCAATTTCGATATACGCCCCGGGAAATGGGACGAAACCGTATTCAGCACCTGGCAGGAAGCTGTCACCACGGCCATAGGGAATGCCCTATTGCCCACCAAGTTCCCAGATGCACAGGCCCAGGTAAGCGGTATTGATGTATACTACATCGTGACCTTTGCCACCTATGGAGGGCCTACCGGACGGTTCACCGCCAAATTCCAGTGCACCAGTTCGGCACCCGATCCGGAATTTACCCTGGTGGAGGGGCCCGATCCCCTGTAAACCGGATTGACCTCATCATAAGAAGCCGTCCCGTCCGGACGGCTTCTTTTTTCACCCGGAATACCCGGTATGCCCTCACTATCATGGCTGCTGAAAGGCTGTTTATCGCGAGAAACAACTTAACATATTGTTATACTGACAGATAACACAGCGGGTTAATAACTCATGCCGAATGTTAATAAATAGAAAAACATTGCTCTTGTCAAAGCTTAACTCAATATTTAAATTGCAGAGCCTTTGATCACCCGGGGGTAATTTTCTGATATCCCAAGTTAACAATTACTTAAGATACCGATTGTTGAACTAAGTATGTAATTTTTTTTCAATGGAAGAACTCGTCGCGCAGAACAAGCTGAACAACAAGCAGGAAGAAGCCGAACTTCCCCTCAGCCAGGAAGTGAAACAGGAACCCGGCGAAAAAGCCGGGAAACCGAAAACCTATGCTCATGACGAGGTTATTCAGGCATCCATTGAATATTTTAAAGGCGATGAACTGGCTGCGCGGGTATGGGCAAACAAATATGCCCTGAAGGATTCATATGGCAACCTGTATGAAAAAACACCCGATGACATGCACAGGAGGCTGGCACGGGAAATCCACCGCATTGAACTGAAATATCCCAATCCGATTCCGGAAGAAACCATTTACGGGGTTTTGAAGGATTTCAAATACATTATCCCCCAGGGAGGTCCCATGTCCGGTATCGGAAACAAATTCCAGATTGCCTCGCTTTCCAATTGTTTTGTGATCGGCAACGAAGGAAATTCCGATTCCTACGGGGGGATTATGAAAATAGACCAGGAACAGGTGCAACTGATGAAGCGCCGCGGCGGAGTGGGGCACGATCTTTCCCATATTCGTCCTTCCGGTTCACCGGTGCTCAATTCAGCCCTCACCTCCACCGGCGTGGTTCCCTTCATGGAAAGATATTCGAACAGCACCAGGGAAGTGGCACAGGACGGACGAAGGGGGGCGCTGATGCTCACCATTTCCATCAAACATCCCGATGCGGAAAAATTCATCGATGCAAAGCTCGAACAGGGGAAAGTAACCGGAGCCAATGTATCGGTCAAAATCGACGATGAATTCATGCGGGCCGTGCTGAACGATACCACTTACGTGCAGCAGTATCCGCTGGATGCGGAAAAGCCTGCATATAAAAAAGAGATCCGCGCCCGGGATCTGTGGAACAAAATCATTCACAATGCCTGGAAATCGGCCGAACCCGGAGTACTATTCTGGGACACAGTACTCAGGGAATCGGTCCCCGACAGTTATGCCGATCTGGGATATCGCACCGTTTCCACCAATCCCTGCGGGGAGATCCCGCTGTGCCCGTATGACAGTTGCCGATTGCTGGCCATCAACCTGTACAGTTACGTTAACGACCCGTTCACCGACAAAGCCCGTTTCGATACCGATCTTTTCAAAGAACACGTGGGGCTGGCCCAGCGGATCATGGACGATATCATCGATCTGGAAATCGAGAAAATCGATGCTATTCTTGACAAGATACGCCGGGATCCCGAACCGGATGAGATCAAAGGCGTGGAACGCCGCCTCTGGGAGCGTATCCGCCATAAAACGGAAGAAGGACGCCGTACCGGTATAGGCATTACCGGCGAGGGCGATATGCTGGCAGCCCTGGGTCTGAGGTACGGAAGCGAGGAAGCGGTTGCTTTCTCTGTGGAAGTACATAAAAACCTGGCTCTGGAAGCATACCGCTCGTCGGTCTATCTGGCCAAGGAGCGGGGACCTTTCAATATTTACGATCCCGAAAAGGAAAAAAACAACCCCTTTATCAAACGCCTGAGGAAAGCCGACGAGAGTTTGTACAACTATATGACCAGACACGGCCGGAGGAACATTGCCCTGCTGACCATTGCCCCTACCGGCACCACCAGCCTTATGACGCAGACCACCTCGGGAATAGAACCCGTATTCCTTCCGGTTTACAAACGACGCAGGAAAGTAAATCCCAGCGACCGCGACGTAAAGGTTACTTTCGTGGACGAAGTGGGCGATGCCTGGGAAGAATACCCGGTGTATCACCACAAGTTCCGCGACTGGATGCGAGTAAAAGGGTACGATCCGGAGGAAGCAAAACAGTACTCCGACGAAAAAATGGAGGAACTGGTGAAAGAATCGCCCTATTACAAGGCTACGTCCAGCGATGTGGACTGGCTTGCCAAGGTGAGGATGCAGGGAGAAATACAGAAATGGGTGGATCATTCCATCAGCGTGACCATCAACCTGCCTCAGCAGGTACAGGAAAGCCTGGTTTCAGAACTGTACCTTACCGCATGGAAAAGCGGCTGCAAGGGAGCCACCATCTATCGCGACGGTTCCAGAAACGGGGTGCTGGTAACCGGTGAAAAGAAAAACGAACAGGCCGTTCAGTTCCCCAAACGACCCAGGGTGCTCGATGCCGAGATCATCCGGTTCAATAATAACAACGAAAGATGGATCGCTTTTGTGGGGCTGAAAGACGGTGTTCCCTATGAAATATTTACCGGCCTGGCCGACGAGGAGATCTTCCCCATACCCAAATCCATCAGCAGAGGGAAGATCATCAAAACCAAGGACGAAGACGGCAAAAACCGCTACGATTTCATGTATACCGACAAATACGGTTACAAGAACATCCTGGGCGGTTTATCGCACATGTTCCATCCCGAATTCTGGAACTATGCCAAACTGATATCGGGCGTTCTGAGGCATGGAATGCCCATTCCCGATGTAGTGAACCTGGTGTCATCCCTGCGCCTCGACAGCGAGAATATCAACACCTGGCGGAACGGTGTGGAAAGGGCCCTGAAACGGTATATCCCCAACGGCACCCGGGCCAAGGGCGAATGCCAGGAATGCGGCTCCAAAAATCTGATTTACCAGGAAGGTTGCCTGATCTGCCAGGATTGCGGTAGCTCAAAGTGCGGGTAAAAAAAACCGGGTGCCCTTCGACAAGCTCAGGGCACCCGTTGGAGATTCCTCCAGTAAATTACATTATTACCTTCAACCTATTTCAGCACCCCCATTTCACGGCCTATTTTGGTAAACGCCTTCACGGCCCTGTCGAGGTGTTCCTTTTCATGAGCTGCTGAAAGCTGTACCCTGATCCTGGCCTGCCCTTTGGGCACCACCGGATAATAGAAGCCGATCACGTAAATGCCTTCGTCCAGCAGTTTCCGGGCAAAATCCTGGGATAATTTGGCATCGTACAGCATAATGGGAACAATGGCGCTTTGGGTGGGCTTCAGATCGAAACCGGCCGCTTTCATTTCGTTGAAGAAATATTTGGTGTTCCAGTGCAGCTTGTCCTGCAGTTCATTGGTCTCACTCATCATATCGAACATTCTGATACCGGCGTTGACCACCGAAGGCGGCAGTGAATTCGAGAAGAGGTAAGGCCGGCTGCGCTGCCTGAGCATTTCAATGATTTCTTTCTTCCCAGTGGTAAATCCTCCGATCCCTCCACCGAATGCCTTACCCAGGGTACCGGTAATGATTTCAACCTTCCCGCGGCAATCAAAGAGTTCGGTCACCCCCCGGCCGGTTTCTCCCACTACACCTGCCGAATGAGCTTCGTCGATCATGACCATGGCATCGTATTTTTCCGCCAGTTCCAGAATGCGGCTGAGGGGAGCCACATTTCCGTCCATTGAAAACACGGCATCGGTAACAATCAGCCTGAAGCGCTGTTCCTGTGCTTTTTTCAGCTGTTCTTCCAGATCAGCCATGTCGGCATTCTGGTAACGATACCGCTGGGCCTTGCAGAGCCTTACCCCGTCGATAATGGAAGCATGGTTCAGCGCATCGGAAATGATGGCATCCTCAGGTCCCAGCAGGGGCTCAAAAACACCCCCGTTGGCATCGAAACAGGCGGCATACAGGATGGTGTCTTCCGTACCGAAAAAATCGGCTATTTTTTTCTCGAGGGTTTTATGGATATCCTGCGTTCCGCAGATAAACCGCACCGACGACAGCCCAAAGCCCCGGCTGTCGAGGGCTTCTTTGGCCGCTTTGACCAGCTCCGGATGGTTGGATAACCCAAGGTAATTATTTGCACAAAAATTCAGCACCTTTTCGCCCGTGCTGATACTGATCTCGGCGCCCTGGGGTGAGGTAATGATTCTTTCTTCCTTGAACAAACCGGCTTCCTGGATACCGGCCAGTTCCTGCTGCAGATGTTCTTTTATCTTTCCGTACATAACGACAGGTATTAATAAGTTCTTATTTACTTGAAGTGCCGCCAAATATATGAAAATTGAATTTCAATACGAATTAATTTTCAATGCTTTATAGTATGTTTTTCACCATAAAAAATGTTTACTTTCGCCATACCTTTGTTAACGAATAAACAGAAAATATAAAAAAGATCCTGTTATGAAAAATATCCTTGTTACCGGTTCTGTGGGACAGATCGGTTCCGAACTAACCCTGGAGCTCAGGAAAAGGTATGGCAACGACCATGTGGTTGCCGGCATCAGAAAAACCCTTCCCGAAGGAGAACTGAAGGAATCGGGGCCCTACGAAGTTGCCGACGCTACCGATCCCGAACAGATCACCGCCGTGGTAAAGAAATATAAGATCGATACCATCTTTCACCTGGCCGCCATCCTTTCGGCTGTAGCGGAAAAATACCCCCAGCGCGGCTGGGATGTGGGAGTAAACGGATTGTACCATGTGCTGGAAATTGCCCGGGAATACAACTGTGCCCTTTTCTTCCCCAGCTCTATCGGGGCTTTCGGTCCTGCTACCCCGCTGGACAACACTCCCCAGGATACCATCCAGCGGCCGAATACCATGTACGGAGTAACCAAGGTAACCGGTGAACTGCTGTGTGATTATTATTACAAACGCTTCGGAGTGGATACGCGCGGCCTGCGTTACCCCGGTATTATTTCAAATGTCACCCTGCCCGGGGGAGGTACCACCGATTATGCCGTGGAAATTTTTTACGATGCCGTAAAATACGGAAAATACGTCTGCCCTCTTTCCAAAGGCACTTTCCTCGATATGATGTACATGCCCGACGCCATTGAAGCGGCCATTCAGCTCATGGAGGCAGATCCTTCCCGCCTGAAGCACCGGAATGCCTTCAATGTAACGGCCATGAGCTTTGATCCGGAAATACTGGCTTCGGCCATCAAACAACACATCCCTGAGTTTGAAATGTCCTACGATGTGGATCCGGCCAAACAGGCCATTGCCGATTCCTGGCCCAACAGCATGGACGATTCGGCCGCACGGGAAGAATGGGGCTGGAATCCCCGGTATGATCTGGAATCCATGACGGCCGATATGATAGAAAAAATCAGGATCAAATACGAAAAAGGCCTGTACTGACAGAGCGGTAAAAACCGCGAATTGCCTTCCTGTTACGGATGTTTGTGCTTATACCACAAGCCAATGGTTCCGTTCGTCGGGTATCATAATACCAGGGATATTTCAAAATTCCAAAACGGGCCCTTCTTCATAAAACTACGCAGGTAACTACGTAGTTATCTACGTAGTTATCTACGTAGTTAACCACAACCCTTTAAATATAACCATTTGAACCCGAAACCCGAACCCTGTGGCCTTGGCCGGAGGTAACCTGCCTCATTGATTTTTCAGCAGCCAC